>JAQUAF010000032.1 GCA_028687435.1 Verrucomicrobiia bacterium | reverse complement strand
CCTCTATGTCATCTGAGATTTCGACATTCCGGCTTGATTGGTTGCCCGCACCGATCTATGGTCAAAACATACCCAGCCGTCGGAGCTTATTTTCCGCTGGAACTGGCCGAATAATGGGGTCCACCTAACTTCTCAGGGCCACAGGCTGTTTTTTTTCTTAACGATAACATGCTTTTCTGTTGTTATGTTTTTAGATCAGCAAGCAGCAGGAAAGGACATTCCCGCAATTCAACCATTACCGATGGATCAAATTCGTACGCTTTATGAAAACAAGAATCTGTCCGATGCTTCAGTTGTGAATGCCTTGGTTGATTATTTGAATGAGCGAATTTTACAGTCAAAACAACCAACGGCTGCTGGCGCCATGAAAGGCGTTAATCCGGCGCGAGATATTGCCATCTTGATCCGTTTGATTGCAAAGAATCCACATTCATCGAAATCTGATGAGCGAATGAAGGCCATTAGGCAAGCAATGGAAGCCTTCAAGGATTCAGAAAATGCAAAGGATTTAATCTCTTATCTCAATTTGGCGATCGGTCTTAACGGAGAAAAGATTCCTGAGAATCAAGTTCTGGGGATTTTAACACAAGAGCGCGTCCCACCTGAAATTATTATAGTTTTAATGGATGCAATGTCAAAGAGTGACGTGCCTATTCGGGCACTGCCAGAACTCGTACGCCGTTCAAAAGATCCTTTTTATTATGATCAGGAAGAGGGGGTAGGCCTTCAATCTTTGCAACGGATATATCCAGTTAGAGAGGCGGCCTATTCCTGCCTGCTACGCTTAGGTGTTCGTTGTGATAAGGAACGACGTAACGCAGTGGAGGACGACAAGGAGGGTGGTGTCAAAAGGGGAGAGCTGATTGTAAATATTGATCGCACATCTTTATTGATGGCGCTGCAGAAGTGGTTGGCGGCAAAGGATGCGGACGTGTGGCAAGCTGCGCTTGATGTGGTTGCCGATCTTTCCGAAAAAGATATTTTAAAGACATACGAAGAGCTCAAGAAAAGTGGGGTTCTATCAAAAGAGAAGGTCGCATATTTTGAAAATAAGCCAAAACAAAAACGGCAATCTCAATAAGTTTGACAGTGACAAGTCGAATTCTGACCATCAACTCTGCGTCATTGGTTCGGAAAAGGGGTCACCCATTAGCGCCCCGTGTCAACAAGGGAAAAGCATTCGCGCGCTCCTCGAATTGCCGCGTGAGACGCGGTGAAAATTTGCCGGCGCAAAAATGCGTGAATGGTTGGAGGAGATGCTGGCGCGCCAGAAGTTGGAGGCGGGACTGCAACGGCTTGGGAGGCGGGGTGTGCCGGGGCGGCGGGCGAGATGGGAGAAACAATTGTTGGGATATTGGTTGCGACGGCGGACGGCAGTGGGGGTGAAGTGGGTGGCCCGGGAATTGCGGCATGGAAATGTGACAGGGCTGCGCAGCGGGTTGAGCCGGGTGGGGCGGCAGTTGGGCGAGGATTGCCGGTTGAACAAAGACTGGAAAAAATTAAGGCTCTTGGTTACTCGTGGTGGGTGAAAAAAGGGGGTTTTTTACAGGAAATGAGAGTGAAAATGGCAGGATTTGCCGCGCCATTGTTGGCCCCCAAACCCTCCATCCTCTGGTAAGAGGGTTTGGGGGCCAACAATGGCTGGGTTTTCGAGCGAACAATGGCCAATTTTTATCCAAATGCGTGGAAAAACCTCAATTTTGACCCACCACGATTAACTTAGAGGCAAAATTAAACGGGCCATGATTTTCATGGCGCGACGACAGAAAAATGCTTAAAAACTCGGACCGGACTGCCCCTTTTGCCTACTGGCGATCACAGCAAAGACCGGGGCAATCCCGGCATGCAACACAAAACGAAGGATAAATATGATGATTAAAACAATGATTTTTTTCGCTTTATTTTTAGGGATAAACCCGATATTTGCCAATGCATTGCCGATGGATGCTGAGGCGGGGAAAAAATTGCCCGAAATCAAAAGCGCGATCGAAAATATTCGCAAGAATGGCAGTATTTCCGACAAAGACCAGCAAGTTGTCGCGCAAGACCTTGCCAGCGGAGACGGAGTGCTAATCTCGCTCGCGGCATATGCCATCGGGCAGAGCAAGAAAAAAGAAACGTCTTTATGCGCAAAGGCGGAAGAAATTCTCAAAACGAATACTGATGCAATGGCGGAAGCATTTGTGCGGTTGACGCTTTTAAAGAAAAGCGCTGAAGGAAAGACTGTCTCGGAGAGGATTGCTCTGCTCGAAGCGCTATTGAAAACCGCAAATCCATTCCTGCGCGTGGAAGCAGCCAAGGAAATTTTTCGCATTCATCCACAAAAAGGCGAAGGGGCACTCAAGAAAATTGCGTTGGAGGATGCCAATGCCATTGCCAAAAGTGAAGCCTTTAACCAATTGGACAAGATTGGCAAGAGAGATGCCATTGAACCAACATTCCAGCCGTCCGAACGGTACCAACTCTTGTTATCAATTATCGAGAAATGAATACTGCGGCGGCATGCCTGCCGGTTTCCGTCCAACCGGGTTGGAGTTGCGGATTGTCCCGGGGAGTTCCCCGCTCGTTTTTCGATCACGCGGACTTCCAAGGCCAATTTCGCTGGTGTGGTGATTTATCAATAAAGGTTGTTGGGAAATTTGCTTCCCAAGATGTGCAGATTTCCGCCAAAGATCAAAACGAATCCTCATGCAAAGGGAGCAAGGATTTCAGCGTGGCGGGAGTAAAAGTGACCCATATCAATTTTGATTATGGCGCGGGCGCCCCCGCCATCCATCTCCGGCAGGATTATTCCACGGCTTATAATCTTACCAATGGCGAATGGACGGCGGCGGGCGGCTCGACAATACCGGTGTGCTACCCCGCAAACCGGATTTTTTCCTTCAAGGCCCGCTTTGCCGTTCAACCGTCCGGGCTGACCAATGCCATTTACCGGGCCACGATGTCGCCTGTCGCGGCGGGTTCGTCCGGTTCCCTGTGCTTGGGCACGAATTGCTACTCCACCGTGTCGTTCCCAACCGGCGGCGGCGAGTCGGACGGTGGAACCAACTGGACGATGTTCTCGTCCGCAGGAACCGCAACCAACTGCGTGCTGAAAATGACCGGCGGCCAATGGCAATGGCAGATGCGGGGGTTCAACACAACCGTCACAACCAACGTCAATATGAACGTTTCGGGGCCTTACACCGTGTACACGATCCTCGACACGCCGGCGGCGCCTTGGAGTAACGCCGTGGGGAATACGAATAATGTGTGGACAATGATTTTAGATTATGCATGCAATTGGGCTTCAGGCACACGCACAGCAAATGCCGCAATTAATGATATTTTAAATAACGGATTTGCAGCACATTATACATGGAATTATGATTGCAACAGACTATCGAGTGATTTCGTCCGGATAATGACTCTCCTTGGGATTCCAGCGCGTCAACATTGTTGGGCAAGTCTTGGATCGCCTAGCAGTGGAGCATTGGATGATATGTGTTATCAGAGGACAAAAGCATTTACCCCTGCTGGAGGGAGTTTCGGTGTTCGCGAGTGGTCGTGGCATCAATGGGCTGAATGTGGAGGGCTGCAAGTGGATCCCAGCGCGGCCTCATTCATAGCTGGTTCATGGGGGGATTATGAGGACACCTTGTTTACGCGTTATCTTCGGTGCACAAATGCCACTCCCTTTGCTGCTACATGGGTAATGAATAATGCCGGACAATCTGTTGGCTGCGAAATTTATCCAACACATTGCATTTATGAACCTAATCCTACCTTGTATGATTGGAGAGGCCCTGATCGATAAAATAAATCAAAAAGGCTACTTATATGAACATAAGTTGTTTAAATTTTATATTCCTAATTTGCACTTCTTTCATTTTTGGAATCATAAAAGGTGACAAAATAATCCCAAAACGAGTTGATTCAGACTCTGCAGCGGCAAAGCAGAGTCAGTTGGATATCGCCAATCCCAGCAAAGAGTCGCTACGGATTGAAAAAGCCTGCATTGGCGAGTGGGAGGGAATTGAATTTTTAAGTTGTCATTCTGCTCCTTTTAAATGGTTGTCCATTGCTTTCAAAAATGATGGTTCGATAAAATATAAAATTCAAAAAAAGGGACAAAGCGAAATTATTGAAGCGGAAGAGAAATTTCGCGTTATACACAAGGGATCTAATGACAACACCCCTGGGAAAAAGCCGATTGTTTTGATTCTAGATCACATGGATAAAAAACGAGGCATGATCATCCTTAAAGAGGTTGGAATCGATCTCGATAATCGTATTCCGTTGATTTTTGGCGAGGTCTTGAAATTTCAAGATTTGGACGGAAATACCTATTGTTTCAAGCGACCGGACAACACACTTGGGTTGTCACCCTTGCGCAACTTAAGAGCGGAGCCCAGTACTCTATAAATCTCAGCTCATCACCCGGAACATACAATGTTACATCACACAATTGCGTCAGCGAGACCAGGGCTTCCGCAGCTATTTGTGGAATAACCATAAATCTTTCGCATGATTACCCATGGTTGCTTTCAGATTATTTGAATAGTCTAAACTAAACCAACCCTTCGCCTGAAGGCGAGGGATTTTCAACATCCTCGAGGGGAACATTAAATTTTTATTACCATGAAAAAAATAAATTTTCCAAATTGCGCGTTTTTTTATTTTTCCTTCATTATATGCCTGACTTCAAGCCAATATGCAGGAGAAAAACCTTCAACACACACGCAAAATGAAGAAGCCGTTGACCAGATGAGGATTAAAACACCGGAGATCGCAGGATTGCTTAAAAAATCCCTGGCGAGGATGCGTGAGATCGACAAAGAAGTTAAGGCTCTTGCCAGGGAAAATTGGCTGAAGCGGGAAAAAACAAATCCCAAGCTTATGGTAATAATTTCAAATGCAAATGGCGAGTTTGCAATTCTTAACATTAGATTGTTTTCTGAGAATGGCCCTATTGAAATGGCAGATAAAGCCGTTTTTAAAGACAGCGCTTGCCGTGATGAAATTAAGAATAAGAGATATCAAATACATTTTGACAAAACCGGAAAAGTGCTATCACTTACAATAGGAGCAATAGATGCTTGGCTTGAGTTTTATCCATCTGGACGGCTCAATGTATTTCAAGTATTGCAAGGCAAAGAAATTATTTCCGATCTTCGCATTAATGACGATGATACGATTATCTCCGAAAAATATAGCCCAAAAAATAATACAAGATGAACAGGCGTTGCCAAGCAAGCTTGTGTTTACCAATTCGCGAGACAGCAGACGGCGACCAGACAGCGCGCTGGATGGCCCTCATTTGCTTGGTTGATGCAAACAGATCACTTGAAAATCCTATTTTCGATCCTTTAATACAACGTCCCATTTGGCACCATTCTCAAGCAAGATTTTCGTAATTTGCTTCCTGCCAAAACGATTGGCTAGAAGCAAAGGGGTATTATATTCAGTGGTCTGAGCATTGACATTGGCTCCTTTTCCAATCAAGTATTCCGTCTCGGCGACATGGCCGGTAATGGCAGCACCCATGAGCGCTGTCCAGCCCTGTTCGGTGGTTGCATTTACCTTGGCGCCATGCTTGAGGAGAACCTTGACCGCCTCCAGCCGCCCCCGTTCCGCAGCCCACATGAGCGGGGTTTTGCCGCCTTTGTCCGGCTCATCCACATTGGCGCCCTGCGCGAGCATGGCTTCGATCTTCTTTACATGGCCAATCTTGGCCCAAGCAACCAGCGACTGATCGGTGTCGGGCTGTTCCGACGGCAAAGGCGGGGCGGGGGTGGCCCCGGCTTTCCTGAGCATGGCCGCAAGATCGGTCTGACGGTGTTCCAAGGCATAATCCAGCGCCCCTTTGCCAAGGCGGTTGGTGACGCAGGCATCCGCTCCATGACGAAGAAGACAGATGGTGTTGGCAGTCCGTCCGGACATGGCGGAGAGAATCAGCGGGGTCCAGCCGCAATCGTGCCTGGCGTTGACGTTGGCGCCCTTGGCAATCAGAATTTCCATCAGGTTGGTTGAGCTTCCCACAGCGGCGCTCATCAGCGGAGTCCATCCTTCGTCATTGGTTGCGTTCACATTGGCTTTATGGGCAATCAAAAATTTGGCGACGTCGAGCCGGTCGCGATCGGCAGCCCACATCAACGGCGTTTTTCCCCGCTCATTGGGCTGGTCAACCGGAGAGCCGTTGGCAACCATTTCCTGAACTTTGGCCAGATGCCCAAGTGTGGCCCAAGTGGCAAGCGTCTGATTTGTCTCAACCGCCGGAGAGGAGGCTGCCGAAGCCGGCGAGGGTTTGCCCCCGGCGTTGGCAATCAAATCCGCAATCTCTGTTTTCCCTGAGACTTTGGCGTAAATAAGCGCATGATCCAGCGCGTTTCTGCCAAAGGAATCCTGATCCGTGACAGATGCCCCATGTTTGAGAAGCAATTTTGCGGCTCCGGGATGGTCCCAGCAGGCATCCATCAAGGCGGTTCGTCCCTGCGCGGTTTTGGCGTCAACCTTCGCCCCTTTGGCGATCAGAAGTTCGGCAATGGCTGTTGTTTGCTTCAGACATGTGGCGGCCATGAGGGCCGTCCAACCGTTTCGGTCGCTTTGATTCACATCAGCCCCCCTTTCGACAAGAAGCTGAACCACCCCAAGATGCCCCCGGGTGGCAGCCCAGATCAACGCCGTTTTGCCGCTTTGATCCTCGGTATTCACGGGAACGCCTTTGTCCAACATGGCTTTGATTTGACTGAAGCTGCCAACCTTTGCCGCCTGGATGAATAACGGGTCCGGAACGACAGGCTTGAAGGAGGTTTCAGCGGACAGGAACACCGCCAGAATAAAGACGCCAGAAAAGAGCGGAAGACAGAGCGCTTTCATTGCGCCGCATTCTACAGATTTTATCGCGCCAGACAATGGGAAAAGGGATTGAAGCAAAAGACTTCTCCGCATAGAATCGCGCCATGTTAACCCGCATAGTTTTACGACGTTTCACGCGCATGACTGCGATTTTCCTGGCGTTGACCTCTCTTGCCGGGTTGCGCTCCGAAATCAAATGGAAATCCAAACAGATCGAACTCCGCCCGACCATTCAGGATCACGGGATGATCGCGGAATATCATTTTCGCAATGAGGGCAAACGGCCGGTCACCATCAATGCCATCAAATCAAACTGCAAATGCGTGACGGTGCTGGTGGACAAGAAAACCTATCAACCGGGGGAAAAAGGGACGCTGACCGCCCAGTTTGAGTTTGGCCGGAGGCTTGGCCGGCAAGAACACCAAATCGCGGTTTCCACGGATGACGCGCAGAATCCGGTTTCCGTGCTCCAACTGCGAGCGTTCATTCCCTCGCCTCTCACCATTGACCCGCCATCCTTGTTTTGGTCGGTGGGGGAAGCGGCCACGGCGAAAACAATCCGGTTGAAGGCAGAAACCGCCGCCCCCATTCAAATCACCAAGGTGAGCAGCGATGGCGCACGTTTTGTTCCCAAGCTGCAAACACGCGTTGAGGGAAAAGAATACACCGTGGTCGTCACCCCCACCGGCACGGCAAAACCGGTGAGGGAAATCATCCGGATGGAAACAAGCGATCCCGGCGGAAGACCGCGCGTTTATTCCGTGGAAACCATTGTGGGCAAATTGACGTTGCCGGCGGGTTTGAGCGAACAATTTCCCGCCAAACCGCGCTGAGATGCAAAAGCTCAAATCCGAAGCGTCCAAGATTAAAGACGAAGCGCTTGGCGCACTCGATAAGTTGGGGGATCAATATGATGCGGAAACCAAACACGGGGAAACTCAAGGGGCGGTCCTTGATACCAGTATTAACTGATTTTTAAATGAAAGGAATTTAAATGAAAACACACAACCTCAAAATTAGCTTTTTTTTCTGCCTTGTTGCGCTCTTAACTTGTAATTTTGTTGACGCTAATAACAATTCTCCTTCACAATCTAGTGATGCAACATTTGGACTCAAGCTGGTCTTAAAAGTTTTGCCCAAGACAGACAGCCACTTAGTCGAACTGCGCTTGGAAAATAATTCCGAGAGAGGAATTGATGTTGACAAGCAGGTTATCGATAATGCCATCCCCAATATTCAGATGCATATTATTCAGTGGGACAGCAAAAAACAATCTATTAGCGGAGCGGTGAGTGGCTCTGGCAGATCACCGCATGAGTCAAGTGAACGCATTGCCAGTGATTCCACCAGGCTATTATCCATCAAATCAAAGGATTCGCATCGGACTGTGATCGATTTGGATAAAATATGCCCGGACGCATTCAATCAAAACAGTCCAACCAAAATTCGGATCGAATTCAGCTGTCCGCATGTCATACTCGGTTACACAGGCGAACGACCATCCAAAAAAATGAATGATATGGAACTCATATCAAACAGTGTCACCATAGATATTACACCATCGCCGCCATCTAAAACAATGGATGTCGAAAAAAGGAAATAATATCCAGATTTTAAGATGATTCAAACGCATTCCAACCGCAGATCAGAAAAGGGGTCCGGAATGGCGCTTAGAGCTCACCGCAAAATAAAGTTTACTTTTTAGGTGAAACTTTATGCGGTGAGCCCTGAGATCAAAGATCGGGCGTATTTTATAGTTGATGGCATCGGCAATTCGACAAAGGCATGGGATGCAGCAAATCCGGGGGGAAGATCGGCTCCCAGCGGCGACAACCTGATCGCAACAGTTAGATTCACAGGCTTGCCTGCTAACAATTCCGACTTTGGAAGCAAGAAATGCTCATTATATTTTGACAGCGGCAAGGTGAGCGAAAAACCTTATGAAGTGTTTTTTTCTAGATATGGAAGCAATCACCCACCCGACCATCACACCAATGCTCCCGATTGGTACTACTACTATTGTCAGACAATGGCAAGCTCTGGCAGCCATGAGTATGATCCGTCCACCCCCTATTTTGGATATTATATTGCAGGGAACAACCATTTTCACATTGGCCCAATGGCAGTTGGCGCTAACCCCGAAACCGGACATAACGGGATTGACACCTTTGCGGAAACATGTATTCACGAAGCTCTTCACCAAACCCACTGGAACAGTTGGGTTCGAACCGGCATGAAAGATAGCGATGGAGATTGGATTCCTGACGCCGTCGAAGATGCGAATGGCAATGGAGTTGTGGATCATGGTGAAACAGATCCAAATAATCCGGATACAAATGGCAATGGAATTGATGACGAAGATGAACTTTGCTATAAGGTGGAACGCAGCTGGGGCTCCGGTTCTGCAAATGCACAAGATTGGTCCATGCCCGGGCACCAATATTAAACCACCCTCGGCTGGAAGCCGAGGATTAACCCCTGCCCTATCGAATGAACTCGATCCCCCTCTTCCCAAATAGAAACGCTACACCCTATGTTTAGGTGCTTTTTCAACACAAACGCCGCGACATCCGTCGGGCACCCCCCCCTTCGTCTAAAGACGAAGGATTTCTAACATCCCTATTTTGTGATACTATGAAAACATTTTTTTTACACTTTCAACCGGTTGCGGCGATTTGTTTCCTATTCCATGCAAATATATGCCTTTCTGCAAACACAACCGACATCGACAAGGCGGAAACAATGTCGTCACTACAGCAACACATTGACATTGGAATTTCCTCGATCGATGCGGCTGCCGACAAGAAACCGGACGAGGCCCTGGCAATCATCAAGAAGTCCCTGCAAAATGAGGACAATTGGTACGTTCGCCTTCACGCGCAACGCATGCTTGCAACCATTGATTCTTCCAAATCGTTAGATGTTATGCTTCGTTCTTTAGCTCATGAGTGTGATGTGAATCGCGAAACTGTGGCACCGCCAGTTCAAGGATCGATCGGGACATCTGACGAACGGATTGAAAAACAATTTCGCCAGATTGTGAGCGATTTTGTGTTACGTTCACGACAAAAAGACCAATATATTACCCTGCTTTTAGAGAGGATGCGCAACGCGAAAGGCGATGCATTCCGGTATCATTTGGCAATCATCATTGGCAACTGCGAAGACCGGTCATCGCTTGTCACATTGATCGATTGCTTGCGGATATCGCCGAGCGGAATCATGCGTTCAGATGCTGCTCGGTGTTTGGGGGGGGTGCGCGATAAACGTGCTTCAACCGCCCTAATACAGGCTTTGAAAGATGATTATGCGCCCAAAGCGTCGGGTGACGTCATCGGGAAGAACTATGGCTTTTTGGTGCGGATTGCCGCGGCCGATGCACTGAGAAAGCTGGGATATAAGGTTACAGAGCGAGAGGGGAGATATAATGTGGACAAGTAGAGTTTCACTCATCAAATGAAAAATTAAACTTTTCGC
Organism: Verrucomicrobiia bacterium; assembly: GCA_028687435.1. Classification (GTDB taxonomy): domain Bacteria; phylum Verrucomicrobiota; class Verrucomicrobiia; order JABWAM01; family JABWAM01; genus JAQUAF01. The sequence goes on along the minus strand of JAQUAF010000032.1, from coordinate 51,650 downwards.
GCGAGCGTTGCTTCCCAAAATGTGCAGATTTCCGCCGAAGATCAACAAAAGGGGGCAGTCCGAGTTTTGATTCAAACTGGTTGACAGAGATGAAAGAACGGATAGCAAACAAGCATGCCGCACGCTCCTCGAATTGCCGCGTGAGATGCGGTGAAAATTTGCCGGCGCAATCTACCACGTGATAAACCGGGGGGATCACCTGGAGGCGATCTTCAAGGATGAGACGGATCAAAAGACGTGGTTGCGGACGTTGGGGGAGACGTGAGCAAGCGCGGGATGGATGGTGCATGGCTTTGTGCTGATGGAGAATCACTATCATTTGCTGGTGGAGACATCCCGCGCGACGTTGGTGAAGGGGATGCAATATTTGAACTCGACCTGCACGCAACGGTACAATGTGCGGCATGAGTTGAGTTCCGTCATTCCCGCGAATGCGCATACGCGTCAACCTAATTGAGATCCTTTCCTGGGAACGAGGGTGTCCTGCCCAACGCCGCTAACATTTGCCCAATCTGGGACCATTCCGTTCTGATGGAGGCGGTGCGGGAGCCCCGCCCTCCATTGTCTGCACGGTAAAAAATGGAGGGCGGGGCTCCCGCACCGCCTATGATAGAGATATGATTCATTGATTCCTTAGGTTAACGCGAATGCGGGAATCCAGAAACTGTCGCAATTTCATTTTCATCCGAAAACGCGATGAAATTCCTGAACATGAATTATCCGGAAAGGCTGCAAACTTTTGGTTGCCACCGCCCTTCCATCGCAGTTTAATGGGGCGCATGAGCAGTGAATTGCCCCCTCCCCCGCCAACGCTGGAAGAACAACTTTGGCGCACCAATCAAACCGCCGCATCGCGCAAACGCCGGCTGCGCTGGCTATGGTTATTTCTCGGCCTGAGCATCCTGCTCAACCTGTGGTTTTTCCTGATGGTGCAGTTGCAACAGCAGTCCAGCGTCCACAACCGGGGCGCTGTTTTTATTGAACAGTTTTACTCGGGCGATGAGGATTCCCCCAACAAGATCGCCGTGATCCGCATCGAAGGGCTGATTTCCAGCGAAGTGGGCGGCCATACCGGCATGGATGGCATGGTGGGCGACATCTGCGAACAAATTGACCTTGCCGGACGGGACGAGCAGGTCAAGGCCGTCATCGTGCGAGTGGATTCGCCCGGCGGCGAAGTGCTGGCCGCGGATCGTCTTTACCGGGCGCTTTGCAAACTGCGCGAAAGAAAACCGGTTCTCTGCAGCATGGGTTCCGTCGCCGCCAGCGGCGGTTACTACGCCGCCATCGGCTCCCGCTGGGTCGTCGCCGACGACCTGAGCATCACCGGCTCCATCGGCGTGATCATGGAAACCCTCAACTACAAGGATCTGCTCGGCAAAATCGGCGTCCGCACCATTGTCTTCAAAAGCGGCAAATTCAAGGACATCATGAACGGCGCCCGGGAACCCACCCCGGAAGAAATGGATTTGATGCAAAACCTCATCATGGAAGCCTACGAGCAGTTCCTCCAATTGGTGGCCAAGGAACGAAAGCTCAACCCGGAGCAACTGCGCAACGGCGTGGCCGACGGACGAATCCTTTCCGGCAAACAGGCCCTTGCCGCAAAACTGATCGACCAGACCGGCACCTTCGAGGACACCATCGAAAAAGCCAAAAAAGACGCCGCCATCTCCCACGCGCGGGTCATTGAATACCAAATCCCCTTCACATGGCGGAATCTGTTCGCCCTTCTGCTTAAAAGCCCTCCCACAAAAATCCAGGTTGACCTGCCCGGCAACCCCATGGCCGGCCTCAAGATCGGAAAACTCTACTTCCTCTCCGCCCATCTCTTTTAGCGTATGCGTTCACGACACAATCCGCCTCTCGGAGTCATTGCGAGCCCGCCATGCGGGCGCGGCAATCTCGCAACAGGGATTGTGGTTTCGACAACGCTCACCACCCTGAGCCACGTCGAAGGGCTTCACCCCCTGTTGCTCCCGCCGTGGCGGGATTTGCAATGACATTTTATGAGGTCATTGCGAGGTTTGGGAAAAAGGGACCGACCCGCCTGCGTGGCCGCAGCCACTTCGGCGTGGCGAAGGCCCGTGCTGCGCCGAAGGCTTCGACGAGGCGAGAGCAATCTCTGAAAAATTATGGGATGGCTCTGATTGCGGAACAATACCATTCTTGCCCTTAAAACCTTGAACCTTGCCTAAAATTTTCACCCCCAATGAAACTCACCCAAAAGATCGGATTTTTCGGCGCCGGCCGCATGGCCACCGCCCTGGCCCGCGGCATGCTGGACGCAAAACTCTGCGAACGCGATCAACTGCTGGCCAGCGACCTTGATCAGGCCCAAAGAGAACGTTTTGAAAAGGAAACCGGCGCCAAGACCACCGCCCGCAACGAGGAAATCGCCGCGGCATGCGACCTGGCCATCCTGGCCGTCAAACCCGCCCATGTGGGGGAAGTGCTCACCGTCATCCACCGGCCCTTCGGCGGCAAATTGCTCATCTCCCTGGCCGCCGGCGTCTCGATCGGTTCTCTCGAAGGCGGCCTCCAGGAACAGGCCCGCATTGTGCGGGTGATGCCCAACACCCCCGCCCTTGTGCGTTGCGGCGCCTCCGCCTATGCCATCGGTCCCAATGTCAAACCCGGGGACATCCAGCTCACGGAAAGCATTCTCGGCGCGGTTGGCGCCGTCACCCATGTGCCGGAAAAACTTCTCGATGCCGTGACCGGCCTCAGCGGCAGCGGCCCGGCTTACATCTTCCTGGTCATCGAAGCCCTGTCCGACGGCGGCGTGGAAATGGGGCTTCCCCGCCCGATGGCCACCCAACTGGCCGCCCAAACCGTCATGGGCGCCGCAAAACTCGTTTTGGAAACCGGACAACATCCCGGCGCGCTCAAAGACATGGTCGCCTCCCCCGGCGGCACCACCATCGAGGGATTGCGCGTTCTGGAGGAGGACGGCGTCCGGGGAAGCTTCATGAAAGCCGTCCGCGCCGCCACTGAAAAATCCAAACATCTCGGCGCGGCGCATCATTGATCGAAATTCAAAATTGCAGGAATCCACATGCCTTGTTCCGTCATGAATCTCGAGAACAACAGCTTCTTCACCCCCTTCCGCCCCGAAGTCCGGCAGCGTCTCGTCTCCATGGTCAAACAAACCCGCCGTCCCGCGGAACACGAATTGTTCAAGGAAGGAGATTCCACCGACGGCGTCTATCTGGTCATCGGCGGCAAGGTTGACCTGACCAAAAAAAGCCGTTCCGCGCGCGTGGTCACGCTGGCGTCGGTTGAAGCCGGCGAATTTTTCGGTGAAGTCAGCGTCTTGGACAACTGCGGGCGCAGCACCGGCGCCCGAACGGCCGTTCCATCCCTGATCGGCCATCTTTCCGACGAAATCCTGCGCGACATTCTCACAAGCGAACCCGGGGAGACAGCCCTTTTCTTTGCCAGGCGCATCTCCCAACATTTGAGACTGACCAACGAACGCTACACCGAAGAGGTTCTGCGCAAAGAGAAACTTCAATTGGTCGGCGAGATGGCCAACTCCATCATTCACGACATCCGGTCCCCCCTTGCCAGCATCAAACTGGCCGGGGACCTGATCGTCCGGCAGTCCTCCGGTGAAAAAATCCTGCATTGGTGCAACCTGATCAATCAACAGGCCGACCGGATGATCTCCATGGCCCAGGAACTGCTCGATTATTCCCGCGGCCAGGCGTCCTTCCAGAAAACCTCCATCTCCCTGGCGGAACTTCTCGCCACCTGCGAAAATCTCAACGCCGATTTCTTGCGCCACCAAAACATCGATTACTCCTTCAAATCCATCGACGCCGCCATTGAGGGAGATCAACAGCGTCTCCTGCGCATCCTTCAAAACATCATCAACAACGCCACCGAGGCCATGGGAGAAAAAGGCGGCAGGTTGGCCATCCAGGCCAAGGCGGGCGATTCCAAAACCGTGGAAATCCACATCGCCGACAACGGCCCGGGCATCCCCGAGGAAATCCGCGACAATTTTTTCCAGCCCTTTGTCACCCGCGGCAAACGTTCCGGCACCGGCCTCGGCATGGCCATCGCCAAAGCCGGCGTCGAAGCCCACGGCGGCAGCATCTCCTTTGTCTCCGACAAAGGCAGGGGAACCACCTTCGTCATCCGGCTGCCGCTCAAACAAGCCTGAAACCCGCAAAATCTCAGAAGGTTGCCATCACGGCGTCCAATGCCTTGAGAAAACAACGGTTTTGGGATGGCGTTCCCACCGTCACCCGGATCCACTCGGGCAATTTATAACCCTGCATGGGCCGCACAATCACCCCATGACGCAGGAGTTTTTCAAACACCTCCCGCCCATTGCCCACCTGGACCAGAACGAAATTGGCCGAGGAAGGCACGCAACGCAATTTTCGCCTGGCAAAAGCCTTTTGCAAAAAGGCGCGTCCGCTCGCAACCCTCTTTACCGTCCGGGCGATATGCGCCTCATCCTCCAACGCCGCCACACCCGCCGCCTGGGCCGGCAGATTGGCATTGAATGGCTGGCGCACCTTTTGCAAAGCCGCCGCGACCTCCATTGAAGCCAGTCCATAGCCCAACCGCAACCCCGCCAGCCCCTGCGCCTTTGAAAAGGTGTGCATCACCAGCAGATTGGGCTTCTCCACGATCAGCCGGGAGGTGTCCGGCGCGGACGGCTGGAACTCCTGGTACGCCTCGTCAATCACCACCAATACATGGTCCGGCACGGAACGGATGAACGCTTCAAGTTCGGACGCGGACACACAGGTGCCGGTGGGATTGTTTGGATTGGCCACAAAAATCACGCGGGTTTTGGCGGTGATGGCCTGGCGCATGGCCGCCAGATCGTGCCCATACTCACGGGCCGGCGTTTCCACCACGCTGGCCTGGAATATCCGGGCCACAAGCTCATAAATGGCAAACGCATATTGCGAAATCACCATCTCATCTCCGAAGCCCAGATAGGCATGCCCGATAAACTCAATGATCTCATTGGATCCGTTGCCCAACACCACCTGCTCCATCTTCAACCCATGCTTGCGGGCAATCGCCTGACGCAGCTCATAGCCGCTGCCATCCGGATAAAGATGGTTTTGTTTCAGGACATCCCGCATGGCCTTCACCGCCTTGGGCGATGGACCAAACGCGTTTTCGTTGGAAGCCAGCTTGATAATGGCATCCGCGTCCAGGCCCAATTCGCGGGCCACTTCTTCGATCGGCCTTCCCGGTTCATAAACCGGAAGGCTTGCAAGATGGGCATTGGGAGAAATCATCCCCCCAGCATGCCCCGCCGGTCCCGGATTTTCAACAGCCTATTGCGGCTCGATCTCCCCGGGACGGGGATGAAACAACCGGCGCGCCCCATCCCCCTTTAATTGAAGCGGCAATGAAAACCGTCCTCCAATAAAAAATGGCGCCGAAATCTCCCCCGGTTGCAGCAGCCATCGGCGCTCCGCGGCATCGTAGATCTGCTTTAACTCAACCTCCGCCACGCCGCCCCGGGGCGGGGTTACGCACAAGACATAGGCGTTTCTTTCCGGATAAAGCTCAACCAGCCGCCTGTCTCCGGCGCCGCGATCACAGGCAAAAATCACCTTCCCCGGAAACTCGCAACGCAACACGCCATCCCGGGCTCCAGGCGCGGGTTTCAATGGCGCCGGAGGATTGTTGAAAATCGGAAAGGGATGCCCCAGCCAGAAGCTTCTCACAAAAACCAAAGCCGGGGTTTTCGCCCCATCCCACACCGCCGTTTCAACCAACCGGCGCGCCGGAATTCCCCTGGCATTGAAAAGACAGACCCTGGCCTGAAAAAACATCACGCCTCCCAGCCATAACACGGCAAACCCCGCCACCATCCATCGGCCTCCCGCCCGGCGCCACCACCAGTTCAAAGTCCACCCTGTTGCAAGCGCCAGCGCAGGCATGGTTTCCGACACATAACGCGGCCCCGAAAAAGAGGTGCTCTGGGTGAAATAAAAAGCATAGAGAACCACCTGCGCCAAAAACCACAGCCAGCAAACCGGCAAGATCTCCATCGAAAAATCGCGCTGATTCCGCACCCGCCGAAAATCCAGCCAGCAGGCCGGCAGCATCCCCGCAACCAAAAGAAACGGCGTGAGTTGGACTTTTTTCCAAATCGCCGCCCAATTTTCCAGACCCGCCTTCTCCCACACCAGCCCCCACCCGTCATTGCCCATCCACCAGCGCCCCATTTCCACCAGACTGTATTGCACATTGCGGAAAAAACCCATCCAATCATGGTCCGCACAGGTCTGGAAAAAATGCCCCGGTTCGCCGCGTCCAAGATTTTTGCCAAAACCATAGCGGTTGCGGGGCCAGTAATCCGTGAAAAGATCCAACGCCCATTTTCCACTCACCTCATGATAGTACAAGAGCAGCAATCCCACTCCTCCCCCCGCGCCAATCATAAAAACAAGCCACGCCAAACGCTCGCGACGCCACTCCATCCGGCGCGCCCACAAAACCCATGGAATCCAGACCAAGGCAAGCGCCACGGCATTCACCGGACGATTCGCCGCAACAGCGGACAAAAGCACGCCTGCCGCCAGCGCGTCGCTCCATTTTCCCTCCTGCCTCCAACGGGCGGCCATCCATAGAAAAAACAGGGTCAAAAACAAACAACTGGAATGGGAAAGCAGGGAAGCCCCATTGAATGCAAAAAGCGGCGAAACCGCCAGGCTCCCCGCCGCCAGCCACGCCCCCTGAACCGGCAAAAAACGCCTGCTCCACACAAACAACAACCCCAAACTGCCGGCGCTTAGCAACCAGGTGATCAACCATGGATTCAACCCCATTCCCAGCGGCAACGCCAGAATGAGGGCATGCGCCGGCGGATAGTAGGCATAGGACCGGTCACGAACAACAGCCTGCCATTGTTGGAAAAATTCCCGCGGTTCAGGCGTCTCCCTCCATAAATGTCCATGGGCAAAAGTTTCAGCCTGAAACAAAAACGTCCCAACATCCGTATTGTTCACATCGTAAGGAAAAAATTCGCGCCTTACCCACCAGGAAACAACCAACCACCCTGACAATAACAACAGAAGACACCATCTCGTTTTCATGCGACCACGATTTTGGACATCAAAACGGCAAACGCCCGCCCCCCTGACCGGAGGGGCGGGCGCCACACTCTGCACTCACAATCTTGGCCGTCCCATCTCGCGCTTTTCCTCGTGAAGCACCGCTATGCTGACGGCCCGTAGAAGCTTCCTCAGTAATATATCCCGACTCGTCCAAAAAGCAAATGAGCAGCGTCATTTTTTAATTTTTTTTCACGCCACATCAAAAAGCCGGGCAAACTCCTTTACAAACTGATCCCTGACCTTGCTCTTGGAAAAGTCCAGTTTGAGACTTTCCGCGCTGGACTTCTGGTTTGCAAAAAGAAAGAACGACACCGCCATGAGCCCGAACAAATAGGTCTCAAAGGTGACATCCTTTTTAAAATTTCCCCGCTCCTGGCCCTGGGCATACAACCTGCCAAGATGAGCAAAGACCTGCTGCCTGGCCTGCGGCAGCGTCTTGACATGGCGCTTTTCATCAAGATTCTCCCATGCCAGCATCCTCCAGAAAAAAGGATATCGCGCATGGAAATCAACATAATGGCTCAACAACTTTTCGGTGAGAACGGGGATGTCCCTCTCTCCCAGTTGCAACAGGGCTTGTTCATTCTGCGCAATCTCATTGAAACAATGGGCCAGCACCTCCCCAAAAAGGTTCTCTTTGTTCTGGTAATAGGCATAGATGCGCTGCTTGTTGGCTTCGGCCCTTTCGGCGATTTCATCCACCCGCGCGCCATGCAATCCCTTGGAGGAAAACTCCTGGCGCGCCGCCATCAAAATACGCTCACGCGTTTTTTCAGCTCGTTGTTGCATGGCCCCCATCATGCACCATTCCATCCTCAAAAGCAACCAGCCTGTCGGTTTGATTCATGGGCGCAAACCCCATCAAGATGATCTTGCGCCCGCGCGGACAAAACGCTACACCAAAACCATGGCACTTGATGACATTCTCTTGGAAGCCGAGGAAAAAATGCTCAAATCCGTCGAAGTCGTGCAGCATGAATTCTCCTCGGTGCGAACCGGCCGCGCCTCCTCCGCCCTGGTGGAAAACATTACCGTGACGGCTTACGGCGTGCAAATGAACATCAAACAACTGGCGGGCATCACCGTTCCGGAAGCGCGCCTGCTTGTGATCCAGGCATTTGATCCTTCCAATGTCCAGGCCATCGAAAAAGCCATCCGTGAATCCAAACTTGGCATTTCCCCCGTCGTGGACGGGAAAATCATCCGCCTGCCCATCCCCGAATTAAGCGAGGAACGCCGCAAAGACCTGATCAAGGTCATCAAAAAACAGTCCGAAGATGGACGGGTCGCCATCCGCCATCTGCGGCGCGAAGCCCTTGAGTCGGCCAAGAAACTGCAAAAAGAGGGCGGCATCAGCGAAGACGACCTGAAAAACGCTGAAAAAGAGGTTCAAAAGCTCACCGACCAGTACACCGCGGAAATTGACAAGGTCCTGGCTGCCAAGGAAAAAGACATCATGGCCGTCTAGATTCCTTGAAAACCAAAATATGATGTTAAAAAATCAAAATTTTGAACCGCCATGGCGCCAGATCATTTTAAATTTTTAATTTTTACTTTTGAATTGAGAGGCTTTGCCGCTTGTTGGTCTGAGGCAAAGCCTCGCTAGCCATTGGGCAGCCCCAGTTTCCGATAAATGGTTCGCGCGGAAATCCCCAGCAGCACCGCAGCCTTTTCCTTGTCGCCATCGCAACTTTCCATGGCGGCGTGAATCATGCGCCGCTCCACCTCGTCGAGCGGCATGCCCAGCTCAAAAACCAGGCTGCGTTTTCCCTCTGCGCCGCCGGATTTGACAACGGGCTGGGAGGGGATTTCATCCATGACAAAATCCGCAGCTTCCAGCACGCGACCCTGCCGGAAAGCCATGGCGCGTTCAACGGCATTGGCCAGTTGGCGCACATTGCCCGGCCACCGGCACGACTTCAGTTTTGCCATGGCCTCCTCCGACACCTCCATTTCGGGGAGATTCAACTTCCGGCGCAACTGGGCCAGAAAATGTTCCACCAAAAGCGGCACATCATCCAGCCGGTCCCGCAAGGGCGGCATCTTGAGGCGCACCACATTCAACCGGTAATAAAGATCCTCGCGAAAACGGCCGTCCGCTATCGCCTTCTCCACATCCACATTGGTGGCTGAAACCACCCTCACATCCACCGCCTTTACCTCATTGCCACCCAGGCGGGCAAAACGTCCATCCTGCAAAACACGCAACAGTTTCGCCTGCAAAGAGGGGCTCATCTCTCCCACCTCATCGAGAAAAAGCGTCCCACGATGGGCCAGCTCGAATTTCCCCGCCTTGGCCTGCCCGGCCCCCGTAAAAGCGCCCTTTTCATAACCGAACATTTCCGATTCAAGAAGATTTTCGGGAATCGCCGCGCAACTGATTTTGATCAGAGGCTGGCTGGCCCGCGGACTGAGCTGATGAATCAGTTCCGCCGCCACCTCCTTGCCCGTGCCGCTTTCACCCTCAATCAAAACATTCATGTCTCCCGCCGCAGACCGCTCAATCCCCCCCCGGATTTCGCGCATGACAGCGCTCTGTCCGACCAGAAGTTCCGAAGCCTGCGCAGCCAGCCGGTGGCGCAACTCGAGATTTTCCAACCTCAACAAAATCTGCTGCCGGGCTTTGTGCAGGGCCGCCTGCAACCGGGAGCGCTGAACCGGCTTCTCGATGTAATCGCAAGCCCCCTCGCGTATGGCTTCCACCGCCCTTTCCACCGATGCATGCCCGGTCAGCAATATCACCTCCATCGGCAGCTGTTCGTGCCGCACCTTGGTCAAAAGGGCAAACCCGTCCCTGCCAGGCAAAAGAATGTCCGTCAAAATCACATGCGGACCAAAGGAACCCATGACCTTTTCCGCCTCCTCCACGCTGGCCGCCTTGCCAATCTCAAACCCCTCCACTTCCACCCAGCGTTCCAGCAAATGCAGGGACGCCGGGTCATCCTCCACCAACAAAATTCGCAGGGCGGGAGAGTTCAAATCGCCAGCTCCGCTTGTACCGCCGCCAACGGGGCGGGCCGCAACGCCCGCCGGACCGGTTCAAAGGAACGACGATGCGCCGGGCATGGACCATGCCGGGTCAGCGCCTCCATGTGCGCCCGGGTTCCATACCCTTTGTGCTTTGCAAAACCATACTGCGGATAATGGCGGTCCAGTTGTCTCATCAAACGATCCCTCACCACCTTTGCGATCACGCTGGCTGCGGAAATCGACAACGAAAGAGCATCCCCCTTGACAATCGCCGTATGCCGGTTCCCCAACACCGCAACCGGCAGACCGTCCACCAGCGTCCAATCAGGCGGATTTTTCAATGCCTCCCTCGCCTTCACCATGGCTTTCCAAGTCGCCTGCAGGATGTTGATGCGGTCAATCTCTTCCGCATCCACCACCCCAACCCCCCATTCCAATCCGGAATAAGACATCAATTCCTCGTAAATAGACTCCCTCTGTCGGGAAGTCAGCTTTTTGGAATCCGTCAGGGTATCGTGGTTGAAACCCTCCGGCAGAACAACCGCGGAAGCCACCACCGGACCCGCCAAGGGACCACGTCCCGCCTCGTCAATGCCGCAAACTCTTCCGGCGCCCCGGCGCCGGGCTTCCTTCTCATAACGAAACAAATCCTGCTGGAGCGTTTTTGGACTCATAACCGGATGGGGATGAATGCCTCCCTCCGAAACTAGTCCATCCCCCGCTGGAAAGCAATCCGTCAAACGCCTCAATAATTCCCGGACAGCCGGACTAAACCACCATGTTGTCGCGCTTCCGCAAATAGTAAAGTTTTGAACGGCGGGCTTTCGATTTGCGCTCCACCTCAATCCGGTCAATGCGCGGAGAAAAAAGAGGGAAAACCCTTTCCACGCCTTCGCCGTAGGAAATGCGCCGGACCGTGAATGTCTGGTTGATTCCCGTGCCTTTGCGGGCAATAACCACCCCTGCGAAGATCTGGATGCGTTCCTTTTCGCCTTCAACCACCTTGGTATGGACCTTCACCGAATCGCCAATGGCGAAAGGAGCAACTTCCTTGTTCAACTGTTCTTTGCTGATCTTGAAAACGGTCGGATGCATGGCGAAAACTGGGTTTAGGTTAAAAAAATCATGGCGGGGATCCTCCCCGCCAAAACGCGAAGGGCGGAAACCTACAATACCCCGCCGCAAATCTCAACACCTAAGTGCAACAATCGCTTTATTGGGGGCGCCAGTTGAAACAACATGAAACCCGATCCTTTCAATACCGGCAGCAAGACGTTTTCCATCCATCCCCGGCGCCTCTGGCATCCCCCTCATCCAAGCAAATCCGGACGTTGTTTCCGGGTGTGCCGGAGGCTCATTTCACGGCGCCATTTGGCAATTTCGCCATGGTTTCCGGAAAAAAGGATTTCCGGCGCCTTCAATCCCCGAAATTCAGGCGGACGGGTGTATTGCGGATATTCCAGCAATCCCTCGCTGAAGGATTCATCCCCGGCCGATTCGGCATCCCCCAATACCCCTGGAATCAGGCGGCTCACCCCATCCACCAAAACCATGGCCGGCAACCCGCCGTTGGTCAGCACATAATCCCCGATGGAAATCTCCTCGTCCACCACCAGTTCCCTGACCCTTTCATCCACCCCTTCGTAATGGCCGCAAATCAGGATCAGATGTTTTTCAAGGGACAGGCGCCGCAGAATATCCTGGCGCAAAAGAGCGCCTCTGGGGCTCAACAGAATCACCCGGGTTCCCGCGGTCTTCAGGGATTCCACCGCCCGCACCACCGGTTCCACCTTCATCAGCATGCCCGGCCCTCCTCCAAATGGACGATCATCCGTAATGCGGTGTTTTCCCTCAGCATGATCCCGGATGTTGTGGATGCCGATCTCAACCAAACCCTTTTCGCGCGCGCGCTTCAGGATGCTCTCGTCAAGAGGCCCCTCAAACACCCGTGGAAAGAGCGTAAGAATATCAAATTTCATGCCAGACCAAAGGCTGAAGGCTGAAGACTGAAGGACAGGAGGATTGGGCGCATTCACCCCCAAGACTGCTCCGGCACGACAAACCCGGATTCATGCCTGGTGATTGAACAAAAAGTTTCAAGGATTTCACCATTTGGACAAATTTTTCCCCTTCAGCCTGCCACAAAAACACGACAATAAAACCGCATCCGGCTTCCGTGAGGGGCCGGCTGAGTTCCTCGCCATTCACAAAAACGCCCTCGGCGAATCAGGCGTTTGCGGCGTCGGCTTCCGGCGGGGGCGCGCCCTCCTGCCGGGCTCTCCCCTCCTCGATGATTTCCACCATGGCCCGCTTGCCCTGCTTGCCGCTGGCGCCATTCACGAGGGTGCGAAGAGCCTGGATGGTCCGGCCCTTCTTGCCGATGATCTTGCCGACATCGGTCTGGTTGAGGCGAAGTTCAAAGACAATGGTGCGGTCGCCGTCAACTTGGCGGACATCCACTTGGTCGGGATAATCCACCAGCGCCTTCACCACATATTCGATGAACTCTTTCATAAGAAAAACGCGGATTCCATCTTCAAGCCGCAACAGGCTTGGCTTCCTTGCGAACCCGCTTGATCAAAGTCCGGACGGTCTCGGTCGGCAAAGCGCCCTTGGCCATCCAATAATCCACTCTCTCGAGATTCAGGTTCCAGCGGTTTTTTTTCAACGCCGGATGGTAGGACCCCACTTCTTCAATGAAGCCGCCTTTCGCCGACCTCTGCTGGTCGGCCACCACGACTCGAAAATGCGGGTCATTCAACCCTCCTGTCCTCCTTAAACGAATGCGAACTGCCATATCAATTCCACTTGTGAGATAAGACGAATCTAGCGGAACCGCCCCATCGGAGGCATCATGCCCATCCCGGGCATCCTTGCCATCCCCCCCATTCCGCCAAGCCGTCCCATCATTTTGCTCAGGTTTCCCATGTTCTTCATCATCTTCCGCATCGTCCCAAATCGTTTGAGAAGGTCATTCACTTCTGTCACCGTGGTTCCGCTGCCCTTGGCAATGCGCAACCGCCGGCGCCCATTGAGGATCTCGGGATGCCTGCGCTCCTTGATCGTCATGGATTGAATGATGGCTTCGATGCGAACCAAATCCTTATCGCTCACAGCCAGGTTCTTTACGTTACCGATTCCTGGAATCATGGCAAGGAGATTCTCCAAGGGGCCCATGCGCTTGATCATGGCCAGTTGCTCCAGAAAATCCTGAAGGGAAAAGTCATTGGCGCGCATTTTCTTCTCCAATGCCTTCGCCTTCTCCTCATCCATGGTCTCCTCGGCCTTCTCCACCAGGGATACAATATCACCCATTCCCAGAATCCGCGACGCAAGCCGGTCGGGATGAAACGGCTCCAAATCCTCCAGTTTTTCCCCCACCCCCACGAACTTGACGGGCTTGCGGGTCACGGAATGAATGGAAAGGGCGGCGCCGCCTCGGGCATCGCCATCCATCTTGGTCAGGATGAAACCGGTCAGCCCCAATCGTGAATCAAAAGCCTTGGCCACATTGGCCGCTTCCTGGCCGGTGGCGGCGTCCGCCACCAGCAAAATCTCCTGGGGCTGCGTCGCAGCCTTCAGGCGCACCAGTTCCTCCATGAGCGGTTCATCGATCTGGAACCGCCCGGCGGTGTCGAAAATCACCACGTTGCGCTGCTGCAAATCGGCAAATTGAAGGGCCTGTTTGGCGATCGCGCACACATCCATCTCTCCCAGCTTCGAAAAAACCGGCGTCTTCAAGGCGGCGCCCAGGGTCTGCAATTGATCCACGGCGGCGGGACGATACACGTCGCAGGCCGCCAGCAAAGGCTGCCGCCCCTGCGCCGCCAGCCATTTGGCCAGTTTGCCGGCGGTCGTGGTCTTGCCTGATCCGTTCAACCCGATCAGCATGATCTTGTTCAACGCATGGCCGTACTGAAGCGGACTCTGGGCGCCACCCAGCAGCTTCACCAGTTCGTCGTGAATGACCTTCACCACCTGCTGGCCGGGCGTGACGCTGCGCAACACCTCCTGACCCAGCGCCCGGACCTTGACCGTCTCGATGAACTGCACGGCCACGTCGTAATTGACATCCGCCTCCACCAAGGCAATGCGCACCTCGCGCAGGGCGTCGGCGATATTCGATTCGCTCAACTTGCCATAACCCCGCAGATTGCGGAAAATGTCCTGCAGCTTGTTGGAAAGATTGTCAAACATGAGGCCGGGAATATAAACACGTCGGAGCGGTTTCGTGAAGCGAGAAGTTTTGGGGGGGGCCTGTTACATGCCGAAATCGATGGCCTGCTCGCAGGCGCGCACATAACTGCCCATCATTTTGAAAATCTGCATGATGATGAAACCGCTGACGAGCAGGTAGATAAAAAACGGCAACGCCACGGCAAGCTGGGCAAGCTTGCGGCGCCATTCATCCTCAAAATGCCGCGAAAGCCGGTCCAGCATCTCATCCAATCGTCCGCTGCGCTCGCCCGCGGACCAAAGCTGGCAGAACATGGGGGGGAAAACACCGCTCCCGGCCAGGACCTCGCTGACCTCAAGCTGGCTGTTGATGAACGGCTTGATCCGCGGAAACGCGGCGGCAATCAGGGGGCTGGGGCTGAACCGGCTGGCGTTTTCCATCGCCGGCACAACGCCATGCCCGGCGGCCAGCATCATGCGAACCTGCTGCGCCCAAACGCTCAAGGCATGCGCCTTGCGAAATCCTCCAAACAATGGGATGGCATTGAGCAGCCAATCCATCGCCGGGCCGGTGGCCGGATGCCGCAACAGGATCTGCGCCAGCCAAAACATCCCCGCCACCCCAAAAACCAGGCTTGCGAGCCAGCCCGCGGTATCCATGAAAAAAGCGCCCATCGTATCCTCCCCCTGCCCCATGAACGCCAGAACCAGCTTCGGAATCCGGGGAACAAAAACCGCCGCCACCAGCAAAATAACCGGCAAAATGGTGATCCCCACGATGCGCCGGATGGCCTCGCCTCGTTTCTGATGGTATTGCCCCAGGGAAAGCAAACCCTTGTCCAATGTGCCGCTCTGCTCGCAAATCTGCAGGGTTTGCCGGTCGAATTCCGCAATCCGTCCGGGAGTCAACCCCATCGCCTCATGCAGGGGATGTCCCTGCTCCGTCCATTCCCTCCACCGCGCCACGGTGGAACGCAGGCGGGGCGCCACCGTCTTTTCCTGCGATCGCAAAGCCTGTTGGATCGGCACCCCCGATTCAATCATCGTCCCCAACTGGACATAGAACATTTCAAGCTGCCTGGAGGAAATTCTCATCCGCTCCTCATTGTCCATCAAAGAGCCCCAAAGAAAAGACCATTTTTCAGGGCAAACGCCATGGGCTTGCGTAAAAATAACTTCACATTTTGGCAAAGGCGCTCCTCGGCCATGCTCGGAACAAGCCGTGCAGGCAGATGCCAGGCGCGGTTTTGCCCAATGCTTCCGGACGGCAGAGAGCCCGCATTTCACTTCCATTGAGCGCCTTGAAGCAAGCCACCCCGGTCAAGCAGCCCCCAGGTCAACGCTCATCTTTTTCCTCATCATATTTTTTCAAGGCTTCCCCGGCTTTTTCATTTCCAAGAGCTGCCGCCCCCACCAATCCCCTCGAGGCATAACGTCTCGCCAATTTGTTTTTTGACTCGCTCAACACTTGAACCAGGAAATCAACCGCCCCGGGAATATTTTTCTCCGCCGCATACTGCAACGCGGAGGAAGCGCAGGCGGCACACCAGCCGTTTTGTCCGTGATGAAGAAGCTTTTCCAGCGCCTCGGCGTTTCCCATCCCCGCGGCAATGCCAAAGGCGTCCGATGTGAAAGGACGCAGCCGCCCCTTGCTGTTGGCATACTTCAAGGCGTCCATGGCCTCCGGCGCCCCCTCTCCCGCGCGTTTTGCCAGGGGGGCAAAAGCCGCGCGCATCAACGCCAGCTTTGAAGCCGTACTCTTCGTGTCATGGTAATCGAGATTCCCGTAAATCTCACCCGCCGCTTGTTCCAGTTGATCAACCGCTTCACGCGATCCTTTTGCCGCCTCAAGCCCCAATGCCTCCATCTCTTTGAGAGTCTTATCAACCGTTTTTTTCGGCTGGCTGTCCTCCGATGGCTGCGTTTTCAACGCCTCTTGCGCCTCGGGGGTGCCCGCAATGAACGATCGCGCGCCAAAACTGCCGCGGGGTTGTCCGCACTGCTGAAATCCGCCGGGAAAAACCGGTTTCTCAAAATTCCATTGATCAGGAGCGCGCCGCGCGGCGATCGATCCGCAAAGGGTTGTCCTGGCGCCGGCTTTTTGAGCCAATTTCAACAAGACCGCCGATTTACCGGGAATCCTCCGCTCGGCCAGAAAAAGATCCTCCCTGGCCGCCACCACCACCTTGAAGTTGATTTTCAATCGCTCCTGGCCGGCATCCGCCGCCTCGGTTTCCAAGCCGCCAAAACTCAAAAAGGCGGGAATGGCAGCCCGGACAATGACCTCCACTTCGTTCTTTCGCGCGCGTTCCTGCTGCGCGGCGCGCTCAGCCTGCCGCTTCAATGCGGCCTCCGCATCGGGCGTCCCCGCGACAAATGACTGTTCGCCAAAACTCCCGCGGGGCTGCCCGCATTTCTGAAGCCCGCCAAAAAAATCCGGCTCCTCAAAATCCCACTGATTCAGGGTCCTCCGCGCAACAATGAATCCATATAGGCTGATCTTTGATCCGGCTTTTTGAACCGGCTTCAGCAGAATCACCTCGGGCATTCCGGAAATTTTCTGATCAATTTGAAACAAGTCCTCCTCGGCGACGACCAGCGTCCTGAAATTGACCTTCGCTGTTTCCCTGCCGGCGTCCACCACCTCGGTTTCCATGCTGACCGGATTCAAAAATGACGGAATGCGGGCGCGAACGACGTTCTCCGCCTCGGTCTTGCGCAGATTCTTCTGTTGCGCGACATTCACGGACTGTTGTCTCAACGCGATATCCGCCTCGGGCGTTCCGGTTTCAAACGCCTGCGGGCCAAAACTCCCGCGGGGCTGTCCGCATTGTTGAAGCCCGCTGGAAAAATCCGGCATTTCAAAACTCCACAGGTCAACCGTGCGATGTGAGACAATCGATCCATAAAGCGTAATTTTCGCGCCGGCCTTTTGCACCGGCTTGAGAAGGGTCACCTCAGGCATTCCAGGCAGTATCTGATCGACCCGGAAAAGGTCCGCCTTGGGAACCACCACCGCCTTGAAGTTGATCTTGGGCGACTCTTGTTCAGCGCCCAAAACCTCAAATTCCATGCAATCAAGAATCAAAAATGACGGCAAAGCGGCGCGAACAGCATCCTCAACCTGTTGTTTGGGCGGAAAAATCTTCTCCTTCGATCCACACCCGGAAAACCCCCATAATGCCGCACAGAAGAAAAACCAGCGACACCAAAGTTTCACGCTATTCATGGCGCGTTACAGATCATCACTTTCCCTTGCCGATGATCGAATCCAGTTCGCGAATGAAGGCGGAGGGGCCTCCCTTCACATACCCGGTCTGGCCGGCCTTTTCGCCGTCGGAATTCAAAATGACAACCGTGGGAAAACCTTCAATCCCATGCTTGGCGGCCAAACTCTCGTTCTGCTTGCGAAGGTCGGCGGGCAACGGCTTGGTTTTCGGAAAATCCACCAAAAGCAAAACCAGATTCTTTTTGGCGTAAGCCTTGAATGCGCCCTTGCTGAAAACCTCCTCTTCCAGCCTCACACACCAGCCGCACCAATCCGAACCGCTGAAATCCATGAGAAGAAATTTCTTTTCCGCTTTGGCGATGGCCAGCGCCTTGTCGTAATCAGTCATCCAGCGGGAAGTATCCGTGGAAACCGTTGCGCCGGGTTTGCCTTTTTCCGCGCTTTCGGCGGGTTGCGCGCCGGTTCCCTTTCCCACGCTGGCGGCCGGGCAAAGCGCGGTGATTTTCTGCCCATTGGGCTGATTGAACGCCACCGGAACCATGCCATGGGCGTCAACAGCCCCCTGAATTTCCAGATCGCTCCCGATCTCGAAAAATCCAATCTGCCTGGCATGATCGGAGGGATCGTAAGCGGGGGTCCGGGTCTGGCAACGATAGGTTTCCGCCCATGAAAATATCGCCGCGCTGACGCATAGCAGGCAAACAATAGCTTTAAATCTCATATCAACCTCAAAAAGGAACAAAATCAAATACCGGGAGCTTCGTCAAGCAGCTTAAAATACGCGGCTTGCAACCCGCCCCCTCCCGGGGCAGGATAATGGCATGCCAGCCACGCGCCCCCACAGCCTGCGAAAAATCCCCGCGGTGGAAATCCTGTTGCGGGATTTTGCAAAACGTCATCCCCAACATGGCATCCCCCGGCAGGTTCTCGCAAACATGGCGCGAAGCACCGCGGACGAAATCCGGAACGAATTGAAAAACGGCGCCCTTCAGGCCGCTGGCACAGAGGCGCTTCAGGATGTCATTCTTCAACGCTTGCAAAGCCGCGCCCAAACCGCCGCGCGCCCCCACTACTGCCGGGCCATCAACGCCACCGGCATCATCCTGCACACCGGACTGGGCCGGGCGCCCCTGCCCGAAACCGCCATCCGCCAAATCCATGAGGAACTCCGCGGCTATTCGCGCCTGCAGCAGGACCCCGGCAGCGGCAAACGCTCCCGGCGCGACGAGGGCATCGAAAATCTCCTGCGCCAGTTGACCGGCGCCGAGGCCGCCACCGTGGTCAACAACAATGCCGCAGCCACCCTGCTGGTTTTAAGCGCCCTCGCCAAAGACAGGGAAGTCATTGTCTCCCGCGGGCAATTGATCGAGATCGGCGGCGAATTCCGGCTGCCCGACGTGATGGCCGCCAGCGGCGCGCGCCTGGTGGAGGTGGGAACCACCAACCGCACCCACCCGCGCGATTACGAACAGGCCATCACCGCCAGCACGGCCGCCATCATGCGGGTGCATCCCAGCAATTTCCGGATCTCCGGTTTCACGGCCGAAACGCCGTCCGCCGAACTGGTGCGTCTCGCCCATGCCAGGGGCATCCTCATGATCGACGACGTGGGCGCGGGCGCGCTCCTGGACTTTTCACGTTTTGGGTTCGCCAGGGAACCTACGCTCATGGAATCGGTGCGGTCCGGCGCGGATGTCATTCTCTCCAGCGCCGACAAACTCATCGGCGGTCCCCAAGGCGGTTTGATTCTTGGAAAGGCCAATCTCCTCGCCGCCATTCGCAAGCATCCGCTGGCGCGAATCCTCCGGGTCGGCAAACTGACCCTGGCCGCCCTGGAAGCCACGCTTCGTTTGTTTCTCGATGAGGAAACCGCCTTTCAAACGCCCACTCTCCGCTTGTTGCGGCGTTCCTTGCCGGAGATCTCCTCCCTGGCCGAACGGATTGTCCAAGCTGTCCACAAGGCTCTCGGCAAAAAGACGCTTTCCCTTCAGGATGGCTTCTCCCAAATGGGCGGCGGTTCCCTTCCGGAACAAAACCTGCCCACCCGCCTGGTGGCCGTCCACTCCACCCGTCTTGGCCCGGATGAAATTGCCGCGCGCCTGCGCGCCGGCAACCCGCCCCTTTTTGCCAGGATCCACGAGAACCAGGTTCTGCTCGATCCGCGCACCCTGTTGGACGGCGACGAACCGGAGGTCGTAGCGGCCCTGATCGCCGCATTGCAACCTGCGCATGCCTGAGCAAATCAACATCACGCTGGGCACCGCCGGCCATGTCGACCACGGGAAAACCGCCCTGGTCAAATTCCTGACCGGTTGCGACACCGACCGCCTCAAGGAGGAAAAAGAACGCGGCATGTCCATCGAATTGGGGTTCGCCCCCTGCCTCATTCATGATCTGGAGGTGGGGATCGTCGATGTGCCCGGACACGAACATTTTGTCAAAACCATGGTCGCCGGCGCCACGGGCATGGACGGCGTCCTGCTGGTGGTTGCGGCCGACGACGGAGTGATGCCCCAGACCCGTGAACATCTCGACATCCTGCAATTGCTCGGTCTGGCCCGAGGCATCGTGGCCTTGACCAAAATCGACCGGGTGGAGGCCGGGCAACGCGCGGCCGCAACCGAACAAGTGAAGGCGATCCTGCGCGGCACTTTTCTGGAAAACGCCCCCATTTTTCCTCTTTCCAACCTCACCGGCGAGGGGTACGACGCCTTCCGCGAAGGGCTCGAAGAACTGGCCGCCTCCATTCCGAGACGCCGCACCGACGGGATTTTCCGTCTGCCGGTGGAACGGGCTTTTGCGGTAAAGGGCTTCGGCACGGTGGTCTCCGGGATCCCCGTGGCGGGACAAGCCGGCGTCGGCGACGAGTTGGTTCTCCTGCCGCAAGGGATCTCCGGGAAATTGCGTTCCACCCAGATTTACCAGCAAACCGGCCCGGCCGCGCGCGCGGGACAATGCGCCGCCCTGAATGTGCCGCAATGGGACCACCGCCAGATCTCCCGGGGAGACACGATTGCCGCACCAGGTTATTTTTCGCCATGCGAATGGCACACCGCGCACTTGCGCCTCCTCCGGCAGGAAGGCGTGTCGCTGCATCATCCCACCCGGCTCCGTTTTCATACCGGAACCACCGATGTGCCGGCCACGGTTTACCTGCTCGCCGGCAACAATCTGGCCGGCGGCGACGAAGCGGTGGTGCAATTTCATTTTGAAAAACCGCTGGTGGCGGGTCCGGGAGACCGTTTCATCATCCGTCAGTTAAACCCCGTCCGCACCATCGGCGGCGGACGTCTGCTCGAAGGCGGCGCCCGCCGGCTGCGACGCAACCGTCCCGAAATCATCCAGGAAGTGACGGCGCAGGCCCAGGCGGTGACCGACGAATCCGCATGGCTCATGGAATGCCTGAAAAAAGCGGAAAAAACCGCGCCTCGCCTGGCGGAACTGGCCTTGACCGCGAAACAAACCACGGAACAGGCCAATCGAATCCTGCAGCGCATGGTCGGGGAAGGGAAAGCCCTGGCGCTGGAGGGAGGCATGTTCCTCCATGCGGAAACCGCAAGACAGACCGTCGCGGAATTGCTCCGCTTGACCGGCGAATTTCACCGTCAATCGCCAGCCAGCCCCGGCATTTCCCCGGAACAACTTCAAACAGCCACCCGCCTGGCGCGTCCGGTTCTGGACCCTTTGCTGGTCATCCTCAAAAAGGAAGGACGTCTGGTCGAACGGGTTGCCGGACGGGTTGCCCTGCCGGAACACCGCGCAACCCTGCCGGATGCCGGCCAAGCCCAGCTCGATCAACTCGAAAACCTGTTCCGCCAGCGTCCATTCCAGCCGCCGGACCCCGGGGAGGCCGCAACGGCCTTGCGAATCTCCGTCACGGTCATCAACAAACTCATCCGCATTCTCGAGGAAAACCGGCGATTGATCTTCGTGGGGGAAGGGCTTCGCTTTCATTGTGAAGCCGTGGAGCGCGCCCGCCAGTTGCTGACGGATTACATTCGGCGCGAAGGACGCCTTGAAAGTGTCAAATTCAAATACCTGCTCGACACCACCCGCAAATACGCCCTGCCGCTTCTCGATTACTTCGACCGCACCGGCCTGACCCTCCGCTCAAACAACACCCGGTATCTGCGCAAACAAAGCTGAAGACGCCAGCGCTCCCGCCCGGAAAAATCAGGCCCAATTGTCATGCGGCAAGCGGCCCGCCCGGAACTTTCAAACGCCCGGCAATCCTGACAGGCGCCCCATCCAAGGGTTCGCCGGCAATCCGTTTCCACAGGACACGCAACATCTCCCGGGCCACGGTTTCCGGCGAAAACTCATACCGGGCCACGGGCAACTCATAGTGATGCTCAATCCCCTCGTTGGCCATCACCACCAACAGCAGACGTCCCGCAACCTCCTTCTCCTGTTCAACAAGGGCGCGCACAGCGCCGCGGGCGGCAATATCGTCGGAAATCAGCATGGCATCGGGCCAGCCGTTCGTCCGCCAGGCATCAACAAGCTGCCGGGTCTGATTGTAACCGGCCTGTTCGAGATGCGGACCGCCGATCAATGAGGGCTGCAATTGATGAATCTCAACCGGAGGAAGCCCCGTCTCCTTTGCGGCCTCGCCAATCCCATCCAAATCCAGCGAGTAGTCGGACGCCTCATAAATTCCCCGCAAGCAAACCAGTTTTTTCGCCCCGTGCCGCACGGCATATTCCACCGCCTCCCGGCCAAATCGGTGGTAATCCAAAATCACCTCGGCCTGCGCCCCCTGCAAGGGCGGTCCGAGACGAACTGTCGGAAGATTGAATTCCAACTGTGATGCCTGGGCGCTGCTCAAACCGCCCATGATCTGAATCATCCCCTTGAAGGGATAATTTCGCAGATCGTTGGTCAGGTTCTGAAACATGGGAAGAGACCGGAAATCCCCCTGGTTTTCCATGCCAAACAACCCGTCGTAAACCCGGTAGGTCCAATACCGGTCCTGCATCGACATGAGTTCCGAACGCAGATGCTTGCACACCGCCCGCTGAAAATACGAGGTTTCGTCAGACAGGCTTTCCCCGATCAAAACGCCAATCACCGTTTTGTCCACGCTGGATTTGACGAAGGTTCCGCGCTTGGGTTTCCGCTCGATGAGCCCCTCGGCCTGCAACCGCGCCATGGCCTTGATGACCGAGGCGCGATTGACATGCAACTGACGCACCAATTCATCGGTTGACGGCAGTTGTTCAGCGGGCTCCAACTCGCCCGCCAGAATCTGCCTCCGCAAAAACCGTTCAATCTGCACATGAACGGGATCCGCTGTTTGAATGCTTAGCTCGATGTTCTTCATGCGTAACAGGTCAGGAATCCTTCCGTTTTACAATCTCAGAGCCGGCATTCTTCAGTCTGCCCGCTTGAATGTCACTTCACGCAACAACCATCCGGTGGAGGCCCTTCCCTCAAGGCGGCCTGGCCGCGATCACACAATGCCGGCGTCCTCAACGCAATGGCTGGATGATAAATGAACAGATTGCTGATGCGGTCGTTCTCGCCGAAATAAATCTCCCCATCCCTTCCGGTCGCCGCGCAGGCTATTTCGTAGCCGTACCAAGGGGTCTCGATCGCAGCAAGCAGCATGCCCAGATCGCGCAACTGCCGGCTGCCCGGTTCATAGACGAACAAATGGCAGCATTTGCCCGGCTCGCCGCCCACGCCGAAAACCCTCCCGTCATTTCCAACCGTCAGGGCGCGCGTCCGCATCTGGTCGATCGGCTTGCCGAGGCAGATCATCCGTTGCGTCCGGGGCTCGAATTCAAACAAAATGCCATCGATCGTCCCCCCGTAAACCGCCCCCGTGGCTTCATCCAGCGCCCATGCGTCAACCCGGTTGTAAGCCTCCCTCCCCTTCAACGACGGCATGGTCATGGAAAGGGATTCGATTTTGCCCTTGTCCGGCGAATACCGGAACAGCCGCCCCCAGCATCCCGCCCCATAAACATTGCCTTCCAGATCCAGCACCAGTTTTTTCGAGAATTCCCGGATCGGATCAACCTGCCCCTTGAAACTCAGTTTCCCCGTCTGAATCGAATAGACGAAAAACAACCCCTTCTTCGAGGTCAGCCCGTAAATCACATCCCTTTTCCGGTCCATGGCCAGGCAGGCGATTCCTTCGTCGGAGGACACTTTTTTCAGCATTTCGATCTTCCCCGCCGAATGGCATGGATCGACAATGCTGTGGAACATCTGGTCCTCCACCGGCGAATCGAAAATCTCGCGCAACCCCTTGCCCGCCACCTGCAGTTTTTCCATCAAAACCTCGCAGGGCGAATAGGCAAACAAAAAGCCCCCGTCCCTTCCCTCGGTCGCGCCGTAAATCTTTTCCCCCGCCACAAGGCTGGTGACGCTCATCTCCTCGCCCACCACCCCGATGTCCACCACCACGTCGGCGTCCGGCGAGGGATCGTAATAAAAGAGATGCCCGCGACTGCCGGAGGTCCCCCCGTAAATCTTCCCGCTTTTGTAACGCGTCAGGGCGGTGATGGCGCATTCGCCGGCCGGAATGGGCTTGACGAACGACGCCGGCCCCAGCCGCCGGACCTCGACATGCCCCTCGCTGACAAAGGCGCTTTTTTCATAGTCCGCCCGCAACCGCAAAAATCCCTTGATGCCCTCGCCCTTAAAACGCTCGTCATGTGGAGGCGGGGATGGCCATTTTCTATTTTTGAGATTCAATTTTTTCATGACTCTGTGAAATTAAAAGTTTGGATTGGCGCTGGTAACTTTAAAACGGAGTTCCCTGCCTCGCATTTTTAATTTTACCTTTTCAATTTTTAATTGGGTTTCACCCCCAAAACCTCAGCGCCCGTTTCATCTTCCCCCCGCCCCTGGCGCCCTCGTACTTGAACAGCTTGGTGGGACTGTTGCCGACCTCCGCAAAGTAGAGATTGCCCTCCGGATCAAACGCGGCGCGGGAAAAATGGTCCGCAGGCTTGCCTTGATACATCATCTTGCCCAGCACTTCCCGTTTCTGGTTGTCCGGGTTGAACGAAACCAGGTGGGGCGCGCACCGGCCGTCCAGGTTCAAATTGGCGGTAAAATAAAGTTTTCCGTCATTTCCAAAAACCAGCGCGCCCACATGGCTGTTGATGATATGCGCCCACTCCTCAACCTCCTCCCCGTACGCCTTGCCGAAATCGTAGAGTTTCTTTTTCTTGAAGTTGTAGCAGAACAGCCTCTCTCCAAAGGTCCATGTCGCGCCAAAAACGCTCTCCCCGTCCGGCGACGGCGCCACATCGTAAAAAACATTGTGAAAACCGTTCCGGAACGGCGCATGAGCAATCCGCATTCCGGTATCCCTCAGTTCCTCGCTCCCGCCATCGCAACAAATCAGGTTGCCGTAATCATCGGTGGTATAGGCGTTCTCGTCGGGATCAAGAAAGATGCACTGGGGATTGACGCTTCCAATCCTCCCAAGATCCCGCAACTGGTGTTTCTCCAGGTCGTAAATGAAAAAATGATTCCTCGGATAGGAGATGCCGAACAACTTCCGCCTCTTGTTGCCGATTGCCATGCAGCGGGTCCCCTCCTGGGGCAGAAGAATGTCCTTGAACAACACCTCCCGTTTTTTGGGATCGTAGCCAAACAGGCAGGAACCGCGAAAATTCTTGATGGGATGAGTCCAGCAATTCCAGGGACGCCAGAGAAAATCGCCCAGCGGCGCGCCCGTGGAATGGGTCGCCCCGTAAATCATCCCCTCCGTGTCGGTCAGCAGCGAATAATGAATCTTGGCCTGGGCCGCCTCGCCCTTCTCCGGGGGGATTCCAAACACCTCGGCCACTTCCAGATGATAATCCACCTTTTCCGTCCTGGGATCGTACGAGGCCAGAAAGGCGCTCAATCCGCCGGTCATCTCGCCGCAAACGCCAATATAAAGCTGTCCGTCCACACCGGTGATCAACGACCAGCAGGTATCGTGCGCCGGCAATTGGTCAAATAACACGCTTTTGAAATTCATCGTCTTTCTTTTGTTGAATTTTCACGTCCCCATTCCCTTTTCCCTAAAACCTTGAACCTTGAACCTTGCCTAATTGAGCCACTCCTCCAGGGCCAGCGCGTAAACCTTGATCGTCTTGATGTAATCATCGATCATGAGATATTCGTTTGGTTGGTGCGCCTGGTACAGATGACCGGGTCCCATGATGAACGTGGGAATTTTTCCCACATTGTTCAGGATCCGCGCGTCGGCGCCCGAGGGCAGCCCCCCCACCTTTGCCTCGCCGGCAAAACAATTCACCGCCTTTTTGACCACTCCGACCAATGGATGCGAAACCGCCGTCTCATAAGGCGGACTGTTCAGCAGCCAGGTCAGTTGCGGCGGATGTTTGCCCAGCCATTCATCCGACCGGACAACTTCCCGCACCTTGTCCTCCACCTCCCTGCGCACAGCAGCCGCCTTCTCCGTGGGCAGATACTTCACGTTGACCTTGGCCTCGCATTCCGCGGGAATGATCGATGCTCCAACCCCTCCGGTCAACTGGCAGAATGTGATGGATGGCGAGGGCAGCAGGGCATGCTTTTTCTTTTTGTGCCAGGCCTTTTCAAGATCGCCCAGCGCATCCATCACCTTGACCATCTTTTCAATGGCATTGACCCCCTTCGATTTCAATGAGGCATGGGTTGAAACGCCCCGGGTGGTGATCTTCAAATGCATGGCTCCCCGGTGCGCGGCGCAAATCATGAAATCAGTCGGCTCCGCAATCAACGCCGCGTCCGCCCGGTATCCCCGGTCCACGCAGGCCAGGGAACCATTGCCGCCCCCCTCCTCATCCACCACGCTCTGAAAAATAATGCTCCCTTTCAGGGGAATCCGCAGCTTTTTCAAAATCATGACCGCCATGGCCATCGCCGCCAGACCGCCCTTCATATCGCAGCTTCCCAGGGAAAAAATCCTGCCCTGGGTGATCCTGGCATCCCACGGTCCATGCTTCCAAAGGGCCAGGTTCCCCGGCGACACCGTGTCCACATGTCCGTTCAAAATGATCGACCGCCCCGTTCCCTTCAACACCGCCACCATGTTGGGCCGCCCCGCGTAATCATGCCCGGGGTTGAAATCCGAATATTTTCGCAACCGCCGGTTGTCCGGCTCGAAAAAATCGACTTCAGCGCCCAACTTCCTGAACATCGCGCCAATAAACCGCTGCGCCTTCCCCTCCCGTCCCTTCACGCCCTGATTGATCACCTGCGAATCAAGTGAAAGGAATTTCTTCAAAAAACCAATGACTTCCGCGCGGTTCGCCTCAACACCCCGATTGATCAGCTTTTCCATGTTTTTGATTTGGTTCAAAGTTCAACTTATGCGCGTTTTGCATTGAACTGGATTCCCGTTTTCACGGGAATGACGGCAAAAGCGGGCGGCTGGATGCAACAATCTTTGGCATGAGACATTACTTGACGCAAAACTCCATTTTTCCGTCATTCCCGCGGATGCGGGAATCCAGAGGCATGCGCAACAAAATTCCGACGCCTTCATCCCAACATTAAATTTTTCACACAACCTTTTTGTTCAAGGTCCCGGCGCCCCTCCACAAGGAGGGGCGCCGTCTGCCCGGAATCGATCAGGCAGTCAACCTCAACCACAAACCCGCAAACATCACTTCTTCTCAATCAGCGTCAGGCACTCGTCGAGAATCTTGACGCCGATGTCGATTTCGTTCTTGGTGACAATCAACGGCGGCACCAGATTGATGCGATTGCCGAAATGCCCGGAGATGGTGAGCAGCAGCCCATGCTTGACACAGGTGCGGATCAGTTCCCGATTCTCATCGGAAGCCGGCTCCTTGGTCTCACGATTCTTGACCAATTCCATGGAGAGCATCAGGCCCTTGCCCTGGACCTGGCCAATGATCCGGTGTTTCTCCTGCAATTCCTGCAATTTTCCGAGGAAATACTCACCCATCTTCTGGGCGTTCTCGATCAATTTCTTCTTCTCCACCACTTCCATCATGGCCAGCGCGGCCGCGGATCCCACGGGATTCCCCGAGAAGGTCACGCTCTGATGAATGGGTTTCAGCACATCCATGATTTCCGTTCTGGCAATGATCGCCGCATTGGGAATGATCCCCGCGGTGAAGGCCTTGCCCACCATCATGATATCCGGATAAGTATCCCAAGCCTCGATCGAAAACCATTTGCCGGAACGTCCCCAGCCCATCTGGATTTCGTCGTCGATCATGAGAATGTCATGCTTGTCGCAGATCTCCCTCATCTTCTGCCAGTAACCCGGAGGCGGAATGATGTAACCGCCCGCGCCCTGCGCCGGCTCGAACAACAGTCCGGCCACCAGATTGGTGCCTTTTTTCTTGTCGATCAGGCCCCAGGTGGGATCCGACAGAATACCGTCGATGTACTTGGCGCAAAAGAGTTCGCACTCGGGGAATTTCCGGGCAAAGGGGCACCGATAACAATAAGGATACGGCACCCGGGTTTCGCCGCCCGGCATCAGAGGGAAGAAGTTTTCCTTGAGAAACGGGAAGCACGAAACCGACAGCGTGGCATGGGACCGTCCATGATAGGCGCCCTGGTAGCAAAGCACATAGGGCCGCTTGGTGTAGGCCTTGGCCAGCTTCATGCCGACTTCCACGGCATTGGTGCCGCCGGTGTCGTATTGAACCTTGCTTTTGTTCCTCAACTTGCCTGGCGCCATCTCCACCAGTTTCTTCGCGAGTTGGGCTCTCACGGCGGTCGGCTGCTGCGCCGTGTGATGAACCGTGTTCATCTGTTTGTAGGACGCCTCGATCACCTCCTTGGGACAATGCCCGAGATTGAGGGCGGCAAAACCGGAGGTCAGGTCCAGATAAACGTTTCCGTCAACATCCTTGACGAAAAGCCCCTCCGCCTCCTCGATAACGGGCGGAATTCCATAATTGGCAAAACAGAGGTCGCCCTGGGACTCGTATTTTTGCAGGTCTTTCAAAACCTTCTCGGTTTTGGGCCCTGGAAAAGGGGTTTTGACCTTGGGTTGGGGATTGATGCGCGTATTCGACATGATGATCTCCTTTACGGTGTTTGCTGCTTCTGCTGTTCGATTCGTTTTAACTTGTTTTGCCGATCAACTCCCGTTGCGCGGCGTTTGGTTTATTTTCCTAAACTGACAATCTTGTTTTCCTTGATGGATTTCAGGATCGCCAAGGCGATCGCCACGGATTTCCGGCCTTCCTTTCCATCGCAAATCTTCGGTTCCTCCCCGTTGCGGATGCAGCGCACAAAATACCCGACTTCCTCCCTCACCCCGTCGCTGCCCTCATACACATGATCCTCCGGCTGCGCCTCCTCGCGGTACAACAGCCTCAAATTCGTCGGATAATCCAGCTTCCCCCAGATCTGCGCCAGACCGTTCTCGTAATGAATATCCAGATACTCACGGCTGATCTTCCGATCCGAGGTGCAACCGCCACCGATCGCAGCAATCGCCCCGTTCTTGAAGCGCAACGTGAAAATCGCCGAATCCGGCAGTGTCTTGTGCTTGAACACCACACGGTTGCCTTCCGCGTAAATCCGCTCCACGTCGCCCATCAGAAAAACCAGTCCGTCAATGGCGTGCACCACGTTCTCCACCACGATCCCGGGCGTGCCCTTCTCCTGAAATT
This sequence comes from Verrucomicrobiia bacterium, assembly GCA_028687435.1. Lineage (GTDB taxonomy): Bacteria > Verrucomicrobiota > Verrucomicrobiia > JABWAM01 > JABWAM01 > JAQUAF01. The sequence continues at coordinate 22,554 of JAQUAF010000032.1, read as the reverse complement.
TCCATCCCGGGTCCTCCACCTTCCACAAGGGATAGGTGTACATCGCCCATTGCGGTTTGCCCAGGCGCGCGGCGTTCTCCTTGAGATGGAAGAATGATTTCGCAAAACGATGCTTGAAGGCCACCATCAGCGCCACCTTGTTCTTCGCGCAAACCTTGATCATCCGGTCGCAATCCTCCAGCCGGTGCGCCATGGGTTTCTCGCAAAACACATGAACCCCGCGGGCCGCCGCCATCTCCACCGCCGGCAGATGCGCGTCCGGAGGCGTGGACACAATCACCCCGTCCAGCTTCTCCTGGTTGAACATCTCCTCCGTGGAAACATAATGCCTCGCATCACCCAGGGCCGCATCCGTGAAATCCCTCCGCCGTTTGCTGGCAGCCACCACCTTTACTCCGGGAATTTCCCGGAAACACCCGGCCAGCACCTGCCCCCACCAGCCAAACCCCGCCACTCCAATCTTAAGCTCTTTCATGTATTCGTTCTCCTCATCTCTAAAAGTCATTGCGAGAAGCCACGGCTTAGTGGGCGACGAAGCAATCCCCGAACCGAGATTGCTTCGTCGTTCGCCGGGGCGAACTCCTCGCAATGACATTGAGATTAAAACACAAACCGCAGGCGGATAGGCTGCAGGCCTCCGGTCATCAAAACCTTCAGCCTGCAGCCCAAACAACCTCGTTTCTTACCGCTGACGCTTGCCATCGATGAACTCATCCATCACCGCGCGGGCTTCCTCGTCCGTCGCATACTGCGTCGGCGCGCTCTTCGACAGGTACGACGAGGCGCTTTCCAGCACTCCGCCAATCCCGCGATCCATCGCCAGTTTGCAGCAGCGAATCCCGTCCACCATCACGCCTGCCGAGTTCGGACTGTCCACCACCCTCAGTTTGGCTTCCATCGAGATCGGCGTGCCGCCGAAGTTCTCGCCCCAAATCTCAATGCGGCAGATCTTGTCGTCGTCCAGCACTTCCAGCTGCGACACGTTCACCGAAAACGGAGCTTCATACGGCATCACCGCATCCACGCCCCTCTTCTTCGACGCGTGCTTGGTCTTGCCACGCTGCCAGTCTGTCAGATTCCAGAAGTCCGTGTTGCCACCGTAATTGAGTTGGTAGGACTTGGTGATCTTGATCCCGCGCTGCACGCACAGGTGCAACAACGCGCGATCCAGAATCGTTCCGCCCAACTGGCTCTTGTAATCGTCCCCGACGATCGGAACCTTGTTCTTCTCCGCCTTTGCCGCGAATTCCTTGTTGTTGGCAACCAAAACGGGAATCCCGTTCACAATCCCAACTCCGGCCTTCAACGCCGCTTCGCAGTAAAACCACGTCGCCTTCTCAGAGGCCGTCGGCAGGTTGATCACCAGCACGTCCACCTTGTTCTTCTTGTAGATCTCGGCCATCTCATCCACGCTGCCAATGGGTTTCTCATTGGACACCTGCACATAACGCTTCAGATGCTCCGACACCCCGTCCATCACCGGCCCCATCATTACCTTCACTCCCAGATGCGGCACATCCGAGAACTTCTGGGTGCAATTGGGCGCCTCCCACAGGGCTTCGGACAGATCCTTGCCCACCTTGCGCGCGTCCACATCAATGGCCACCACCGTCTCGATATCGCTGACCGTGTATCCGCCCAGCGTCGGGTGCATCAATCCGGGAATCACTTCCCCGGCCTTCACCTTCAGATTCTTGTAAAAAACTCCGCCCTGCACCAACGAACTGGTGCAGTTCCCAATTCCTGCCACTGCAATTTTGATCTTCGACATTTAGCTAGCTCCTTTTCAGTTAAAAAGGGTTTTAATTGTGTAAAAACAGAATAATTGAAACTAAATAAAAAGTCAAATTTTTTGTAAAAATAATTGAAACCATTTGAATTAAATCCGCCTGCGCGGACAACTTTTCGACAGGATTAACAGAATTTACAGGATTGTTCGGCCATGCGGCCGGACATTGTCTTTCATAAAAATCCTGTCAATCCTGTTAATCCTGTCAAAAAATCTTTTTGCCATGGTGCTTTCGTGCCAACTTTGAATTTCCTCAACATTAAAATTTTTTAATGAATTTTTGACTTTTTTAAAAAAATCCGCTATGATCCACGCATGGATCAACGCGAACTATTGGATTTTGGAAGGTTCGACCTTAAAATTGATCCCATGGTCTATCCCTGTACCCAAATCGAAAAACATTTCAAAAGTCTCATCCAAACAGGAGTTCTCACAACCGGCCAAAAACTCCCCTCTTTGCGGCAGTTGGCCAAGGACTGGAATGTGGATTATAAAACGGTCCAAAAAGCCTTCAAACATCTGAAAGACGAAGGTTTGGTTGGAGGAAAAGGTTGCATGGGCACCTTCATTCGCCCGGCTCAGGTTTCCACCATGGTGGGAGCGCTTTTCAATCCCGCGCTCACCGATGAAAACGCTTTCTTCCAACGGGCTGTATATCAATTCATCAACGAGGACATCCTGTCTTCCAAAAACGGCGCATGGAACTGCCGGGCATACGATGGTTTTGTGAGATGCAACTCTGCGGAGGAAATCAAACAACACCCCAGCTACCGCCAGCTTGCCGAGGATCTCAAAAACCATCCTTTCAAGGGCTTCATCCAGCTTTTGGGCAAACTGGCAGGCGATGAATTTCCAAAACTCAGCGAAAATCTGCCCGTTGCCCGGTTTGGTCCGCCAAAAAGTTCAAATACCGATGTAACCTTCGATTACGAGGGGTTCGGCTCGGTTTCAACAAGACATCTTGCCGGGAAAGGCGTCCGGCGCATTTTTTACATCCGGGCCATGACCGACATGGTCAGCAATGGGCTGGATCTCCAAGGAATTCAAAACACCCTGTCGGAAATGGGGTTGCCGCAGGCGGAGGTTTTTCAATTTGAATATCCCTCCACCCCATACGACCTGAAGATTGAGGCGCTGAAAAACACCTTGCAGTTGATTGATCAATGGGAATCGAAAAAACAATGGCCGGAGGCTCTCCTGGTTTCCGACGACATCGCCATGCGCGGGGTGGCGCCGGCCCTGATCAGCAGAGGCGTCCATATCCGCCACCCCATACCCATCGCAACCATGACCAATAAGGGCATCTTCCATGAATATGGCATTCCCATCATCCGGTACGAATTTTCGCCAAAAGCCATCGCCCAAAACCTGCTGGATGTTCTGGACAAACGCATTTGCGGCAAAACCCCGCCAGAACTGCCCATCAAGGTGACAGGCCGCCTCATCGAACACTCCGAAATCGAACTGTTAAATTAGGTGTTTAGGCTGAAGGCTGAAGACTGTCAGGCATTCCTGGCGGCAATAGTTTTCTCGATAAGGGACAACTTGTTGCCCGACTCAACTTAAAAAATCATCCGCTCATTTTCATGCCAGCATTAAAATACCCGTGCATAAACTGGATTCCCGCATCCGCGGGAATGACGATGAAATTGAAACCGTTTGGAAACGGCCTGCACCGGGATTGCCGATGTGGCGGTGCGGGAGCCCCGCCCTCCATTCATTTCGCGGCAAATGGAGGGCGGGGCTCCCGCACCGCCTGTTCCAGCCACCTTTAAAATTCCTCAACATAAAAATCACCCTCACTCCCTCGCATGACAACCACAAAACATCTAAATTCGTTGCCGTCATTCCCGCGGATGCGGAAATCCATCCGCTGTTCCCTCAATCCCCTTCGGCCTTCAGCCTTCAGCCTTCAACCTAAAATAATCCTCCTCCTGGCCGCCCTTTTCCTTCTCACCCCCATGAGCCTCCTCCAAAGCGCCGACCCATTGGAACTCAAACCCTATGAATATGTCGAGGACTTCGAGAGCGGCAAGGATCCGGTCCAGCCATGGATCTCGCATGGCAAGTACACCATCAACTTCAAAGGTGTGACGGAGGAAAAAGTTTTCTCCGGCAAAAAATCATACAAACTGGATGTGACCCTGGACAACACCGCCCTTGTTTATTTCAAGATCAAATTCCCCCTTCTGCCCGCCCAGGGCCGGCTGCATTTTGAAACCCAGGTCCTGACCGGGGAAAAAAACACCGGTTCCTGCGCCTTCGGCTACAATCTCAATTACGAACCCACCGTGCGCGATTGCATCTGGAATTTTAAAAATCCCATCAAGACAACCGATGGAAAATGGCTGTTGGAACAAAACGAAGGCCCCATCGACTACGCAAACAACGCGGGTCTGATGACTGTGACCAAATATGTCTGGGGCGTTCAAAAGGAGGAGGTCAGCCCCTTCATCGAATCGCCCATCATCGTGCTGAAAGGCGGCCGCGGCGCCCGGGTCGTCGTCTATCTCGACGACATCCGGCTGACCGGCATGCTGCCCCCCCTCGACACTTACAAGGCGCAAATGGCCAGGCGCTGGCAGCCCGCCAGGGAAAAATTCGAACGCCTGATGGAATCTTGGACCGCCATCGTCAGCCGCGCAAAATCCTCATTGGACAAACAGCGGGAACTTTCCAAAACCGCCGCCATGATGAAACAATCAGCCGAAAAAAAACTGGCGGCCCTGGAGGATGAAATCAAGGAAATCCAAAAAAAGGGATTTCTCTTCAATGAAAAGAAAAGCGAACAGGCGCCCATCCTTGAATTCTTCGAACAGTTTGATCCCTCAACCCTCTCAACGGTGGATCAATATCTTGCAAAGGAAAAGACGCCTTTCATCCCCTATTCCATCCCTCCCATCACCGGCCTGAAAATACTCCCGTCCGACGCCCTGTTGCCCGGCGCGCTCAACGGCGGCTTGCGCGTCACCGCCTGCCCGGACACCCGTGAGCCGGCCAGTTTCGCGCTTTTTGCCTTGGAAAACCTGAATGACCTCCAATTTCAAATGACAGAGTTGAAAAGCGCCCAAGGCAATATCATCCCTGCCAGCCAGGTGGATATCCGTGTCAACAAACGCTGGTACCAGGCCGGCGGCGCATGGCAATCCGTCGATAATCCAAAAATCGCCAAGAGGGAACTGGTTCCGGAACTTTTGCTCCACGACGATGCCTTGGTACAGGTCGACTATCGGGAGGAAAAAAATTATCTGAACCTTTCCTTTCCCGAAGGGGCAAAACGCCGATGGATCAGCGATCCCGACGAAAAATGGCCCGCCAACTATTACATCAATCCCCACAGCGTCCTGATTCCCATCAATGAATTCCCCGTCAAGGACGCCCCCCGTTTGCAGCCGGTCAACATCCCCGCCAACACCAACAAACGGTTCTGGGTGACCGTCCACACCCCGGCGGATGCAAAACCCGGCGTTTATGAGGCAGAAATCATCCCCACCCTTGCCGGCAAAAAAGCCGGCGCCATCCACCTGCGTCTGGAAGTCCTTCCCTTCAATCTGCCCAATCCATACTACACCTCATCGATTTATTACAGCAGCACACTCCACGAAAAACATCCCCATGGCTCCATCTCCTCGACCTATCGCAGCGAAGAACAAATCCGCGCGGAAATGCGCAACATGGTTGAACATGGAGTCACCAATCCGGCGTGTTATCAACCTTTCTCCAACAAGGTCCTGTTCGAGCGTTATCTTCAACTCCGCAAGGAAGCCGGCATCAAAGGCCCCCTCTACACGGTTTCCAGTGTTGATCTGACCAGCTACTCAAAACATCCCGGAGAGACAAAAGCCAGGATTCAGGAATTGATCTCCTTGGCACGGCAATACGACATCCCAGAAGTCTATTTCTATGGCATCGACGAAGCCACCGGCGAAAAACTCAATGCGCAAAGGGAAGCCTGGCAGGCGGTTCACGAAGCCGGCGGTAAAATCTTTGTGGCCGGCTACCGGCAGATTAACTTTGAAGCCGTGGGCGACATCCAGGATGTGCTGGTCTGCTGCGGCCCCCCCAACCGGGAGGAAGCCGCCCAATGGCACGGAAAAAAACATAAAATCTGGTGTTATTTCAACCCCCAGGGCGGCGTTGAAAATCCGCTGGTTTACAGGAAAAATTACGGCCTGCTGCTCTGGCAGAACGATTATGACGGCGCCTGCACCTGGGCCTACAACTGGTCCATGGGCAACATCTGGAACGATTTCGACAACAAAGCCTGCCGCGATCCCAACATGGCCTATCCCACCGTCGATGGCGTCATCGACACCATCGCATGGGAGGGATACCGGGCGGGAATCGACGATGTCCGGTATGTGACCGCCCTCACCGCAGCCATCGAGGCGGCCAGGACCGCCAACAATCCCAAAAAAGCGAAACAACTGGCCGCGGCGGAAAACTTCCTCAAAAACCTCAAACAGTGCGACCTGGACAGGGAAAACCTCGATTCCCTCCGCCGGCAAATCGCGGACCACATCATGCAACTGAATTAAGGCCTTATGGAAAAATACATGACACGATCGCTATGGATTCTTCCGGTCTTATTGACCGCTCTCTGCCCAAAGACGTCCGCCGAAAACAATTCCGCGATCCTGTACGAACGGCTTTTTACCGACAAAGATCAACTCGTCCAATGGCATGGCAACAGCGAAAATTTCAAAATCAATTTCAGCGGAGTGGTTGATGATCTCGAGGAACCGCAAGCCAAGGCATATAAACTGGATATTTCATTTTCCAACTCCGGAGGCGTTTATTTTTTATTGCCCATTTCCATTCCCGCGGAAACCGATCCGGTCTGCTCCGCAAATTTCAAGATTGAAAAAGATTCAAAAGGCGCCGTCAATTTTTCATTTGGATACAAAATCGACTTGTTGCCTTGTTTTGCCGGTTATGTTTTCAAGGGAACGGATGCGTTTTCAACGGCAAAACCAGGCCGCCAAACCATCCAGTTCCGCGGTGCGCTCAAAGAATGCCGCGAAAGCGCCGTTCCGCATGTCGCCAAAAAGTTTTTTTCAATTCCCGGGGAAAGCCTGACGCCCTATTTGAACGGACTTTCACTTTTCATCTCCGGAAAAAAGAACAGCCGTCTCGTTCTGCTGATTCAGCATGTAAAGCTTGAAGGCAGACCTTTCGATGAAAAAGAAATGAAGCAGAAAGTCAGTGAACGATGGGACCCGACCAAAAAGATGTATGAAGCCAGATTCAAAGAATGGAGGAAAAAACTGGCGGCAATCCGGCAAGCGGCGATCCAGGCTCGACCGCATGAAACGCAGGCCAAAAAACTGCTGGACACATTCATAAAAAAACTGGACGGATTGGAAGAAGAATTGAATAAAGCGTCGGGTGACGGTTATGTGCAATTGGGAAAAGAATGGGATATCGACTCAAAATTAAGCGACTGGAAAAAACTGGATTTCAGCAAGGCGGATTCATGCTTCAAGCCATCCGCATGCCCCATTCTTTCAACGGCATTAAACCCCATTCATTCGCGCCCGGTCTTGCCGGACGAAAGCGATTTCACGTTAATCGCCGCATCCGGCAACAAGGAAATATCCATCCATGCGGCCCGGGGTGAATATGAACCGGCAAGTTTCGCGATCCATTCACAGAAAGACATCGACGATTTCCTTCCGGAAACAACACCCCTGATTCATTCCAATAAAAAAGACATCATCCCCCCGGAATGCATCGACCTTAAGATCGTAAAATGCTGGTACCAGGCCGGCACTGCGGGAAAAAGCATGGAGCAAATGAAAAACACAAGGGTGCTGATCCCTGAACTTCTGGTAAACGACGATGAACTGGTCAGGGTGGACCATGACAAGAAGGCCAATTATTTAAAATCATTCAAGGCGGGCGGCAATCAATATGCCAACATAAGCGATCCCCATGAGGTTTCAATTGGCAATCCAAATTACTCGCTGCTGTCGATTGAAAAATTCCCCGTCAAGGACGCCGCCAGGCTTCTTTCCGCAAAAATCCCCAAGGATTCCAACAAACAATACTGGCTCACCGTAAAAGTTCCGGACAACGCGGCGCCCGGCAGGTATGCCGGAAAAATCAATTTGTTGTCCGGCGGAAAGCTTCTGGCGGAATTGCCAGTCAGGCTGGAGGTTTATCCCTTTGCGTTGCCGGAACCTTATTATGCCTCCAGCATCTATTATCGCGCGGTGCTTTCCGAAAAATATCCCAATGGAACCATCAGTTCGGAATACAAAAGCGAAAAACAACTGCTGGCCGAATTGATCGATCTGCGCGCGCATGGAGTCACCAATCCCACCTTTTACCAGCCTTTTGAGAATAAAGACCTGGTCAAAAAATATCTGGAATTAAGACATCAGGCGGGGATGAAAACCGGCGGCCTGTACTACTGCTACGGCATTAATATCAACCGTGATGACACCAAAGAAAGCGGGGAAAACCTTTCACGCCAGGTCGGTGAAGTCATGGATTTCTTCAGGCCATATGGATTCAAAAACGTGTATTTCTATGGCCGGGATGAAGCCACGGGAAAAGAATTGACCATTCAAAGATTGTCCTGGGAAACGGTCCGCCGGGCTGGCGGAAAGATTTTTGTGGCCGGAAAACCGAACGAAAACTCCCAAAGGACCAGTGATATTCAGGATTTGCTTATTTGCAGCTCCTACCCCCTTAAAACCGAAGCGGCAAAATGGCATGCAAAAAACCACCGCATATGGAATTATGGCAATCCGTTTGGCGGTGTGGAAAATCCGGCAATCTACCGAAAAAACTACGGTTTGTTGTTGTGGCAGAATGATTATGACGGCGCCTGCACTTTCGCCTACCAATGTTCCTATCAAAACCTCTGGAATGATTTCGACGGCAAATATCGCGACCATAACTTTACCTATCCCACAACGGACGGGGTAATCGACACCATCGCCTGGGAAGGCTACCGGGAAGCCGTTGACGACGTCAGATATCTGACCGCCCTGACCGCCGCCATCCAGGCGGCCAAAACCACCAATCATCCCCAAAAGAAACAAGCCGTGATCACGGCCGAAAATTTTCTTGCCGCCCTCAAACAATGCGATCTGGACAGGGAAAACCTGGACTCCCTGCGCCGGCAAATCGCTGACCATATCATGCAACTGAATTAAGCCGGGCCCAAGACCCGGCAACTGCTCGATCCGCCTTCGCCCAAGCGCTTCGGCGAGACAAGCGCACGACACAAAGCCAACTGGATTCCCGCTTTTACGGGAATGACGAAAAAATAGGAATACTGAAAATGACACATCTCCTCCTCTCCTATCATGCCATCCCTCTCCCGTCATTCCCGCGGATGCGGGAATCCAGACGCTTTCCTCCTCAATCCCTAACAACCCAATAGCCTGATAGTCTAATAGACTAACAGCCTGCCCCTCCACCCTCAACAACTCTCATGATCACCCTGGACTCCCATTTCGAAGGCGGCAACATCGAGAAAGTGCGCCAAACCGGCCTCAACCGGTTCGCCTGCCAGTCCCGGAAAGCCACCAGCAAAAATGCGTTGTGGTTTTATTTCCGCATCCGGGGCGCCAAAGGCCGCCGAATCACGATCTGTCTGGAAAACGCCCACGATGTCTGGAACAAGGAAAGCCAGATCGATTACCCAAAATCCTGGCCGGCGGCGCGTCCGGTATATTTCCACGACAACCAAACCTTTTGCCGCGTCAAACGGGGAACTTATGACCAGTCAAAAGGAACCTTCACCTTTGCGGTCCCCTGCACGGAGAATGAGGTTTTCGTCGCCTTCTCTTATCCCTATGTTTATTCGGATTTGCAGGCGTTCCTCAAAAAAATCCGCGGCAACCCAAATGTGCGCATCCAAACTCTCGCGAAAAGCCGCCAGGGACTCGACGTCCCACTCATCACCATCCAGGGAAAACCCCGCCGCCCAAAACGGGATGTGGTATGGATTTTCGCCCGTCAGCATGCCGGCGAAACACCGGGTTCCTTCGCCGTCGAGGGTCTGTGCGATTATGTTCTGTCCAACTCCAGGGGGGCTGAATTTCTGCAGAAAAACGCCATTCTAAAAATCATCCCCATGTTCGACGTGGATAACGTCGCCGCCGGGAACTACGGCAAGGACAGCCTTCCCGTCGATTTCAACCGGGACTGGAAAAAAAATTCGATCCGGCCGGAAATCAGGGCAGCCAGGCGGCTGATTCAAAAATCCGCCCAAGAGGGCCGCATCGCGTTGTTTCTCGATCTGCATGCCCCAGGACTCGCGCAAGGCAATGACTTCAATGATTGCAGCCTCTGCGAGCCCACCGATCCCAATTACCCGGAAAAACGCAGCCTTTTCATGAAAGACCTGGAAGCCTTTGCCCCCCGCCAAAACCCCTATCATTACACCACCCAATTTTCATCCGGAGGCCGGATCGAGGGCATGGCGCACCGTTATTTTCATCAAAAATACGGTTGCCTGGCGTTAACCCTCGAATTAAGCTACCACCGCGCGATAAGAAACCGCAACCTCTATGTCACCGCCCATTCCATCCGCGCCTATGGACAGGCCATCGGAAAAACAATTTTTCGCCATTTGGCTTCCCTATCCCAAAAGCAGTTTTAGCCGCCCTATTCAAAATCGATGTGAACAAATCGATGCAAACCAAACAAAAAAATAAGATGCGAATGATATCGCTTGTTTTTTTCATGACTTCGACCATGATCACGACAATGGCCGAAGCGGCGGCAGAGCCTGTTTTTCCCGATTACGGTCCAAAATATCTGACACCCACAGAAGAAGTGGTCACGCCGCACATCAAATGGGTAAAACCAGATGCGCAGGGACCGTTGAAAGTTCTGTTCATCGTCTGGCGCGGGGGAATGCGCGAAGTGATTGAACTGGCCCAGCGGATGGATCTGCAATATACGGTTTTTGCCTCTGGCGGATCAACAGTCAAGCGCGACAAGCATGACCCCAGCGGGTTTAGTTCGAATTTTAGATACGATCCGGCCATTGCCCGCGACAAGGAAACTCTCGCCAACGATCTTGCCGCGAAACTCGAAGGATCTTACGACCTGATCATGCTGGGAAACATTGACTGGAGCTCTTTTCCCATCACCCTCCGTTACAAGTTGTTGAGGAAAGCAAAGGACGGAACGCCATTGCTGGGATTCATCTCCAATCCGGATACATACCTTTCACGCGCAACAGCAAAGAAAAAGAAAGCAGATTTGGCGGCATTGGTTCCGTTCAAAGGCCTTGCCGCTTTTGCCGGATATAAAGATGCTCCGGCCTGGATTGACGCCACGATTGATTATTCCGTATTTGGCAAAGGCAGGATACTGCTGTTAAAAGGATATAAGGTTCCGTCCTTGCAGGCGTTTACGCCCGCGCCCGCCGGGAATCTTTTGGAGACGAACCTTGTTGAATACGACTATTATATGGCCTGGATTGGTCATTTAATGCGATTTATGGCGGGCAGGACGTCAACCGTGAAGGTGATCGGCCGTGATTATATCGCCTCGCACCGCGCCGGGCTTGGCAATATTGAATATGCGGTTTCCGGCCCGGATGGAAAGCCGGCAACATGCGTATTTGCATTCCGCAATGAAGACAACCAAATAATCGTCAGGCAGGAAAAGAATATCAAACTCGCTTCCGAGGGATCAAGAGTGATTCTTGAAGTCCCTCAGCTGCCTTCCGGCCGATATTTTTCGGACATCTGGGTAAAGGATGGCGACAAGATCCTGACTTATGGATCATCTTTTGTGGAATTGATCGGCGCCCCGGCGATTGAAGCAATTGAAATAAAGACCGATTACCGGCGGGAAGATAAAGTGACGGGAAAAATCAAAATCGTTGCCCGGAAAGAAAGGGCGGAAGGGTTTGCTCCCGCCGAGGACGGAATAAATCTTCTGCTGCGCCAGAGAGACACCTATGGCCGCATGACAGCCCAGGCGCGTCTCGACATTCCCCTGGTTCAAGCCCCTGCCGCGCGGGAGGTTGATTTTGAGCTTGCGGGCAGCCCGCCGCTAGCCATCGTTCAATATCTGGAAGTGGACTTGCGCAAAGGGAATGAGGTTTTGGACAGCGCAAAAAAAGCGTTTTCCATCTCCGACTTGCCGCCAAAGAACGATATCCGGATGATCGCATTTTGCCAAAATGTCGCCGCGGCATATCCTTTATACTATATGTTTGCCGAATTGGCCCGGATGGGATTTGACACGCAATATTTCAATTTTACGGAAATTACCGCCCGGTCAAATATTCGGCATATCCCTTACGCCGTGCGGCTGGCTTATTTCCCAACGAAAAATTCCATTCACGCAACCGATGACCATGTGCGCAAACCGTGCCTGCTGGATCCTTCATACCGTAAAAAATTGAACGAGGCTTTAACCCAAAGAGCGGAACAATGCCGGCCGTATTCCACCACGGAAGTTTCCATGGGCGACGAGTGTCATTTCGTGGTCGGAGACTATGAGCTTTGTTTTTGCGCGCATTGTGTGTCCGCGTTTCATCAGGTTCTGGCAAACGAATACGGCACAGTTGAAGCAATGAACAGGGAATACGGAACGCAATATAAGGCATTTAATGAAGTTCAACCGATCACCCTGAATAAGGCAAAGAAGGAAACAATGCTTCAACCGCTCTGGGTTGACTTTCGGCGGCATATGGAAACCACCTGGGCCGGCGCATATTCATCTGGCGGGGATGTGGTAAAGAAGGTGCTGCCATCGGCCAAAATTGGCTATGAGGGCAGCGACGTGCGCATCAACAGCTACAAGGCGGCCGATCATTACAAAATCATGAAAGCCATGCGGTTTAACAATACCTATGACGGCGCGTTTGTGCCTTATGCGGCAATGAGTTTTGCCCAACCCGGGACATTATTGGGATTGGGTTGGTATGGGGGATATAATTTTCACCGCTGTCCGGAATTTCAACGTTATATTGCCTGGCGGCATCTTTTCCGGGGCGCAAACTCATATTGGATTTTTACCGCCCACGCGGCGGACTTCGGGAGTCAAAGCATCATGGCGCCGGACATGTCCTTATATGATTTTTCCAAGGCCAATATAGCTGAACTGAGGGAAATTAAAAACGGGATTGGGAAACTGATGATGACAGCCAGACGGGCCGATGACGGCATCGCCATATTATATTCAGCCTCCAGCATTCATGCCGCGACCCTGACGGAAGGATTGCCGCAAATGTCGGCGGTGCTAAATGCCTTGATCCCGCTGTTTGAGGATGGCGGCCGTCAATTCCAGCTTTTGGCCTATGAACAGGTTGCCAACGGAGAATTGAAAACGGGAAAATTTCGTCTGTTATGGATGCCGTACACGCAGGCTTTATCGCGGAAAGAAGCGGTGGAAATTGAAACATTTGTGCGCGAAGGCGGAACGGCTGTCGCGGACTTGCGCCCGGGCGTGCGGGATGAACACGGCAAACCATATGAAGGCGGCGGAATTTTGGATAAAGTGTTTGGAGTAAAACAGATGACGGCCAAACCCACGCCAACCAATTGCATCGCAAGCATCAACCTGGACGGATGCCCCAAAACACTCAGGAAAGCTGATTGCGATGTATCCGTCGAATTGGGAACCGGTGAAGCTCGCGCATCGCTGGCAGGAGGCAAACCGGCCATGATTATCAACCGCTATGGAAAAGGCAAAGCGATCCTGCTTAATTTCTCACTCTCGGCTTATGCCGGAGTCAAGGGGGATTTGGAAAGCAGCGCGGTTAAAATCGGCGACAGTTCATTGGAAATCATGGCCATATTCAAAGCATTGATGGCTCAGTCGGGAATTGAGGCGCCGGTAAAAGTCGAGCCAGAGATGGCAGGTGTGCGCTTTTATCGTTTTGCCAAAGATGCAGTTGCGTATCTTGGCGTTCTGCAGGAACTACCGGAGCCGCCCAAGGCCTACACACTTGGAGATGCGCGACCGCTCGTCGCAAGATCAGGCGAGTTGAGTTTGCTGGAAAAAAGGCACATATACAACTCGCGCGAGGGCAAATATCTTGGTTTTACCGACCGGATAAAGACCGTGATTGAACCGGCAAAAGGCATGTTGTTTGCGCTCCTGCCTTATGAAGTGAAGGGGATAAAGCTGAGCGCGCCTGAACGGATTGGACAGGGCGAAGCATTGAAATACGAGGCGGCGGTTGATGGCGTGGAGCGCTTCGGCCTGCACGTATTCCACGTTGAGCTGGTGTCACCGCGAGGAAAAACTGTTTCCTATTATGCCGAAAATGTGATCGCCGAAAAAGGGAGAGGAAAAGGTTCTTTTCATTTAGCGCTCAATGAAATGACGGGGGAATGGAAGATTCGCGTGAAAGACGCGGCAACAGGAATGACTCTCGAACAAATGTTTGCGGTTGAGGAAAGGAAATAAAAAATACGACCGTGGAATATGCGAAAATCAACCCGTGAAAGGATGTTTTTATGAACAGGATCAAAATGATATTCGCAGTGATTGCCATGGTTGGAGTTGTCTTGAATGCTGATGCGGCCGGGAGGCGGACTTATCCCTGCCATCGGCTGGCTCAGGCTCCGCTGATTGACGGAAAAATGGATGATGAAGCCTGGAAAAACATACCGGCGGCAAGTGGTTTTTACATCTTTGGAAAAAAGAAATTTGCCGTTGAAAAACAAACGTCGTTTAAGGCGGGCTGGACGGACGATGCGGTTTATATCGGCATTCGAGCGGAAGAAAATTCTCCGGAGAAACTGAAAGCCCTGGGGCGGGATGGATCTCCGCTGTACCAGGATGACAGCATCGAGGTTTTTCTTTTTCCGTTGGGCGCTCCGAATTACATGCAGTTGATTGCAAACAGCGCGGGGAAACGGATGAATGGACGGGGACCTGAGACCATAAATCTGTTGGATTGGAAGGCGAAGGCGTTTGTGGATAAGACGGAGTGGTTGCTGGAACTAAGCATTCCTTTTGGAGTTTTGATGGGGAATCCTCCCAAGGAAGGCGACGAATGGCCTGTGAATGTAGCCCGAAACATGTCCACCGGTCCGGCTGAGGAACGAAATTCAAGCTGGCCTTTTATAGCGGAAGCTTTTTATGACGTGGACAGCTTCGGATGTTTTGTGTTGAAAGGCGAGGCTGGAAACAATGTCGTTGCTGAGGAAAAAAAACTTAACGCTTCCTATATCAAGAATATGCGCGACAACATCATCAAACTGGCTGGCGTGGCGGGAAAGTACGAAAAGGGGCTGGCCAAGAAGCGGCGGGGGGAGAGTTTGCGCGTTGAAGCGGAATATTTGCGGCGGACATGGGGACAGGTTGTGAAATTGGCGGCTCAATCCGACCCCGATTTCCACGAGTTGAGATCGGCGACCCGCGCCTACGTTAATCTGCGGAGCCGGAGCGATGATTGTGTGGTGGGGGAAATGATGGAAATACTACTGAAGGATTAAGCGGGATATCTATATGAAAAACACTCTAACAACCCTCAATTTCTGGCAAAAAAGCTTTTTTTATTTGATTCTCGTGGCGCGGATCAACGCCGAACCGGCAAAAAATATCTTGATCGACGATTTTGAGGATCCCGGCAGTTGGAAAAGCGCCATGCCCCCGGCAACAGTGGAAAAGTACGATCATCCAAAATTTGGCAAGGCCGCAATGAAAATCAAAATGCCCGGGATCATCCGGAAAAATTACGGACGTTTTTGGTTTCCGGAAAGCGACAAGGTCCGCATGGATGAATTCCAGGGAATCAGCTTCTGGATCAAAGGCGACGGTTCCGACAACTGGGGCAATATAACAATCGGAGACCGCTATGGATACAATTATTTCCATTACTTTCCTCTGAAAAACAGGGAATGGGAGAACATCACTGTCAGTTGGAACGATCTGATTCCTCAGGGACAATACGATCCCATCAACAGCCATCGCTGCGCCCTGGTTCCCAGCGCGATTGTCAATGTCGAATTCGGAACCGGGTGGAAAATTTTCCATAATAATATGAACATTCCCGCGCACGAATTCTGCGTTGACAATCTGGAATTCGCCAGGGAAGTCAAGGGCGAGCCATTGCCGCCCCCAGGATGCGCCCCCATCGGCAAAGTTTTGGCGAAACTTCGCGCCAAACAACCCGTGAAAATAGGGTGCCTGGGGGATTCCATCACGGTGGGCGTCGGCCTTAAAACTCCGGAAACATCACGGTACGCCAGGGTGCTCGAAAGCATGCTGCGGAAGGAATTTGGCTATGACCAGGTATCGGTGGAAAGCCGGGCCGTGGGCGGTTCGGATAGCGTGTGGGGCAGAAGCTGGCTGCAAAGGGACTTTTGCGGGATCCAACCGGACATGGTCATCCTCCACTACGGATATAATGACAAGAGCCGAAAATTCACCAGCGCCTTTTTTGCCCAATCCATGGAGGATTATGTGAATCGAATCGAACGCAAAACCAACGGCGAAGCCTGTCTTGTGCTCATCCCCACAATGCCCGGCATCGGCCCCAGGATCAATATGCTCGACGATTACGCCGGGGAAATAAGAGCCCTTGCGAAAAAACGGGGATTGGATTGCGTTGATTTGCATCACGTTTTAAAAAACACGGCCAATCTGCCATCCTATTTTGCCGACATGGCGCATCCAAATGAAACCGGCCACCAATTAATGGCTGCGACAATATGCAATCACATAAAAAATCTCGCGCCAAACAAACCTCAAAATGCCGGCCAGTAACACGGCATTTCTCCATGAAAAGATGAACAAAGAGATCTGTTCAGCCCGCCCCTCCCCAAAAAAAGCCTGCCACTTCAATAAATTAACCCGCTAAAAGCCCATGAAACTTTCCCCCATCACTCCCAAAAGCACAGGTTCAATTCTCATCCTCTTTTTGACGCTGATCATGGGTCACCCCCTCTTTTCCCAGGACATGGAAATGAGGGATTTTCTGTTCACCGGGGATTTTGAGAGCGGCAAGGATCCCTTCGAATACTGGACCGAACAGCCGGGAATGAAATACAAGGTTAATTTCAAGGGGATCACGGACGAAAAAGCCTGTTCCGGGAAAAAATCCTTCAAACTCGATGTCAGCTTTGAAAACAACGGCTATATTTACTGGGCGATTCCCGTCCATGTTCCGGCCGAGGGAAAACTGACCCTTTCCTTCAAGGCGTTGCTCGGCGAAAAAGACACCGTTGGCGCCGGATTCGGCATCGAGGCGGCATTTCCCCCCACCACCCGCTGCAATAATTCCCCGCCGCTGGCAAGCTTCAGCGGCGCCGATGCCAAGGACAAATGGATCGAGGTCAAAGCCGATCTGGTCAAGACGGGACGGCAGTATGCCAATACCTCCCTGAAACGCCGCGAATGGTCCATCTCGGCGGATGACGTGGGAATTTATGTCGAAAAATTCGCGATTTTTCTTTCCGTGCGTTACGGAAAACGAACCGTGATTTATATCGACGACGTGAAGATCGAGGGACGGGTTCCGGCGGAAAACGCCTATAAAAAGGATATCGAAAAACGCTGGACAACATATCAGGCCCGATTGAACCGGCAAATCGACGAGTGGACTCAAAAACTGGCGGATTGGGACGATCATCTCCAGAAAATCGACACGGCTGCGGAGAAATGGAATGCCATCAAAACAGGGCTGGCCGCCAAACTGGAGGATACAAGAAAGGATGTGGAGAAGATAAAAAAACAGCAAAGTCTCAGCGCTGTTCAATTCGATGAAATCAAACACCATTTGCTCACGCTGGAAAAGGGCCTGGATCTTTTGAAGCAGGCCGCAAAAAAAGGCGATGATGGATTCAAAAATATCTGCGTCTTTATTCTGAAACCAACCTCAGCGCTGCAAACCCTGCCCACCGACCCGGTGGTGCCCGGGGCTTTGGGCGGCGAAATCAACCTTGCCGCCGCGCCAGGCGAATTTGAGCCGGGAAGTTTTGCGGTGCGAGCCGCCTCGGATCTTGCCGGACTGAAAATAACCGCCTCCCCCCTGACCTGCGGAAAAGCCTCCATCCCCGCCGGGAACATCGGCATCAAGGTCGTCAAATGCTGGCACCAATCGGGCACCGCGGGGATCAGCACCGGGCAGGACAAAAGCCGGCGAATATTGATTCCGGAATTGCTGTTGAACGATGACAGCTTGGTGAAAGTCGATTTGGATAAAAAGGAGAACCACCTGAAATTGAGTTACCCGGACGGCGAAAAATACTCATGGATCAGCGACCCCAATGGAAACGTCCCCAAAACCGGCCCCGGCGGCGCCGGCATCCTGTTCATCAAGGATTTTCCCGTGAAGGACAGCCCAACCCTCCTGCCGGTTGCCATCAAAGCCGGCACAAACAAGCAATTCTGGCTCACGGTAAAGGTTCCGGACTCCGCTCCTCCTGGAACTTACCATGGAAATCTGACGCTGTCTGACGGCAACGAACCT
This sequence comes from Verrucomicrobiia bacterium, assembly GCA_028687435.1. Classification (GTDB taxonomy): domain Bacteria; phylum Verrucomicrobiota; class Verrucomicrobiia; order JABWAM01; family JABWAM01; genus JAQUAF01. The sequence goes on along the minus strand of JAQUAF010000032.1, from coordinate 4,357 downwards.
TTGGGAACGCTTAAGCTGACGGTGAAAGTATTGCCATTCAAACTGCTGCCTCCCTACTATACCTCCAGCATTTATTACATGAGCCATCTCAACGCGGAATTTCCCGAGGGGACCATCAGTTCCGCCTATAAAAGTGAAAAACAGTTGCGCGCCGAATTCGAAGACCTGCGCGATCATGGAGTCACCAATCCCATGGTCTATCAACCCAGCAACAATCCCGAGTTGCTGGCCAGATATTTCAAGATCCGCAATGAAACAGGCCTGAATGATCCAACCGCTTACACCATCTGGGGATCAACCACCAAGGATCTCAACCTTTCGCCCCAGGCGCTGGAGAACTTGAAGGAATCCGTGAAAAGGCGGATGGCCCTGCTTGCGCCATTTGGAATCAAGGAACTCTATTTGTACGGCATCGACGAGGCGCAGGGTTCCCTTCTGAAATCCCAGCGTCTCTCATGGCAGGCCGTGCATGAGGCCGGAGGAAAAGTCTTTGTCGCGGGCCAGAAGGAGAAAAATTTCGAGTCCATGGGCGATATGCAGGATCTGCTGGTCTGCGCCAATGAATTGTCCAGGGAAGAGGCGGCCAGATGGCACAGCCGGAAACATCAAATCTGGTCCTATGCCAACCCGCAGGGCGGGGTCGAAAGCCCTGAAATTTACCGGAAAAATTACGGATTTTCGCTCTGGAAAAACAATTACGACGGCGCATGCACCTTTGCCTACCAGCATGGCTACCGCAGCCCGTGGAACGACTTCGACGCGCCGGACTACCGCGACGAAGTAATGGTCTATCCCACCTTGGACGGGGTCATCGACACCATCCAGTGGGAGGGCTATCGCGAAGCCGTGGATGACGTCCGCTACCTGACCACCCTGCTGGACGCCATCAAAAAAGCCCGGGCAACGGACGATCAAAAGAAACGGAACCTCGCCAGGGATGCGCAAAAATACCTCGACCAATTCAACCCGGAGGAAGGAGACCTCGATGAAATCCGGGCAAAAATCGCGGAATACATCATGCAACTAAATTAAGTCCCGCCACGGCGGGACAACTGCTCGGCGGAGACATGCTCGATCCGCCTTCGCTCTGCGAGCTATGGCGAGACAAGTGCTCGATGCAAAAGCATAAATCAAGGATTGAGTAATGAGTGAAATTCACATCGATAGACAGGATCAAATTCAAACCGCCCCTTCAGAATTTAAACCATCCTATTCATCCTGCTCATCGATGTTCAATAAATCCGGCCTGATGCCTTGGCTTGACGCCTATGCGCGCAAGCGGGAATCCACAAACGACTGGAGTTTTTGAGAGACGAACAAAATTTGATCAATATGGAGCAACCGCTAAAAACGCCATGAAATTGATGAACAAAAACTGGAGTTTTGTCGTGCTGGCGGACCCCGAATTGCGGTCCCTCGGCAATGGGAAACCCCCGGGCATTGGGATGTTCAGGAAAACTTTGGCGCGAATCAACGTCCTGAAACCCCAGCCGGAGTTCATGATTCTGCTGGGCGACATTCATGTCGAAAAACTGCGGGGCCTGCTGCCGGAAATCGGCCTGCCGGTGCATGTGGTCCATGGCAATCACGAAACCCTGTCCGAACGCAAAAAGTTGAGGAACCTGTTTGCGAAGGATTTTCAAGGCAGGGATTTCTATTCCTTCAAGCACCGCAAATCCCTTTTCATCGGCCTGTGCACCGCCGCCAGCAAGGATCATGTGGGCCACTTCGAATCCCAAACCATCACCCCCCAGGTGGGACAATGCCGGTGGATTGAGGAACAACTCAGGGCGGGCAGGCGGCATCATCACACCTTTGTCTTTGGACACATTCCCCCCGCTCCCAAAGGCCGTTCCCATGACATGAGCCTTGGACGCAACGATTCGCTTTTCCTGCTGGACGCCGTCCGGCGGCACAAACCCACCGCCCTATTCTTCGGCCATCTCCACCGCCAGACATTCTTCAAGGCAAGCGGCGCGCCGGTTTACATCCTGAGATCATGCTGGGACAATTACGACGCCGAACCCCCGGGTTTTCTTCACGTAAAAATTTCTCCCAAAAAAGCGTCCTATGAGTTTATTCTCACGGAAACAACAAAAAGCTGAAAATACTTTCAATCCCATGCCCGCATCGAAACTCCCAACCATGAACTGGATTCCCGCTTCCGCGTGAATGACAAAGGCGCAGAAGCCCCTTCAACCTAACTACCTAACAGCCTAACCGCCTAACAGTCTAATAGTCTAACAGCCACCCCCCAACAGCCCGCCCCCATGCCCCCCTCCCTCTCCATCACCTCTCCCGGAACCTTCTCCATCGGCTGCAATTATTGGGCCTCCCATGCCGGAACCGCCATGTGGTCCGACTGGCGCCCCGATGTCGTCGAGGAAGACCTGCGGGAACTGGCCGCGACCGGCATCGACACCCTGCGGGTTTTTCCACTCTGGCCGGATTTCCAGCCCCTGAACCTCCTGCGCATTTACAACGGCATTCCGAAGGAGATCTGTCATGGCGAGACACCCCTTCCTCCCACCCCGGCGGGCCGGGCGGGCGTTTCCGAGGAAATGATGCAACGATTCGAAGCCTTCACCGCCATGTGTTCGCGCCATGGATTGAAACTGGTGGTGTCTCTCATCACCGGCTGGATGAGCGGCCGGATGTTCGTCCCCCACGCCCTCGCACATCTGGATCCCCTCACCGATCCGCGTTCGATCATGTGGCAGGTCCGCTTCGCCAGATATTTCGTCAACCGCATGAAACACGACCAGGCCATCACCGCATGGGAACTGGGCAATGAGTGCAATTGCATGGGATCGGCCAATCGCGAACAGGCCTGGCTGTGGACTTCCACCCTTGCCGCCAACGTGAAAAACGCCGATCCGGACCGGCCCTTCATCTCCGGCATGCACAGTCTCAAATGCGAAGGCCAAAACGGGGCGTGGTTTATCAAGGACCAGGCGGAATTGACCGACGTCCTGACCACGCATCCCTATCCGCACTTCACCCCGTTTTGCAATAAAACCCCCATCAACACCCAGGCAAGCATCCTGCACGCCACCGCCGAAACCCGCCTCTGTGCCGGCATGGGAGACAAACCCGCCTTTGCCGAGGAACTCGGCACCCTGGGCGACATCTTTGGCGGCGAAGAGGAAGTGGCCTCCCGCCTTCGATCCAACCTCTTCTCGCTCTGGGCGCACGATTGCCGCGGTCTCTACTGGTGGTGCGCCTACGACCAGACCCACCTGGAAAACGCGCCCTACGACTGGAACGCCATCGAACGCGAATTGGGGCTTTTCAAAAAACGCGGGACGCCAAAAAAATCCGTTTCCGCATTGAAGGATTTCAGGCAATTCCTCGGCGGATTTCCTCATCCAACCCTGCCGCAACGACGGATCGATGCGGTCTGCCTGCTGGCCAACGATGGCGACTCATGGGCCATCGCCTACGCATCGTTCATTCTTGCCGTCCAAGCCGGTCTGGACATTGAATTTCAACACGTTGCCAATCCCCTCAAACCCTCCGGCGCCTATTTCCTCCCCTCGTTATCCTCCGCCAGCAGCCCCACACGGCGGCAATGGCAGGAGTTGCTCGATCGCGTCCGCGCAGGCGCCAGTCTTTATCTCTCCTTCAACAATGCCATCATCAGTTCCTTCGAGGAAATCACCGGCCTTCATATTAAAACACGGGAAGCACGCTCAACCCCCGCCGCCATCAACTTCCCAAACAAGGACATCCCCTCCCTTTCCGTTGAATCGCCCTTTCGCCTCAATATGACTCCTTCGCGGGCGGAAATCCTGGCTGCGGAACCGGACGGCAACCCGGCCTTGACCAAAGCCGCTTATGGAAAAGGCGCGGTTTATTTCCTGTCTGTTCCCATCGAACTGGCCTTGCTCACCTCCCCCGGCAACCTCCATCTCAACGCCACGAATTCCTACTGGAACCTGTACCGTGCGCTGGCCAGAAACATTGGCTTCAACCGGGTGGTGTCCAAGCAATCCCCGGAAATCGGCATCACCGAACACCCCATCGACAAGGACAATGTCATTGTCGCCGCCATCAACCACTCCCCCGAATCACGACAGGTATCCCTGAAACCGCTCCAAGGCTGGCGGTTGAACAAAACTCACCGTGGGAAACTTGAAAAAAGCTCTTCAGGCGAACTCACCTTCTCCATCCCCGCCAACGATGCCGCCGTATTTGAATTAAGCCGCACCGGAACCCGGAGGCTTGACGATCAATAGAGTTTATTTGGAATAGACAATTCTGCCACATAGGTTATCATGGGTAACGAAATGAATATCGAAAAAATCCTCAATAATCCGCGCATGATGCGGGCGGTCACCTCTTTGGATCCTGCGGA
>JAQUAF010000031.1 GCA_028687435.1 Verrucomicrobiia bacterium | reverse complement strand
CGATCTGGTCATGGAGGTCGCCTGCGGGTTGCATAACTTTAGAATGGATGCCAGACATGCTCATGCCTGAGTAAGTGAAAAGTGAAACTTCATGCTCAAATTCCTATTCCAAATAAACTCTATTGTCGCTTGCATATGAAATTGAGAGATATGCAAGTTGCTTTAAATTATTCATGCATTGTATTTTTCTCGCCGTCTCCCTTGCGGCCTTGATGGCTGGCAGCAGCATGGAGCAAAGTATTGATATAATTGTAATTATAAATAGTAGTTCAGCCAGTGTGAAAGCGGCTTTTGAAAGCCTTGGGGTTCGCATAGATGCCGTTTTTGATCTATCGGCAAGGCATGGGATGGTTTTTTGCGCGGATTTCATATTCGTAGTCACGCTTGAGCGGTGTAATTTGTCTGCTCAAGATCATGGGTGACAAGACGGGGTTGAAGTGATTCGATGTGTCCCCAAAGCGGTTTGCGCTTACCCTCAAGCAGGTCAACCAATAAGGTCGCGGCGCATATTCCCATCTCACGCAACGGTTGAACAATTGTTACAGGTGTCAAACCTGTTGACCGTTCTGCGCAACTGATCAGAAGAGGTTTGGCGCGTTTCGGCGATTCCATCATATGTTGACCTCTTTCCTTATATGCGGCTAGGGCGCCACGCGTCATCGAATCACCGATTACCAAGATGGCCTCGGGCGGCGCTTGCATTGTCAACAAGTCCAACACTTCCTGCCGACTGGATTGTTCTGTGTATTCGCCTTCCTTTACCAACTCTGGGAAATAGGTCAAATCGTGTTCTCTTAGTGCTTGGGAAAAGTGCTTGGCCAACAGGTCGCCGGTGAGCTTGATCTGCAACCGGGCATTTTTTCGCGGCCCCGTCAGGATGGCCAGCCGGCGCTTTCCTTGTTTTAAGCTGGCCTCCACAAATAATCGAAGGATAGCTTTCAGATCCACACCAACGGTATTAAGAGAGCGTTGATAGGCGGGTGGTCCTGCCAATACAAAGGGGATCCGCTGGCGGCGTAGGCTGCGGATATCCTGCGGATCAATGGGACTAAGAATGAGTACTCCATCCACATCCTTGCCAAAGATCAATTGGTGAACCAAATGGTTCTCTTTGCTTTCCAAGGTTGTGCCATGAATACAGTGCATTTGAAAGTTATGCTTTTTTATGCGACACAGTTCATGAATTCCTTCGATCAACGGAATGAGGAAGTCATCAAGTCCCCCCCAGATATCAAAGTGAATTGCTGCCAAATGGAGCATGCGGGAACGCGGTTTCCTTGTCGTATCGTAATCTTCCCCGCCATTTGTTTTCTCTTCGCGAATGAATGTACCCCTGCCTACACGGGTGATGACCAAACCTTCGTCCTTTAGCCACGCTATGGCATTCTGAACCGTGGCCTTGCTTACTGAAAACATGGCGGCCAAATCGCTGAAACTGGGCAGGGGTTGGTCCCTTTCAAAGAAATGTTCGGCGATCTGTTTCCGTAGTTGGTCGGCCACTTGCTTTTCCATTAACTTTGGACTTTCCAAATCAATGTGATTGATCATAAACAAATATGCTATAATTCAATTATACACTTTAACAAATGAAAAAGCAAATTTTCAAATGCAATTCGCTTAAATTTATGTCAAGTTATTATTAGGTGAGTTTCGTAATCGTCCGTTTGCCGATGTTCATCTCCGTGCTGAAGCTGGAAGCCGAATTGATGATCTTTGAACTGGCGGTTTTTCAAGGGGAGCGCGAAATTCGAGGGCTGGATTCATTGGCATGGATGTGTTCCATGCCGTTGGTCCACTGCATTTTCAAACCAGTGGAAACGGTATTTTGGGAATAAATTGTCAATGGATTATTATTTTGATTTTCAAGTGAGGCTGCTGTAAAATTCGCAACGTTGGTTCAGGGCGGGGGCAAATTGTCTCATAAATAGGCTTTTCTTTTGATTTGCGTGTCATTTTGTCTCATCTTGAGGGGTGAAGAAAATATGCTTAACCTCTGATAATCAAGGGGTTGCGTCTTTTTTAAATGTGGCATTGGGCCTGCTTTTGTAAAGCATGAAGCGAACTTTAACTTTTTAATTTTATGGCAAAAGTACTCGGTATAGATCTTGGAACCACGAATTCCTGCATGTCTGTGATGGAGGGCGGGGAACCGGTGGTTTTGGAAAACGCGGAAGGCGAGCGTACCACGCCGTCTGTTGTGGCATTCACCAAAAACGGCGAACGGTTGGTTGGCAAGCTGGCAAAGAACCAGGCCGTTACCAATCCTCGCAACACGGTTTATTCCATCAAGCGCTTCATGGGACGCAAGTTTTCCGAGGTGCAGGATGAGACCAAGCGCATTCCCTACAAGGCGGTGCAAGCGGACAACGGGGATTTGCATGTGGAAGTGGACGAGGGGGGGCAGACCAAGCGTTATTCACCTCCGGAAATTTCGGCGATGATTCTGACCAAGTTGAAGAAGGATGCCGAGGCCAAGCTGGGGGAAAAGATCACCCAGGCGGTCATCACGGTTCCGGCTTATTTCAATGACAGCCAGCGGCAGGCCACCAAGGACGCGGGCAAGATTGCCGGTTTGGAAGTGTTGCGCATCATCAATGAACCGACGGCGGCTTCGCTGGCCTATGGTTTGGACAAGAAGAAAGATGAGCGCATTGCGGTTTATGACTTGGGCGGCGGTACATTTGATATTTCTGTGTTGGAGATCGGGGATGGCGTTTTCGAGGTGAAAGCCACCAATGGCGACACCCATCTCGGCGGCGACGACTGGGACAACCGCGTTGTGGACTGGCTGGTGGAGGAGTTCAAGAAGGACACCGGAATGGATTTGACCAAGCAGCCGGATGCCATGCAGCGGTTGAAAGAGGAGGGCGAGAAAGCCAAGAAAGCGCTTTCCTCGTCGTTGCAGTACGACATCAACCTGCCCTTCATCACGGCGGACGCCAGCGGGCCGAAGCATCTGACCAAGAATCTCACCCGCGCGAAACTGGAGCAGCTTTGCGAGGATTTGTTTGAGCGCACCATCCGGCCGGTCAAGTCGTGTCTGGGCGACGCCAAGATGAACACTTCGGAGATCGACGAATTGGTTTTGGTGGGCGGCATGACCCGCATGCCGAAGGTGATCGAAGTGGCCCGCGGTTTGGTGGGCAAGGAACCGCACAAGGGGGTGAATCCGGACGAAGTGGTGGCGATTGGCGCGGCCATTCAGGGAGGTGTTCTCAAGGGCGAAGTGCGCGACGTGCTGTTGCTGGATGTGACGCCGCTTTCGCTTTCCATCGAGACCATGGGCGGCATCGCGACCCCCATGATTCCCCGCAACACGACGATTCCGACCCGCAAGAGCGAGATTTTCAGCACGGCCGCCGACAGCCAGCCGGCGGTGGACATCGTGGTTTTGCAAGGCGAACGCAAGCTTTCCCGCGACAACAAGCGGCTGGGCATTTTTAAACTCGACGGCATTCCTCCCGCCCCGCGCGGCGTGCCGCAGATCGAGGTGACCTTCGACATCGACGCCAACGGCATTTTGAATGTCCATGCCAAGGACCTGGGCACCGGCAAGGAACAAAAGATCACCATCACCGCCTCCAGCGGCCTTTCCAAGGACGAGGTGGATCGCATGGCGAAGGAGGCGGAATCCCATGTCGAGGAGGATCGCCAGGAGCAGGAACGCATCGAGTTGCGCAATCAGTGCGACAACGCCGTGTACCAGGCCCGCCGCACCTTGAAGGATGCCGGGGACAAGGTCAGTTCCGATGAAAAGAGCAAGGTTGAGGCGGCGATTGCGGATCTTGAGAAGGCGATCAAGGACAACAATCTTGATTCCATGAAACAGAAGATGGAGGCATTGACCGAGTCGCTGCATTCCGTGGCCAGCAAGTTGTATGAGAACGTCAAGGGCAAGAAGGGTGAACAGGCCGGCGCCCAACATGGCGGCGGCAGCGAAGGCGCTCAACAACAGGATGCCGGAGCGGGCGGCGGGGATGCCAAGAACGCCTCCGGGTCCGACAAGGTGGTCGATGCGGATTTCGAAGTCATCGACGAAAACAAGAAAAAATAAAATTTGAATGTCCCGGATGATATCCGAACCCGGACGACGGGTTGGATGAACATTAACGGAAAGCAGAATGGACACTTAACCCAAACGCTATTGGCGCCGGCGAACGAGGCTGTTGTGTCCCAGCCATCAAACCGCCGCCGGTTCCAGTGCAAAGGAGCAGACTCGAAACCATGAAAGTAAAACCCATTGGTGACCGGGTGTTGGTGAAGCCCTGCAAAGACGAGGAAGTCAAAAAGGGCGGAATCATTATTCCGGATACGGCAAAGGAACGCCCGCAGGAGGGCAAGGTGATCGCCATCGGAACCGGCAAAACCGACGAAGACGGCAAGAAGATCCCCTTCGAAGTGAAGGTTGGCGACCGCGTGCTGGTCAGCAAGTACGGCGGGACGGAAATCAAGATCGATGGCGAGGAATATCAGATTCTGCGCGAGGACGATATTCTTGGCATTGTTGAATAAAGGAGAAAAAAAAGACTATGGCAGCAAAACAGATTATTTTCGGCGAAGATGCGCGTCAGCGTGTGCTGCGCGGCGTTCAGAAACTGTCCCATGCGGTGACGGTGACGCTCGGACCCCGCGGCCGCAATGTCGTGCTGGACAAGAAGTTTGGTTCCCCCACGGTCACCAAGGACGGTGTGACGGTGGCCAAGGAAATTGAGTTGGAGGACCCGTTTGAGAACATGGGCGCCCAGATGGTGCGTGAAGTGGCTTCCAAGACCAGCGACAACGCTGGCGACGGCACCACGACCGCCACGGCCCTGGCCGAGGCGATTTATCGCGAAGGCCTCAAGAACGTGACCGCCGGCGCCAATCCCATGGCCCTCAAGCGCGGAGTCGAGAAGGCCGTGGAAAAAGTGGTGGAGAACCTCGAATCCCAGTCCAAGAAGGTCAAGGACAAGCACGAGATCATGCAGGTGGCCACCATTTCCGCCAACGGCGACGAGACCATCGGCGAGATCATTTCCGACGCGATGGACAAGGTGGGCAAGGACGGGACCATCACCGTCGAGGAAGCCAAGACCATCGAGACCTCTCTCGACGTGGTGGAAGGCATGCAGTTCGACAAGGGATATCTCTCGCCCTATTTCATCACCAACGCGGAAGACATGGAGTGCGTGCTGGAGAATTGCTACGTGCTCATCCATGAGAAGAAGATTTCCGCCCTCAAGGACATGCTGCCCTTGCTGGAGAAGATCGCCAAGGTGGGGCGTCCCCTCCTGGTGATCGCGGAGGAAGTCGAAGGCGAAGCGCTGGCCACCCTCGTGGTGAACAAGCTGCGCGGCACGCTGCAATGCTGCGCCGTCAAGGCCCCCGGCTTTGGCGATCGCCGCAAGGCCATGATGGAAGACATCGCCATTCTCACCGGCGGCAAATGTCTCACGGAAGATCTCGGCATCAAGCTCGAGAACGTGACGCTCGATGATCTCGGCCAGGCCAAGCGACTCGTGGTGGACAAGGAAAACACCACGATCGTGGAAGGCACCGGCAAGAACAGCGAGATCCAGGGCCGCATCAGCCAGATCCGCAAGCAGATCGAGGAGACCACCTCCGACTACGACAAGGAGAAACTCCAGGAACGCCTGGCCAAACTGGCCGGCGGCGTGGCCGTCATCAATGTCGGCGCCGCGACCGAGACGGAAATGAAGGAAAAGAAGGCCCGTGTCGAGGACGCGTTGCACGCGACCCGCGCGGCCGTTGAAGAGGGCATCGTCGCCGGCGGTGGCGTGGCTCTCGTCCGTTCCCTCAAGGTGCTGGACAGCCTGAAGCTTGATGGCGACGAAGCCATTGGCGCCAGCATCGTGCGCAAGGCGATCGAGTTCCCGATCCGCCGCCTCGCGGATAACGCCGGCCTCGAAGGCTCGGTGATCCTCAACGAGGTGATAAGCCGCAAGGGGCCCGAAGGATACAACTTCGCCAATGACAAGTACGAAGACTTGATCAAGTCCGGCGTGGTGGATCCCAAGAAGGTTACCCGTTGCGCGTTGCAAAACGCGGCTTCCATCGCCAGCCTGCTCCTGACCACCGAGGCGCTCGTGACCGAGCTGCCCGAGAAGGAGAAACCCGCGCCTGCCGGCGGCCACGGCCACGGCGGAATGGGCGGAATGGGTGGCATGGGCGGCATGGACTACTAACCCTTCGACACAGCGCTGGAAGCGCATGGCTCAGGGTTAACCCTGAGCGAAAGTCCCGCATGGCGGGACTGAAGTCGAAGCCTGCAAGGCGCATGTTTCATGCGAAGCATGAAATATGCGGGGTAAGCGTTTGACAAACGGGATCCCCTTTTCGGATTTTCCGTTTCGCTTAACTGCCAGGGGCGTTCCGGGCGCAAGCCCGGGACGCCCTTTTGGCTTGATCCAATCCCCACTTCAAAGTTTCACCATCTTCCGGTTGGGATCGACGGTTGTTCGACAGTCTATCTTCCTATGCTTGTTGACCATGAGACCGCCATTACCTCACGGCGGTCAAAAACCAAAGCTGAGTTCAATGGATTCTGAAATACCGTATGAAATGGTTTTCAGAAAAATTGCGAAGGGGTTTTATTTTGAGGAGACCTCTGGATTCCCGCTTTCGCGCATACGCGTCAACCTAAGGAATCAATGAATCATATCTCTATTATAGGCGGTGCGGGAGCCCCGCCCTCCATTTTTTACCGTGCAGACAATGGAGGGCGGGGCTCCCGCACCGCTTCCATCAGAACGGAATGGTCCCAGATTGGGCAAATGTTAGCGGCGTTGGGCAGGACGCCCTCGTTCCCAGGAAAGGATCTCAATTAGGTTGACGCGAATGCGCGAAAGCGGGAATGACGGGAGATGGCGATGCCTATCATCTCCATCATCCCAATTTTTCGCCATTTCTCATTCCCTTTGTCATTCCCGCGAAAGTGGAAATCCAGTCACCCTTTGTGCCTGTGCCTGCCAAAGTTCCGTCATGACGGGAGCTAATGCGTTTGTCCTGAAGAATCAGTTTCTGTTTTGATCGGGCACGTCCTTTCCTGGCGATCAATTTTTACGCGGGATTGCGGCTTGTCAGCGATTTGAAGCGGGTGTATATTCAATGGCATGCAAAAGATGATTGTTTGCCGGTTGGGAGGGGCTGGAGTTTTATTGTTACTTTTCTTTTTTGCGGCGGGGTTGCCGGCCGGGGATGACGAGCAGAAGGCGGCGGCGCGCGCGCGGGTTGCAAAGAATTTCGACGGGTTGGTGAAAACGGTTGAACAGTTCCGGCTGGCCGCCTGCGCCAACACTCCTGCGGCGGTGATCCGGCATGCCCAGGAAAACACGGGGAAAAAGATCGAGGCGCTGGAGAAAACGCTTTGTCCGACCTCCAATGTTTCGCGCGGATGGAATTGTTTTTTTAACACGTCGATTTACAGCCTGGTTTGTCTGAACCGGCAGACGGCGCTGGCGGCTTTTTATCATCCGTGGAGCGATGTTTTTCTGATGACTGTTTGGAAGGAGGCGGATGGCGTTTATCGGATGGCGGATGCGGAACTGGTGATGGGCGATTTGATTCGGAAGAAGGGGAAACCGCCTTTTGACGCCATGCCCCAGTGGCTGGGCAGCCCGCTGCCGCTGCCGACCGCCGCGGCGTTGGTGACGGCCCAGACTTTGAGGGCGATGCACAAGTTGTTTCCGGCCCAACCGGACCGGAAAAAAGCGGTGGATTGGAGGGGGTTCCTGCCCTGTTTGAACGACGATGAAATCATGAACGCCAACCGGTTGACCGTGGGCGTTCTTTTCGAGCGCAATCTGGTCAGCATCAACGCGTTTTTCAAGGACGCCCAATCGGCGTCCGTGTGTCAGCGGGCGACTGCGGCCATTGAGCGTTTGAAAAGAGGCGCTTTTGAGGAAGTGATGGCCGGCGCTCCGGAAACCCTGCCGGAATCGAAGAAACTCCTCGCCGAACTGAAGCCGCAGGATTGGAATGGCTTGAGCGTGGTGTCTTTTGCCAGCACCTCCCTCTACGACTTTGTGTTTCTTTCCTCCGGCGGCAAATCCGAGATTTATGTGAGTTTTTGGTTCAAGAAGGAAGGGACGGACGTTCGCCTGCGGCAGGTCGATATTTTCAACCATCATGTTTGTTTTCAAAAGCTTGACCAGCTTGAGAGGGTGGTAGCCTCCGCCTTGAAGAAAACACCAACCGGGAAAAAATCATGAAAAGATCAAATTTTTGCGGCATTTCCGGGAAAGTGGCAGAGCCGTCCCGGCTCTGGTTTGGAGGACAGCGGCGTGACGCCACCGCCACTCTCTTGACTCAATCGGTGAAATTCTGTTTTGCGGCAGCGCTTTTCTGTTGGATGGCATTTGCCGGGGACTGTCCGGCCATGGGCAAGCCGGATGCCGCTTCGAGCCAGACCTCGACCGCCGCGCCGGGTCCCGGCGGGGGTGAAGGAGGCGGCGCGCTTGACACGGCTGGAGGCGTTTTGGGCAATGATGGGGTGGGTGAATCCATGAACCAGGGGGCCAAAAATCTCCAGACCCGCGCGGGAGGGGCCAATATTCAATCCCGGCTGGCCAATTATTTTGGCGATGCCGATGCCGGCAAGCTTCAGCAGCAATCCGACAATTTGGGACGGGCATCCAAACTTGTCAATGGGGGCACAGCGGTGATTGGTCATGCCGGCTGGGTGGCCACTGCCGCCGGCACCGCGGCGGAGGGGGATTATGCCGGAGCGGCAATCCAGGCCGGGAGCGGTTTTGGCAAAACCCTGGCGACAGGCTGGGCTGCGGTGAAGGGCGGTGCGATGGGGTTTGCCGTGGGCGGGCCGGTGGGCGCCTTTTTCGGGGCGGTTGGCACTGCGTGGGCGGCAGGCGCAGCTTATGATGCCACGGTTCAGCGGGGAGCGGACTATCTCAATCAAAAAGTGGTGGATTACCAGACCGACAAGAATCTGAGGGGTGACGGATCACGACAGGGGCAGGATATTTCCAGGGATACGGCGAAGAATGCCGGACAGGATGCCGCTCTTGGCGCGGTCAGGGGCTCGACTCCACCGCCAACTCCGCCGCCGGTCATGCCGCCGAGAGGGGGGGGAGGCGGTTGTGGTGGTCCTTGCGGACGTTAAGCTTGATGGTTTGATTTGCCTAAGCGCCGTTCCGGACGGCCTCGTTTTCGCCGGAACTCCTGTCTTGAGAAAAGCTGTCCAGGGTGCTTCCATTTGCGGCAGTGAAAATACCCCATGGATTTGCAAATCTGGTTGTGATGGGTCTTTTGTCGGCCTCACTCGTCAATCTCTCCTGCCGCTCGACCACCGAGGGGGTGCACCCGCAGCCCCTGCCGTCCTCGCCGGCGCGCATCGTCTGGTTTCCGGAATTCAACCCGTCCAATATGATGCATCGGAAAGGGGTCTATTTTATCCCGGGATTGAAAGGCTATCAGCAAACAACCGATTACACTTGTGGTCCGGCCGCTTTGCTGAGCCTGGCCGCGTGGCATGGCGTCGAGGGGATGCCCCTTGACCGGGCAACCGAATTGCGCATTGCCCGGGAAATCGGGACCCGTTCGTTTGACGTTCGGCGGCACGGCGGCAAGCCCGGCACGAAACCGGATGAGATGGGAAAATGGTTGGAACGCCATGGTTTTGAGGTTCGGATCGAATATGAAAACAAAGGCGACGGTTTGGGGCTCGAACATCTCAAGCGCAATCTCCGTCGCGGGATTCCCACTCTGGTGGCTTGGGCGGATTTGACTGGTCATTGGGCCATTGCCGTCGGCTACGACACCCGCGGCAACGATGATCCGTGGGATGATGTGCTGATCCTGGCCGATTCATACGACCGTTACGACGACCACCGGGACGGTTACTCTTTTGTGAACGCCAACCGTTTCTATTGGCTGTGGTTTGACGCCTTTTATTTCGACCAGATTACCTGGCGCACCATGATCACCGCTGTGCCAAAAAGGGCTGCCCATGGGGCGCCAGCGCGGTAGTGCCCCGGTCTTTTTCCTGCGGGAGACGGCCTTCAATATATGGTTCCTCCTTTGTCATTACGAGGCTTGGAAAACAGAGGCCCCCCATTTCCAGGCTGAAATTGTTGCCAGGAATCGGCTCGTCATGCGACGGGGAATATGGCAGGAGATTAGGGATGAAGCTTCATGGACGCCGACCGGAATTGTGAGGGCGAATGGCCGGTTCTTTCCCTGAACTGCCGGCTGAAGGCGTAAATGTTGCCGTAACCCAATTGGTCCGCGATTTGGGAAATGGTCTGGCTGGAGGACAAAAGCAGCCCGCGCGCGGCTTCGATCCGGTTGACAATCGCAAATTCATGCGGTGTGACCCCAGTGTGTTTTTTGAAGATCCGGATGAAATGATCGGTGGACATGGCCGCTTGCCCGGCCATTTTTGACACCTTGTGATTCCGGCCTGGATTTTCGCGAATGCTTTGGCGGATGGTTTCCATCATCCGGGCATGCTCCAGATCGACCCCTGAAAGGGACGGCTGCCGTTGATCCTGGCGGGCAACCTCGGCCAGGGCTGCCGCCAGCCAATGCCGGGCGAGCGGGCTTTGGGGATCAGCCTGCCAGGCTTCGATCAACCGGTCCATCAACGATTCAAAAAAGGCGGTTTCAATCATCCGCCGGTGTCTCGGCGGCAAATGGACCGGGTCCGGCGCCAGCCTTTTGCCATTCGCCGTGAAATAATCGTAACAACACCAGGAAACCACCACGAGCCCGCCGGGTCCGGTGATTCCCAGATGTTCTTCCCAGGACCGGAGCAGGAAACAATCGCCCGCTCCCAGTTCATAAGATCCGCCGGGTGTTTCCAGCCGCCCCTCGCCGCGGGCGACGTACCACAGGTTGAATCCCAAACGGAAGTCTCCCGACTGCAGCCGGCTGTTCCATCGCCAGCGGGCATCGCAAAAGGTTTTGTGGGCGGCGCGAATTTTCAAGCGCCTTTTGTCGATTTTTGATAAACTTCGGTCGAAAGCATCCATTTCAATTCAGATGTATTGCGTTATATTTTGACCAAAATATTTCATTTATTCAATCGGATTTCGATAAACGAACGGTGAAAAATATGAAAGAGATGACCACTCACGAACGCATGCAACGGATGTATGAACACCGGGATGCCGATTGCGCGCCTGTCACGGATTCGCCTTGGGGCTCGACGGTCGAACGCTGGCGCCGGGAAGGATTGCCGCAGGATGCGTCCGTGGAGGATTATTTTGCCTTGGACAAGTTTGCCTGGATTTTTGCCGACAACAGCCCCCGTTATCCCGTCAAAGTCATCGAGGAAACCGGCGAGTTTGTCATCCGCACCACGGCATGGGGTCAGACCATTCGCTCATGGAAAAAACACGGCGGCGTGCCGGAGTTTCTCCACTGCCGGATCACGACCCCGGAAGCCTGGGCGCAGGCCAAGGCTTATTGTTCCTTCGAGGGATCGAATCGATTGGGAATATCTGAAAAAAAACTATTCCACCTGGCGAAAACAAGGGCGTTGGATCCAGGCGGGTTTTTGGTTTGGCTTTGACGTCACGCATTCCTGGATCATGGGAACGGAGACGGTGTTGGTGGCCATGAAAACCGATCCCGAATGGATGAGCGACGTTTTCAACCATCTTCTCGACGTGGATATGGCGTTGTACGAAATGGTATGGGACGCCGGTTACAGGTTTGACGCGATTCGTTGGTGCGACGACATGGGTTATAAATTGGCGCAGTTTTTTTCGCTCGAAACCTACCGGCAATTGCTCAAACCAGTCCAGCAGCGGGCGATTGAATGGGCGCATGCCAGGGGTTGCAAGGCGGAATTGCATTCCTGCGGCGACATCCGCCCGTTTGTTCCGGAACTGGCCGGCATCGGGTTGGATGGCCTGAATCCCCTTGAGGTCAAGGCGGGAATGGATCCGCTGGCGTTGAAAAAGGAGTTTGGCGGCCGGTTGGTGTTGCATGGCGGACTCAATGCGGCGCTTTACGAAAAACCGGAGGAACTCTGGCGGGAGATGCGGCGGTTGATTCCCGTCATGAAAAACAACGGCGGTTTCATCATCGGCAGCGATCACTCGGTTCCGGATTCGGTTTCGCTCGAACAGTTTCGTGAGTTTGTCCGCCTCGCCCGGGAATTGGGACGGTATTAAATTAAATCCGCCTGCGGCGGACAACTTTTTGACAGGATTAACAGAATTTACAGGATTGTTTGGCCATGCGGCCGGACATCGTCTTGCATAAAAATCCTGCCAATCCTGTTAACCCTGTCAAAAAATCCATCTCCAATTCATTTTTCGCCAAAATCGCGCAATTCGGCAACATGTCAAAACAACCGGGAAAAACAGAAAGCGCTTGATTTTCATGGAAACGATTCTATATTAAGCATGGCCTGTTGGGTTGTTCAGACTGCGGGCTGGAGGTTTGATTTTCCCAATAATAGTCTGACAGCCGCAGAGATGCCCTGCGAAGCGCGTGCCTGAACAAGCTGAACCATGAAAATTCAACGAGTGACTCTTCGCGATGTGGCCCGGGAGGCCGGGGTGGCGAATGTCACCGTGTCGAACATCCTGAACAACTCCCCGCTTCCCTACAACGCGAAGACGCGGGAGCATGTGCAACGGGTGGCGCGCCGGCTCGGATACCGTCCCAACACCATTGCTCAAAGCATGCGCAACCATCATACCCGCCTGGTGGGAATGCTGGTGGCCGACGTGCTTGGCTCGCATGTCAGCGACATCATTTCCTCCTCGGAACATGCGCTGGCGCAGGCGGGTTATCAGGTTTTGCTCTGCCAATCCCATGGGAACCTTGATTCCCACGAGCAACTGATTCAAACCCTGCTCCAACGCAATGTGGACGGCCTGTTGATCGGCGTGATTCATTCCAGCGCCCACAACAGACTGTACCGCCAAATCCACCGTTTGGGGGCGCCCCTGGTGCTGTTTGATTCCGCGTTGAAGGGGTTCAAGGATCGCATCCCGGTGGTGGAATCCGATCAACTGCGTCTGACGGAGATGGCTGTGGATCATCTTTGGGAAAGGGGGCATCGTCAGATCCGCTTTTTTGCCCCGCCCCTTCATTTGACGGCGGCGGAGGAACAACGGCGGGGGTTTCTGGAGGCCATGCGGCGGCGCGGGGTATCCCGTCCGGAAGAATATATTGTTCCGTCGGGGTACAGCGAGGAAAGCGGCGCGCAGGCGTTTGACGCCCTCAAAACAGCGGGCAAACCCTTTACCGCCCTGATCGCTTTTGCGTTTTGCGGTTATGGCATTTTGGATCGGGCCAAAGCGCTCAAACTCAAAGTTCCCGGTGACTTTGCGCTTGTCACCATAGGGGGCGGGCGGGAATCCCGCCGCATGGGATTGATCGATGTGGATCAGCAGCCCCGCCGGATCGGGGAGAAAATGGCGGAGATTCTTCTCGAACTTGTCCAGCCCAAACACCAGGGCGGTCCGGCTTCTTCCCTCGCAACACGCGCCGGAAGCGTGGAATGGCGCGAAAAAATCGCCCCCATTTTGATGGTTCCAACCGAATGTTAACGCTTGAAAGGATGATGATGAAAACCCCGGTCATGGCCGCCCTGCCAAAGGGCAAGCTGATTGAAAAAACGGCGCCTGTTCCGGCCGCCGCCGAGGCGTTGATCGATGTGAAAGCCCGCGGATTTTGCGGGAAATGCAATGCTGATCCCATGAAAGAACACAAGCATAAGAGGAAGGCTTTCACACTTGTGGAGTTATTGGCGGTGGTTGTGATTTTCTCCATTTTGGCCGCCCTGCTCGCCCCCGCGCTTTCGAGCGCAAGGGAAAAGGGCAAGCAGGCCGTTTGCATGGGCAATCTCAGGCAGATCGGGCTGGCCTTGAATCAATATGCCGCCGATAATGACGGTGTTGTGGTGCTCATATCCATGCGCCCCGGCATAGGCACGGCGGGATGGGGGAATTTTTTGTATGGGATATCCACAAAGGGAAAATATCTCAAGGAGTGGCGCATTGCCCATTGTCCTTCGGGACCGCTTGCAAAAACCGAATTGAATCCAAGCTGGGCGTCTTATACCTATGGTTGCAGAGAGCGGACGACAACCGATGAAAATAGTTTTGTCCCGGATGAAACTTATCATCCGGCAGGCGCGATTTTTGTCAATCTGGCCAATGTGCGCAATCCGGCCGATTATCCCATGATGGCCGACTCCATCAGCACAAGCCAGAATGTCCAAGTTTATGTCATGGGCAACTTTTCCACAACCACCAGCGGGATTCATCTCCGGCACAATGGTTGCGCGATGGCGCTTTTTGCGGATGGTCATGTGGAGCTTTGCGATCCGGCGCGTTTGAAAGCGATTGGATTTGTTGTGGGCTTTGCGAAAGATCTGGGGAAGATACTGTTTTGATCAAAAAGAATTGGTTGGCGGATGGGGCGGTGGAT
Organism: Verrucomicrobiia bacterium; assembly: GCA_028687435.1. Classification (GTDB taxonomy): domain Bacteria; phylum Verrucomicrobiota; class Verrucomicrobiia; order JABWAM01; family JABWAM01; genus JAQUAF01. Next base: position 47,612 of record JAQUAF010000031.1, on the reverse strand, counting down.
TCCAGGTTCCGGCGGCATTGCGGATGGAGATGACGGGAATATTTTTACGGAAAAACAATGAAAGATTGGAAAAAGATGCATTCAAAAATTACGGGGCAAAACAAGATTTTTAACAACGGCATCCGTCTTGCCGCAGCACGGACTTTGTTGTTCATGGCATCCGCATTGACGTCATATGCGAACGCCAATTTGATGCCCAATCCAGGGGCGGAAGAGGTGATTTTGTTTAAAGGCTATCCGAAGGAAGCAAAGCCCGGCGGAAATCCAAAAATTGCGGAATATGTTCCGAAAGGATGGGGGTTGTATGTCGGCTCCCCTTGTGAGGATCCTTGTGAATGGGGCGCCACCGACAAGGAAGCGCACACTGGCAAGCACAGTTGTTTTTTGACATTCAATCATTTTCATGAAAACAAAGACGGGGAAAAATCGGTCAATTTATCCTTGAATCTTGGCGGGAGCAACGGCTACACGGCCGGCAATGCCATTAAATCAGAAGGCGGGGAGGATTACCATTTTTCATTCTGGGCAAAAGGAAACATTCCCAGGATATCTGTAAAAATCTCGTGCTGGACAGCCGGTAATGCCGATCCAATCCACCAGCAAAATATTGATGCAACCCTCGCTTCAAACTGGACAAAGTTCGAAGGCAGATTCAGTCCTGCGCCCAATGCCGAGAGATTTTTGGTACGGTTGCAGATAAGCGCAGTTCCCGGCCTTTCTCCCGGACAGGCCATTTATGTGGACGATGTGGAAATCAAAAAAATGCCCAAAGCGGTAAAAATGGACGATGGAAGTCCCTTCCCCGTCAAGGTTGCCATCTATGAGGATGAAAAGAATAAGGATTCGGGAAGGAAATTCATTCATGATGCCTTGTTAAATGAAAAAGGAATAAAGGCGCAAATGATTGACACTCTGGCTGATGAAACATTGAAAAAATATGATGTGCTGATTCTTTCCGCCATTCAGGCATTGTCCGAGAAAGATGCCAGATCGGATGATTTGAATAGGAAAGGAGTGGATTATGCGGGTTCAATCCTCCATTTTGTCAATTCCGGCAAGGGCGTCATACTTGGGCATGATTGTGTGGGTTACAGGCACCTGTTTGGGGCAACGAAACTATTTCCCTCCATATGCGTGGGGAATGGAAGGATTGTCGGAAAGGAAAAACTGAATATTGTTGGGAAATCCCATCCGGTGACAAAAGATGTCCCTGAGACTTTTTCTCATTCTTATTCCGACCATCTCACTCTCTTGCCCGGTGTCAAGGCCACGGTGCTGGCCAAGGACAAGGAAGATAACCCGGTGATTGTGGCGGGCGAATTGTCAAGGGGAAGAGTTGTGGCGATTGGATACCCGATGGGAATCTGGACAAAACCCGGGGAATCCGACGGGGATTATTCAGCCCCTTTGCCCGCGGAAGAGAAAGTGGTGCTTGTCAATGCTGTCCGATGGGCGGGAGGCAATCCAAAATACGATGTTCCCCAAGAGGAGACCCGTTGCACTTTGCTTGCCGAGGCGGAACAATATGCCAGGCAGATGCGCGAGGCGGATTTGGCCCGATGGAGAGACCTGCCCGATCCACATTTCAGCGAGGCGTATATGTGGTTTTTTCCTTCTTTCTGGGGACCTCCAGCCCATGACAAAACAAGCGGGTTTTGTTTGAATCTGTACACAGAGGCCAAGATTGTCAAAGCCATTGAAGATTGCAAAAAAATGGGATTCACCGGGATTATTGCGGAAGCCAAAGGCCGTTATTTTCTTTATCCTTCGAAACTGTACCCGGACGAGGAAAGATTGCCAGGGGGATTTGACTTTGCGGGGATCATTGGACGGGAGGCAAAAAAAAGAGGAATGAAGGTGGGATTTCATATGGCTCCGTTTTTCAGTTCCGGCGATTGGAAAAACCATCCGCCCTGCCTGACAAGGAAAGAGGCGGAAGAAATAAAGAATAGCGGGGGCAATATGACGACCGGGAAAACGAAGATGCTCTGGAGTTGTCCCGACCATCCATCGGTGCGGGAAAAGGCGTTAAAAGTGACCGCGGAAATAATAGAGAAATACCATCCGGATTTGATCAATCTTGACTTTGAACGATATAGCGAAGGCTACGACACCTCTTGCTTTTGTGATTATTCGATGAAGAGAAAGTCGGAATATGCCCGGAATCATCCGGAATTATCCCCTCGGGAGGTGGATGGGAAATTTTCCAAGGAAAGCATCGGCGGATTTGTCCGGGAATGGGTGGATTTGTGCAAGAAACTGGAACCAAAAATAAAAACAGCCGCCTACACAATGTCCGGTGATGGTGCGCCTCAATGGGTGTATAAATTTCCCGTGGATTACCATGAGAAATATGTCAGCAGCCGCATGTCCGGACCTGGGTCGGCATTGGAAGATGTGGCGGAGACGGCTGAAAAATACTCAAAAATGATGGGTAAAAACAATCCAGACGGAAATCTTTTGCCCATAATTTCGGCATACGACTATAAGCCGCCTGAACGGACGGTTTCCGAATTCAAGGTTTTATCCCACGCCTTGGATCGGCTGAAAAAAGAAAAGGTCGTTATCTATTATTCGTATGATTATTTAATTGTCGATCGCGACTATAACATTGATGAGGGAGTCGCCAAAGCCATAAGCAAGGCTTTGGGGGGAAATTGGAAATAGCGTTGATATTCTTATAAGTTCAGAAACATGAAAGAGATGACCGCTCACGAACGCATGCAACGGATGTATGAACATCGGGATGCGGCCGTGGATGATTATTTTGCCCTGGACAAGTTTGCCTGGATTTTTGCCGACAACAGCCCCCGTTATCCCGTCAAAGTCATCGGGAAAACCGGCGAGTTTGTCCGCCTCGCCCGGGAATTGGGACGGTATTGAGTGATTTATGGCAAAGACGAGGGATGGCGGGGATCCTGCGCCGTTCCTTTTTGGGCGGCGAGTTTTTTGGCGGCGCGGACGAGGTTGAGAAAAGCGGCGCGGGACCTGTTGAGGTCCTCTCCTTTGGCTTGTTCGGCAACCTGAAGGATGGAATCGAAGGTGATGACGCCCTTGAATTTTGAATCGCGCAACAACTGGCCGAAGGCGGCGGCGCCGGAGGCGAAACGAAAGTCTTCGCTGGCGGAGTTGAAATTCCCGCCGCCCTCCTTGATGGGCGATGCGACGAGTTTTTTGATTTTATCGCCGCCGGGTTGCTTGTACTGGACCTTGACGCTGATCAGATCCGGAGTGCGCGCCGCTCCCGTCTCCGGAATGATTTCGTAAAGCGTCAAAAGGGAGGCGCCTGCGGGAATCGTCCCTGTTTCCTTGCGGGAAGAAGGATTTGTTTCCTGCCGCAGCGGCTTTTCATATCCGATCAGACGATAGGCTTTGACTCCGGCCGGGTTGAATTCCATCTGGATCATGACTTCCCTGGCGACGAGGACTCCCGGTTTTTCCTTCGCGGAGGATTCGCGTCCGGAGACTTCGACAAGGATCAACCGATGTTTGGGATTCCACAGGCATCCGCCTTTCTCGACGCGGATGGCCAGGGGATGGCTCCCTTTGGGGAAGGGGTGGAAACGGGCGAAGCGGTTGACCAATTCCCCGATGCGCACCACATTCTTGGGCGGCCACATTCCCTGGTTGAGAAAACGCGCGAGAAAGGCGCAGGAGGAAGTGTCGGCGTCAATGGAAAGGGTGGAGAGAGGTTTGTCCCTGGCGGTTTGGAAGTCGTTTTCCACCAGGGGATCGTGGCCGCCATCGGACGGATCGGTTTTGGGGACGCTGTTCGCCAGATTTTCGTTTGCGTTCCGTTCCTGTTTTTTTGGGGAGACGCCGGAGGCGGCGGTTTTTTTCTTTCCAAAGGTGGCGGAAACCGGTTTGTGGGCCAGCACGACGGCGGTTTCCCGCGGTTTGACGGTTGACGGGGCGGTCTTGATTTCCGGCGACAGGGCATTTTTAAGGTTTTTCAAATCCATATCCACCCCGGTATCCGGCAGGCTGCCTTTGGCCGCATGGGCGCCGTTGATTTTACCGCTTGGAAGGGGATCCGCATGGGGAATCTTAAGTTGAAGATTCTTTTCGATGGCGGCTGAATCTCTTGGGGGCGAGGAGGGTTCTTTTTCCACGACATTCCAGTGAAAGAGACGATCGACGCCCCGGCGGACGTCCTTTGCCCCGGCGATTGAGGAAGGTTTGTTTTTTTGAGCGGTGTCGCCGGATTTTTCCCTCAAAGTCAGATGGAATCCGAGGATGATGCAGGCGGCCATGGCCAGAATGACCCCCCAATCCACCCACCGGCTTCCCGGAAGGGTGTCGGGAACGAGTTTTGGCGGGGGGAGGGAAATCTGTTTTTCGATGGTTTCCCGGTGCTGCGGGGAAAGTCCGGGCAGGGGTTCGCGTTGAAGCTCATCTGTCAGACATTGGGCGGTTCTGCGGATTTCCTCGAGGGCCTGGAGGGCCTCCGGGGATTTTTGGAGGATTTTTTCAAATTCCCCGCGTTCGGCGGCGGGCATTTCGCCCAACACGTAAGCGGTCAGACGCGGATCATCGGGATGAATCATGACATCTCTCCTTCCAGTTGCATCATTTGTTTGCGCATGTTTTTCAGCGCGGTGTGGAGAAGAAAGCCGACATTTGACACGCTGAGGGAGGTGATGCGGCTGATTTCCTGGTAACTGAGTCCGTTTTGAAATTTCAGACGAATGACCTCGCGTTGATTTTCGGGCAGGGTTTTGAGGATTTCCATCGCCTGCCGGGTGGAATCCTCCCGGCCAGCCGTTTCCGAGGGGGCGGGATCGCCGGCCTTTTGGGTTTGCATCATGCTGTCGGTGAATGGAGTCATTCGTCCCTCCTTGCGTCGAAGGTCAAAAGCCCGGTTGCGGCAGACGGTGAAGAGCCATTCGGCCAGGTGCGTTTCGACCCTGGCGCGGTCGGCTTCGCAAAGGCGCAGAAAGGTGTCCTGCACCACATCGCGGGCAAGATCGAGATTCCCGGTCAGGGACATGGCGTAACGGGTGAGAGGCCCCTCGTGTTGCCGGAGGGCTTCCCTCACCCATTCCATGTCTGCCGCGGAATGGTCCGAATTCATGATCAAGGGGAGGATTCAAGGTCCAATGGATGAAAGGATCAAGCCTCAATTGGGTGGTGCAGTCTGGTAATCTTATAAAACTCCTCCCGGAAGTTTCATGAATTTGTCCTGGAAACGGGTGAGCAGGTAAAAAACGATGTTGATGCCGAGTTTGTAGGATTCATGGATGCTTTTTTCGCTGTAGTTGCGGTAGAAAAACTGCCGTTCCCAGGACCATGTGTAGGGTTGCCAGTGGGGACCATAACGGCCAATCCATTGGTTGCGTTCGTGGCTGAAATCATACTGCACATCGACCTTGTCCTTGTCGGTCAGGGCGGTTTCCCAGAGATCGCTGTAGGCATTAAGCGTATAGATCACGGCGGCATCTCCTTCGCCGGCGCCCACCTTGATGATCTCGATGGGTTCCCGGTAAAAATTCATGCCTGCCGGGGCGCCCGCGGTGAAATGAAAGTAGGCGTCGTACAACGGATGATTGTTGCCGATGGCTTCAAAGTCGCGGTCTGGAAAGACCTTTTTCATTTCGCGGCGGACAGCCAGGTCGAAACGGCTTCGCCGTCCCGGAAGGGAGTTGTCGATCCACATCAATCCACCCATCATCAGGTAGTCCCGCAGGTTTTGAGACTCGTTTTCGTTGAGGGAAAAGTCCTGGTGGCCGGTGATGAAAACAAACGGGGGATGGATGTTTTCAATCCATTCCCGGCTGCCGAGATCGAGGGATTCGGGGAGGAGCTCGGCGTTCACGTTGTTTTTGGTCCACCGTTTGATTTGCAGCATCAGGTTGTTGATGCAATTCTGGTGCCAGCGCCGGTCGGCCACAAAACCGTAATTGCAATTCCAATCGCCCCCATCGTATTTCCCCACGTAGCAACTGAATCTGGCGATGAGGTTTTTTTTGTTTCCGAAGTTGAGGGGGCCCGCGCCGTTGTTGATGGCGTTTTTGATGAAAGTCCGGATGTTTTTGATTCTGTTTTTTTCGCCTTCGGCGAATTTTTTGGCGAGGTTTTCGTCTGATTTGATTTCAAGGTCCGGTCCGAAGGAAGGCGGTGAATCGGGAATACTGAAGCTGGGTTTGGGTGTTCCCACCGTGATGCGGGGGATTTTTTGTTCGACGGAACGGGAGGAGCTGGTTTTTTCGCGGATTTCTTTTTCCATCTCTTTTATTTCCTGCGGAGGGGCGGGCGGGGGCGCGATCGCATGGGACTGGGGATTTTTGATGAAGAGACCGCCGTCGGCGATGATGGTTCCCTTGGGTTCAAATTTTTCCAAAACCACCCAGCTGCCCCAAAGGAGCAAAAAAAGGATGTGCAGAAGAACCGCGGTGAAAAAATACTGGGTGTTGATGATGCGCCTGGTCCAGCGCCGGCACCGGGCTTTTGTCGATGGGTCAAGGATATCCTGTTCGGTGATCATGGCAGCCTCCCTGGTTCAGGATTTTTCGCCAAAGGAGATGTTTTTCACCCCTTCGGCGGCGCAGGCATCCAGCACCTCGATGATCCGGACATGCCGCGCGTCCGGGCTTGGGCAGATCACGACCGGAAGGGTGTTGTCGAAAAGATCGATTTGTTCCCTGATCAAAGTTCGCAATGCCGTCAATTCACGGTTGGCGCCTGTGGCGAGCGATGCGCCGTTCACACTGAGGGATTCATCTTCTTCGATGACCACCATGAGTTCGATTTTTGCCCCGGTGGTTTTTCCAATGATTGGCGGGATTCCCGGCAACAGGAGGGCGAGTTCGTTTTCCGTTTGCTTGAGCGCCACGCTGGACATGAAAAATACCAGCAGCGTCAGGATCAGATCGATCATGGGCGCGATCTGGAATCTCGCATCGCCATCCGCTTGATTTCCGCCTCCGGCCATAAAATTCCCGGTTTAAAAAGGTCCTCCACAAGGTAATACGCGCGAACCGGGTTTTTCTTAGAAAAATATTTCAGCGGCTTGGGGATGTTTCTTTTCCCCGGAATGAGGATGAGAGGAATCCTGTGCATCCATGTATTTCCACGTTCAAACCGAAGTGAACATGGATAAACGGGCTGGAGCGAATGAGCAGATGCCGGATTGCCGCCGTGCCCGGTAAAAAACAAATTTTGGAAAGGTCCCAGAACGAGTCAGGACGGGCTTTCCGCCAAAGAGAGCTCTTTTTTTTGAGGGGAAAACGCTTCGACGGCGCGGAGCGTAAGCTTGGGCTCATCGGTGGCAAATGACTCAACGCCCAATTGCAGCAATGGGCATATGCGGCGGGTTCGATGCATTGCCAGGCGGGATGAAGTTTTAGTTTTGCAAGAGCCTCAAAGAAATAAAAGTTGACGAAACGAAAAAATATTATAAATTATTTGGGTGGCATAGCCACTAAGCCACATGTTTATGGAATTTAAAGCGACCACGAAATCCGATCAGCTTCATGATTTCCTGAAACAGGAGATTCAAAAAGAGGTTTTCAAGCCGCTTCAACGAATTCCCTCTGAACGGATTTTGGCGGAGGATTTTCATTTGGCGCGGCCAACCGTGCATAAAGTGCTGTCGAATCTTGTGGCGGAAGGGATCCTTTATCGGAAGCTGGGACAGGGGACCTTTGTGGCGTCACAATCCAGTCAAAAGACGATTCTTTCGATTTGCATCCTGACGCCAAGTCTTCAGCCCGAATGTGTTAAGAATCTTTTTGAATTGTTTGAACAAAAACACCCGAAGGTTGAAATCAAGACGCACTATTTTTCCGCCCAGGAAGCGGCAAACGCGGATTTTTGGCGACGCCAACCTGGGTTTGACCTGTTGATGGTGGGGGAATTCATGGCTGGATCCCTGATCCAGCGTGGCATTCTTGCTGATTTGACCGGCAGGGTTGACGCCGACTGCAAACCGGATTTGTTTCGTTCGATCCCTTTCTCGCTTTTTTCAAAAGAAGGTTCCTGTTACGCGGTTCCAATTGCCGCATCACCCATTGTTCTTTTTTGCAACTGCCGTCTTTTCAGGGAGGCGGGTGTTTCGATCGGGACAGAGCCCATGACATGGGAGGATTTTTTGGAAAAAGCAAGGCGGCTGACCGATCCGGCCAAGGGGCAATATGGGTTTGCCTTTTCAAACCACCGGAATCGCTGGCCGGTTTTGCTGATGAAACGCGGCGCGTCAATTTTTGACGCGACAGGAGCATGCGTGGCGGACCGTCCGGCTGTCCGCGAGGCGCTCCAATGGTGCCTGGATCTTGTTTGGCGGCATCAAGTGGCGCCTTCGCCTCTGATCGACGCCAACCAGCTTTTTGCAAGGGGAAAGGTGGCCATGCTGATGGGCACCGGCTACTGCATGCCATTGTTCAAGCATTGCGCCGGTCTTGAATATGAGATCGTGCCGATGCCTGGCAATCCGGCGGAACCCACGGGGCTGATGTCCATGGGGTTTGGCATTGCGGAGGAATCTCCCCGCAAGGAACTGGCGTGGGATTTCATCTTGCAGGTTGTGTCGGAGGAGGTTCAAACATCGCTTTACAGGGCGAATTACGCTTTGCCCGTCCGGAAAATTCCCCAACAGGATCAATCTCCGGAGTTTCAGATGTTGGATCGCGAGATGTCCCGCAGCCATCCCATTTATCCCGGGCCGGAGAGTTATCGGGCCATCGAGATGCTGACGGAGGAGTTGAAGCTGTTTTGGGCCAACACCCAATCCGTGGACGATGTTTTGAGTGCGTTTGAGAACATGCGGGGTGATCCATCCCCGTCATTTTCAATTCCTTTCCAATGAGGCATTTTTTCGAAATGCGCGGATGCGGAGATCCAGAGGGCATATCATGAATATGAAAATCCATGTTTTATTGACGCTTCTTTTGTCGGCGTTTTTTCCATGTTTCTGTTTTTCGGAGCCGGCTGAATCGAAAGTGTCCGGCAAAACAGCGGCTGTTGAATTATTGAATGTCGCCAAAACAAAGAAAACGACCGTCACGGAGGTGGAGGATGAGGGGGAGCAAATTCCGCCGGATGTTTTCTGGGGCAGGATCCGGCGTCATGCGGCGGAGTTCAAGGCAAAGCCTGTTTCGGAGTTGTGGTCGCAAAAGGTTGTTTTAAGATATTGTCTGGGCAATACGCTTCATTCCCAAAAGATGGCGAAGTTGACCGAAAAACTGGAGTGGAAATCCGGCTTGTTGGGACAGCCGGCTGTTTACAACGACTCGGGAAAATATATTTCATACGTTGCCTCCGACCTGCCCCATCACCCCATTCTCCGTCCTCACGGCAAGAAAATATACAGCCAGAACTATTACCCCCGGTGCCAGGGGGATTTTGTAAAGCAATTTTACCGGAGCTGCATGCTGACCGGCAATCCCCGGCATTTCGATCGGATGAAAGACTGCGCCGATTTTCTTCTTTACTCCCAATACCGGGAGGGCGGCGAAAATTCCTTTGTCAGGGAATGGTATTTGGAAAAAATGAGTCCGGAGGAACGCCGGGAATATGAGGAGCTGTCACCCAAATGGGTTGGCGGGTTTGATTACCTGTTTGATTGGAAGTGGAAGGATGGAGGGGGTTACACTTGGCGTCTCCATGAGCCTGATCATCACGTCAACTCCGATATGGCGGCTTCCCTGGCGCTGGCATATCAGGCGACCGGGAACCGCCGTTATCTTGAGGCGTCCGGGAATTTTGTCCGCCACCAAATCCCGCGATACGGATATCACACGGGAAAGTGGAAGGGGGTGCGCTATTATTGGACGGAATACAATCCGAGCGGCGCCGGAAATTGCGTCACCGATGCGTATGACAATATCATGCCCTATGTCGCCCGAAACGCGGCCATGGTGGGGTATTATGAGCGGAACGCGGCTTATTTGGAGTATGCCCGTGGGTTGCTTTGGCATTTGGTCCGCGAATACGACGCGGATGGGCGATGGTTGTACGGCGCGGCGGAAAACCCGCTGAATTCCACCTGCCACCTCTCCGCTTCTCATGAAGTGGGATGCCTTTTTTTGGCGTTGGAAACTGTCCCGTATCTTATCGCATCAGGCATTTCATGCGACGAATTGCTAAAATGCCTGGATGTTGCTTTCGACCGCTATGCGAATGCGGATGACTGGTTGGATTCCCGAATCAAAGTGAATCCTTACGCCATTCAACGGGGGGTGTTGGGAGTGCGAACCCATCTTGGAACGGTTCAAAAGGGTACTGAAATGGAAATCGTTGATTATTTGCTGGTTGCCTCAAAATGGACGCCGCCGGAATCCCTGAAGATTGTTCTGACGGATCCCCTTCTGCAAAAGGAGATCTCTCAACGCGGCAAAGTCCAGGTGCGGGTTGAAAAGCTCATGCCGTCAAAAAAGACGCCGGAATCATGGGAGGCAGGCGCGGCCAAGATTTTGGATTCGCCCGCTCAAATCCAATTGAATGAGCTATTTGAATTGCATTCCGGTGATTTGATCAGGATAAGATATCGATGGAATGCCGCTGACCCCGCGGCATTCGAAACTTCGGCGCCAACCATTAAACATGCCATTTGCAAGGAACAATCGGCCCCTGATTGGAAACAGCATGGAATGATCGTGATTCCCCTTGAATGCGAGAAAATCGATGCCCAGTCCCTTTTTAAAGTCCTGGCAAAAATCAATTTCCCGCATCCATAACCTTATGTTTAAAAGAAAAAATGCGCTCAAGGAATGTTTGTCGGAGGCGTTTACACTGACCGAATTGCTGGTGGTCATGTCTGTCGTCTCACTTTTGGGATCCATGCTTTTGCCGGCCCTGGCAAAGGTGAGGGAGAAGGGGAGGCAGATCGTCTGCATGAACAATCTGCGAAACATTGGCATTGGCATGCGGGCTTACGCGACGGACAACAATGAGTATTTTCCCACGGTGTTTGATGCTACGGGTGTTTTTGGGAAAAACAGATATTGGACCGACTTGTTGAGTTCTTACGTCAAAGCCAATTATAACACAAATCCATCCTATATCGGATCGGTTTACGATTGTCCCGCCGACAAATGCCGGAATGCGGCGGGCAACTTCGCCACCAGTTTTGTTTGCGCGCAAATCATGTACCAAAATTATGGACAGCAGTTCGGCATCAATTCGGCGCTGATATCCAATCCGGGGGATGTGGGGGTTATTGCTGATGGCCGCTGGATGATGACTTCTTCTGACTTGATGGTGGCGGATGTCGAGGGGGGTGTGGATACAACCAAGCGCCTGCGTCCGCGTCATTCCGGCAGTGCGAACGTGCTTTTCTGCGACGGTCATGTGGAGGCGCGGCAGGCTGCCATCGGAACCAATCTGACATCGCTTTTTACGGCGCCAAAATGAGCGGCGCGCGGCGGTTATTTTCCGAAAATCCCCTTGAAAAGGTTGTCGAAAAAATCGCCTTTTTTGGTGTTCCCGGAGCCGCCCTGATTGGTCTGGCCGGTGGAATCGGTTTTCTGGCCTTTGTTCAGGAGCTGCTCCAGGGCCTGCATGCCGATGTTGACGCCGGCGTTGCGGAAAGCTTCGCCAAAGAATTTTTTCTTGTCCAGGCCGACATTGGGATCCGCGAGCGTGCCGGTGACGGTGGCGGCGCCTGGCATTTTGGCCCATTCCTGGTCGCCAAAGCCAAGGGGCTGGATGACTTGGGACAGCAGGGGGGAATTCTGCATGGCCTGTCGTTGGATTTTCATGGTGGCTTTCAAATCCAGCCGGGTGTCCAGCATGAGATCGCCGCACACGGTCAGTTCAATGGACGATCCGCGAATATGCAGGTTGTCGGTGTGAAGTTTTTCCCCGGCAATCCGCGCCGAGCCTTCGATAAAGTCCACGCTCGATTTCTTGATGTCATCCGAGTTCAGCAATCCGCCGAGTTCGTCCAATCCCTCCCGGACCGTCGGGATCTTTTCAAGCTTGGCATCACGCACCAGCACCTCCAGATAGCCATCCAGCGATGGCTTTAGTTCGTCCCAGGTTGTGCCGGCGCCCTGGCCGGTGAGTTTGGCTTTAAGATTGCCGTGAATTTCATTCTTGAGTTCCGGGGCAAAGGCGTCCACCAGCGGGGCAAGCGCCAAGCCTTCCGTTTGAACTTCAAAGGAGAACCCCTTTTTGCCCGCATTGGGTTGTGGCTGGATTTTGATGATGACCGGCGCGTTGTTCAGTTTGAACTGGGTGTCGGGCAATTCGATGGCGCCTTTTTGCATGCGGAAGGGAAGCTTCACGTTTGCCAGGTGATTGCTTCCAAGCTTGAGCGAATCAATGGTGACGAGAAGGGAAATGTCTTTTTCGGGGGGCGGGAGAGGCGGCGCTTTGAGCCGCGGGGAGACGAATGCGGCGGAATTTGGGGCGGCAGGCGCGGATGCCGGAGCTGGTGACGGTGGAGGAGCCGCTGCGGGGACAACGGCGGTTTTGTTGGTGACAGAGCCGAAAAGCTGGTCGTAATACGGCGTGACATCCAGCGACTGGCCCTGGGCCTTGATGTCCGCAAAAAAGAGGGTTGGAGTCTCCTTGATCGTGCCGGACAGGTGGACAAGGTTTTTTGCCGTTGGGGTGGGGTCGAGTTGGAGGGTGGCCGAGCGCAGATTAAAATGACCATTGGTGTTGTATTGAAGATCGGCGGAGAGACGTGCGTTGAGGGGCTTGAGATTGGGGGCCAGGCTGTTTTCCACCATCAGATTTTTCATGGCGGCGTCGGTTTTGAGGTCAAGGACGCCGTCGTCGAATTTCAGTTCCCCCTTGCCGGCCAGTTCCAGGGATTTGAGTTTCCGCCCCGGCAGAAATGCGTCGAAAACCGCGCCCAGAAGGTCTTCCTTGCAGTCTTGCAGTTGATAGGCAAGAGCCCAGCTGTTCTTGAGGGTGTCGCATTGGAAGTCGAATTTGCAGGCGCCGGCGGATTCCCCATCGAGAATGGCGTTCAACTCGGTGCGGGTCAGCTTGAGTTGGGGCTTGCGCCAGTCGAGATCGCTTTTGAGCGTAAAACCGATCTGCCGGCAGTGGATGTTTTTGCAGGTGAAGTCCATCTGGCCGGCGGCAAGGTCCAGATGGCAGAAGGCGCCGGAATGGGGCAGGAGTTTCCAGTCCACAGTTCCCTTGAGATTGCCGGTGGCGACGGAAAGCCCCGGCACGGGATGGATCAGCAGAAGGCTGGCGAGCGATGCGTCCATTTGGAGACTGCCGGAGCCGGTTTTGGTGTTCAGATCAAGGTTGCCGTTGAGGGAAAGCCTCGCCAGCTGCCGGCTGGCCTCGAGGCATTTGATGCTGAGGTTCTGGAATTGGGCGGCTTGCAGGCTTTTGAGATGGATGCGGCCATCCACGAAAAAAGTCCCGCGCATGAGCGAGACGGATGGGGAGGAATAGACCACCTTGTTGAGTTCGGTCCGGGTTTCGAGAATGAGATTGTGTCCGCGTTCGGTGGCAATCACGCGGGTGGTGGAATCAAGCGTGCCCGAGGTCAGGTGATTGCCGGCGGGCAGCCCCAGCAGGGGGGTGAAGGGCGGAAGATCAAGCGAGAAGATCTTGAGGGTGAAATCGGCGTCTTCGGCCTGGTGGGAGGTGAGGGTGGGATCGGCCCATGAGATGATCATGGGCCGGTTCAGGGCGCCTTGCATCAGAGGACGGCTTTGCGCGCGGGCATCCACGTCGAGTTTGGTGAGATGAAGGAGCTTTTGCGGCAGGTTGCACTCCAGCGCATATTCCGCCTTGATGACCATTGGTTTCCAGATTCCCGGAGGCATCTTGGGCGAAGTCAGATTGAGGGGCGATAGGTCAACTTTGCCAAAGCTGCTGATCATTTCCCCGTTTTTCAGAACCGATAGATGCCCCACATAATTCAGGGCGGTGTTTTCAAAGCTGATTTCGTTCGAGGGAAGGAGAAGGTTCAGCACGTTGCTCTTGACCGGGCCGATCTGGATATCCAGGTCCACGGTCTTTTTGGCAAGATCCATGGGGCCGGTGGCGCTGAAACTGGTCAATGTCGCGCCGTTTTTGAAGGCGGTCAATTCGGCGCGTTTCAGCACGCTGAGGCCGCCATCGGTGATGGACAGATCCACGTTGAGACGCCCGCCAAAACCGTCGATGGTTTCGCCGGCAAAGCTGCCCTTGAGATTTTCCAGGCCCGCCTCGATTTTGGCGGTCTGCGGCATCCATTGTTCATTGACATGAATCTGGGCTTTGCCCTTGAGCTGGCCGCTGGCATGTTGTGCGGGGGAACCCGCGCGGGCCGGTTGTTTGAAGGAAAAACCGGCGGACAGATCCAGATTGATCATTTCCGAGCGGGTGAGGTTGATGTCCAGATTCAGGCTTGAGGGATCGAGGAGTTCTCCGCCCAGATTTCCCTTCAGATTTTCAAGATTGAACCTCACCCGGGCCAGATTGGGAATGAACTGCTGGTTGACCTGGGTCTGGATGGATGCCTTGAATGTTCCCTGCAATGGCTGCGCGGTGGGACGAAGGGTTTCCTTGGCAGTGAAGGAGGCGTCAAGTTCGCAGCCGATGGAACCCTCGCGCTTGAAATCGGTGACTTGAAGATTGAGCTTGCGCAGCAGGACTGTGCGGCGCAGGGATGAGTAATCGACATCAAAATCCTGAAGGATCAATTTGCCGATGGCCAGACTGTCCAGCCAATGTTTGGTTTCTTTTGAAACAGCGTCTGCTGGAGCGGCGCTTGGAACGGCGGAGGATGATTCGGACTGGGGAGGAAAGCGGAATGTGCCGTCGGGGTATTGATGGAGACGGAGGCCGCCGGATTGAAGCTCAATGCTTTCGATGTCGAGTTTTTTGTTCAGCAAGGCGTTGCCGTCATAGCGGATTTTGGCCAGTTTGGCCTTCAGCAACGGTTCCTGGCTGTCGCCAACCCGGAGGTTGTGAATCGTGAGCGAAGAAAAGGGCGACCATTCGATCCTCGAGGCGAACAGGGGGATCCCGGTTTGTTTGGAAAGATAGGGAAGGGCGAACTGACGAAGTCCCGGGTCGCTGATCAGATAATAAACGCCGCCTGCAATGGAGAGGAAAAGCAGCAGGATCAGGATCGCAACCCCCAAAAACCATTTCCAAATCCGCCGTGATTTGCGCGGCAAGGAGGATGGCGCCGGTGGAGGCGGAAGACTGACGGCTGCTGGCGGAGGGATTTCGGATGGGGCGCCAGCGGACGGTTCCGGTTCGGATGGCGCCGCAGGCTCGGCATGCCGGGAGGTTCCAGCCTCCTGTGGCGGGACAGGCTCGCTGGGAAAGATGGGCGCCCGCCGATCGGGCAAGCTGGTTGGATCAGGCTTCATGAAATTCCAAGACCCAACTGTTAGCACACAAAGGCATCAGACTGCAATCACCCTTCCGGCAGGGAAGGGGAAGGCAGGGTACAAGGATGCAGGTTACAGGCAGGGGCTAAAACCAATAAAATCTTCAGCCTTGTCGTTCACATGGGAATTTCTTCGGCCGGTCCGGCTTTCCGGTTTGGGGCGGTCAGAAGTTGCTGCGCCTTGATGGTTCGAACGGGGGAATCGGGGATTTCCTTGAAAGCGCTTTCCAGATCTTTTCGGACGGTCACCTTGGCGGGGATTTGGGGGGTGTAGAGTTTGGGGGCGGGCGCAGGCGGTTCGAAATCGGAATGGAACTCATTGTTTCTCCGGGAGGAACGGCCTTCCGGGCCATGGATCAGGAAGAGAAGCTTGTCGATGCCTTTTTTGAGATCCTTTGCTTCGCTTCTGAGCGTTTCGGCGGCGCTGGCGGTTTGTTCGGCGCTGGTGGAATTTCCGTGGGTGACCTTGTCCATCTGGCTGACCGAAACGGAGATTTGGCTGATGCCGCCGCTTTGTTCTTTGGATGCGGCCGCCACTTCCTCGACCAAGCCATGAACCTGGCGGATCTTGTTGGCGATGTCCTGAAGGCTTTGTTCCACGTGGTGTTCGTTGGCCACAATATCCTGCAGGATTTTATCCGCATGATTGGTGCGATCCACGATGTCCTGCAGATTCTTGGAGACTTTTTCGCTGATTTGCACGCCTTGCGCGCTTTTGCGGATGGAACTCTCGATTTTGTCGGCGGTTTCCCGGGCGGCCTGCGCGCTGCGCTGGGCAAGGTTGCGGACTTCATCCGCCACCACGGCGAATCCCATGCCGGCCTCGCCGGCCCGCGCGGCTTCCACCGCGGCGTTCAACGCCAGGATGTTGGTCTGGAACGCGATTTCGTCGATGGTTTTGATGATCTTTGAAATGTTGTCGCTGGAAGTGCCGATGGCCGCCATGGCGGCATTCATTTCCTCGCTGGATGCCCGAATGGTTTCCGTGGCGTTCAACATGTCCTTGGTCGCCACCTTGATATCGTCGATTCCCACGCTCATTTTCTGCATGTTCTGGACGCCGGCTTCCGCGGCTGTGCAGGATTGATCGGCCAGTTCCTTGGCCTTTTGCGCGTTTTCGGCGTTTTGTTTGGTCATGCTGGTCAGTTGTTCCAGGGATGCGCTGGTTTGCTGGAGAGATGCCGCCTGTTCGCCGGCGCCTTCGGCAACGGATTGGCTGGTGGAGTGAACCTCGTCGGAAACCGCGGCCACCTGTGCGGCGTTGTTGTCGAGGTGGTCAACGGTGATGCTGAGCCGTTCGGTGAGTTTGCGGGCGATCCTCGACCAATACATGATGGCCACCCCCTGGATGATCACATCGAAGCCGAGTTGCCAGAACAGGTTTGTCAAGGAAACCTCCTCCACTTTTTGGACGAGGGCGGCTGTGTTTTCAGCGCCTTTTTCCACGATTAACCGGGTCTGGGCATTTTGAAACCAGACCATGAAGTGGACGATGATGAAGGGCACCACCATGATAATGATGCCTTGGATGATGATTTGATGACGCAGTTTTTTATTTTCAAGCATGGTGACTCCTTGTTGAACTGGGACGCGGAAAAATTCCGCTGAAAACACAGAATTTTTCCTCTTTGCAGAATGAACCGAAAGCGCCGCAGAGCGGAAGACAACAAACGAAAAGATGGTCGGTATTCAATGCGGCCCAGTCCTCTTTGAATTGGGACCAACAATCCTTAAAGAATAACGCTGAGTCAAGGGGAAATTTATTCCGAAGCGTTTCAATTTTTGCGTCGAGCAGTTGCCATGGCCCGGCGTAATTCAATGTTCAGGAATTTCAATCTTTGCCGAAAAAAGGCGGTGCAGGAGCCCCGCTTGCGTGGCCAAAGCCACTTCCGCCTTCGCACGAGCGCTTCGGCGGGACAGGCCGGCGAGGCGACGGCCCGCCCTCCCTTTGTCGCGAAATGAATGGAGGGCGGGGCTCCCGCACCGCCTTGCCGGTTTTCTGCGTCGAGCATCGAGCATGTTTCATCGAGCAGTTGCCATGACCCGGCTTAATTCAATGCGGCATAAATGCGATGGACGTCGTCATGTTCATCGATTTCATTGAGGAATTCGGCGACTTCCTGTCGCTGGGCATCGGTCAACTCAACGAAATTTTTGGCGATATAGCTCATTTCGGATGTCGTGACGGTCCATTTGGCTTCCTTGAGGGCGCGGGAAACCTGGTCCAGATCCGTGCGGTCGCAAATGAAGCGGGCGCCGATATGGCCGGCGGGCAGATCCGGGAGTGTGGCTTTTTCGACGTTCTGGGCGCCGGCTTCGATGGCCACGGTTTCGAGATCCTGGCTGGCGTCCGGATGGCTGGCCTCCACCACTCCCACGTGGTCAAACATCCACGTGACACTGCCGATGGCGCCAAGCTGTCCCTTTTTAAAAAGGTTGCGGATTTCGGGCGCGGTCCGGTTCCGGTTGTCGGTCAGGCATTCCACGATCACCGGCACCTTGTTCGGGGCGAAGCCCTCATAGGTCACCAATTCGAACTGCACCGCCTCGTCGGTCTGGCCGGAACCCTTTTTGATGGCCCGTTCGATGGTATCGCGCGGCACGGATTGTTTCCTGGCGTTTTCGAGGGCGGCCCAGAGCCGGGCGTTTGCGTCCGGATTGGGGCCGCCGACCTTGGCGGCCACCAGGATTTCCTTCACCAGTTTGCCGATCAGCGCACCCCGTTTTGCGGCGGTTGCCAATCGCGGTCCATGCTTCCATTGTGCTCCCATGCCTCCAACCCTGAAGAATGCGCGCAAAAAAATAAAGGACTTTTCTTGGCTGGCTGGCCGGTGAGAGGAGCCTTGAACGGCAGGTTTTCCCCAAGCCTGCGTTGAATTTCCTGCGCCAACAAATCGCTTTGAACCCCTGTGACCCTGGCGCGCTCAACGGCTGTCAGAAAGGAGGGTTGACTTATGCTGCAATCAACTGCTGGCAGCTCGGCGACGGCACGAGGATGTTTTTGGCCTGCGGAATTTGCTTGTTCAAAATGCAAACGAAGTTATTCGTGCATTTTCAAAGTCACCTGAAAATTTGCGAACGATCATCTTGGCGCTCGAGCATGTCGGCAACACGATTGGAGCTGAAGTTGCCAGAGTGGAAAAGTTTGAGCGGGAGAGTAACACGAAAAATGGTTTCGGCGATTGTGGGAAGCGTGGCTGCGTGGACAAGGCGCTATTGCCCCTTGGTCTTTGCCGGTTCTGAAAAGCTGGCATGCGATTTTGCCATCCGGTTTCTTGCCGGGCAAATCCACGAAGGATTCCGGCTCGTTGATGCCGTCCAGAAGGCTGAACCTGCCCGCCATGGTTCCGGCGTGGCTTGATCCATTGTCTTTTTGCCCCTCCCAAAAAAGGCCAAAAACAATTTGACCAAGCATGATACTATGATACTATATGGATGTGCCAAGGAAAATTCGCGAACTTGAGAGCATTTTGAAAAAAGCCGGTTTTGTGTGGGAGGCTGGCAAGGGCAGTCATCGGAAGTGGCGGCATACGACCGGCACCATGATCATCATGTCCGGCAACCCCGGACACGACGCAAAACGGTATCAGGAAAAGCAGGTTTTTGAAGCATTGGAGGAGGTTCAACAACATGAAAAATAAAACTGAAATCAAAAAAATTGCCTCTCTCTATATCAAGGTTGTTGAATGGAGCGAGGAAGATCAATGCTTTGTCGGAAAATGCCCCGAGTTGTTTTTTGGGGGTGTTCATGGAGACGATGAAACGGATGTTTACCGCCAGCTTTGCGAGGCCGTAGAGGATGCCATTGAATCCAAATTGAAACATGAGGACAAGTTGCCTGATCCAGCATTGAAGAAAAACTTCAGCGGCAAATTTGTTGTGCGCATGCCTTCGGATTTGCACAAGGCTTTGGCCATGCGAGCCATCAAGGAAGGTGTCAGCCTCAACGAGCTTTGTGTCAAGCGTCTGAAGCCTGCGGCTTGAAAACCTTCGCCCTCTGGCAGCCTTGCAATCTCATCCCGCTTAAATCAAAACCCCCGGCCACCTTTGGAGGCAACCGGGGGCTTTGTGTTGGAGGGGTATTATCTGCGGTGTTTCTGTCCACAATGCTGACAGATTTTTGTCGCCGCGGAACTGTCCCGTCGCGGCCATACGGCACCTGCCATGCCTTGGAGATGTCTTGGCTGGTTGAGGAGATAAAGCAAGCCTTCAAGGGATTGATCACCTTCCAGAACAAGTTTGAATTTTATGGGAGACTGGCCTTGGCAGCCAACCGGTGGCTTGAGTTTCACCCCGACACCGATCTCCGCCCCTTGCTTCTCACCGTCTTGGCTGAAGGCATCCAGATCCTCTCCGAGATGGGTGCCGGTACATTTCAATACCTGCTGGTGACGGAGAACCATACTTTGGCTATCGAGTTGCCCCACCATGGAGCATGTCCCCACTGAACCGCCACCTCTTTTCAAAAATTCAAAGCCCATGGTTGATTTTTTCACGCCGATGCGCTTGAGTAGGGTTTTGGTCCGCCTTCGTCCCGCAAAATGGGACTACGGCGAGACAAAAGCCCGAGTGGCGGAATGGCAGACGCGATGGACTCAAAATCCATTGTCCGCAAGGATGTGGGGGTTCAAGTCCCTCCTCGGGCACCACCCCTCTGTGTCAGAGGGAAAAGCGGTGTCTTCTTGGTCTTTGCATAAAGGAAATGCATAAAAAATGCCTTTCTGTTTATGCACGTTTTTAACCGTTCATATCCGTCTTGTCTGCCTTGACGGATGGAAACGTCAACCAAAACTCAAAGGAACCAAATCATGAAAATCGAAGTCTCAGAGTCTCAAACCCCCACCGCCAGCCAAACCACCCCAGCCACCACACCCCCGCCGCGCCATCGCCAGACAGCCAGCCCACGCAGAAGCGGCCAGAATTCGCGCCACGTTGCCCCTAGATTGGCCGGAAGGCTCAACGGCAAGGATAACCCCAACCCAACGCCGGAGGGCATGAAACACGCCGCGCCGGGGGCGGAAGGCCAGTCTCAGCCGCAAACCGCTGAATGGCCTACCCCAAAGCAAAAATTAGCAGAGGCTTTCATTTTGATGAATGATGCTTTGCGAAACGTCAGTTATCCGGACATCGTAAAGCAACATGTTGTTCGTTTGGAAGAGTCTATCACTCAGGTTGGCCGGGTAAGCGCCGGTTTGGCGGACATCCTCAAAATGCTTGATGAACTGGAAGCCAAGGGCGAAAAGACGCCGGACTTGTTGGATCTCAGGTGTAATTTTCAACTCATTCGGCTGGCAATCCTTTTTTGTGAAAAGGAGGTTCGCCATCTTGAAGATGAAATGTCCGTGAAATGGATGTGCCGTTCAGACTACTCCTGCCAAGCGGTCGAATACCTTGCAAGTGTCGGAGACCGATTAGCCTGTTGATCCCATCCCCCCCAACGCAAAGCCCCCGGTTGCCGAAAGGTGGCCGGGGGTTTTGATTCAAGCGGGAAGGGATTGACAGGGATGCGCCGGGATGAGTTTTTGAGGCACAACAATTTTGGATAGGCTGGACGAAAATGCGCACGGTTGGGCGTGGCTTTCTTCTTGGATTTCTGCACGGGGTATGGTAGGTTTTTGGATATGAAAACCGTTGCCATGTTTTTCTTCGCGTCGGTTCTGTCTGCCCTCGCCCAAGTCGAAGCAAACCAGATCACACAGCCGGTCAAGGATGCCATCCCGCCTTTCATGGAGTTTGTTTTTCTGGATGCCATGAAGCAGACAGAGGGAAAAACTGAGTGTGTCGTCTCCGCAAAATGCACGGTCAAAACCCTCAAGCCGTGCTTCAAAGACGGTGAGGATGCAATCCCCGTTGGCACGACTCTTGAAATCCCGGTTGCTCTGACTTTTGTTTTGGAAAAGCCATTCTATAAATTCCGCTCGATGACTTCCAAGTTTCAGAGGTACAGCGAAACGGCTGCCGCGCCCGCGCCGGTAAAACAACGGGTTGCAGAGCCACAGAAGGTTGTTGCCGCCGCAAAGAAGGAAGCGCAAAAGGAGATAGTGAACGATGATGAAGAAGGCGGGATTGATGGCCGTGCAAAGCTCATTGCAATGTGCCAGCCGAACAAGGTTTATAAGGGAACGGCAAACGATAACACTGGCATATACAACCTGTGTTTAAAGTTCATAAAATGCAACAGCGACGATGAAATAACGGCGGAAATTTGCGACATGGAAAACAAGATGGCCGCAAAAAGATGCAACGCCATCATCCGAAAAAATTCAAGAATTTCCCAAGAATTTGAATTGCTGGTGATGCCCGATAATTCGTCCGTGGCATCGCTTGGCGGGTCATCACGGCGAACAATTCGACTTGGAAAAACTGTTGAAAATTTGATCCCGTATGGAATGACTCTGACCTATACTGACGACGGGGAATTTGTCGGGAGAAGCACGAACGTAGAATTGCTCGACGTTTATTTAACAAGCCAAAAATACGGTATCACTCTACGTCCCCAATGACCCCAATATTTTTAGAGAATCAAAAAGGCATTAATATGATAGATGAATTTTTAAAACTAAGTAATTGTTTTGTAAAAATTTTAACTTTTTTAAACACCATAGGATTTTGGGGAATATGCACGGTTTTTGGTGTTGTATATTATTTATGGCCAAAGCGCCGATTTGAAGATTTAAATATGAGTTATTATTTTGACGGGAATTCATGTAATAGAAGCACAGGCATCCCATAATTTTTCAGAGATTGCTTCGGCCCCTTTTTCCCAAACCTCGCAATGACCCCCTAAATTGTCATTGCGAACCCAGGGCAACAGGGGGTGAAGCAATCTCCAGATTCTTAATCTCAGCTTTTGACTTTTCATTTCATTCTCCTCTGAACGGAAACGAAAATTTGGCCATTTCACGAAATTATGGGATGGCTCTGTAATAGAAGATTAACTGTTGTCATTAGAAATCATACGGAAAAAACGGTGGTTCTTTCTTCGGTGTACGTGACTTTTAAGAATTTAGACATACCCCATCAAGCCGATATGAACTCGTGCACGGGAGAATTTGAGTTGAAATTTCCTTGTTATGCAGTCGATGGACGAAATCACAGTAGTCTTGTTTATAGAAATTATATGCTTAGACAAGGTGAATCTGTTGAAACAAATATCTCTATTTCGCCTGAAATTGATTTAATTCAGCTATCTAATAATTCATTCACAGAAGAGATAGGGCAATTCAAGTGCAATATAACATTTTTAGGTAAAAAGCCATCCATTAATAAATGCAAAACGCCATTGGTGAAGATTCAAAATAGATCCCAATGATTTTAATGCGTCCCCTCGCCGCCGGGTTGAGGTCGATGCCCGCACCATTGGTGATGTTGGCCTTGCGGGGCATGGTATCGGCAAGAAAACAGACCACCTCACGCTCGTCCGCCGTTCAATGTCCCGGAGAATTTCCAAAACCCGGAAAGTCTGCCCCTGTCGCTCGCGGCGGAATTGCTCAAGCTGTCGGCGGTGGCGGTTACTTACAATTACCCACAATTTGCGTTTTTTGAAAATAGGTCAAAATAACTCTTCCGGCTAATTCGGGAATTTGATTTAAGATTGGGATGTAAAATCCCCGTTCCCGTACTATGCCGGCGAAATCATTTGCGAAAGAAACTGCTGCGAGCAAATTTGCCGATGAGCGAATAGGCAAACGGTTTCGTAAACTGGTGGAACAGATGGCCTCACCCGCCTGACTGATATCGAGCTCGGCTATCTCCTCGGAGCTGGAATTGTGGGTAATTGAAAGCAAACGGTGAGCATCTGATAAGGTAGGGATTTTTGCGCACTTTCCTTTAAAAAAAAGGGCAGTCCGAGTTTTAATGCAAATTGTCTGACACAGTGAGGAGGAAAAGAAAGGATGCGGCACGCCACGCCTCCCCGAATTGGCGCATGATGTTTATGCGGAGAACGGGGTTTTGCGTGAAAAGCAGCTTGTGGATGGCGTGCGGGTGATCTATTGTCACGATGTGCAAGGCAGGATTACCGGCATGCAAGTGGCGGCGGCCAAGGGCAAGATGCTGACCAACGTGACTTACATGTGGGATCAGGCAGGACAATTGACAAGCCGAACGTGGGACAAGGTGCGGCAGGATTATTCCTATGATAAAGCCGGGCAGTTAGAATACCCAGCCGCCTTTTTGGATGAGGTCTTCGGAATCAGTAGTTCAAATACAGGGATTCCCGGACTTCCTGGACATTGCCGGACAGGACCTTTTTCACCAGGGAATGGCCTGAAGAAAGAAGGAAATGGCGCTTGTAGAGGGAGGGGGGGAGTTCGGTCCGCAGGTCAACCCGGTCCCGTGTGCCGTCAAATGAAAGCGCCCATTTTGTTCCTCTTGTGGAAAGCCGGTCCAAAACCTTGAACAGACGGTTTTGATCAAGATTCTTTACATAGCGATTTCTGCTTCCCGCATATGGCGGGTCAAGATAGGCGAAGTCGTTTTTCCTGATGCCTGAAAGTGTTTCTTCATAATCGCCGCAATGAAAAGTCACATGGCGGAGTTTTTCCCCCCAATCCTTCACCGCGGCGGCAAACCGGTCCGGGGACATGCCGCGCCGCGACAGATGGAAGGAGTTGTTGAAATGTCCCTTGTCGTTAAACCGGATGATGCCGTTTACGCAGGTGCGCGTGAGAAAGCAAAGGTCAAAGGGATTCGGAGCGCGATTGAACCGTTCGCGCACCTTGTAAAAATGCCCCGGCGGGCCGGCCTGCAATTTCCGCCATTCCCGCTCGTAGGAATGGATGATTTGTCCGGGGGCCGTCTGAACCTGTTTCCAGAAATCCACGAGCGGTTTGTAAATGTCACCCGCAAATGATGCGTGCGGGCCCGCAAAATAAAGCAGGGCGCCCCCCCCCAGAAACGGCTCGAAATAGCGGTCAAAGGACGGGAATAAATCAACAATGCGCAGAGCCTGCGCCCTCTTGCTGCCCGTCCACTTGATCAGGGAGGGAATCGCCCCGGCGGATGGGCGATGGGGTTGGGAAAAAGCCATGCCGTCTTATACCGCCTGTCGTCCGCCATCGCCAGCCGCATTTCACTGGCCGGACGTTTCCCCGCTGCGGACAAACAATGCGGTGGATTGATTTTCGTTTTCGCGGACGACCAGTTTTTCCTCAAAGCCCAGATCCTTGAATGCGAGGGAAGCTTCGTCCCATGACCACGCGAAACCGTGCCATTCAAGAATCACCGCCCGGCATCGGCGCACGGCGCCGGGCCAGTCTTCAACCAGAAACTTCTCGGCGCCTTCGATGTCAACTTTCAGCAGATCAATCCCGTTGGGAAAATGTGCGGCCAGCAACCTCTCCAGGTCGAGACTCGGCAGCCGCAAGGTTTCGCGATGGCAGTATTGATGAAAAATGGAGGAGTGGCCGTCGGCGCTGCTGACATGAAAATCCATGGTTTGCCCCTTGCGGCCGATCAAACCGCAAACCATTTCGTTGAATCCGGCCATCCGGTTCATCTCCAGATAGCGCGAAGCCCTTGTCACACAATCGGGGTTTGCGTCGAGAAGCAAACCGCGCGCCGGCGCCTGTTCCGGCGCCCGTTGCCGGCGCCGGTCTTCCACCAGGAGGGTGAAAAAGGCGGCATTGCAACCGATGTCCGCAAGCGTGCGGGGCGGTGGCAGCAGATCAAGCAGACGGGCGTAGATTCCCGCCAGCATCACTTCCTGGAAAAGCCGCGCCTCCTGCCGGGTGCGGATGGGAAAGCTGATGCCCGAGGGCAGATTGAAACGGAGATCCGCGCAGGGCAGCAACCGCCAGGCGAGGGATTTTTTAAAACGTTCAAACATGGTGATTATTCAGGTCGGTTGTTTCATCAATCAATGCCCTATCCTCGCATAATGGCTGCAGTTTTTGATTTGAATTCTTTCGTGTTTTGTTAACGCGAAATCTCGCGGGCATCCATTGGGTGTCCCAAAGGCAGTTCCATGGCCCGTAATTTTGCCGCGCGGCAGGCGGCCAGGAATGGCCGCGGATCAACGGTGTTTTCGGTGAAAAGTCCGTAGTGCATGGGGATGACCACGCGGGGGCGCAATACTTTCATCGCCTCCAGAGCTTCATCCGCGTTCATGTTTCCCAACCGCCCGTTGATGCAGATGAAAGCCATGTCCAGTTTTTCCGCTTCGGGCCGCAGTTCGTCCAAAAGTCCGTTGGTCAGGAGCGTGTCGCCGCTCAGGTAAAACCGAATCCCTTTCGCTTCCGCAATCAGACCGATGGCATGGGGATCGCTGTGGAAAGCCGCCACGGCTTTCACTTGGAATGGCGGTTCGTGATGCATCCCATGTTGCGCCAGTTCCGTGACCCTCGCCCCATCGATTCCCAATTCGATCAGATGCTGTCGCACGCTGGACGGCCCCGCGAAACGGCAACCGGGCCATCGCGACGCGATTTGCGGCGCAGCCACGGGATCCAGGTGATCCAGATGATCGTGCGTGCAGATCACCGCCGATGGATTCAATTCCTCCACCCCCAGCGGCGGCCGCGTCAACCTCCGCAGCCCCTCCTTTTCCTCCACAATGTCGCTGAGATACGGATCCACGACCAGCCGCGCGCCGCCGCTTTCAAAAAGGCAACCGCCCTGGCCGAGCCATGTGATTTTCACATCCCAATCCTAAAAAATGTTTTTGCATTTGACAAGCCGAGGTTTCATGCTACCTTGTAAATACAAGTTGGAAATGAATCCCCTGCCGAAAAATGCGACACTTTATACCTTGATTCCTCTGAGGTTCTTGCAAAACTCCCGCGGAACGCCGCGTGAGGGCATGCGGCATATGGTTCGACTCCACTCGCCACCCTGAGCCTGCCGAAGGGCAACTGGCAGTGGTTCAGCGTATCCATTTGCACAACCTGCCCTTCGACAGGCTTGGGGCCGACTGTCCTCAGGCGGCGCAGTTTTGCAAGTGGCTCCTCTATCTGAGGGGGAGTGCAAAAATTCTCCAGGGACGCATTTCAATGGTCACACAATATTTGATGCCACACAGAATCAAAAAGAGCAATAATCTGATGAATACAAAAATGAACAAACCACAAAGGCCCGGCGCCGCCATGACCGGGAGTTTTGCGAAAAACCCGTTCGAAAAAATCTTTGCCTACCGTTCCTTCTGGCCGCAGCCTGGCACGATCAGGCAAATGGCGAAAATTGGCATCGACACCGTTTGTTTTTTTCCGGCCAATGTGGTGTGTTCGCTGGGCATTCCCTACAGCGAATATCCTCCCATTTGGATTGGCCCGGGCACATATGATTTTAGTCCATTTGACCAACAGGCCCGGATGTTGATCAAGAGCAATCCAAATATCAAACTGATTTGCATGGTTGACCTGAATACCCCCTTGTGGTGGAGCAGGATAAATGGTTTCAGACATGACAGTTTTCATGGATTGGGAAAAGTTGCTTCGGATCCAGACTGGCGCAAGGATACCGCGGATTACCTCCAAAGAACTTTGGAACATGCCGAAAGCAATTACGGCAAACATATTGCTGCATATGTTTTGGCCGCGGGTGGAACTTGCGAATGGTCTGATCATTCGTGTGGAGAGGAGAGCGTCAGCCGAAGGGCCGCCTATCGGCGTTGGTGTCTCAGGCGCGGCCAACCTGATCCGGTGGACATTCCCTCCGCCTCCGCGCGCGAACATTTTACCCACGGTTTCCTGCGGGATCCGGCCATTGATCAGCCGGCGTTGCAATATGCGCGGTTTTGCCAATGGCAAATGAGCGACGCCATTTTGCACTTTGCCAATTTAAGCCGGAAAATAATAGCGCGGAAAAAATCGCTGGGTGTTTTCTTTGGATATATCCTGGAATTGACCCCAAAACGGTTGATGCATATTGGCCATGTTGACTACGAAAGGGTCTTTCGCTCCAAAAATCTTGATTTTTTTATTGCAACCGCGCCCTATTCCGATGGCCAGATTGGCGAAGCCAGCGGTTTTATTCTGCCGATCCATACGCTTTCCTGTTTAAAGAAGAGGTTTATTCAGGAAATTGATCATCGCACTCACACCGCCAATCGCGCGCCCGCCCGGGCGTCAGGTTTGGCTCCCGATGTCAAAGAATTTTGGCCAAATGAAGAGGCGACACTGGCCGGTTTGAAACGGGAATTCGCCATTTGCCTTATTGAGGGAATTTCCCTGTGGTGGTTTGACATGTGGGGACGTTGGTATGAGGGCAAAAGGGTGAGACAATTATTGGCTCAAATGAAAAACATTTGGGAAAAACATGGCCACCAAACGATGGATCCCGTTGGGGAGATCGCCTTGGTCGTTGATCCCGAGAGTGTTCTCCATATGTCCGAAGATCATCATGCGTCGATAAGAAACACCCGTTGCCTGCTGGGAAGAATCGGGGCGCCTTTTCGAATACATTCTTTTGGCGACTTGAAAATTATAAACCCCGATCATTTCAAGCTGATGGTGTTTCCGAATCTCTATGTCGTTAATGACGCCAAACATGAAAATCTGAGGCGGTTTTTGAACAACAACCGGCATATTTTGTGGTATGGGAAACCGGGGATTGTCCGAAATGAGCGCTACGCGGAGGATCATGTTCGGCAATTAACTGGAATTACACCGACGAAGGAGAGGATGGTCTCCAAAAATATGGGCGCCTGGACTTCGATTCTCTCGCGTGTTCCCATTTCAACCGTGGATGGCATGCGGAACATTGCCGCAAAAGCCGGAGTTCATTGTTACTCTGATTCGGGGGAACCGATTTATGCCAACGAACGTTTTCTGGCGATTCATTCCGCCCGGGGAGGCGTCAGAAAGTTTCAGCTTCCCAAAAAATACTCCCGCATTTGCAACGTTTTCACCCATGGAATTATTGCTGAAAATACAAGCGTATTTAAAGACCATTTGCGGGCTCCGGACACGATCATTTATGAATTGGTGGAATAAAAGCAGGGGGTTTTGTTGCTTGTTGGTGGGTAAGGAGCCGCGCAAAAATAAATTCACATTCTGCTGGAGGGGATTTGCCCGATTGGCAAGGCGCGAGCGACGAGCCCTTCGGCAAGCTCAGGACTCGTCCCGAGCGGGAGTCGAGGGGCGAGCATCCCCTTCATGGGTGCCCATATCCGATCAATCCGCCTTTGGCGGACCAGCGGGCAAAGACCTCCAGCCCAGAGGGGCGCGGCGGCATGCAGGCATCTGCGGCGTTGCTCCCTCGACTTTGCTCGGGACAAGTTGTCAGCTTGCCCGAGGGGCAAGTCCTGAGCCTGCCGAAGGATCGAAGATCCACGAGGGATATTCTCCCTCCGCGCGCCCCTGTCGCGCCGTAGCTTCTGAGCGAAGGTGGATGGCATCTGCCGGCACGACGCCTTTGCCAGAATGTGAAGTAATTTTTGCGCGGCTCCTAAAATGCAGGAAGACAACTGCTGATTGATGCGTTGTGTCAGCGTTACGGGTTGTGGGAAAAACTGGAGGGCATCCCGGGGTTGGATGTTCGAACACGCACCAGTGTGGGATTTTCTTCCCGGGCGATGGTGGCGCAACTGTTGTTTTGTTTGACCAGCGGAGGCAGTTCCCTGGCCGACGCGGAGCGGAATCGCGCCGAACTTTGGCGTCACGTGTCATTGCAATCGGTGCATTACGAACTCGCGAAAAGCGTCATGGCCTGCCTGGTAGGTTTATGCCCCTGGCCGTATAGAATCAAAGGAACTCCGGGAGTTCGGTTTAGGATCAAACGGGGAGGCCTTGTTTGCGTCAAGAGCACAATGGCCAATGGTCATGATTATACAGCTGACGCGGTCTATTATCAGTCGGAACACTGTGCCAATGTTGAGACGCCTGTCTGCAGGGGAGGGTAATTGATAATGCGCAAGGACGTTCCAAGGTTCAGAAATCATTGTTTTTTTTGGATGGTCAGGTGGCGGAGCGGAAAATCAGGGTTGTATGGTCAAGCCTTGATGGTCGCCGGATATCCGTGGAATCTTGATGTTTTGCCACCGGCGCCTTGGGCGGACGGCGCGGCAGACGGTTGCCATGTGGATGGTCGTTTGAGAAAAAATTCTTTCGCTGTTGACAAACCGTGGTTTTATGTTAACTTGTAAATACAAGTTGGCAAAAGGGCTGTTTTAATGTCAGTCTTGTTTTTATGAGCTCTTTCAATGGCAATTCCTCTCTCCCATTCCGCGACAAAGCCGTGTTGGTGACCGGTTCCACCCGGCATCTTGGACTGGACATTGCCCGGGCGTTTCTTCGGGAAGGCGCCGCGGTCAGCATCAATTCCGGCAACCCGGAAAACGTAGCCAAAACTGTGGCTCAATTGCGGGAGGAGGGATTCAACGCGGTTTATCCCGCGGTTGCCGATCTGGCTGATGAACAGCAGGTGAAAACCATGGTGGAGTCCTTCGCCGGGGTGTGTCACGGGCTTGATGTGCTGGTCAATAATGCCTGTCATCTGGGAGTGGAGGGAAATTTTCTCTCCAGCAGTCCTTCCTTTTGGGATCAAGTGCTGGCAGTGAATGCCCGCGGATGTTTCCTTTGCTCCCTTTTTGCCGCCCGGCGGATGAAGGAATCGGGGGGCGGCGCCATCGTCAATGTCAGTTCTAACACGGCTGCCCGGCCGCTTCGAAACCGGACGGCCTATTGCGCAAGCAAAGGGGCGGTGGAATCGCTGACTCGCGCAATGGCTCTTGATCTTGCTCCTTATCATATTCGCGTCAATGCGGTGGTTCCCGGCTATATCCGCACCAGCCGGTGGGAGAATTTGTCCGCCGGAGATATTGTCCGGCGCCGCGCCAATGTCCCGCTTGGTTCCGAATCCGGAGGAGAAGACATTGCCCAAGCGGTTCTTTTTTTGGCGGGCGACCGGGCCCGGTGCATCACGGGCGCTCAATTGGTGGTGGATGGAGGCGCCAGTTCACAATTGTTGCCGCCAGATTGCGAAGTTTGAATGAAGCGATGTCTTTTCAATATTTTACCATTCAAGGGAGAAAAAATGAAAGTGACCGGGATAGAGACTTTTATTTGTGACGTTTACCGCACCAATTGGGTGCTGGTGAAGGTCCTGACCGACAGCGGCCTTTATGGGGTGGGCGAGGCAACGCTGGAACACCGTGAATTGACAGTGGAGGCGGCGGTCAAGGAATTGGAACGATACCTTGCCGGGCGCAATCCCCATGACATCGAGGCGTTCTGGCACGACGCGCATCGGGATGCCTATTGGCGGGGTGGGGTTGTTCTGATGAGCGCTCTTTCCGCCGTGGAGATGGCCCTTTGGGATATCAAAGGCAAGGATTTGGGAGTTCCGGTGTATCAATTGCTTGGCGGCAAAGTTCGCGATACGATCCCGTGTTATGCCAACGCCTGGTTTGCCGGAGCGAAAACTCCGGAGGAATTTGCGGCCAAGGCCAAAGCGGCTGCGGGAATGGGATTCAAGGGGCTCAAGTGGGATCCGTTTGGCGCCGCCTATCTCAATTTGACTCCCATGGAGTTTCGGACAGCCTTGGATTGCGTGGCAGCCGTCCGGGACGCGGTGGGAAAGGAAGTCTTCCTGCTGATTGAAGGTCATGGGCGCTTCAACATTCCAACGGCAGTGAGGGTGGGGCGGGCGCTGGAGGAATTCGAAGTGTTGTGGTTTGAAGAGCCCGTTCCGCCGGGGGATCTCGACGGATTGGCGGAGGTGAAACGACGAATTCCGGTTCCGGTTGCCGCGGGGGAACGTCTTTACACCCGTTGGGATTACCGCGACTTTTTCAATCGAAAATGCGCGGATTTCGCACAACCGGATGTGTCGCATGCGGGAGGCATCATGGAAATGAGGAAAATTGCCGCCATGGCGGAATGTCATTTCATTCCGTTTTGTCCCCACAACCCCAGTGGCAGCGTTGCCAATGCCGCCACGCTTCAACTGGCCGCCTGCACGCCGAATTTTTATCTGCTTGAAACCATGTTCAACGATGTGCCTTACCGGAATTGCCTCACGACTGAAAAGATTCAGCTCAAGAATGGGTGCATGCCGGTTCCGGATGCGCCGGGTCTTGGAATCGATCTCAAAGAGGAGGAACTCCGGCGGCATCCTTATCAACCCCATCATCTGAGACATTATGCGGGCGCCCTCACTGATATCCGCCCCAAGGATGGAATGGCTTATTTTGAGCTTCAGAAAGACGACATTAAACACTGAAGCTTCCCGATTGACAAACCACAAGCTTTGGTTTCTTGTCTTTACAAGATGAGGAAACGCGTGGAGACGGGGGGGGGGAACGGCAGGGTGGTGCAACGCGACAAGGTGGAAAAGGTTCTTCGCAAGGAGATCCTTGCCGGAAGACATCTGCCGGATCGCCCCATGCCGAGCGAAAACGAGCTATGCGCCCGTTTTGGGATCAGCCGTCCCACGGTCCGGCTGGCTCTTGACCGTCTGGAACACGAGGGGTTGATTTATCGGATTCATGGCAAGGGCACTTTTACCCGGCCAACGGAAGGATTGGTGGCAAAACCCCTGGGGTTGTTGCTGAAGGAACCCCAGAAGGCATCCTCGCCGGGCATCATGGAATTGATTCGCGGCGCCAATTCGTATCTCAACGGGGTGGGATCTTATCTGGTGATCACCAGCCATTCGCCCCGGGAGTGGACAGCCTCTTTTGCCACTGCCATTGGAGGGTTGATTGTCATTCCCCGGCAGGTGGATCAGGAGGAAATCGGCCTTTTGGAACAATTCAAGCTCCCTTGTGTCATTGTGTTGGACTCGGATCTGAAAGGGCCGTCCATTGTCATGGATCTTCGCCGCGCCATGTCGGAATTGACCACTCACCTGATCAAGCGCGGACATCGTCGTTTTGCGATGCTTACGGGACATGATGAGCATACGGACCGGCTGAAAAAAGCCGGCGTGAACGAAGCGCTCAAGAAAGGCGGAATGGAACCGGCTGCCGACTTTCCCACCAACTACGAAATGCCTCGCGCGAAGGAAGCCGCCGAGGCGATTGTTGCGCTGAATCCGCGTCCCACGGCGGTGATTGCCTTTGATGACGCCCTGGCGGTGCAGATGATCGCCGCCGCGCGGGCTCGTGGATTGAAGGTGCCGGGAGACATCAGCATTACCGGATGCAATGACGCGCCCTTCGCCGCCAGTGTGGAACCGCCGTTGAGCACGATTCGCATTCCCATTTACGAGGCCGGGGTTCGCGCCGCGGAAATTCTATGCCGCAGCGCCCGCACGGGGCAGATGCCTCCGGGAAGCTGTATGGAATACCAAATCGTCTGGCGCGGCAGCGCCGAATGAGATCTGGTTAAAGACGGGCTGACTCTGTCGTCCATCGCCGTGATGGAGGGGGTGTAGTGATTCATCGGGAGTTGGTCGGAAAAAACTGCCGGTTTTTTGTGATGAATCAATGCAGGGACGTTCCGCAAAACGCCGGAAATGGCCATTGCCTTCTTCCGGGAGGCATCGGCGCTTTCCTGGCTGTGAATGGTTTTCCCGATTTATGCGTTTGCCCTGCCTGTTGGCGCGTCAAGCAAGGTAAGGAATGGTCAGGGGGCCTTGGGGCAGCACGGCCACCCGGGCTTGGGGGCCGCGGCGTTCCAGTTCCGCCATCACGGTTTGGGTGATGTCGGGACAGGGTTTGAGATGGGTGGCCTGGACGATTTCCGGCGGCAATGAACTGTGCAGATAAACATCGGCCCGATTTTGGATCAGGGCCTGGATATGGGCCTGCCATTGTTCGGGGAACGGTTCACGGGCCTGTGTGATGAGGGCCAGGAGTTCCGCGGGATTTTTTGCCTGGCGCAGCAGCTTGTCGAAGGGGCTGTCGGGGGGAACCCCTTCGCGGCATTCGGCGGCCAGGATCAACGCGCCGCCCGGCTGCAGGATGCGGGCGCCGGCGCTCATGCCCTTGACGCCCTGGTAAAGATTCAGGTCGAGAGGGTATCCGCTGTTGGTGGTGACCACCACTTCGAATGGCCGGTCCACCTTTTGCATGGCGGAACGCCGCACAAATTCGGCGCCTTCGCGATGGGCCTTGATGATGTGTCCGGCGAAAACGCCGGTGATCTGTTTTTCCGGGTTCAGTGTGACATTGAGCAGGAAGCTGGGCCCCACTCGCAGGGCCACATCGCGCATTTCCTCCCAGATGGGATTGCCATCCAGAATGCCGAAGGCCGCCTGCGGATTGGAGATCGGGTGTGCGCCATGGTTGCTCATCACGGTTTCAAGACCGGCGACTCCGGGAAGAATGCCTTTGGGACCGCCGCTGAAACCGGCGAAGAAGTGGGGTTCGATGAATCCGGTGACGATCCGCAAATCGGCCTCGGCCGCATGCCGGTTGATCAGCACAGGCGTGCCATCGCGGGTGCTGCCGAAATGGATCAGTTCCTCGGGGTCTTCCGCCTCGTGATTCAAAACTTCATAGTTCTGAACCACGAACGGCGTCAGCATCGTTTCGAGTTCCTCCGGGGTATTGGGGCGGTGAGTGCCCAGGGCGTTGATCAGGACGATGTGTTCGCGGGGCAGAAAGGAGAGTTTTTCCAACAACCAGGGAATCAACCGTTCATTTGGAGTGGCGCGGGTGATGTCGGTGAAAATGATGCAAATTCTGCTGTCCGGCCGGAGCAGGGTCTTGAGCGGGGGTGATTCGATGGGATGATCCAAGGCGTCGAACACGGCTGCTTTTTCATTCAGCAGTCCCGGAGCGTGAGAGGGTTCGATCAATGAGGTTCTGCCATCGGGCATGTCCACGGCCAGACAGCCTTGGCCGTAAGCGAGTTGTACTTTCATGGGATGAATTGAGGTTGATGGAATGAAGACTGAAGATTTGGTCATTCGGGCATGATCAGGCGGCGCGAAGGGTTGCCGTGCGATGATGGTCCAGCACTTCCCTGATGAAAGAGCTGATCACCGTGGCCCGCCGGTTCCATGAGAATTCCTTCGCGCGTGTGCGCGCCATTTCGATCCGGGTCCGGGTCAGTTCAGGCTGGAGATAGATTTTGCGGATGGTTTGGGCAAGGCTGCGGGGCGAGGAGGGCGGGCAGAGGAAGGCGGTCTGTTCGTCCAGAATTTCCCGGATGGAGGGCAGATCGCTGGCGACCACGGCTTTGCCGGCGGCCATGTATTCAAAAAGCTTCAAGGGGGAGGTGAATCGTTCGCTGATTTCCTCGCGATGGTTGGGCAGCACGCCGATGAAGGCTTTGGCGAGGGGTTTGGCCAGATCGGTGCGCGACATGTAACCGAAGAATTCGCAGCGGCCGCTGACCTTCCACCGGGCGGTCAGCCGTTGTTTTTCGGCCACCTCGCCCGGACTTCCTCCGAGGATCCAGAGTTTCTGGCCGGGCAGATAACGCATGGCTTTGATCACCGTATCGACGCCTTTCCAGCCGAAGAGGGAACCGGTGTAGATGATCTGGTTCGGATCGGCCTCGGCGGGGTTCAACTGCCCGAACAGGTTCAGATCCACTCCATCCGGCGCCTTGACCATGGGGCAGCGGATGGTGAAATGCTTGTGCAGATAGTCCATGAGATTGTTGGAGATGGACACCAATCCCTGGACATGGGAATAAACGAAGTTTTCCTGGTCGAACAGGCGTTGGAATTTGTCCGGGGAGTCCACCTGGCCGAGGGAAAAAATTTCGTGCGATTCAAATACCAGGGGAATGTCCGCGAATTCGTGAAGGCAAAACTCGGCCACCTTCAAGTGGCGTGTGTAGATCAGTTCCACGGGCTGGTCCTGGCGGTTTGCGGAGATGAAATCCCTCAGGGCCCGAAGGAAGACCGCTTGGAAGGAAACGGCGAAAGTTTTGGTGAACCGGATGTAACGGGGAAGGAAGACAAACTTCAAATTGGGCAGAGGAGGCAGGTTGAAGTAATCGAAAATCCGCTGGCGGGACACATCGGCGTTGTAAGCCACGCCCAAAATCACTTCGTGTCCGCACTGGGCCAGGGCATGGCAGGTGTGGATCGTCTGGATCTCACGCGCTTTCTTGAAGGTTATTTCTTCGGGATAGGGATAAAAGATTCTCATGGCAACGGTCAGGTCGAGGTTTACCCGGGGTTTGACCTTGGCCTGCGGATGCCCTAGTATGCTGCGCTTCCAATGAAAACCAAGGCTTTTCTCTACGACACCACCCTCCGCGACGGATCGCAGGGGGAAGGGGTTAATTTTTCCGTGACCGACAAACTCCGCATTGCCGAAAAGCTCGATGCTTTCGGCATTCCCTATATCGAGGGCGGATGGCCCGGGTCCAACGAAAAGGACATGGCCTTTTTCCATGCCGTTCGCAAACATCGTTTTTGCCAGGCCAGGCTCGCGGCGTTCGGCTCCACCCGCCGGGCTCATACTCCGGTGAAAAAGGACAAACAGGTGCGGATGCTTCTGGACGCCTGCACCCCGGTGGTGACGCTGGTGGCCAAGTCATGGCTTTTTCATGTCCACCAGGTTTTGCGCACCACTCCGGAGGAAAATCTGAACATGATCGCGGACACCATCCGGTTTCTGAAAGGGCATGGGCGCGAGGTGGCGCTGGATGCGGAACATTTCTTTGATGCCTACAAGGACAATAGCGAATATGCCTTGCGCACCCTTTCCGCGGCCGCGGAGGCCGGCGCCGGATGGCTGGTGCTTTGTGACACCAACGGCGGGTCGTTGCCGTCGGAGGTGGGGGCGATCACCAGGGCGGTTTGTTCGGTGTTTGAGACGCCGGTTGGCATTCATGCTCATAATGATGGCGGATTGGCCGTGGCCAACGCCATTGCGGCGGTGGAGAATGGCGCCGTGCAGGTTCAAGGCACCATCAACGGGTATGGCGAACGCGCGGGAAATTGCAACCTCACCACCGTCATTCCCAACCTTCAATTGAAGCTGGGACGGAACACTGTGCCGGTTTCGTCCATGAAAAAACTGCGGCTTCTTTCCCATTTTGTGGATGAACTGGCCAATTTCCGTCCTGATTCTCGGGCGCCTTATGTTGGCGATGCCGCTTTTGCGCACAAGGGGGGCATTCACGTCAATGCGATTGTCAAATCGTCGCGCACCTACGAGCACATCGATCCTTCCGTGGTGGGCAATCGCCGCCGGGTTTTGGTCGGCGAGCTTTCAGGCCGCAGCAACGTGTTGCTCAAAGCCAGGGAACTTGGTTTGGAATTGCGTGCCGACGCGCCGGAAGTTCACGAGGTGTTGAATGAGGTCAAGCGCCTGGAACATCAAGGTTTTGAATTTGAAGCGGCGGATGCCTCCTTTTTGCTGTTGTTGCACCGCAAATTGCGCCGCCATAAACCGGCTTTCCAACTGGTGGAATACCATGTCTCCATGCGCAAAAGCGGAGTCCATAACACCAGCGTTTGCGAGGCAACGGTGAAACTGAACGTTGGCGGTGAAATTGCCCACACGGTGGCTGAAGGCGACGGGCCGGTCAATGCCCTGGACGGCGCTTTGCGTCTTGCCCTGTGCAGGCACTATCCCGCGATCCGGCATGTGCGGTTGACGGATTTCAAGGTCCGTATTCTTGATTCCAAGGATGGCACGGCCGCCAGGACTCGGGTGCTGATCGAATCGAGCGATGGCAAGCGGGAATGGGGCACCGTGGGGGTGTCGGATAACATCATTGAAGCCAGCTGGCTGGCGCTCGTGGATTCCATCGAGTATTACTTGCAACTGGCCTGAGCCGATTGGATCCCAAATCGTGCTGTTCATGGATATGTCATTGCGAGGAGTCACGGCCCAGTTGACGACGAAGCAATCTCTGTCGCGAGATTGCTTCGCCCGCATGGCGGGCTCGCAATGACTTCGAGGGGATTGGCCATGAACGCATATCCAAAACCTGCCATCCATCTCATCAGCCTCGGTTGCGCAAAAAACCTGGTTGATTCGGAGGTCATGCTGGGCGCGTTGCTCAAGGCGGGGCATGCAATCGTCAACGATCCGTCGGAGGCCGATGTGATCATTGTGAACACCTGCGGTTTCATCGACAGGGCCAGAAAGGAATCCATTGATGCCATTCTCAGGGCGGGACAGTCCGCGGGACAACAGCGCAAGATGATCATCGCCGGTTGTCTGGCCCAGCGTTACGCCAGGGAACTGGCCGCCGAAATACCCGAGGCGTCGGCCATCATCGGCGTGAACGAAGTGCCGCGCATTCATGAAATCGTGGCGGAAATCCGGGGGTCGGAATCCGGCAGGCCATTGAACCGGGTTTCCCGGCGCCCTTCCTATTTGTATGATTTTCGCGTTCCGCGGCTGCAACTCACCCCTTCCCATTACGCTTATCTGAAAATCGCCGAAGGTTGCGACCATCCCTGCGCCTTCTGTTCCATTCCGGTCATTCGCGGACGTTATCGGAGCCGGACGGTGGACGATGTGGTTAGGGAAGCCCGCGCGCTGTTGCGGCAGGGGGTTCGGGAATTGCTGTTGATCTCGCAAGACACCACCTGTTACGGACGCGATTTGGGCCAGCTGGACGCCCTGCCCGCGTTGTTGCGGCGGCTTGACGCGGTGGAGGGGGATTTTTGGATACGACTTCTCTATACTCATCCCGCCCACTGGACTCCCGCCTTGATCGAGGCGATGAAAGAGCATCGGAAGGTTTGCCGGTATGTGGACATCCCCCTGCAACATGCGCATGACGATGTTTTGAAAAGAATGCGCCGGACGCCGGGGTTGGATGGGATGAGGGATTTGTTGCGCGACATCCGGGCGGCCATTCCGGAAGTGTCTGTGCGCACGGCTTTCATCGTGGGATTTCCCGGGGAGACTGCGGCGCAATTCCGAACCCTGCTGGATTTTGTGGAAGAACAACAATTCGATCATCTGGGCGCCTTCGAATACTCGAGGGAGGAAGACACGCCCGCCGGACGGATGACCGGACAAATTCCGCCCAAAATCCGGCGGGAACGACTGGCCCGCTTGATGGCGCTTCAGCAGACGATTTCAGCCCGGCGTCTGGCCTCGCGGGTGGGGCAAAAAATGAGGGTTTTGGTGGATGGAAAGACTGGCAGAACGGAATTCCAGGCGCCCGAAGTGGATGGTCATGTCATTCTGAAGGGGTGTGGATGGAAGACTGGTCAATTTGCCAATGTCTGCGTCAAACAGGCCGGAGTTTATGACTTGGTGGCGGTAGGGGATTGTCATCCTGCCGGGGTTCTTTCAATCTGCTAGCCCGACTTCCGCTATTCGGGCGATAAAAAACACCTTGGGTTGTAAATTCAAGCGAGTGTGGAGACGTTATATAAAAAAAGACCGGCTCCTCGCGAAGCCGGTCTTTTTACAACAATGGAGATGTTTGGTTTGCTATTGCGCTTTCAGAACAACACCAGTGATGCCATCGCCAGAACTCATTTCTGCGCTGAGTTTGCTTGTCCACTTGACATGGCCGCCTACGAAAAATATGTTGCCACCTTCACCCTTGTGGGGACTGGGATTGGCAGCGGCCGTTGAAAAGCCCGACGTGCATGTAGTAAGCGCATAAGCTCCTATTTGGGTCGCTGTGGTAACGCCTCTGTCCAAAACCAGCGGTTGGGTTGAACCTGCGCTTTCAGTCAGAGGATTCAAGCTGGTTGCTTCCACAACCACGTAACAATAGGAATTTGTACAGGAAGCAAAATCACCGCCAACTTTTACGTTGCCACTGTCGGAAGGGCAGGTATAAACTTTGCCAGCCGAGAGATATCCATTGGTGAGGCTCCCAAAGCAGTCCACGGACGCACCTCCTGCACTTGCCGCATTGGTTGTCATGAATGAGTCCCCATGATCCACCGCATATTGCTTGCAAGCCAATCCAACTTGACGGACGTTGTTCATGCAGCTTGCCCGGCGGGCTGATTCACGGGCGCGGCTGATGGCGGGTGTCAGCATGCCGGCCAAAATGGCGATAATGGCTATGACGACCAACAACTCAATGAGAGTGAAACCTCTTTTGGTTGCTTGTTTAATGAGAGATGTTACAATTTTCATGTTAAGTCCTTTCTGGTGGGAGTGCTAGTGCTTGAATTCCAAGACAAACTAGATGATTTATTGTCAAGGGTCAATCGTGAAATTTTCAAAAGTGAGACTATTGATAAGTAAAAATTATATAATTTTGCTATTGACATTATTTTTCTTGCGTGTTAAAAAATCACCCCCTATTCAATGCCTCCAAAGACATCGATTGCAATGAAATTTATTTGTTCAATAGAGGAGATCAAAAGGAACTCTAGATTGGCTTTTTGGATGCTCTTTTTTTTGGTTTTGCTGGGGTTTTGGCGTGTTTTGGAATGTGATTTTATCAGTTTTGATGATAATTTTTATGTGTACAATAACCCTTATTTAAAAGGCCCCCTTTCGCCAGAGAAAGTAAAGATATTTTTTTATTCAGATCTGTTTTTTGATTCTCCTTGCGTCGATTATTGGCAGCCAGTGACTTATTTTTCACGTTTTTTAGATGTTCATCTTTTTGGGATTAATCCGACTGGCCATCATTTGACCAACTTGATCATTCACACAATAAATGTTTTTTTATTGTTTTTCATTTTCAAAAGATTAATCTGGAATGGTTGGCGGAGTTTTGTAATAGCGGCGGTCTTTGCCATTCACCCGTTGCAGGTTGAATCTGTGGCATGGGTGACAGAGCGCAAGGACTTGTTGTGCGGTTTTTTTTGGTTGTCAACGATATGGGCTTATTTGAGGTATGTTGAGATGCCCGTCTGGTGGAACTATTGCTTGGTGCTGCTATTTTTTGTCTTGGGCTTGATGTCCAAACCAATGATTGTGACGCTTCCCGCGATTCTGTTGGTTTTGGATGTTTGTTTGTTGAAACGCTGGTTTTTGTCCGGGGGATGGAGGAGGTTGTTTTGGTTGGTGCTAGAGAAGATTCCCATGTTTTGCATGGCGGCAGGGGTTGGCATCCTTATTGTGTCGCGCCAGAGTCATGTGGCAGGCGAGTTGTGGAGGGTGAATCCTTTCATTCATGCAATTGTGGCCATCGGATTGTATATGAAAAAGATTTTATGGCCGGTTGATCTGGCCATCTATTATCCGTTGTATGAGGATACCGATTCTTTTTTCCGTCTGGTTGCGGGATCTGGCGTATTGGTGGCGGGTTTCGGTATGGCGTGGCATTGTTTCCGGCGTCAGCCGGTGGTGACCGCCGGATGGTTTTGGTTTCTGATCGGCTTGGTTCCGGTATTGGGTTTGCATGACATTGAGACGGCGGACCGCTTTACTTACCTGCCGATCATTGGTTTTTCCATGATGGTCGTTTGGGGTGGGGCTGATCTATGGCATAAGTTTGGAGCCAGCCGCAGGCTTGGGGCATGGGTGGCGGGAATGGGGATTTTGGGAATGACTTCTCTGACGTGGATCCAAGTGGGATATTGGCGGAACAGCGAGACACTATTCAGCCACACTTTACGGGTTACCCGCGCCAATCCGTTGGTTGAGGGGTTGTTGGGCGATGCGCTGGTGTCCAAAGGTTGTCTGGAGGAAGCCGAGCAACATTTGAGGACGGCCTTGCGTCTTGCGCCGTTTCACATGGCAGCCTGCAAATTTCATAATGCCCTTGGAAATGTTTTGGATGAAATGGGTAGGGAGGATGAGGCGTTGGAACAATATTTAAAGGCATTGGAAATAAAAAAAGATCTGCCCGAGGCTTGCAACAATGTCGGCCATTTGCTGGCCGAGAAAGGAAGGATGGCTGAGGCCATTGAATATTACGGGAAGGCTTTGGCCATGAATCCGTTTCTGGTTATTACCCTCTACAATCGGGGGAACGCGTTTCTTTTGACCGGAAAAACAACCAAAGCCAGGGCGGATTTTGAGGAGGTCTTGCGACAGGAACCAGCCCATGCGGGCGGATTGAATGGAATGGGGGTGGTTTGCTCGATGGAGGGACAGGTATGGGAGGCGGAGGATTTCTTTTTGCGAGCTTTGGAAGCGCAACCCGATTATGCTGACGCGAGATGCAATCTGGCGGGAGTTCAGAGCAGGAGGGGATGCCATGCCGAGGCGGCGAGAAATTATTTCCTGGCCATGCACTACAAACCGAACGAACCGGCGGTCTGGCTGGGCTTGGCCGATGGCTTGTTGAAAAGTGGTAAACCAGCCCGGGCGCGTGAAGTGGCGGTTCAGGGACGGCGGTTGTTCGAAAAATTTTCAAAAGAGTTTGACCAAATCATTGTTCAGGCAAAGAGTCAAAGTTCAAAATGACCATGGCATGAAAAAGTCGCTTTTGATTTTCAGACTGGGATTGATTGTTTTGACCCTCGCGGTTTTTTGGCCGATGAGGGATGCGGAATTCATCCATCTGGATGATCCGGTTCATGTTTCGGGGAATCCCAACTTGCAAGGCGGCTTGACTTGGCCTTCGATCAAATGGGCGTTTGAGGCGCATTTGGTCATAAAAACGTTTTACCTTGACTATTGGCAGCCTGTCACGGTCCTGAGCCGCTTGATCGATGTGAGCCTGTTTGGTTTCAATGCGCCAGCTCATCACCTGATGAATGTTTTTTATCATCTCATCAACACCCTGCTTGCATTCGAAGTTTTCCGGCGGATTTTGCCGAAGGGGGATGAGCCGGGCCGGCAGATATGGTGTTGTGCATGGATGGCCGCCATGTTTGGCATCCATCCATTGCATGTGGAATCCGTGGCTTGGGTAACCGAGCGCAAAGACGTATTGTTTGGGATGTTTTGGCTTTTGACCACGTGGGCCTACATCCGTTACATCGCAAAACCGGGCTGGTTCAGATATGGATGGGTTGTTTTTTTCTTTGCCATGGGGTTGATGTCAAAACCCATGATCATGACCCTGCCGGTGATCTTGCTGGTGTTGGACTGGTGGCCATTGCGAAGAATTCATTCCGGAATTGCATGGCCAGATCTGCGGCGGATTTTTTTGGAAAAGTTGCCGTTGTTTTTGCTGGCAGCGTTATCTTTTTATTTGATCTGGCGTTTGCATGGCAAGAGCGTCAATTCCGGGGGGTGGGCGCTGACCGTGGAAAAAATAGTGGTGGCTTATGGTTGTTATTTGAAAGCGGCCTTTTGGCCAACCGGATTGTCCATCTGGCATTCTCCAATTCCATATCCCCCGTTTGAACTGTTTTTGTTGTCGGCGGTGGTTTTGGGAGGAGTGTCCAAATGGGTTTGGGATGAGCGGCTCCTTCGCCCTTGGTTGTTGACCGGGTGGGTCTGGTTTTTGATCGGTTTGGCGCCTGTGGTCAGTCTCAGGGAGGCTGCGTGGGCAGAGCGTTTCATGTACATTCCCTTGGTGGGGCTTTTCATCATGGTTGCGGGCTGGTGGTTGGGGTGGGTTGCCCTTTGGGCAAAAAGGGTGGCGTTGGGAGCGGGTTTGTTTACCGTTTTGGGCGGCGGATGGATGGCTTATTCTTACGCGCAGCAGTGGCAGGACGGCGAAAAGCTTTGGAGGCATGTCATGGAGAGCACAAACAAAGACATTGCTGCGCGCGAGGGCTTA
Source organism: Verrucomicrobiia bacterium (assembly GCA_028687435.1). Lineage (GTDB taxonomy): Bacteria > Verrucomicrobiota > Verrucomicrobiia > JABWAM01 > JABWAM01 > JAQUAF01. The sequence continues at coordinate 4,907 of JAQUAF010000031.1, read as the reverse complement.
TGCCTGGCCTTGACGACCAAAGGGGCTTTCCGCGAGGCTTACGCGCTTCTTGAAGAGACGGTTCGGATCGACGCGGGAAATGTTCGTTCGCTGACCGTATTGGGACGATTGAAAATCCTCCGCGGCCAATACAGGGAGAGCGTTCGTTGTTTTGAACAGGCCATTACAGTCTTTCCGAATTGGGATGAGCCTTATGCCGGTTTGGCGGACGCTTTTTTGAGGATGGATCGACCAAAGGACGCCGTTACCTGGTACAAGAAGGCCATGGCCATTGAGCCGGATTATGCTCCGTGGCATTTGAACCTGGGTGTGCTCCTGGTCAACAGCGGGCGCGTGGAAGAGGGGGTTGAACAACTGCGGGAGGCGGCAAGATTGAAGCCGGATTATTCCGCAGCGGTTTACAACCTGGGAAATGTTTTGAAACGGCAGAAAAAGCATGATGAAGCGGCTGTTTATTTGCAGAGAACCTTGAAATTGGAGCCGGGGCATTTGCTTGGACTCAAGGAACTCGCCGCTTTGCATTTGGAGAGGAATTGGCCCCGTCGTCAACCGCAACGGGCGCTTGAACTGGCGGAGATGGGTTGCGAAGTGAGCAAGGGCAGCGACGCCGAAAGTTATCGTCTGCTTGCGGCGGCTTGCATGGAGGTTGGGCAGAAGGAAAGGGCGGTCTGGGCTCTTCGGAAGGCGGCGGAACTGCGCGAGATGGAGAAAGAGGAAAAAAAGAAAAAAGCCACATTGCCTCCAAAGGATCGATTCAGATGGGAAAGGATCGCCAATAAACCCCAATGAACGGCGAAGACATCCGTCCTCTTTATATTCGTTTGGGATTGGTCCTTTTGGCGTTATGCGCCTTCTGGCCGGTGCGGGATGCGGAATTCATTAATTTCGACGACCCGACTTATGTGTCTGAAAATCCCTGTTTGAGAGGGGGGTTGAATTGGGAGAATGTCAAGTGGGCGATGGGCGCGGACATGCTTTTCCAGACACGCAATCTGGATTACTGGCAGCCGGTGACCGTCTTGAGCCGGCTGGTGGATGTCTCCTTGTTTGGCATGAACGCCCCGGCGCAGCATCTGGTCAATTTGTTGTTTCACCTGATCAATGCGCTCCTGGTTTTTGAGGTTTGCCGCCGGATTTTCCCCGGCGGCAGGGATGACCCGGAATTGATGAAAAAATGCGGTTGGGTGGCCGCCTTTTTTGCGATTCATCCCCTGCATGTGGAATCGGTGGCCTGGGTGACCGAGCGGAAGGATGTCCTGTATGGGATGTTTTGGTTTTTGTCCATTTGGGCCTATGCGCGTTACGTGGCTTGCCCAGGATGGAGGCGCTATCTCATGGTTTTGGTTTTGTTTGCGTTGGGACTCATGTCCAAGCCCATGATGCTGACTTTGCCTTTGATCTTATTATTGTTGGATGTCTGGCCTTTGCGGCGGGTTGCGTGGGGAGATGGAGCCACGAGATGGGGTTGCTTGATTTTTGAAAAAGTGCCGCTGGCGTTGATGTCTGGTCTTGTGTTTTGGATAACCTGGTCGTTGCACGGACGGAGCTTTACCCATGGGGATGCATGGTTTTTGGGAGGAAAGATGGTTTTGGCGTATGGGGTTTACTTGCTAAAAACCGTGATCCCCACAGGACTTTGCATCTGGCATCCCGCATGGTCTCCCCTGCCGTGGGAATGGGTGATGGTATCCCTGGCGGCCTTGTTGGGATTGGGAACATGGGGATGGCGGATGAGAAACCAGTGTCCGGCATTGTTGTTTGGCTTGGTGTGGTTTGCGCTGACTCTCATGCCGGTCATCGGGTTGAAAGAGGCGGCGTGGGCGGAGCGCTTCATGTATGTGCCGGTCATGGGGATATTGGTGTCGGTGTTTTCGCTCCTTTCTTTCATGAGGATTTTCAGGTCATGGGCGCCGGTTTTTTATGGGTGCGCGCTGATTGGTTTGAGTTTTTTGTGCTACAGGCAGGCAACTTATTGGAAAAACAGCGAAACATTGTTTAAGCGTGTGTTGACTGTCTCGCCGGACTGTTGCATGGCACACGACCATCTTGGCGGAGTATATGCCCGGCAGGGAAGGGTGGATGAAGCCGTTTTGCATTTAAGGCAGGCGCTGGCGCTTGAGCCCTCGGCTGGAGAGGCATGCAACAATCTCGGCATCATCATGGTTGGTAAGGGACGGAGGGAGGTTGCGCTCCGGTATTTTTTCAGGGCGTCCCGTCTTCGTCCGGATAAGCCAAAGATTTTTGTCAATCTTGGAAATGTGTTGGATGAAATAGGGCGGTCAGACGATGCGGTTGCAGCCTATCAGCATGCCTTGCAAATGGAACCCCGTCTGGCGGTGGCTCATGCAAACTTGGCAAGCGTCTTGATCAGGAGGGGGCGGGTGGAGGAGGGGCTTGATCATTATCGGGAGACGATCCGCCTGCAACCCGATGATGGGATTGCCTTGGGCAATCTGGCCTGGCTTTTGGGCACTCTTCCGGATGCGCGGTTGCGCGATGGCTCAACGGCTCAATCGCTCGCGCAACGGGCGGTGGATTTGAGCGAAGGACGGAGCGCCCATGCCTGGATGGCGCTGGCGGCGGCGCTGGCGGAACAGGGCGATTTCTCCAGGGCAAGACAATCCGCCGCTTCGGCCCTGACTCTGGCGCGGCAGGCAGGCGACACCGGGTTGGCGGGGCGGCTGGAAATGCAATTGAAGGAATATGAGGCGGGACGCCCATGGCGCCAGGATCCCCAAACGTTCAGCCCGCAAGCCTCATCGGCAAAATGAGGCAGGGCAGTTTGTCCTGAGGTTGAGCTTGTTTTTAAACGTCAATTTTCCGACACTTTTCGTCATGAAGAAAAATAGTGTCCGGCTCTTTGTCTTTGATTTCGATGGAACCGCATTGGGCGGGCACATTCCCTACGAGCAATTTCCAAAACCGTTCGTGCGCTTTTTGGATCGTCTCGCGGCAAAGGGAATCCGATGGGGGACCAATACGACATGGGGGGTGAAGGAACAGTTGCTTCTTTTGCAGCGAAGCGGAGTGAAAAACGCCCCCGCTTTTCTGATCGGTTCCTCGGGACGGATCATGGCCACCGTGCGCCATTGGCACCTGATTCCGGACCGGAGGAACGATGAGGCTGTCAAAAAACTGGATCTCCAATTGATGCGGCGGATGCGGCTTCCCATTAAGAAAGCGATGCTGCGGTTGCTGGAGGAAAACCTGGTTGAACGGATTTCCTTCAATGAATTCGGGCACCACTATTTGTCATTCCAATGCGCGAAAAAAAACGGGGTTTCCCGCGCTTGGGCCATTGTCAGACCGCTTCTGGCATCGGGGAATTTTTATTGCTGGGAGGAAGGTGGAATGAGGGGGGTTCTTCTGCCCCATTACATGAACAAGGGGCATGCCCTGAAAGTATGGCAAAAAAGGCTCGGAATTTCTCCGGATGAAACCCTGGTGGCGGGGGATGGGCCGAATGATCCCCATATGTTTTCGCCCGAAGTCGCCCGCTGGATGGTTTGCCCATCCAACGCCGATCCAAAGATTAAAAAACTGGTCCATGCCGGAGGCGGCGCCATTGCCCGCAAAAAATATTCATGGGGTGTGCTCGAGGGAATCAAGGCGCTCGGAATTTCCATTTAAACCGTGAACCGTTGAACCGTTAAACCCTTGAACCTTGCCTGTTTACGATCGATTTTCATGCGCATTTGGGAGTCATGTTCCGGGAGCGTTATCCGCAGCGCCAGCCCATGTCGGCCCACCAGATGGTGGATTACATGAACCGGCATGGGATTGATATCAGCGTGCTTTTGCCGCCGGTTTCATCAATCGTCATTGGAAAAAGTTGCTCTGGGGCACGGACTATCTGGCCGCTTTTCAGGACCGAACCCGGATGGGTGGTTTTTTGTCATGCCGGCAACCATGATGAGATTGAAAGATTTATCAAGGGACCTGACCGTGCGCCGATCCAAACTTGGCAGGAACGTCCGGATGAAGTTATTTTTGCCGAACCCGGCGATATGACTCTTCTTGGGGTTCGCACCTTGGAGGGGTTTGGAGTCATGGTGGACAATCTCGCCCACCGCTTTGTGGCCACCACCACTCTGGTGGCGGCTTCTTCCATGGTCTGACAGGGCACCGGCGCGCGGCGAAGATAATCGGCCGGCAATACGCGGGATTCGTTTCCCTCGTGCGACAGGCAATTTATGCCGCTTTGTGTTGAGTCTTGAGCCAGTCAGCCAGGACGATCTTGAGCAGCGACTGGTAAGGCACGTCGCGCTTGTTGGCCTCGATCTTCAAGTCGTCGAGCAGGTAGACCGGCAGGCGCAGGGAAATAGCCGTTGACGTAGGCTTGAGATTGGGAAAAGTCGCCTGTCGCGCTTTGCGCCAATTCACCTCCAGCCCTTCGTTTTCCGGCATGGGCTTCACATAAAGTTTTTCAGGCATTGAGGTTTTCATAAGTATTTCGTTCCTTGCGATTGGCCGGACGAGCGGAGATGATGCGAACCTTATCGCCGCGCAGGGTAAAACTCACGTGTAAAATACGCCCCTCATTGGTCTGCCCAAGAGCGCGAAAGCGTCTCTCGTTCTGCGAGTGTCCGGCATCGTCTGTCACCAACAGGGGGATATTGGCAAACATCTGTTCGGCTTCCGTGTTGCTTACCGGATGTTTCGCGGGAATCTTGGAAAGGTTGCCTTCGTCCCAATCAAATCCAGTAAACGCATTCGCATCAAAATTCACCCAGACAATGTATATCAATTAAATATACCTGTCAACTCCTGCTGAGTTTTCCCTGCGGTTCCGAATCCCCCCCTTTCAAAAGCGTCCGGGGATAGAGGGGAACCGTGAACGTAAAACCCCACCCCATCAAGACAGGCGAGTTCGCACCGGCAAGAGCGCCAGTGAAAACCTGTCCACG
>JAQUAF010000030.1 GCA_028687435.1 Verrucomicrobiia bacterium | reverse complement strand
ACGCCAAACAGATTTCCATGCCCTCCCTCCACCTAAACTGATCACCTGCGCAGCCTCATGACCGGGGATCCCCTCACATCAGGTTAAAACCCACCCGAAAAACCCGACGGAGCTGCCATGCGCCCGTTCTTGTCCCCACCTTCATTCCATGGCTAATGTGCCGGGGCTACAGCAAAAGGACCCGCCATGAATCCCATCTGCATCCGGTATTGTTTCCAACTAAACAAACAGCGGGAGGAAGTCTTTGATGTAAAACTGGATCCGGAAACGCTCGAGATCATCACCCCCCCCATCCAAAACCCGCCGGACTGGACCCGGCTCGAATTTCACCAATGCCCCCATTGCCCTCTCCAACCCGCGGACTGCCGCGAGTGTCCGGTGGCAATCCGGCTGGCGGATATCGTGCAACGGTTCGCCGACATCTGTTCCTACGACAAGCTTCGGCTGGAGGTCACCACCACCGACCGGCACATCTCGCAGCAAACCACGGCACAACAAGGGCTCAGATCGCTGGCAGGACTGCTCATGGCCGCCAGCGGATGTCCGCACACCCTGTTTCTCAAACCCATGGCCCGTTTTCACCTGCCCCTGTCAACCGAGGCGGAAACCATTTTCCGGGCAACGGGCATGTATCTGCTGGCTCAATACTTTGTGGCGCAGTCCGGAAAACAGGGCGACATGCAAATGGACGGCCTCACCACGCTCTACAACCGGTTGCACCAGGTCAATCTGTCCACCGCAGAACGCTTGAGGCGCTCGCCCCAGACCGATTCCCCCATCAACGCCGTCTCCCTGCTGGATCTGTTCACCATGACCATCCCCTGGGTGATCGAAGACAAATTGGAGGAAATCCGTCCCCTGTTCGCCTCTTATTTGCCCAAGGAGGCTCTTGCAAAACCACGATGCGTGGCGCGATAAATTCCTTTGGCCAAGCCCGCCTGCGTGGCCGAAGCCACTCCGTCGAGGCGAAGGCCCGTTGGCAGGGATTGGCCAAGCTCCACGCCTTGCCAGCGCAAAATATCCGTTGCAACGCCACATATCGTAGTTTTGCAAGAGCCTCTAAAGAGAAGTAAAAACGCTCGCACCCCGGCGCCGCTCTGGTACAGTCCGCCCATCATGTCTGTCGCCTTTTTAAAAGATCAATGCCTTGGGCGCCTGCTGGCCGGCCATCCCTGGATTTATGCCTCCGACCTGCTCCGGATCGAAAAACCACCGGTGGACGGCGGAGAAATCACCATCCGCAATGCCAAGGGCGGTTACATCGGCTCGGGGCTTTACAATTCCCAATCCCAAATTCCCATCCGGGTTTTCACTCGCAGCAAGGAACATTTGGACGATCAATTTTTCAGCCGCCAACTGAGAGCCGCCATCGACTACCGAAAAAATCTCCATGGCGGAACCCTGCCCGGCGCATGCCGTCTCGTCTGGTCGGAAGCCGACGGATTGCCCGGTCTGATTGTCGATCGCTACGGCGAAACCCTGGTCGCCCAGTTTCTCACACTGCCCCTCGACCAGCGCAAGGAACTCATCGCATCCCTGCTGGCCGCGGAACTCAAACCCGTCCGCATTGTCGAACGCAGCGATGTTCCCAGCCGGACACTGGAGGGGCTCCCTTTATCCAAGGGCATTTTGAGCGGACTGCGTCCCGTGCCTTCCACGGCGCGCATGGGCAACATCCAGGTTGAAATCGATTTTCTGGAAGGCCAGAAGACGGGCAGTTATCTTGATCAAATCGAAAACCAACAGACTGTGGCGCGATTCGCCAAGGGCCGCCAGACGCTGGACTGTTTCACATATCATGGAGGTTTTGCTCTTCACGCAGCCAAGGCCGGCGCAAAAGCCGTCGAAGCCTGGGATATTTCCGAGCCGGCCATCGTCTGTTGCCGCCGCAATGCGGCCCTCAACCGGCTGTCCGGGATCGAATGGAAAACGGTCAATGTTTTCGACGAACTGCGAAACCGCCAAAAAAACCAGGCCCGGTTCGATCTGATCATCCTTGACCCGCCATCCTTCACCAAGTCGCGAAACCGGCTCCATGAAGCCTTGCGCGGATACAAGGAAATCCACCTGCGCGCGCTGCAACTCCTTCGTCCCGGGGGGCTCCTCGCCAGCTTCTGTTGTTCGCATCACGTGGATGCCGAAAGTTTCCGCGCCACCATTCTGGACGCAGCCTTCGACGCGCGCCGCATCCTGCGACTGCGCCACACCTTCCAACAGGCCCCGGATCATCCCATCCTCCCGGCCATTCCCGAAACGGAATACCTCAAGGGATTCCTCTTCGAGGTCATTCATGCCGGACTCCCGGCTTGACAGTCTCCAACTCCACCGGCCACTATCTCCCTCATCATGGCCGACAATCTTGAATCCGAAATCCGTTCCATTATCGCCGGAATCATCGAAGCTCCCGGGGACAAGATCAAACCTGAGACCGATCTGGCCAAGGAACTGGGCGCCGACTCCATGGCGGCCCTCGAAATCATGGCCGAACTCGAGGGAAAATACGGCATCGTAATCGAACAGGAATATCTCCCGGAAATGGCCACCCTGGGCCGGATGGTCTGCCTGGTTGAAAAATTAAAGAGTGGCAAGTAACCCGCGCCAGCGCGCGGCAGTGCGACGTTCGATGCTCGGTGCTCGACGCAAAAGAATACCTGACCCCACCAAGACCACAGCCAGGATGGCTGTATCACCTTCAATCTTGACAGAGAGGGTGGCACAGGCTTCCAGCCTGTGAAAATCTTCCAAAATCTCCATGGTCAACTTTGAAATTCCCAAACATCGGGTCGTTGTCACAGGCTTGGGAGCGGTCTCTTCCATTGGCATTGGAGTGGAAAATTTCTGGCCGTCCCTGCTGGCGGGCCGCAGCGGCGTCTCCCCCGTGTCATCTTTCGACACCGTCCATCACGCCTCCACGATCGGCGGCGAAATCAGGGATTTCCACCCGGAAAAACACGTCCGTCCGGAAATCCTGCCTCATTGCGGACGCGCCTCCCAACTGGCCATTGCCGCCGCCCGCCTGGCCCTTCATCAAAGCGGCCTTTCCAGCGCCTCCCTTCCCGCAGCCGAATCCGGAATCTTTGTGGGAACCACGATGGGAGAATGTCAGCTCCAGGAATCGCTTGTGCGCGGCTGGAACCAACATCAGGAAACGCGGCTGGATCCCGGCATGGTTCTGCAAGTCCCCCATGGCAATCTCGCCTGCAATGTCGCGTGGGATCTGGATTTGGAAGGGTGCGCGTGCCTCACCATTCCAACCGCCTGCGCCGCCGCAAACTATGCCCTGCTCAACGCCTTTGACGCCATCCGCGACGGATCAATCCGCATCGCCCTGGCGGGCGGCGCCGACGCCTTCTCACAAACCGCCCATACAGGATTCGGACGCATGATGGCCCTCACCCCCGATCGATGCCGGCCCTTCGACAAAAACCGGCAGGGCATCATCATCGGCGAAGGCGCCGCCATCCTGGTCCTCGAATCCCTGGCTCATGCCCGGCAGCGCGGCTCGCCAATCCTGGCCGAACTCCTCGGCGGCGCCTTCGGATGCGACGCCCATCACATGACCATCCCCAACCGGCCCACCATTGCCGCCGTCATGCGCAAGGCGCTTGCCGCCTGCAACCTCGCCCCGGAACAAATCGACGCCGTTTCCGCCCACGGCACGGGAACACGGCAAAACGACCAGACCGAGGCGCAGGCCATCCGGGAGGTGTTCGGCCCCAACCCCGCGCGCCCGCCGGTTTTCTCCATCAAATCCATGCTTGGCCACACCATGGGCGCCGCCAGCGGACTGGAAGCCATCGCCTGCGTGATGGCCCTGCGCGACGGCTGGCTGCCCCCCACCATCCATTTTGAAACCCCGGATGAGGAATGCCCCGTGGATTGCGTCCCCAACCAGGCTCGTCGAACGGATCCCAAAATCATCATGAACAACGCCTTCGCCTTCGGCGGCAACAACGCCATCACCGTTTTTGCGCGGGTAAATTAAGCCACGCCGGAGCGCGACGGCTCGACGCTCGATGCAGAAAACCGGCAAGGCGTGGCGACGGCCCGCCCTCCATTTTTACCGTGCAGACAATGGAGGGCGGGGCTCCCGCACCGCCTCCATCAGAACGGAATGGTCCCAGATTGGGCAAATGTTAGCGGCGTTGGGCAGGACGCCCTCGTTCCCAGGAAAGGATCTCAATTAGGTTGACGCGTATGCGCTTTCGCGGGAATGACGATGGTGAAATGGGCATACTCCCCTTCCGTCATTCCCGCGCATGCGGGAATCCAGAGACTGTCGCAATTTCGTTTTATCCGCAAACATTGAATGAGGGTCGGAAAATTTGGCTTTTTGCGAAACTTTCATCCAAATCCCTTGTTTAATCGATCAAGCTTGTTCATCCCTCAACCTATTCCCCTCGAACCTCACCCCAAACCGGTCTCCACTCATCACTTTCCCCTTTCTTTCCTTTTTTTCTCCAGCATATTGTTTTTGCAATTTTTAATTTTAACTTTTGAATTTTAAATTGTAAGACTTCGCCGCCAACCATGAAACGATCCTGGCTCATCATCCTTCTGGCTGTAACCGTCGTTTTTTTGCCGGTCAAGATTTATGACTGGTGGAACCATCGCGGGTTGATCACCATGGATGCGGTGAACGAGGAAATTTTGCCGGTGTTGAAGGAAGTCTCCCGCCAGAGCGGCTGCGCCATTCTGAGCCCCACCAACACCACAGGCAAGGTGACCGTCCACTTCCGCCTCACCCCCCTCGCCGAAGCCCTCAATGTCCTGCGAGATCAGACCGAAGGACGCTGGCAAAAATGTTTCTTCATCGGACGGAACCAGACCGCCTTCAGTGCCTTGGGCAAAAAGCTTATCGAAACCGGCCCTCCTTTCCTGATCACCCAAGGGTTCGGCCCCGGCCCGGATGAGACGCCCCCATCCATCTCCACCAATTCAACACCCGCCCAAACAAAAGCGGCCGCATTCAGCGTTTCGGGACGTGACCTGCAATCGGCAAGCCTTATGCTCGCCTTGCAAATCAAAACCCCGGTCATGGTCGAGGAAAATTTCAACCCCACCATAAGCCTGGCAACCAAACATGGCGCCGCCCCCGGCATGGTTCAAAAACTTGCCCGTTCGGCAGGCGCCAAATCCAGAACCGTTTACCTTTTCCAAGTCTTTGGGCGCCGGGAATTCCGACGTGGACCGGGCAATTCCGAGGCAGGGCCGCCGGGCGGCGGCCCGACGCCCTTTTCCCACGATGCCATGAACAAACAACGCGAGGAACAACTGGCGCTTCTGCCGCCCGAGGAACGGCAGCGGCATGAGGAATGGCGGAAACAAATGGCTGAAATAGCCAAACTCTCCCCCGAGGAACGCCGCGCCCGCTTTGAACAAATGATGACCAATGCCCCCAACCGGGAAGCTCGCGCCGAACAACGCAATCGGGAACGCATCAGGAATCTCACCCCTGAACAAAGAGTCAAGCGCAACCAACGCTATCTTGAACGGGCGCGCCAGCGCGGGGTGGAACCATGAAAAAAAACCACAGGCATCCCATAATTTTTCAGAGATTGCTTCGGCCCCTTTTTCCCAAACCTCGCAATGACCCCCTAAATTGTCATTGCGAACCCAGGGCAACAGGGGGTGAAGCAATCTCCAGATTCTTAATCTCAGCTTTTGACTTTTCATTTCATTCTCCTCTGAACGGAAACGAAAATTTGGCCATTTCACGAAATTATGGGATGGCTCTGAAAAAAAACCTTTTTTCGCAAACGGACAACCGGGCATTCACGCTTGTGGAAATTCTTGCGGTCATTGTCATTTTGTCCATGTTATTCTCCCTCCTCCTGCCCGCGGCCAAACAGATGCTTGGCCGCACCCGGGCCTCGCAATGCGCCGCGCAACTGCACGACATTGGCAATGCCATCCAGATGTACGCCCACGACTATGGCGAACGTTTTCCCGTCATCGAACCCACTCCCAGCAACCCGATTGACCCCGCCAACCCCCTTCCCAGTTTGAAAGATCAACTGCTCAAATATGTCTCGGGACAGGAAAAGGTTTTCCGGTGCCCCCGCGATTCAACCCGCTGGCCGGTCGAAGGCGCCAGCTACGAATGGTGTTACGTCTATCAAAACGACCTGGTGGACCAACCCACCCAGTGGTTTTTCCGCAGACGCGGCAGCACGTCCCAGAATGCCACCAAGGATCCGACCAAAGCCACCATCCTGTGGGATTACGAAAACGTCCATATGGATCAGGGCGGCGAATACGTCAAAAACGTCCTCTACGCCGACGGTCATGTCGGGGGCATTTGACGTCTAAAAACCGCGTTTCTCCGCCACTTTATAACGCAACTGGCGGCTTTTCATCCATCGCACGGCCAGCAAATCGGCAAATGATTTAAACAGGCGGTTCCAGACGCCATACTTGGATTCGCCCGCAAAACGCTCGCGCGGAGTGATGGGAATCTCGATCACCCTCCGGCCTTCCATCCGGAAAAGCGTGGGCATGAAACGATGCGCGCCGCGGAAAAACTTGATTCCATCCAGGCATTCGCGCCGGAACGCCCGATAGGTGCAACCGGCATCGGTGATCTCCTCGTCGCTCAGCTTGTTGCGCACCCAGTTGGCAATCTTCGATGAAAGCCGGCGAAGCCAGTTGTCCGCCCGCTCATGCACCCGCGAACCACACACGCAATCCGCATCCTTGAGCGCCTCGACAAAGGCAGGAATGTCCCGCGGATCGTTTTGCAGATCAGCATCCAGGGTGACGATAATGTCCCCGGACGCCGCTTTCATCCCCGCATAGGATGCCGCGGATTCGCCGCAATTGAACTCGAACCGCTGGATCCGCCAATGAGGATCGGCAGCGGCAATCCGGCACATGATTTCCCAACTCCGATCCCGGCTGGCGTCGTTGGTCAACACCACCTCGTAATCGTCGGTGCACGGTTTCATGCGCTCGCAAATCTCATCATGCAAGCGCTCGAGATTTTCCTCCTCGTTGTAAACAGGAATGACCAGGGAAAGTTTGGGCATAAATCTTATCCTTCGCGAAAATTATCGCGTTACACCTTGAAAAAGGCCTTGATCTGCTGACAGACGTAATCCACCTCTTCCTCCTTCAAAAGAGGGAAGATGGGCAGCGAAAGGATGCGATCCACCAACCGTTCGGTGACAGGCAACACAGGCAGATCCTTGTACAGGGAAGTCATGGCCGGCTGCTTGTGGTTTGGCACCGGATAATGCATCCCCGTGCTGATCCCCTTCTCCTTGAGAAACTTCGCCAGTTCATCCCGCCGGTCCACTTGAACCACAAACATATGATAAACCGGCACGCAACCGGGCCTCTCCACCGGCAACTGAACCGGGGCGCCGGCCAGCCGCTGGCGGTACCAAGCCACTGCCTGACGGCGGCGCGCATTGAAATCATCCAAATGCTTGAGCTGCTCGCGCCCCACACTGGCCTGAATCTCATTGAACCGCATGTTGAATCCGACCATCTCGTGCAGGTATTTGTCCTTGCGCCCGTGATTGCGCAGCATCTTGACCTTGTCGGCAATCGCCGTGTCATTTGTGGTCAGGCATCCCCCATCGCCAAAAACCGTGAGATTCTTCGAGGGAAAGAAGGAAAACGCGCCAAACCGCCCCATGCTCCCCACGCGTTTGCCATTGCAGGTGGCGCCGTGGGCCTGGGCGCAATCCTCAAGCAGAAACAGATTCTTCTTTTGGGCCAGGGCCAGAAGCGCATCCATGTTGGCCGGATGACCATACAAATGAACCGGTATCATTCCCACGGTTCGGGAAGTCACCTTCGCCGCCATCTCGTCCACATTCACCGTGTAGGTCTCATCCACATCCACAAACACCGGCTTGGCGCCGGCATGCACGATCGGTTCAATGCTGGGAAAAGCGGTATGGGAGGGAACCAGAATCTCATCCCCCGGCTTGACGCCAAGGGCCAGCATCAATAATTGAACCGCCGAAGTCCAGTTGCTGGAAAGCACACAATGTTTGGTGCCTGTATAGGTCGCAAGCTCCTCTTCAAAAGCCTTGGATTCCTTGCCCAAAATGTAATTCTCAGAGTCAACAGCGGCAAGGATCCGTTGCTTGATGACGTCGTCGATATAAACACGCGAAAGGGGAATTTTCATCCGATCCCTATAACGGGCTGCGTCCGGTCATGCAATCTAAAAACCCCTTCAAAAGATTCTTTCAATCAACCAGGAATTGTGGTAATTTTTTGGTTGCCATTTTAAAAACAAGCCACATGAGAAAATTTCCAGACAGAAAGCGCTTTTCCCTTGCGCCGGGCGCTGGCATGAACGCCCCTGTTCACAGGATCGGGCGAACCATGCTGGCATGCCTTTTCCTCATCGCATTGGAAACCGTTCAGGCCAAAAACGGCATCTCCATTGGCGTTCTTCAGGATGACGAAGAAACCCAGGCTGCAGACCATTCATCTTCTGCGCTGGAATTTGACACCGCCAAAGGTCAGCTTCGGATTGGAAAATCCATCTCCCCCGCGCCTGCGCCGGTTTCAAATATCAAAGACAAACCAACGATTATCGTTCCAAAGAAAACTGCAGACAAGGTCAAACCCCCTGCGGCGACCAAGCCCAATGCATCCCCCGCCACAGGCGCCCCCTCGCCAGCCGCCCCCCTCGTCATCAACCCCATCCGCCCTCAAACGCCCCCCGCCCCCGCCACTCCACCCGCCACCCCGTCCCAACTTCGGGAACCTCCCAAACCCGCTCCAGTCAGCGCAGAGGTCGGCACTCACGGCAAAAAAATGATCATCTCGGAAACGTCAAAAAAACATCTTCCACCCGCCGAAAGATCGAAAGTCGATTCCATCGTCCGCAAAACCACCACCCCCAACCTTCCGCCCCGGGAAGCCTCACGAGTGGAAACCATTGTTCGCAAAAACATCCCCCGGCCCGAGACTCAAAAAAAGGCTCCCGTTCCACCCCCTCCCCCCCTGCAAAACACTGCGCTAAAAAACACACCTTCCGCCGCCACAACCAATCTGGTCATCCAACCGGCAAGCACCCTGGCCCAGCCTTCCGCAACAGCCGTTAAACCGTCCCCGCCTCCCCAACTCCCCATTCATCTCAATGAGGAACCGCCCGCCCCGATCCAGATCGGCGCAATCGAACACCCGGCTGTGGAAGACAGCAAAATAATTGCCCCTCCTCCGGTCATCACCCCCATTGCCGTCGTCCATCCCTCCCCCCCGATCGCCCCCCCCTCCTCTCCCTTTCTTCCCACACCCTCACCCTTGGCGCCGCCACTGGCCGCCATCCCCGCTGCAGTTCCCGCGCCTGCCAAAGATGTCAGCATCCCCACGGCAACCCGCCCCGCAACACCGCCCCCCCCTCCCGTGCAGATCGCCGCCAAACCTCCCCCTCCAGCGTCCCCGTCCGAAAACATACCCTCTGTATCCCTGGCGGGCAGCGAATTTGAAATGCTGGATGTCAACCGTCCGTCCGAAACCCAAACTCCTCCCCTCCAATCAAACATTCTCTCCACCCTGCCGGCTCCGGTTGTAAAACTGGAACCTTCGATTGCTTCGCCCCCGCCCCCCCTGCTCAATCAACCCGAAATAGTCTCAGCCTCCCCCGCTGTCAACGCCCCTCCGCCGCCCGGCTTGACGCCGCCAGTCATCTCCTCCGCAAACGTCGGCATGGTTGAACAGGCCGCCCGAAAAAGTGATTTGAATGAAAAATCCATCGCCCAGTTGCCTCCCAACAAACTGCCGGTAACCCTTCCCAACCATATCTCTTTGGGCTCGCAACGCCCCCTTTCCCCCGCGCAGCGCTCCATCAGCGCCGCCAACAAACTGTCAGCCTTTGAACCTCACCAGGCGCAGGTGGAAGACATTGAAACCCGTCTGGCCTCCGCCAGCAAGGCGGGCCTCCTTCAACTGAACCTGCCCTCCCTATCCCTTTCCTCGCTCTGCGCTGAATCTTCATTGCAGTCATCTTCGCAAAACATCCCTTCCATTAAAATCAAGGCGGGCAGCCTCCCCGTCATCACTCCAAAGAAGGCGGAGGTCGCGGCCATGTCAAACGCCCATGCCCCATCACGCCAAGACCCCGACAATCTTTCGTTGACAACCTTCTCCATCTCCACCACCCGCGCCGACCTGCCTCGCCGCCAAACCGTTGATTTCCATCCTTCCCCAACCACGGTCGTCAGCCAAAACAATCTCCCCGATGTTCCTCCCGAATATGCCGAGGTGGCGCTCGTGACCAAAAAAATAACCCCGGATTCCCGCCGCCTGTCTCTCGCCTCAGTCTCCATCTCAACCGTGCCAAGCGACCTGCCATGGCGGCAAACCCCAAAAATTCAATACCCACCCTCGATCGCAATCATAAACGACCCTCCCGACGTCCCTCCCAAATATGCCAGGGTGGCGCTCGTGACCCAAAAAATAACCCCGGATTCCCGCCGCCTGCCTCTCGCCTCAGTCTCCATCTCAACCGTGCCAAGCGATCTGCCCTGGCGGCAGACCCAACCCTCTCTCCCGCCAGTCCTGATCAAACAAATGCCCTCCTGTCTGCCCAAACACATCGCGGCAAAGATTGGCTCCGTTCCGCCCCCACTCAATCCGATGGAGCGAACCATCGCCAGTTGGACTGAAACCATTCGTGAATCCCCGGTTGATTTGAAAACAGAGTTTCAAACAGGCAGGATTCGATTGGGAGGACGATCCTCCCGTCAGAAAATTTTTTCCCCAATCCTGGCGCCCGCTTCCCTGCCCAAACATCAACCGCTTCTGGCCAAAATCGGATATCCCCGTTTCAAACGAAAGCCCGAACCTCCAGCCACGCTCCCCATCGGCAGCATCCGCATGTTCGCCTTGTTTGGCAAAAACGCAGCGCGTTCCAGGAATTCTCAACATCAATTGATGGCAGCCCAACCCCCGTCCGCCCGCCAGCCCTCCGATCCGTCCCGCGGCATTGCCGATCCCATGCAACCTCCGCTTCCCGGCACCCCCCTGTTGAATCCCTTGGGCACCCTTCTCTATTCCGGCATGGACTCGTCTCCTTCACCCGCACCGGCATCCCCATCCCCCGTCCGATCCTCCACAGCGGGACTCCTGACACTGGCTGAAAATTCACAGGTGCTGGTCAAAACCGCCGATGCCAGCAACATAGTGCTCCTCGACGGCCATCGCGAAACGACAGACAACCGCCCCTTGCTGGCAACCCAGACATCCGCCCTTCCGAACGAAAACGCCGCCAACCGCCCTTCCGGAGGCGCCCCCTCGGGACAACAGCTTCTCTCATCCTTCCTCCCTCGCGCCGAAACCATTCTCGGCGGCCTGATGCTGTTCGGCTTGGTATTGCAACAGTGGCGCCGTATCCGGCAATAATCCAAAATGATGCGACCGGGCTCTCGCACTGCTTTTCTCCAATCAACCTTGCCTTTCCAAAAGTCAAGTATTGAATCCTGAAGCCAAAACCTTTATGAAAAAAGCATGAAAGCTTTCTTATCCGTTCTCTTTGCATTGATTTTTTGTTCCACCTTATCGGCCCAGCAGGATCCTATCCCCAAGGAGTTGAAAAAATCGTTCGACCGCTACGCCAAAGCCTGGATAAATCGCGACTGGGGACGCGTGTTCGATCTCACATCCCCCGGCATTCAAAAACTTTATCTTCAACAATTCAAAACCCGCGAAAACTGGATCGCCAACCAGGAAAATGGCTTCAAAGACAAACTCACCCAATTTGAATATCGCCGCGCATTCAAAATTTCCGAGACAGTTTACACGCTTGATATTTTCATCAAGGGGCTCCGCCCCGGCGGCAATCCCTTTGAAAACAAGGATTACTGCTCTTTTGAGTGGATCAGTCAAAAATGGCTGCTCGTGGATCCCGTTTTGCCGCGACTGCCCGGCATGCAAAATCCCCAGACCTCCATCGACATTCCCCATGTGAACTAACCATGGCGCCATCCATGAAATCCTGGCTGGAAACGCTGGAACAGTTTGCAGCCGATGTCATTTATGAGAAGCGCCGGGGCAAACGGGCCGCCCTCCTGCGCAGCGTCCTTTTCGCTCTTTCCAAGGTCTTTGAACTGATCGTGCAGGCCAGGCTGGCGCTCTATGAAAAGCGCATTTTCAGGGATTACACCCTCGGCTGCATGGTCATCAGCGTGGGAAATCTCACGGTGGGAGGCACCGGCAAAACACCCGTGGTGGAAAAAATCGCACGGGCTTTGCAGGAGCGCGGACGGCGCGTGGCCATCCTCAGCCGCGGCTACAAAAGCCAGCCCAAACCCTTCCTCGACCGCCTGTGGCAATCCATCACCTTTCAAAAGGAGGCTTCCCAGCCCCGGGTGGTTTCGGACGGCAGCGAACTGCTGCTCGACTCCGCCAGCGCCGGCGATGAACCTTTCATGCTCGCTTCAAACCTGAAAAATGTCGTGGTCCTCGTGGACAAGGACCGGGTCAAAAGCGGACGCTATGCCATCAATGAGCTGGGCATCGACACCCTGCTGCTGGACGACGGATTCCAATACCTCTCGCTCAAAAGCAAATTGAAACTTGTTCTGGTCGACAGGACCAATCCCTTCGGCAACAACCATCTGCTGCCCCGCGGATCGCTGCGCGAACCCCGCCGCAACCTCAAACGCGCCAATTATATTTTCATCACCAAATCCAATGGAAAACCGGATGAAGACCTGATCCGGGAAATCCGCCGTTACAACTCCGCCGCCGACATCATTGAGTGCGCACACAAACCGCTTTATTTCCAGAATGCCTACGACCCGGCGGACCGGCAACCGCTGGGCTTTCTCAAGGGGAAAAAAACCGCCTCCATCTGCGGCATCGCCATGCCCGACAGCTTTGAGCAAGGCATTGTGCGGCTCGGCGGCGATCTGGTTTACGCCAAACAATACGCCGACCACCACCGCTACTCCCAACAGGAATTGCTCAATATGATCAATCGCAGCCACCGCCGCTACGCCGAGTTGATCGTCACCACGGAAAAGGACGCTGTGCGGTTTCCCAGATTGAATCGCACCGACGTGCCCATTTACTTCCTGCGGGTCGAGATCGAGATCATCCGCGGCGCCAAGGACTTCGATGACTGCGTTTCTCGCATTTGTTTCAGCTAAAGGAATCATCGCCATCATTCAGGCATTGCCACTCCCCCTGGTCTGGAGGGCTGCCCGCCTCATGGGCGCGTTGCTTTGGAAACTGGACTGGCGGCGGCGCGCCATCGCCTTGGGCAACCTGCAAATCGCCTTTCCCGATTCCCCTTCCCGTTCCCTGGAGAAAATCGGACGGGAATCCTTGCTTCGCGTGGTGGAAAACGCCTTCCTGAATGCATGGATGGGGGGGCGGCGGGACGCCGATTTGATCTCCCTGTTCGCCGTGAAAGGCGTCGATGAACATCTGCATCCCGCGCTGGCCCGAGAAAAAGGGGTGGTAACCGCCCTGTTTCATCATGACAACTGGGAGGCGGCAACCCGTGTCGGCCCCTTGGTTCCGGAAGTCAAATTCTCCGCCGTTTACCAACCTCTTCGCAATCCCCGCATTGACCGTCTGGTCGCAAGCTGGCGCAGGCAAAGCGGACTCAACCTCCTCAACCGGCACGAAGGATTTGCCCAGGCCATCACCCGGCTTCGCGCCAATGAAGTCGTCGCCATCTTTACCGACCAACACGCCGGAGACCACGGCATGTGGATCCCCTTTTTCCAACGTCTGGCCCTCACCACTCCGCTCCCCGCCATCCTGTCGCGCCGGACCGGCGCAGCCATCGTCCCGGTCTTCTGCCATACCGACCGGGAGGCGCTCCGGAATCTGCCTTGGAATTTCAAAAATCACGCTCCCCGTCCGATCTGGACCATCGAATTTTGCGCTCCCGTCAAAACAACAGGACTGAAGGATGGCGAAATTCTTTATTCCATTCACAAGATTCTTGAATCAGCCATCACAACAGATCCCACCGGGTGGTTCTGGATCCACAAACGATGGAAAACCCCTTCCCCGGGCATCTTCACGCACGGTTACCGCCGGGGAATTTATGTTCCCCCCGGCATGCCGCTCAAACCCTTCCGACTATTGATCCGCGGCGTAAACTGGCTGGGTGATTCTCTTTTGACCCTGCCAGCCCTGCAAGCCATCCGCAAGGGGCGGCCGGACTGCCATCTCACCCTGCTCACCCATCCCAAACTGGCCACCCTCTGGCAACCGCCGCTGGTGGATGACGTCATCACCTCCCTCTCCCAAGTCAATGGCAAAACATTCGACGCGGCCATTCTCTTTCCAAATTCATTTCGCTCCGCATGGGAAGCCTTGCGGCTGGGCATTCCCCGCCGGTTCGGTTACGCCGGACACTGGCGGCGGCGTCTTCTCACCGCCACCTGTCCCAAGTCCTTTCGCGCCGGACACCACCAACACGAAGTAAACGATTTCCTTGGGCTCGCCCAATGGTGCGGCGCAAAAATCGAGGATTCCACTCCCCGGATTCCTCCCGCTTCCAAAAAAACCTTTCCCCTGCCAGTCCGTCCTTATCTTGTCATCCATCCCGGCGCGGCCCATGGCTCCGCCAAACGCTGGCTGCCGGATCGCTTTGTCGAACTGGTGCGCCGTCATCCGGAACACCGGTGGATCCTCATCGGCAACACCGCTGAATCCGAACGCAACACCGGGTTGGCGGCGCAAATGGGCGGCCAGGTTGAAAATTGGACCGGCCGTTGCGACCTGCAACACCTGGCCGAACTGCTCCGCCACGCGGACGCCGTGATTTGCAACGACTCCGGCCCCATGCATCTGGCGGCGGCGGTCGGCGCGCCTGTTGCGGCCATTTTCGGCTCCACCGAACACCGCCACACCGGCCCCCTGGGAACCGGCCACCGGATCCTCCATCATCCCATGGACTGCAGCCCCTGCTATCAAAAGGAATGCCCCAAAAACCTCGAATGCATGCGCGCCATCACCGTCGAGGAAATTGAAAAAGCCCTCCAGTCCATCCTCGCGGAAAAAGCCTGAGAAAAGGCATGTCCGGCCTTTCCACCACCCCCGGCCCTATTTTTCAGCCGCCCCGCATTTCTGGAACACCGCCATGGCCTCATCAATTCGTTCAAGGAGCTTTTTTGAATTCTCAACCTTTTGTTTCCGGTATTCGCAGTAAATTGGAATGAATTTGCGGTATTCCACCAGCCAGCGGCAAAAATAATCGATGTCATCCTGGCTGACCTTCATTTTTTCCCCGGCGCATTGGACATAAACCGGGCTGGTATGCGCCAAGACGCCAAAACATTCCCCTTTCACCCCGTAACACCTTGCGGCAAGCCAGCCGCTGCCTCTTACGGAACGGGTGATATCCTTCGTGAAAGACCGGCTGCCGCCGGTTTCCAGACGATCCGTCACAATCCCATTTTCAACGAGCTCAATTTTTTCAATGCCATTCACCCCATAGGCTTCAAGATGAATTCCGACGCTCTCATTTGCGCTCTTCACTTCAATGGTTTCGCCCGGATCTTTCCCATCCGCCTGCAGGATCAACAATGGCCCATTGGTAATAAAAGTCCGTCCCTGCCTGTAAGCCTTGACGATCGACGGCCACGACAGGGAATCCGTTTTCACATAAGTGCGATGCACGCCTGCGGTGCGTTCCTCCGCCTGATTGTTCAAATACACATCCGTGCTCGCGCCTGCGGCAAGCTTGAATCCGAGATTCAAATATCTGTACCAATCCGCCACCAATGGGTTTTCAAAAGACCGCAAAGCCCCATAAGACACATCCCAAACCGGCATTTTCCCAAGCGCCACCGCCACCGGCATTTCCCGGGAACAAGTCGGATCCCCCGCCTGTCCCATGCCGCTGCTGGGATGAGTGTAAATGGCCAGCCCGCCCTGCGGCGCAACATCGTCGATCACCTCCATATTCTCAAAGACCATGCTGTTGCTCCGGGGCCGTTTGGAAACGTTCATGCAACACAAATGACCGCCCAAATCCGGACAAAACTCCGCCCCGCCCCTGGCAATAAAATCCACTCCGCAAACGCTCGACGCATCCGTCTCCAAACCTTGAACAAAGCTCGCATAGTTCACCCCCTCGGCCTCGCATATCCTGGCGGCGTCAAGCAATCCCATGGAATCATATTTGTGTTTGCCGTGACCGATGTACTGGATGTGATGCTCGCCGCAAAACCAACCCTGCCGCGGCAGATCAACCAAACGTTGCAAGCCGACCTTCACTTCCCTCTGCTGCCGGTCGGCCACCGCGACCGTCACCTTGGATGGAACATATTCAAATCCATGGACTGCGGTGATTTCATATCTTCCCGGTTTCACCTTGATTTCGCGGGATGCTCCGAATCCATAAAACCACCCCAACCGTTCCGTACCATATGCATACGCGCCGGACGGCAGACAATACCGTCCATCCTCGCCCTTCACCAACAATCTGGCCTTTAAATCCGCCCCGCTGTCCTTGTCCGCAACCGCAATGATCAGCCTGCCTGTCATCTGTTTTTCCAAGGCCGCCTTCCGGCTCAGCAAAACAATGCTCGTCACACCCTTTGTTTCCTCATAATCTCCGAGAATCTCCCCGCTCGAAAGCGCCCTGTCGTAAACCTTCGCCTCGCGCATGAATCCGGCAAACTGCCAATGCATGCGGGGAAAAGCCGCGATGCCGCTCAGCGTCAACGGCAGGGTTTCATAGGGACATCCCGGCCCGGAAAAATAAACCGTTTCACCGGATGCCCTGCACTCTTTGACCGCCTTGCCATCCAAATAAAATATCACGCTTCCCGCCCGGCTGTCGTAGGTTACGGCCACAAAAAACCATGTCCGATCTTTCAAAAGCGGTTCGGTGAAAAGCCGGCATCCCTCGCCTCTTTTGCCGGATCCCGGCTTGACGCTGGTCGCCAATCCAAGACACAACCTTCCATCATCCAAAAAAAAGTATAACCCGAGTCGCAATCCCCCCTCCCTTTGCTGACGACGGCATGCTCCCCCTTCACGCTCTCAAGATTCACCCAGGCTTCCAAAGTAAATGCGCCGCGCATATTCAAACGCGGATGATGCGGAATCTCCGCATAGCCATCCGTGCCGTTGAATTCCGCCGCCGAATCCGTTCCATTGCTGTTCCAAAAAACATTGCGAGCCTTTCCGTCATGTCCATTGCCGGAACTGTCCCTGATCGTCTCCCCGCTCTTTTCATCCAACGGCCAGGAGGCAACCAGCCCCTCCCGGGCATCCGTTCGGTTTTCCGCCGCCATCAAGCCACCGCCACAGGAGCAACCCCATATCAGGCCAACCCCCAGGATTGTCATTGTTTTCATAATTGAATTCCTTGGCGGCATCGGCGGTTCTATATCAGGTGATAGAATTTTCCTCCCGGCAGTTCACTCCGCCTGTCACCATTTTGATCCACACCCCATCTTGAATTTTGCCATGGATTCCCGAATATCTTAAAAGGCATTTATGATGATTTTAGATTAGAGCTGCCGGAACTGCCATGGTCAATTATCCCTTGTCCATTGGAACGAAGTTCACCATGAATCTTGGATCAGCGAGGATTCAATAGGCGTAAAAATTGACCTCAACCGACAAATCCTCCTTCTTCTTCCACTCCACATGACCGTCGCAAAACAAGATGACCGCCCCGCCGTCATGACAAAATAAAACGCTGTCAATATCGCCAAAAGGAAGCGCATACGGAAGATTGGGATATTGTTTTCCATCACAAGCCCAGACGGTTGTGGCGGGATTCGCGATGGCGCTGAACGCCTGCGCGCAATGAACCGGCAACGGCTCATAGTAATAGCCAATATACTGGTTGGCCATGTAAGTTCCGCGCCAGGATCCGGTGTAATCGACATAAGTTTTCTGCGCAGACTGGCAAATCAACGGGGCATAGCTGTCAAATCGGAGAATGTTGCCGCGCGCGGTCGAATTATAATTCCAATTGTCCCACGTGCCGGTGGCGCAGCCATTGGGCGGCAGCAAACCACTCCACTCTTCCATGTAAATGGCAAAAGACGTCCCCATCTGCCGCAAATTGTTGAGACAGCGCAGTTGATGCCCCTTCTCCCTCATCTTCCCCAAGGCCGGCATGAGAAAAGAGGCCATGATCGAAATGACCGTGATGACGACCAACAACTCCAAAAGAGTGAAGCCGCCCTCTTTTTTTCCAGGAAACATGGAAACACACACTTTCATGATGTCATCGCCTTCTCCGTCTATTTTCCAAAAGCCATTCGTTCCCATTGAGTCACGGTTTCGGCGGTGTTTTCAATTTCAACCCTCGTCAATTTTGCGGGCGCATTCAACACCAGAAACATCTGCTGGAGATCAAGTTGGATATCCAGCCAGACTCCCTCATCAATGCCCTCGAAACAATCCTGCCAGACACGATTGCGATGCGTTTTGCCGCCGGCATCCAGCCAGGTCATCCAAAGGACCACGTTTCCCCCGGACGCCTTGTTAAAACGAAAATTGAGGCGCGGGCTGGTCTCGACGGACAAATCCAAATCTCTCCCGTAAACAATCCCATTCTTCCCTGGCGCCTTGACGACAGCCTTCCGGCCATCGGAAACCATCTCCCCTCCCGCAAAATGGGTCACCTTCCAATCCGACACCTCCGCGAAACGATCCTCCCATTGGACGTTGCGAATTTTCAGCTCTTCCCCCTCCACCAAAAAGGGCGCCCTTTGCGGCCTGTAATCCCGCAAGAGCTGGCATGCCTTTTCCACCGCCCCGAAAAGATCCTTTCCTCCCGGCTCGGGCCCAAAAGAACAAGCCGCCCATTGTTTCCCCGCGTTTTCCAGAATCCTGTCGATCCCCACGGATTTCATGCTCCATTTGCCATCCTCCGCCGTCCTGGCAACCGCATCCAGATACGCCGAAAGTCTCGGCCGGTAATAGTATTTGATCAGCTCATAAAAATCCTTGCCCTGGTAATCAAGCAGCCAGCGCTGACGGTGAAAAGTCGTCAATGAATCCCGGATTTCGGCCAGCTCCCGTTTGGCCAGGGCCGGATGCCGCGACACTTTCTCCTCCAACGGACGCAGACGGTGCAGGCCGGAATGAAAAACCAATTCCTCGACTCCCTGCATGATGGTTTTCAATGCCGCAATCTCCCGCTTGAGAGGGTCAATCTGTCTCTCCTGAAACGCCCTTTGCATGGCAAAAAAGCGGGCATTGAAAATCTCCGCCAAACCTTGCCTGGCGATATCGGCCAGGTCCCGGCAATAGCAGGGATTGGACGCGTCCTTTTGCGCCAAAACCCGCTGCAAGGTTTCCTGCAAACGCAACGCATTGTTGATCGACCGGCGGCATGCCCTGGCCAATGACAACGTGTAAACATCGGAGGCCGAAAAATCCCAATAGGAATATTGTCCCAGATAGAGATTCCCCTCGCACCCCTCATAACGCGGAAACTGATACAAGGGCTCGGACCCGGGACTGCCGCCATAAACGCTTTCCGCCAATTCGCGCAACGCCGCCAGCATGCCATCCATCCGCTCCCTCCCGTAACGGCGCAAGGCGTAATCGCGAAGGAAATCGTCAAGCGTCACTTTTCCCGGATTCCACGCCAGTTTGGTTTCCAACTCGTGATAAAGGGAATTGTAATGGACAACTTCCGGGTCCAGATGAAACGCCATGCACCGCCCGGCCTTTGGATCCGCCGCCACATCCTTCACACGAAAAATCAAATCAGCCAGATTTCCCTTTAGCGCGTCATCCCCGCCAAAAAAGCGCAACGAGGAAAACCCCCACGCTTTTCCGGAAAAATAATCGTATTTCTTGTAAACCGGCCAGGTTTCCGCGTAGGAGTCGCAGATGTAAAAATCGTCGTCCGGAAGACATTCCAGAAATTTTCTCACCGAATCCTTGCTCCATCTGCATGAACTGAACGGCCAGGTCCACATGAAAATCCTGCCTTCGCGATCCTCCAACTTGATCCCTTCACTGGTTTTTCTGGCAAAGGACATCTTCAGCCGGTCGATTTCGCCGGGAGACAAATCAAAGGCCTGCTCGCCATAGGGATCGATGCTGTAAACATTGCCGCTCCCGTATTTGCCCATGTAACGCGCGACATTTTTCCTCAACTCGGAAAGAAACAGGGGATCGTCCGGATGAAGCGCCCATTGAGCGGGTTCCTCCCCCCATCGAATGGAAACATACCTGGCCCCAGGATGTTTGGCGTGGAATTCCCCGGTCACCACCCCGATATAATTCAGCATGAAAATGGGCGTCAACCCCACCGACCGGGCATATTTCACAATCTCACCCACATCCGCCAGGGGCGACTGGGATTCCCACGGCACAAGCAAATGATTGAAACGGTGTTTGCACATCCAATCAATCTCCCTCTTCCAATCCTCCAAATCCCACTGGCGGCTGTTGTACACAAAAACACAGGCTTGGGGGTATTGACGGATCTTGAAAAACGGCCTTTCAACAATATCAACTTTCCCCAACCGCACAGTATCTTGCCTGGGCACTCTCTCCCCTTCCCAAAAGAATCCCACATTCAACGCCTTCTCCAGGAAATGATAAACCCCATAAAGCGCGCCCCGATCCATCGAACCGCCTATCAACAGATAGTTCCTCCCCTCGCGCGCCACGGTTTTGATGACAAAACCGTCCAACCCCGGACGCTCCGGAGAAAGATCGCAAAGCCCATTCGCGGCAAACTCCGCCATCATCGGATGAGTCTCCGCGCGTCCCAAAAGAACAATGTTTTTCGCGTTCAGGCCGGCCCGGTTCGACGTAATTTCCAATCTGGCGCCTGTGGCTTTTTCCACATATTTTGCCAATTCCCCAGCGGCGTGGCGCTCGATGAAAGTGGCTTTTTCCCCCAGGAGGATGACCGCGAGAGGCTGCCGGTTTTCGACCATCACAAAATCCGCGTCCCCCGCCCCTTTTGCGACGGAAATTCCAAGGGCCATTCCAACAAAAATTGAACCCATTTTTTTCAACATGTTTGGATCTGTTAGATTTTTATTTTCCCCGAAATCCAGCCTTCCCCAAGGCTCCCGGGACTTTGCCGGCTGGATGTTTTCCCGGACAGTTGATCTCTCAAAACACGAATCAACTCCCGGGCCACCGTTTGTGGGGAGAATTCATATCGCGTGACCGGAAGTCCATAGTGATGCTCAACCGTCTCATTGGCCGCGGTAATCAGGCCGAATTTTTCCGGGAGATCCGTGCCGTCCGCATGAACAGCCCCCCTCTTTTCGCCGATCATCACAACCTCCACTCCTCTCCTCACAAGTGCCAGGGCAACCCCGCGGGCCGCAATGTCGTCCGACACCAGCAACGTCTCCGGCCACGACTTTTCCGTCCGCCACGCATCAACCAGTTTCAGCGTCTTTTCATAGGCCATCCGCTCCAACTGGCAACCGGTCATCCAGACTTCCTCCAACTGGCAAACCTGCGCCTTTGGAAGCCCCAACGACTTCACGGCGTCATGCAAGCCGTCCAAATCACGGGCTGTCGCGGCGGAATCGTAAAGCGTTCGCAGATACGCAACTTTTCCGAATCCATGCTCCGCCGCAAAACAGACCGATTCCTTCGTAAACCGGTAAAAATCAAGCGCCACATCCGCCCCTGTCTGCCGCACCTGCGAAGCCATCCTCGCCACGGGAAGCCTCTCCAGCTTTTGACTTTCCTCCCCGGAAAACGACTGCTCGTTGAGGGTTCCCGCCAGTTGAACAATCCCCTTGAAGGAATAATACCTCAAATCATTCAGAAACTGCCGGCAGACAAAGGCGGGAGAAAAATCGCCACCGGTCTGAGGCTCGGTCACCCCCCCATAAACGCGGCATTCCCAACAGTCATCCTTTGACCCGGCAATTTCCATCTGGAGACACTTGACCACCGCTCGATGAAAATGAGCTGTTTCATCCGTCAAACTGGGGCCGGTCAGCACCGCAATGGCGCAACGCGCGGGATTCACAAAAGTGCCCAGACGCCGGCGGCGCACGATCAACCCGCGCTCAACCAGTTGTGTCATCGCCTTTTGAATGGCGGTGTGATCCACCCGCCAACGCCGCGCCAGCACATGGGTGGCCGGCAATTGCTCGCCCACCTTGAGTTCCCCGGCCAGAATCTGTTCCCTTAAAAAACACTCGATCTGCTCATGAACCCGCGCCGGACTTTGAACTTTCAGTTCCAGATTCATTTCATGTTTTATTGGTTGCCTGCGATATTCAATTCGCAAGCCTTCATCTTCAACAAACGATCCATCCAACACGACGGAAGAACGCGGAAATAACGCATCGCGCCGATGATAATCCAACAGGGCTTCCCATTCAGGAAAAAATCATTGTCAAGAATTAAAAATTCACATCTCATAACACAATATTTTAAATCATTATGATTTAAAATTGATACCCATAATTAATCCATAATTAACATTCTGTCAAATTAAAATCGAGACTCATGCAAACCTCCGACAAAATCAGGGCAAACGCATTAAAAAATCGGGGATTGCGATGGTTTTTTGTTTTGAGGCGATCTCTCTGGATTCCCACTTTCGAGGGAATGACAGGAGAGGATGATGCCTGTCATCTCCATCATCCCAATTTTTGTCATTTTCATTTCTGCTTCTCATTCCTTTTTTCCTTCGTCATTCCCGCGAAAGCGGGAATCCAGCCGACTTCGCGTCTATCTGACAAGTTCCCATTATGACGGAAGCAAGTCTTGATTTTAATGCGTTTGCCTTACCGACATGCAGTTTTACGCCGATCAGGGATTTGGAGACATCCTCGACAAAGCAAACCGCAATTGGAACCCGATGGACTCTATATCCGCCATTTGTTCAAAAACAACTGGATAAGCGCGGAGGACTTGGCCGCCCTTGCCAATCGGTTGATCATCCCGGCCGCATTCGAAACAGATATCAGCGAAATCCAACGCCGAACCCGTTCGCTCGCTGCATGGCAAAAGTGAGATTCAAAAGACGCCCCCTTTGGATGTCAGTCGTGTGGGCCGTGATTTTTCATGCCCCTCATGGTTGCTTCCCTGCCAGCCGTTCCAACCGGTAAACCTTCCCGCCTCCTGGAGGCAAAAAACAAGAAAACTCGCGCCGCCCCCCCAACTTGATTTCCTCGCCGGTCAAAACATCGACGACCCGGCTGATCTCCTCGGAATGCGCTTCCGTCAAGGCAACCTCGCCTGATTTTTCAAGGCTAACCTCCCGATTAAACACAAAAAGGTACGGCTGGTTTTGGTCATCAACGCGTGTCGTCAACCCAAACGACATCTGAGTGGACGATGCCACGCAACCGCCGCTTTTCATTCGAGGCAAAACAGGCAATCGAGTCATAATGGCTTCAGACACTTCCCTGACTGCCGCCATTTGCGGTTCCGGCATCAAATCAGGCACTTTGATCAACCCCCGCCACTTGTTTCCCTTGGGATAAATGGCGTAACCATGGAAAAAAAACAATCCGGTCGCGCCATGAGCGATCGACTGCCAGCACTGGGCGCGAATGGAGGAAACAGGCTGACCGGAAGCCAGGGTCACCCACAATGGCACACCGGCTTTTTCCGCGGCTTCCCCGGCCCTTGCCACCTCCTTTTCAAACGCCGGAACCCCGTAATAAATGTCCCGATGCAACACCTTGGCGCCAAGCCGCTGAATCTGCGGCAGATGAGTCTGATTTAAACAAACAGTCGCAGGATGCGCAGGATCCAAGGCCTCCATAACCGAGCGAATAAATCCCCACGATGCGGCCTGCTCCATGGAAATCTCATCCCATATGCCATAGGCCAGCAGATTGGGAAAATCTTTCCATTCACCAGCCACTTCTTTGCAAAGTGAATAAACCTGTTT
Organism: Verrucomicrobiia bacterium; assembly: GCA_028687435.1. GTDB lineage: Bacteria > Verrucomicrobiota > Verrucomicrobiia > JABWAM01 > JABWAM01 > JAQUAF01. The sequence goes on along the minus strand of JAQUAF010000030.1, from coordinate 38,497 downwards.
GGGATTTGGCGGCAGCGGCATGGTATTTAACGCCAACGGATAAAAAACAATGTGAAAACCATGCTGCACAGCCAGCTTTTTGACAAGGTTCAGGGAACTTCCCGGGGCAAAATCGCAGACAATAAGCGTGTTGAGACCGTGTGCTTTGAACTGCTCAAACAACCCGGCATAGTGTCTTTCTTCCGCACCGGCATTTTCAAAATCCAGCGGCGTGATAAACGCGCCGATCGGAAAAAACCCTGGCGCCTTTTTTTGCGGCAACACGCCTTCCTGAACATTAATCATGCCCAGTGAAAAAGAAACCGGCCCGGACGGTGTTTTCAAATTCACGGCCAAAGGCTGTTCCCCCGGGCGCGAACCGCAAATCCACGTGGTATAATCGCCCCCCTTTTCGTCAATAACGGTCGGGAAATGCCGTCCGCTCAAAAAAACTTCGGCTTGAAAAGCGGGAGTCAAAATCCCCTTTTCCAACACCAAAAAATCAAGACGGCAAAGATCCCCAACTTTGGGAGAACCGTTTTCAGGCAACGCCAGAACCTCAAGCTCCCCAATGGCGATTTTTTTAACCCTGGCACTCCTCGTCCATTCCGGCAAGGGCGGCGCAGGCACAAAAGCCAGGCCAACCGGCCCCTTTACAACACATCCTTGAACCAGTCGTGACGACACCTTCAAGGCAAGGAGATTTTCCCCGCCATAATTAACGAGGGAATTTGGAATGCCAAAGCGATTCCCGCCGAGAAATGACAGCTTTTTGCCATTCAAATAAACCGCCATCTGCTGCGTGGCATCACCAGTCCTGAAGATGAAATATCCGCCCTTGCCCTTGAATTCCATGGGGATAAAAACCTTCTTTTTGACCAGCGCCACGCCGCAGCGCTCCCATTGCGTCCGGTCCTTCCACGAACGCGGCGCTTTGCCGGACTTCCAAGTTCCATCAGCGACGTCTTTTTTGAACCAATCCGGATCAAATTCAGGCGGAATATCTTTTTTTTCCGCCAGAAAAACGGCATCGATTCCAAGACCCGCCGGGCCATAAAAGGCTGCCGTCGCAGCATCGCCCGGATTCAATTCCCCCGCTTCAAACATTTGCCACGTTTCTTTTTTTCCGCCCAAGTGAAATGTCCGTTTGCCCGCAGACCCGCCCCCGCCGGAAGCAACGCGGTTTTTAAAGTGAATGAAAAGATAGCGAGGGAAAAACCCCTTGGAAACCAAATGCGTCCACGAACAAAAGACATTGGAATGCTCTCCTCCATTGGGGGTGGCGGCAACCCCATCCCATGCGGTTTCGTCCTCGGCCAGCCATGCGCCGGCGGACAATGCAAATTGGGAGGCTTCCACCATGCCCGGCATGGCCTTGACCAGCCAATCCTCCTGAAGCAAATTGCCTTCAATCCTGGCGTTCAATGCGGCGTCAAGGGGCGCCGGTTCCGGAGCGGGAGAGGATTCCCCCTCAAAATCGGCGGCCATTTCCCCGGCGGAAAGCGCCTGCGCGAAAAACTTCACTTCGTCAATCGCTCCGTGAAAAGGCCAGATCGGACCAAAACACCATCTGCCAATGGATGCATGCCGGTTGCAAACCGTCATGCCCCGGCACTTCCACTCGCCGCACTTTTGCCCATTGTGATAAAAAACACCCGACTCGCCATTGAAACTGCACCCCACTTGCTGCCATTCTTTTGAAACAACGACATTGGCCGACGCCGCCGTCACCATGGCGCCAGCGGCGTCAAACTGAAGCACCTGCAACTTTTCGTTTTGCAGCAAAAAGTTGAATCCCTCTCCTTTTTTTCCGGAAGTTCCCTTGGAAAAAACAGCCTGTTGTCCCGACACTGTTTCCGGATAAACCCAGGCGGAAATGGCAAAGTTCGGCGAATTCAAAATCTTTCTATTGGGAACAATGACTTGATTGTCGATGCCGTCAAAGTAAAGCGCGGCTCCCTTTTTTCCGGATGTCCAAACCGCGCCCTGATTATTTCCATGATTGCCGTTCCCGCTGCTGTCAGACACCGTCGTTCCCGATCCCTCGTCAAACCTCCACCATCCCGCCATGGGGATGTCCCTGGCCGGCAAAAAAACGTTTCCCAACATGAACGCGCAACACGCAAGAACCAGCTTTTTCATGGAGATTCCCCGCATCTCAATCTCCAGAAATCTCCAGCATTTTTCCATCCCCCGCCGCCAGCTTGACTTTCAGCAAGAGACCCTCCGCCTGGTATTTTTGCCCGTTCAACGCATCCACGAAACGGACGGAACTTCCCCCCATCTTTTTATCCAGCAAAATATCAATGGCATTGTCAGCGACGACATTCTTGTTGACGACAAAGAGATATCTTTTTCCCCGGGAATCAATCCGGGAAGTCACCATGGCCTTGGGATTTTGGGTGGATACCATCCCCGGCGCGTTTTTCATATCCAAAAGCAATCTGGAAATTTTTTTGATTTTAACATTCATTTCCTTGGCCACTTCCGCTTGGGGGTAAGGCCTCAACTCCGGATATGCGGTAAACAATCCCTGTCCATCCTCCTCCTTGCCTCCATAGTGAAGCATGAAATGGAATATTCCCTTCGCGCCGCAGGCAATGGATAGCCAATGGGAAGCCCTGATTTCCTCGCATGTCGGCATGCGCGTGCCAAAAACACCACCCCACTTCTTATGCCAGCCCCCTTGCAAAACAACCCAGTAAGGAATCCGCAACGACTCCGCCACGGCGGCATCGTACTTCAACCACGCCTCCAAATCTCCCAGCCACTCGCCTGGCGGAGTGGCCTGCTTGGCGCAATAGATATCGCGAAAATACACCTGCGACCCGGTTGTTTCAGCCGCCCGGCGGTCACTGTAGTTAAGACAAACAACAGGCGGATGAAGGGGATCCTGGGATTCGGAAAGGTTTCGCGCATACCGCCATTGTTTCGCGTGATAAAGCGGAATTTCATCCCACAATCCATACGCCAAAATCTGTTTCGCATACGGACGAAAAGCAGCCGTCACTTTCTGGAAATAGCCATGCATTTCCTCAGGCGTACCCCATTTGAACGCCGGCCACGGCCACACGAGAATCCGGATGTCGTTCTTCGCGGCGGGTGCGAAGAGAAAATCGTAAGACTCGGTTTCATCCATTCCCGGATGGGTTGCACCGGGAACCAGACAATCGAAGTCGTATTTTTTCAGGATTCCGCAAATTTTCTCGTAATAGCCCTCCCTTTCCACGGGCGATTTCGGGACAAAATGCCCATAATGGAACAGTCCCAAGGGAAAGACTCCGGCAAGCCTGTTCTCCAGCGTTCCTTGCGCCTTGAAAGTGGCAAGAAAAACCGGCTCATCGTCATTTGCTCCGCCTATTTTCACCCGCAAAGGCAGATCGCCGTTTTGTCTGGGCACAATATAACTTGAATACTCGAATTTTTTTTCGTCATAGGCGACCGGCGACCATTCCCCTCCCAAATAAAGATCCAATTCAAGATGCGGCACACAACCGCCTTTCGGGCCGATGACTGCCAGCCGCACTGGCAAGGCATCGCCCGCCTTGACCTCCGCCCCTGGCAATTTCGCCACGACTTTCCATGAACCGCATTTCTTTTCCACCAGCGATTGATTCTGAAGCCAGGCAGGTTTTCCATCAGCAGCAGCATGAATCAGTTTGACGCTGTCAATGACCGTCGTCTCTTTCCCTCGAACAACCTTCAATGCCAGCAAATTCCTCTTTCCATAATTCATCCGGCTGCCCGGAATCCACGCCACATTGTTTTCAAAACACAATTTTTCGCCATTGAAATAAACGCTGATATTTTTAAGCTTGTTCGCGGTGATCTCCAAACCGGCTGATTTTTGTCCTTCCCATTCCGCGGGAATGACAACCTCTTTTCGCAACAAACTCAAACCAAGCGTTGATCCATCTGACGCGGTTGAAAAAGGCAGCGCGGTTTTCTTCCATGAAAGCCCTTTGCTGTCCGGCGCCCGGTTCCACTGCGGGTCAATCGGCGGAAAAGACTCCTCCTGCTGCGCGTACCATACCGTATGCAGCGGCCGGTTGGAGATCAGGCACACCATGTCCAGATAAACGTTCTTGACCTGTTCAAGGTTGTGCGTGTTGCCAAGATACAAGGTCTTCCCCTCGCTCGGCACGAAAGTCGCAAGCTTGTACCAGTGCCAGTTTTCATCCTTGATCTCTTCCGTCTGAACAATCCGGCTGATCTCATCTTTCGGACCAGGCCCCCAGGCGCCCATACGAAAAGCCGGGCCGGAAGACCGGCCTTTGTCCAAATCCACCCGGACATGAAAATAAACCGTGTAGGCGGACCATGGATAGGCAAAGAAAAACTCCCTCTCGGAAAGCGAATGGGAAAAGGGAAACGTATAAAACGCACCGCCCGTTCGCAATGCCTTGTTATTCCAAGCGGTGGAATCAACAACCAAATCCCCAGTCTGCGAGGTCGTGCGCTCCGAAACCTCAATAAAATAGGGCATATTCGCGCCTTCCCATTCGTGCGCCAGTTTTTCTCCATCCGCGGCAAACCCCGCGGTTCCAAGCGCACCCCATAAAAACAACACGAGGAATGCCGACAACCACCAGCCTTTGAAAATCCATCTGGTTAACGCCTTTTTAACAACAGTTCTTTTCATGCCGCAATCAGGGTGAGTCATAGATTGTTCCTTTGATGACATAATGGTTAAAACCGTACTTTTTCAGATCCCTCATCTCGATAATCCGAACGCTTCCATCGTAAAAAGCGGCATTCATATTCATCTGATGCCGCAATGCCGCCTTCAAGACATCGAGATAGCCCTCGCAAATCCCAAACATCTGCCAATCCTCCTTTCCCGCGTCCCGCCCGTTGGCGCTATCGCCCAACAAAACCGTCTCCGAGGGGTTGGCCACATCAAACAGCCGCAGAGGCCGGTAACTGGTGTAGCGGGCCACCAACCCAAAGGAATTGCCAAATCCGCCGCTATAACCGGAGCCGCTGCTCCGGGGTTCCGCCACCGGACACCGGTAAACGGAGGTTTTCAAATATCCCAGATCGGAAAGCTGCCCGGCCCAATAACGATAGGGTTGGGTTGTCGATTCCCGGCCCTCAGGAGTAGGCAAATCCCCTGCATAATCCTGGGCATATTGCGTCAGGGCGAGGGAACACTGCCTTAAATTGTTCATGCACGCCAGCGCACCCGCCTTCTCCCGGGCGGTTTTAAGCGCCGGCGACATCAACGCCACCAACATCGACATAATGCAAATCACCACTAAAAGCTCCAAAAGCGTGAATGCGCGCGTCAACCCCGGCTTGATTCCGTTTATCGATCCTCGCGGAGAAAATGGCCTTGTTTTATTCATGCTGTTTTGGGGTAATTTTAGACAGTCGTCCCAGATTTTCATGCATCCGCCTATCTTGACCGGCCGTTCCGGCAAGGCTTTGCCGGACAATCGGCGCCAAAGAGCATCGATCAGCGCCCGGGCGGCGGCGGCCAGGGAGAATTCATAGCGATCAACGGGTATGCCGTAATGATGGGCAATCCCCTGATTGGCCATGATCACCAACCGCAAGCGTTCCGGAACCTTGATTCCCCTGCTCACCAACGCCAGCGCCACCCCGCGGGCGGCGATATCATCCGACACCAGCAAGGCGTCCGGCCATCCATTGCCGCCCGCGGACGATTGCCAGTTTTCAAGCAGTCGCAAGGTCTTTTCATACGCCATCTGTTCCAATAAGGAATCCGGCGAAACATCCCGCAGTTCATGAATTTCGCAAGGCGCCAGGGACGATTGGCGGATCGCCTCGTCCAATCCCCGCAAATCCAGCGAATAATCATCGCCCGGCTCAAAGGTCCGCAGATAAACCAATTTTCTCGCCCCATGACGGGCGGCAAAAACCGCGGCTTCGCGGCAGAACGAGGAAAAATCCATCACCACATCCGACCTTTTCAGGTTGGAACCAAACCGGACCACGGGCAGTTCCGTCCGGGCAATCTCCGCGTTCAACTGGCCGCTGAAACGGTCGTTCACTTTGATGATGCCGCGAAAAGCATAGCTGCGCAAATCGTGCACCAGATGCTGGCAGGGAAACGACCGTTGAAAATCAGCTTTCCCGCGAGGTTCGTTCAATCCATCGTAAACCCGGCAAATCCAGCGCGGTTCAGCCCTTGCCATCATCTCGCGTTGAATGGCCTTGGACAGGGCGCGAAAAAAAAGGGATGATTCATCCGACAGGTCAGGTCCCATCAAAATTCCGATCACCGCGCGATCCGCCGCCGCCTTCACAAAAGTCCCCCGGCGCGGCTTGCGATCAATCAGCCCCTCAACGACCAGATTCGTCATGGCTTTTTGGATGGCGGTATGGTCCACACGCCATTGCCGGGCAAGAACACCGGTCGGGGGCAACCGTTCGCCAGCGCCCAGTTTTCCCACAAGAATTTCGCGGCGCAGGAATTGCTCAATCTGCGTATGCACCGGCTGCGCTGTTTGAATGGAAAGAGTCAAGTTCACAGGCAAAAACATTGAATTGTCGATTTAAATTTTATGTATTATACTTTCAATAGCAAGATACATAATTTTTTAGAATAGTCAAATTTTTTCAGCCGCAACAACCTTTTGAATGGGACCCGTTCAGTCTGTCCCAAATGGCAAAAGGAAGCGGCCAGGGGCAAAACGGTGACCTCAAAAACAAAGACGCCGACAGCGCGCCCATGAACATGCCATCAGACCGGCCATTTCAGGCTGCGCCATTTTCGACAGCAAAACATGACGACTCTTTTCAAGCTTCCTTGATCACTCGAGCAGGCAACGACTGGAGCGCAAAGCCGGGCTCCAGAAAAAGGAGTTCGTCCGCCAGCTTGTTCAGCGCCAATCGGATGGAATGAAAACATTCGGCCAGGGAGAGAAAGACGTTGACCAGATTGTATTTCTCCGCCAACGGATGGCAGCTGGCCACTTTGAAATTTGCGCTGCCCAGGCTTTCGTAATACTCAACCGACGGCGCCGCCTTGATCTGGGTGCGGAATTGGATATGCCCCAAAAACAGCCCCGACAGGAAAAGCGAATGATTCCCCACGTGGGCGCGCAACAAAAACCGGGTGTGTTCATCCGCATGGGGAATCTCCGACAGCATGTCCACCAGATAATCCATGGGCCGGGGATCCGACGCCACGGGATGCCGGTCGCGGTCTGTGCTGGAAAACTGGGCCAGCAATTCGGCAACATAATCCGCCATCCGCCGGTCATCCACTCCATTGCGTCGCAAAACGTGGCGAACCAGGATGTAAAAGTAAAAATGATTGGAAATTCGCAGGCAGTCGAGCCCATCCACCACGGCATCGTAAAGATGCCTGTCATCCAGCAACAAATCCCGTGTCTCAGGATCAGCCAGAAGTTTCAAAATGCCATCGGGAATACGTCTGCCGGGATCCAGCGCCGACAGGATGAAATCGATGTCGGCTGGTGTGAACTGAACCCGGCAATTGGCTTGGATCACATTCATGGATTTGCGCGTCCCTTCCACCAACTCTTCTTCTAGTTCTATCGGCATACGCTTCGAGAAAGTTTATGATAAAAGCTTGATTCTCAAAGATTTGCAGCTTTTACCGTTTTTACCCCCCCTTTTTCATGCAGCATAACCGATGCCATTGACACGCCCGGTTTTCTTCTCCGGCGCCTTTTGCCATCCGCTCAAAAAACAAAGCTAAAACAGCAAAATCTGCCGCCCAACCGGGTCCTTTTCTCCTACCTCCATCGACAAGTGGAAGAAGGTAAATTAAGTCCCGCCTGCGGCGGACAACTTTTCGACAGAATTAACAGAATTTACAGGATTGTTCGGCCATGCGGACGGATAGGATCTTGTACAAAAATCCTGTCGCCATGGCGCCAGATCATTTTGAATTTTTAATTTTTACTTTTGAATTGCGAGGCTTTGCCTTGCCTGCCTCGCCAGCTTCAGGCACTCAGCTTTTCCTCCCGTCCTTCCCAGCACTCGCGAATCACCCGCAACACATTTCCACCAATGATCTTCTGGATATCCGCATCTGAATAGCCCCTTTGAACCAGTCCAACGGTAAACAACGGCCAGTTGGTCCATGCCAGGCTTTGAACCTGAAAATCCTTGCGCCACTGAGGATCGAAAATGGGATCATTCGGCGGCCAGAAATTGGCGAATGTCGCAGGATTCGGACGGGAAATCTTTGGAATTTTCTTCCATTCCTCCCCTTCCTGCGAAGACTGATACGAATGATCGGTCCCAATCGCCACATGATCCACTCCAAATTTTTTGACCACATGATCAATGTGATCCAGAAACGATCTGACATCCCCTTTGCCTCCCAAAAAGGCTGGCACACAGGTGATTCCGATATAGCCATTGCGCTCAACGATGGCGCGAATCACATCATCCGGCTTGCCCCGAACATGCGGATTCAACGCGCAACAAACCGAATGGCTGGCAACCACCGGCGCTTTTGAAATCTTCGCCGCCTCCAGGCTGGTCTGCCAGCCGGAATGGGCCACATCCACAATCACCCCCGCCCGGTTCATTTCAGCAATGGCCGCGCGCCCAAAATCACTCAAGCCGCCGTTGGCCGGTTCGGCGCAACCATCCCCCAGCATATTGCGGCGATTGTAGGTCAGATGCATCATCCGGCACCCCATCTGAAAAAACATCCGGATGGGTTGCAACTCATCCGCAACCGTATTCCATGCCTGATGAAAAGGCACTGCGTTGGTCGTCAGATACAGGCAATGTTTGCCCTGCCTCTTGGCCGCCGGAATGTCATCCGGCATCGCCGCCCGGACATACATCTCGCGCCACACATCCGTCACATGAGTGAAACGGGCAAACCTTTTTAAAACCTGCGGCAAGGCGTTGTTTTCCACACCGGCATTCTGAAAAATGCAGGTGACTCCGGACGCTTCCCATGCCTGCCGGCACTCCTCCCTTTCCCTGCCATCAGTCAAACAACGCGTCATGTGCATTTCTTCGATCAAATCCCTCAAACCTTCGTCGGAAAGGCCTTTTTCGATTTTGTCCTTGATCCCCCCGCCATCCACCGCCGAGTTGGGAGCAAATCCATAGGCGTCGAACACCACCGAAGCCGCATGAAGTTCCAGCCCGTGTTCCGTCTGACCGGGGGATGGTTTCAGGATGCTTTCCGCAGCCTTCCGGCATTGCTGAATTTTTGCGTTCATGGGACCATTGTCTCACCTCGCATCAGACTATTCAACAATGAGAATCCCCAAAAATTGGTCAGGGCAGAATCTCAAACGCTCCACCTTTGCGGCCTTCAAATTGCGGCCACGCAGACGGGTTGGCGTGGCGAAGGCCCCCGTCCCCGGGAGTTTCTCCCCTCATTTTATGCGTTCGCCCTGACGCCCCCTCTCCAGAATGGCGCTTGTCCCCGCCCCCAGCCTTCCGCTATACCACCCGGCATGCAAGTGGAACTGCTCAACACCGGCACCGAACTGCTCATGGGCCTCGTTGTCAACACCCACGCATCGTGGCTCGGACAGCAAATCAGCCGCATCGGCGGAACCCTGGCCAGACAGGTGGCGGTGGGCGACGACAAGGGCGTCATGATCGACGCCATCTCTGCGGCCCTGAACCGCGCCGACCTGCTGCTGGTCACCGGCGGTCTCGGCCCCACCGGCGACGACATCACGCGCAATTGCGTCATCGAAATGTTCAAACTCCCCACCCGCATCGACCAAGCTGTCATCGACAATATTCAACAGCGTTTCCTCCGCCGCGGCGTGGTCATGCCCGAATCCATCAAATGCCAGGCGGTCATCCCCATCCCCGGCACGGTTTTTCACAACCGTCACGGCACCGCCCCCGGCCTCGCAATTCCCGTCCGACAACTCAACGGCATGACCGCCTCCCGCTGTCAGTGGATCGTCATGCTCCCGGGGCCGCCCAACGAACTGCACCCCATGTTTTTCGACCAGGTTCTGCCCTTCCTGAAACAGGAATATGCCGCCCTGCTCCCCATCCTCGACTGCCGGGTGTTGCGGATTGCAGGCATGGGTGAATCCATGGTGGAGGAACGCATCGCGCCGGAACTCAAGGATCTTTCCTCTCTTGAAATCGGTTACTGCGCGCGCCCGGGCGAGGTGGATGTCCGGCTGGTCTGCCGGGCTTCCACACCGGAAGCCGCGCAACAAACCGCGGGCGAGGCGGAAAAACGGGTCCGCCATCTGCTGGGCAGCCACATTTACGGCGCCGGATCGCAAACCCTCGAAGGCGCCGTCGTGGAGCTTCTTCATGACCGCCACGTATGGGCCGCCACCGCCGAATCCTGCACCGGCGGCTTTCTGGCGCATCGCCTCACTCTTGTTCCCGGCAGTTCGCTGGTTTTCAAGCAAGGATGGGTGACCTATTCAAACGAAACCAAGACCCGCGAACTGGAAGTCCCGGCCTCCCTCATCGAAAAACATGGCGCCGCAAGCGGGGAAGTGGCTCTTGCCATGGCTGAGGGAGCGCGCCGCCTTTCCGGCGCCGATTACGCCCTTTCCCTCACCGGCATCGCGGGCCCTGGAGGCGGTTCCCCGGAAAAACCCGTCGGCACGGTTTTCATCGCGCTGGCCGGCCCCGACGGAACAACCGTGGAACGCCACTGTTTCCAACTCAGCCGGGAAATGTTCAAAATCATCGCCAGCCAGACCGCCCTCAACCTGCTCCGCAAGACATTGCTGCAAATCCCCTCCTGAAAAAAACATCCCGTCCCCCCTCCCCTCGGAAATTCTCGCAAAACAGGCGCCCTTTCGCGCAGTTCACGAACCCTGCGATGTCTTGCGCAAATGGGACGGCCTGATATTCAACTCCTCCCGGTACTTGGCCACGGTCCGCCGGGCAAGGGGAATTTTTCTCGCCTTGAGCGCGTCCATGATCGCCTGGTCCGACAACGGATTGTCGGAAGATTCCTGTCCCACCAGCTCGCAAATGATCTGCTTCACCGAATCGTGGGTGATGTACTGCCCGTCCATCGTCCTCAATCCCGAAGTGAAAAAGTATTTCAATTCAAAAACTCCCTGGGGCGTCTGCATGTACTTGCCGGCAATGGCGCGGCTCACGGTCGTTTCATGCACTTTCACCACCCGCGCCACTTCGGCCATCGTCAGGGGTTTTAGAAAACCGCGCCCCTGCTCCAGAAAATCCCCCTGCACCCGCACAATCTCCTCGGCAATGCGCAGGATGGTGTGCTGCCTCTGGTGGATGCTGCGGATCAAAAATTTCCCCGCCCGGATGCGTTCCCTCACATACTTTTTCACCTCGGCGCCCTGGTCCGCGCTGCCAAGAATATCCTTGTAGGTATTGCTGATCCGCACCCGCGGCAACCAGTCATCATTCATCATCACCACCCATTCATTCCCAACCTTCCGGACAAACAACTCGGGTGTGATCACGCGATTTTCATCCACGCTGAAACGGCTTCCCGGCCGCGGATCAAGCGTGCCGATCAAAGCCACCGTCTTGTGAACATCGCCCGGCTGGGCTCCTATTTCATGCGCAATCTCAGCGTATTGTTTCTGGGCCAGGGCATCCAGATACTTGTCCACCAACAACCACGCCAGGGATCCCTGTTTGTGCCCCAGCCGCTCAAGCTGCAATTGCAGGCACTCCTTCAAACTCCTCGCCCCAACCCCTATCGGGTCCAGCGACTGAACCACCGCCAGCGCCGCCTCCATCCTGGCCTTGTCCACCCCCGCGCTTCCGCTCAATTCCTCCAGCGTCAACGGCAGAAAACCCTTCTCATCAAGATTCCCGATGATCGTCTCGCACAACCCGCGCTCCTGGGCGGTTATCTCCATCAAAGCAAGCTGGTCGTTCAAATGATCCTGCAGGCTTTGCGGCTTCACAATCGATTCGAAGAAAGCCTGCCGCTGCTGCTCCTCCTCGCTGTTGCGCTGCGCCGGCACATGGGTCGCCGAAAAATAATCGCGCCATTCCTGGTCCAGTTGCGCCAGCTCCTGGAATTCCTTGTCCTCCGATTCCGCGCCGGCTTTCTCCCCCTCCATCTCCATCTCCTGCGGATCAAGCCTCTCCGCCGCAGGTTCATCCGACACCGCCGCCTCCTCCAGCACCGGATTGGTCATCATCTCCTGCTGCACCAGGGTGCGCAACTCCAACGCCGCCGCCTGCAGAATCTGCAACGATTGCTGCATCTGTGGCGACAACGTCTGCTGCAACGCCAGACGTTGAACTTGTTGGAGTCCTTGTGTTGGCATGGAATGTGCTTCATCCTACTCGCAAAATCATCCCATGCAAGCCGTTTGAACCGCTAATTTCCAAAATTCCCCCCAGTGTCTTTGCGCCTCAGTGCCCCAGCGCCTGAATGGCGGCAAAAAAGCTCTTGGCATCCGTCCCTGTTCACGGCATGGGAAAGGGTGCATGACAAACAAGGAGGCACTGGCCATTCTGAATATGACGGATCATATCGGTCCGGTGACCGTCCGTCGTCTCATCCAGCGCTTCGGTTCGCCCCAAAACATCCTCGCGGCCTGCATCGCGGACCTCAAAACAGTCGAAGGGATCAACACAAAATCCGCAACCGCCATCGCGGGATGGCGCGAAACCATCCGCTGGGAGGATGAATTGGCCGCCATTCAAAAGCATCAACTGACCCTGTTGACCCAGGAGGACGACGATTACCCCACCCTCCTCAAACAGATTCACGATCCCCCCCTCATCCTCTACTGCCGCGGACGGTTGCACGGCGAAAAAAACTCCATCGCGGTCGTCGGTTCGCGTCAGACCACCCTTTACGGCAGCGAAACCGCCCGCCGTTTCGGCTATCAGTTGGGCAACATCGGTCTCACCGTGGTCAGCGGTCTCGCGCGCGGCATCGACACCCATGCCCATCGGGGATGCCTTCAAGCCGGTGGACGCGCCGTGGCGGTGCTGGGGTTCGGCTTTGACTACCTTTCCAAAGCCGAAAACGCCAGGCTGGCAGATGAAATCGCCGCGGCCCATGGCGTCATCATCAGCGAATTTCCCTGCGCCCGATCCCCGGACCGGCAGACTTTCCCCATGCGCAACCGCATTGTCAGCGGCATGACCATGGGCGCCCTCGTCGTGGAGGCCGGCACCAACAGCGGAGCTCTCATCACTGCCAACTTCGCCCTCGAACAGGGACGGCAGGTTTTTGCCGTTCCCGGACGGATCGACTCCCCCCAATCCCATGGCTGCAATCACCTGATCAAACACGGGGCAAAACTGGTCCAAAGCGTCGAGGATATCATGGAGGAATTCACCTATCTGCTTCCGGAAAACACCAGGACACCCGCGCCCGAACAGGGCCGGATCATCCGGCTCACGGAAACCGAACAGGCTGTATTGTCCAAAATCGGGACCGAGGAAACCCCCATTGACCGGATCATTGCCGACACCGAACTTCCCCCCGCGGTGGTTTCTGCCACGCTGATGGTTTTGGAAATGAAAAAAGCCGTGCGCCAGTTCCCCGGCAAACAATACGTGCGCGCGGCGGCGGAGGTCGTGTCATGAGCCGGACGATCTTTCTGCTGGCCGGAGAAGCCAGCGGCGACACCCGCGGCGCCGAATTGATCCACGCCCTCCGGGCAAAGGATCCAACCCTCGTTTTCGCCGGCATGGGAGGCCCCAAAATGAGGGAAGCCGGCATGGAAATCCTGGCCGATGTCAGCAACCTGGCTGTGGTTGGAATCCTGGAAGTCATCAAAAATTACCGTTTCTTCAAACGCCTCTTCCGCCAGCTCCTCGATGAAACACGAAGGCGCAAACCATGGGCGGTGGTCGGGATCGATTACCCCGGCTTCAATCTCCGTTTCCTTGAATCCGTCCGCCATGCGCGCGGCCCCGCAGCCGCGCCGCGAACGGTTCAATACGTCTCGCCTCAAATCTGGGCCTGGCATGAATCGCGCAAATGGAAAATGGCCTGCTACATTGATCTTCTGCTTTGCATCTTTCCCTTTGAACCCGATTTGTACGAGGAAACGGGATTGCGCGCGGTGTTTGTCGGCCACCCCCTCGCCAACACCCCCTCCTTTTCCTCCGACTCCCGCGACCCGAAACTCCTGGCCTTTTTCCCCGGAAGCCGTGAACGGGAAATCCGTCAGCACATGCCTGTGCTGGCGGCGGCCGAGACCATGTTGAAACAGGCCCAGCCCGGACTGAAAATCGCTTGCGCCTGCAATGCCGGACGCTCCACCCAGTTGATCCGCTCATTCGCGCCTGACGCCATTCTGCAATCCCCCTCCCATCTCCACCAACATGCGGCAGCAGCCGTGGTCTGCTCCGGCACCGCAACGCTCGAAGCCGCCCTGGCCGGGCTTCCCATGTGCGTCATCTACCGGGTCGCATGGCCCACCTATCTGATGGGGCGCGCCCTTCTCCGGGTTTCCCATCTGGGAATGCCCAATGTGCTGGCCGGCCGGGAAATCGTGCGGGAATTCATCCAGCACCAGTTCACCGCCGAAGCCATCACCGCCGAGGCGCAACGGCTCCTCCATGACAAGCCGGCCCGCCAGCAGATGGAAAATGATTACGCGGAAGTGCGCAGACAAATCGGACGCCTGCCAGCCGCAGAAAACGCCGCCCTCGAAATCCTCTCCCTGCCCTGACCCCGCCCCGGCTTTGTGCGCGGAAGCCCCGACGCAATCCGCCCGCAACCTTCAGACTTCAGCCTGAACAACCTCCCCAATCACAGCTTGGGCGCAATCTTCTCGATGTGATAACACTCGATGATGTCGCCCGGCTGGTAGTCGTTGAAACCGTCCACGCGAAGACCGCACTCCAGGCCGGTGCGCACTTCGTTGACGTCGTCCTGGAACCGGCGCAATGTGGAAATGGCGCCTTCGAAAATCGTATTTCGCTGCCGGACAATCCGCACCCGGCTCTTGCGATCCGCCCGGCCCTGCGAAACCAGACAGCCCGCCACGTTGCCGCCCTTGGAAAGATTGAACACCTGCTTGACTTCCGCGCGCCCCAGCATGACCACCTTGGTCTCCGGATCAAGCAAGCCGCTCATGAACTCGCGGATTTTGTCGGTCAGTTCGTAAATGATTCGGAAAAGCTGGATCTGCACCCCCTGCTCCTCGGCCTTGCCGGCAGCCAGCGTATCCACTTTCACCTGAAACCCGACGATCAACGCCTTGGATGCCGCGGCCAGCAACACATCATTTTCCGAAACAGGCCCCACCGCCATGTGAATGATGTCCACATTCACCTTGTCTTGGGGCAGCCTGGAAACCGCCTCCTTGATGGCTTCGCTGGATCCCTGGACATCCGTCTTCAAAATCACCTTGAGTTGCTTGACCTGGTCATTGACCGGCGTGAGCAAATCCTCAATCGTCAGACGCTTCGGCCCTTCAAGTTTTTTAAGACGCAACTCCTCCCGTTGCTGTTCGCTATGGGAACGGGCTTCCACATCGCTTTGGACCACCTTGAACACCAGCCCTGCCTCGGGAACAGCCGAAAGTCCCACAATTTTCACCGGCATGGAAGGCCCGGCCTCCTTCACCTGCTTGCCTGTGTCATCCACCAGGGCTTTGGCCTTGCCGAAATGTTGTCCCACAATAAAGGAATTGCCCACCTTGAGAACCCCCCGCCGCACCAGCACGGTCGCAGTCGGCCCCCGCCCGGGTTCCATCTGCGCCTCGATAATGGAGCCCTCGGCCATCGCGCCAGTCTCAGCCTTGAGTTCCATCATCTCCGCCTGCAGCATGATCATTTCCAGCAAATGATCGATCCCTGTCTTCTTGGTGGCGGACACCTCCACCACAATCGTCTTGCCGCCCCAATCCTCGGGCGTCAAATCCTGTTCCTGCAGCTGCTTCTTCAGGCGGTCCTTGAATTTCTGCGCCGCCTCCAAATCCATCTTGTTGATCGCCACCATGATGGGAACATTGGCGGCCTTGGCATGGCTGATGGCTTCCAGAGTCTGGGGCATCAACCCCTCGCTTCCCGCCACCACCAGCACCACGATATCCGTCACATTCGCGCCGCGTGCGCGCATGGCGGTGAAAGCCTCATGTCCCGGGGTGTCAATAAAAGTAATGGACCTCGGCGTTCCCTTCGAATCGTCCTTCGCCGGCGGCAATTTGACATTGTATGCGCCAATATGCTGGGTGATGCCGCCAGCTTCCCCGGCCACCACATCGCTCTTGCGAATCGCATCCAGCAACGATGTCTTGCCATGGTCGACATGCCCCATGATCGTCACCACCGGCGGGCGTGCCACCAGTTTCACCGGTTTGGGTTCTTCCTTGACCTTCTTGGGCGCCTCCTTGGGCGTCTCAACCGGCTTGGGCGGATGTTCACCAC
This sequence comes from Verrucomicrobiia bacterium, assembly GCA_028687435.1. Classification (GTDB taxonomy): domain Bacteria; phylum Verrucomicrobiota; class Verrucomicrobiia; order JABWAM01; family JABWAM01; genus JAQUAF01. The sequence continues at coordinate 22,225 of JAQUAF010000030.1, read as the reverse complement.
GCCGCTCAAGCGAAAGCTTGAACCCATGTTTTTCGCAAATCTTGCGCGCCACTTCGGGTTCAATCACCTGGTTCATTGAAGCCAGAATCTTCAACTGCATCAATTCGCTGATAAGTTGAAACGGCTTCACCGCAATCAGCGCCGCCAAATCCTTGACCACAATGGGCGGTTTCAGGTGCAAAACCTTGGAATCCGCCAATGATGTTTCCGTCGCGGCTTTGGCGCCCCCATCCGGTGGTTGGACGGGCTGGGCCGGCTCCGTTGCCGCAGCAGCAACCGGCTTGGCTTCAACCGCCGGCGCGGGCGGCGGCTTGGGGGAAATCAGGTCCAACACCCGCTTGCGCGCGGGTTTCGCGGATTCGCCCTGAGCGGCTGGCGCCGTTTTTTTGACAGCCGCTCCTGTTGTCTTGACTGAACTCCGTCTGGTGGTTGTTACAGGCATTTAAAAACCTTCTAAAAAATTGAATTAGGCGGAGGCCGGCTTGGGTTCAGCCGGAGCCGCAGCTTCAGCGGCTGGCGCCGGAGCCTTCTTCTGCGCCAGATCAAAAATGGCACGGGCCTGATCCGGACTGATTCCGGCAATCTGTTCAATGTCGCTTACCTCGGCGGACTGGATGGCTTCCACACTCGTCAAACCCGCATGAACCAGCAGGGATGCCACATTTTTGGCTATCCCCAGGTTCTCCGCCAAAACAGCCGCCACCTGCGTCAATTTGTTCTCAAATGCGATCTCGCTCGTCTCATCCTTTTCAATGGTCAGATGCCAGCCGATCAAACGCGATGTCAGCCGGGCATTCTGCCCGCGCTTGCCCACCGCCAGCGAAAGATCATCGACGCCAACCGTCACCTTCACCCGCTTGGCGGCCTCATCCATTTCCACCTTCTTGATCTTGGCCGGCTTCAACGCCTCCTCGATAAATTCGTTCAGATTGCTGTGCCACCGGATAATGTCCACTTTCTCGCCATTCAATTCGCGCACGATGTTTTTTACGCGCACCCCTCGCATCCCCACGCACGCCCCAACCGGATCAACCTTCTCGTCGCGGGAACTCACGGCCATCTTGGTGCGAAATCCCGGCTCGCGGGCAATGCTCTTTATTTCCACCGTCTTATCCGCAATCTCGCTGACTTCCAGCTCAAAAAGACGCTTCACAAAACTGGGATTGTTCCGCGACAGGATGATCTCCGGACCATGCTTGTCGTTTTCCACCGCCAGCACAAAAGCCCGAATCCGGTCCCCCGATTGATACTCCTCCGTGGACACCCTCTCCCGGGCCGGCAATCTGGCCTCGAATTTCCCCAAATCAATAAACACATCCGAATGTTCAAAACGTCGGATCACCCCGCTGACAATATCCCCCACCCGATCCTTGAATTCGGTGACGATCTTCTGCTTCTCGGCCGAGCGCTGGCGCTGGAGAATGGCCTGCTTCGCGGTCTGAGCCGCTATGCGCCCAAAATCGCGAGGTTCCAGTTCCATCAGCAATTCATCCCCAATCTTGGCATCCGATTTGATCCGGCGGGCCTTGAGAATGCCGATCTCGGATCGGGGATCCTTAACCTTCTCAACCACAATGAGTTTCGCAGACGCATCCATCCGCCCGGTCTTGCGGTCAATGGTCACCTTCAATTCCCGGCTTGGCTCATCCTTGCGCTTAAGCCCGGCGGCTGCCACTCCATCCTCGATGGCCTTGATCATGGTCTCACGATCAATGCCTTTCTCTTTTTCGTAGTAATCCAGCAGCGCAATTAGTTCACCATTCATAGAAACCTTTCAGGGAAAAAAAAAGCGGGGTTTTCACCCACTTCTTAATTCGGTTTTCTCTCCTTGGGTTTGGTGACTATAAAAAGGTTGCTCTTAAACGTCAACAGGTTTCCTTCGTTTCCTTCGTACTTGACTTTTTGATTATCCTCCATTATCCTTATGCAAGGAAAGTTAAGGAATGAATATCCCCTTGAACATCCAGTCTGCCGAAACGGTCGATCAACAAATCGAACGTCTTCTGCGTTCCCAAATAAAAAAAGGGGAACTCAAACCTGCCACCCGCCTGCCTCCAACCGATGAACTGGCCCGTCAATGGCACGTCGGGCGGTCTACCATCAGCAAAGCCATGGCTCGACTCGCAGCCGAAGGTCTTATCGAACGCCGGGCAAAACATGGAACATTCGTCAAATCCGGCTCCCATCGCCCGGCCATCGGCATTCTCATCGGTCCCAGCCTTGCCGACGAAAACGCCCAATTCTCACGATCCATCCTCAAACATCTGCGCTCGGAAATGGAATCCAACGAAAAACACTGCTGGACCTGCAGGGTCTATGACGATCTCACCTCTTTGAGAACGCAATCCGGCGCCCAATACTCCACCGCCTATCAAAATTTCATCGATGACCTGCGCAACTATCCTTTTCAGGGAATCATCAAACTCCACGGCGGACTGGCCCAGGAAGAGGATTCCTTTCTCAAACCGGATATCCCCCGCGTCCGGCTGGGTGTCTGCCCCAAACAATCCGATCCAAAATTGGATGTCATGCTGGACCTGCGTCGTTTCACGCGCGAAGCGGCGGAGTTCATGGCGGAAAAAGGGCTTCGCCACATCGCCTATTTGAGAACCTTGGACAGCAACCGCGATTCCTCCATGGATCTTGAGGGGCTTGATGAAGCCGCGCGCGCATTGAACCTTCCCAAAATCCAGATTCACCCGCTGCGCGACAGTCCCCTCCCCAGCGAACTCCTGGAACCTCTGGCATATGAAAAAACGCTGGAATTGATCAGGCAATGGGAATCCCCCGGCTCTGCCAATCCATGGCCGGACGCCCTGCTGGTCTCGGACGATGTTGCGGCTTATGGCGTCGCGCGGGCGCTGACTGAAAAAAACATCGATGTCCCGGACCGTCTGCTGCTCATGACCTCTTCCAACGAGGGAATCATCCATCGCTATCCCCTCCCCATCATGCGATATGAATTCTCCCCCCAGACCATCGCAAAGACTTTGCTGGATCTTCTTTGCAAACGGATCATGGGCGATCCCCTTCCTCCTCTGCCCATCGCGCTGCGGGGGCGTCTGAATCCGCCGGCGGCCCACCCCACCCCCGGTTCATTCCTCCCTGAAAACGCTGGACAAACCCTTGTTGCACAATCTCAATGGACCCCGGCATGAACACCCCCTCATTCATTTCCGTCCGAACCGGTTCGCAACCCCTCCTTGCCAAAGCATTCACGCTCATAGAATTATTGGTCGTCATAGCCATTGTCTCCATTTTGGCCGCCCTGCTGTCCCCGGCCCTGCAAAACGCCAGGGAAAAAGCGCGCCAGATCACCTGCATGAACAATCTCAAGCAACTGCACCTCATCCACGTCCTCTACGCCGAGTCCTACGATGACTATATCGTTCCATCCATTTACGTCGGCTACAAAGGCGGCACCTACACTTGGGGACGCTTTCTGGCGTTTGAAAACCGCCTGACAGTCAAAAGTCTTGGCCCTTGGAACATGACAGGCTCCGTGCTGGACTGCCCGACCGCAAAATTCACCGGCGCGCCGGGATACTATGGAGAATACTCTCAAAACTATTACCTCAACAGCAGAATCGACCTGACCAACAACAGGATCGGCCGGCGTTTCATGGAAATAAACAATCCTTCGGCCATTTTGCTGCTCGCCGAAGCCAGCCCCGCCGACACCGGGGGCCTCTACACCGTGGCGCCGCTTCCGGCCCACGCGCCATTCCCCGGCACGCCGCACACCGGCGGCGGCAACTTCATCTTCTGCGACGGCCACGCCGAATGGTGGGACCTGGCCAGGATCAACGCCACCTCCTTCAACACACCCCCCTGGCAGTGATTGATCTCCAATGCCGCCCGGGAGGTCAGCGCTCCATTTTTTTCATTTGAAAAAGGAGGGCGGGGCTCCCGCACCGCCTCCTCCAAACAAAATTGAACTTCCACAACACAAAAGAAACACCGTGAAAATCCTCTTTTTGGGCGCCGGTTCCGTGGTCTTCACCAGAAACCTGTTCAGCGACCTGCTCGCCGTCGAATCCATCCGGCGGCAACCGCTGGAACTGGCGCTCAACGACATCGACCCCGAACGGCTGGAAACCGCGAGACAACTCGCCAAAAACCTCGGCCAATGCTTCGGCGCGGAAAAACTGACCGTCACCGCGTCCACCGACCGCCGGCGGCTCATGGAAGGCGCCGACTTTGTCATCTGCACGGTGAATGTGGGGGGATTCGACGCCACCCGCAAGGATTTCGCCATTCCCGAAAAATTCGGTTTGAATCAAACCATCGGCGACACCCTCGGCGCGGGCGGAATCTTCCGGGCTGCCAGAACCGCACCCGTGCTGCTGGCAATCTGCCGGGATATCCGCCGCTATTGTCCCAAGGCGCTGTTGATGAATTACGTCAATCCCATGGGCATCAACTGCCTCTTCCTTCAACGCGCCGCCCCCGGCGTCAAACTCATCGGCCTCTGTCACGGCGTCCAGGCCTCTTTCACCTGGCTCAAATGCGTCCTGAAATTGATGGATGCCGGACGCGGCTGGCTCACCCGCCACTTACGCCTGCGCGACAGGAAAAAACAGGCCGCGGAATGGCTCGAAATGATCAAGCGTCTCGCTTCATTGAACTACGACTTCCATTGCGCGGGCATCAATCACATGGCCTTTTTTCTCCGGCTTCAAAAGGATGGAAAGGACCAATACCCCAAACTCTGGCATATCAAAGATCATCCGGAACTCTTCGCCCACGACCGGGTGCGCTTCGAACTCATGCTGCGGCTGGGATACTACATGACCGAATCCCCCCATCATACCGCGGAATATGTCCCATTCTTTTTGCAACACCCGGGTGAAATCAAAAGGATGGGCATCCAAACCGGACGCTACCTGAAAACCTGCCGCGAACAGCAGCGGGAATTCCGCCTCATCCAAAAGGAATTGCGCTCCGGAATTCCCATGGCCCGGGCCGATGACTATCACCCAAGCCACGAATACCCCGCAAAGATCATCCAGGCCATGCTTTCAAATCAAACCTTCCTGTTTAATGGGAATGTTTCCAATGGTCGCGATCATCACCGTCTTATCTCCAACCTGCCCAACGATTGCTGCGTGGAGACGCCATGCGCCGTTGACCGCCGGGGAATCCGCCCCGCCCGGGTGGGAAACCTGCCCGCGCAATGCGCCGCCATCATCCAAACCAACCTCAATGCGCAGGAATTGGCCGCCCGCGCCCTCCTCGAGGAAAACCCCTTTCGCCTTCGCCAGGCCATGATGCTGGACCCGCACACCGCCTCAACCCTGACACTGGGACAGATCGACCAATTATGCGGCGCCCTGCTCCGCGCCCATCGCCCATGGTTGGCGCCCGGCCTTCGCAAGAAATTGCCGGATGGCACACGCCAATCCATCGCCGGCCACCCGCCAACATTGAACCATGAATCCATCCCCATTCCTCAGCGCCCCAGTGCCTAAGGGCTTGCCCAACGCCTTTCGTCCCCTGCCGATTTATGAAAACGTCCACAACAAAACACCTCCTGATCGACATCGACGGCACCATCACCCAGACCGACTCCACCCTTGAACAGGAACCCGGCATTGGTTCCGATTACTTTCGGGGAATTTTGCGCAATCTCTTGGCAAAAAAAGGCAAGGCCGCCTCCCGGGAAGCGCTGGACCAAATTCGGGAAAAGGAAAAGCCTTTCAATGGTTGCATGTTCAAAACCGCCCCTGAAATGGGCATCGACGCCGATGCCTATTGGCAGGCGGTGACCCAATGGCAGGAAAAACATTTGACCCCCTACCCCGACGCCGTGGAAATGGTCCGGACGCTTCACGCGAAGGGGTTTCAGCTTTACGTGGTCTCCAACAATTCCTGCCAGGGCATCCTCGCCAAGCTTCACCGCGCCGGCCTGGCTCAAAAGGAAAACACACCCTATTTCAAAAGAATTTTTGGCATGGACGTTTTCGGCCGGGGATTCGACAAGGGCAACCCCGTTGTGCCGGCCTCCATTTTAAAAATGGAAAATCTCCCTCCGGAGGACACCGCCACCGTCGGCGACGACCTTGAACAGGACGGCAGGATTCCCGCAGGCGCCGGGATCAAAAAAGCCTTCATCATCCGCCGGAACCAAACAACCCCCTTCATCCCGGGCGAAAATGGAATCACTTTCATCAACGATCTGCGCTTGATCTGCAATCTTTGCCGCTCCAAAAAACGCGCAGTTTTCCCGCGCCTTGCATCCTCTCCCGTCATTCCCGCGAATGCGGGAATCCAGAAAAGGCCGGTTATTCACCTCCCGTCTTAAACTTAACCCATCATCCCAAGGAATGACATGATCACACCAACATCAAAAATCACTTTCATCTGCCTGTTTGCGGCCTTGCTCTTAAATTTACCCTCCATGCGGGCGGCGGAAAAAATCGTGTTTCGGGAAGATTTCCCGGAGGACAAAGAAAACGCCATGCAATTATGGGCCACCAATTGCAAGGATTACAAAATCCATTATTCCGGCCCAAGCGAGGAATATGCCTCCAGCGGAAAAAAATCGTGGAAACTGGATGTCACTCTGACTGGCGGACACTATTTTTATTATGCCATCAACGTGCAAATCCCCTTCAACAATCCCGTCACCCGCCAGGGCGCCAGCCTGAAGGTGCGCGGAAAATATTTCATCAAACAGGCTGATGGTCTCAATGTTTACAAAAACCGAATCGAAATGGGGTATGGCTGGGGCAACCCGGAAATCGGCTCCAACGGTTGCGTCACCATTGGAAAAATGACCGGCAGAAAAAGCGGCTGGTCTTCCTGGGAAGCGGATGCCTCCGCCATGGAAGGAATCAGTGACACTGCCTGTCTGGATCATCTGGCTCTTTTCATCAAATATGACGGAACCCCTTTCAATAAAACCCGCATCATCCTCTACATTGACGACATTGAAGTGGCCGGCGATTTGCCCGAAGATTATCGGAAAAATCTCGCCGATTTGATCGAAACAAAGCGGCAGGGCTTGCTCAAATCAATCAGGAAACACAGTGAAAATGTTTTTGAGGCAATCCATTCAGTTCCGCATGCCAGTGGACTGGACGCATGGAAGATGGACCAATTTTCACAGCTTCGACAATATGCGGAACGATCCCTGAATGAGGCAAACGCGGCGGTAGCCGGCTTCAACCAGGCGCCTCTCAATTACGCAAAAATCAAGGAAGCCTTCAAAAAACTCAAATATGCCGATTACGCCATAAAATCCAGCAAAGGCATCGCGGCAAGCCGCGACTTTTATGACGGCATTCCCTATTTGATCTATCACATAAAAGCGACTCAAAACGACCGCCTTCTGCCTTCCTCCTTTCCCCTCCCAGGCAAGGTTTGTCAACAGATGGAAATCAAAGCCTGCTGTGGAGAATACAAGGCGGCAAGCTTCGCCATCCAAACACCGGTTCCGCTGAAAGGGTTGTCCATAACCGCAACCGCCCTGCATTCAAAAGATTCCGCCGAAAAAATCCCCGCCTCGGCGCTGGATGTGCGAACGGTAAAAGTGTGGTGGCAGGATGGAATAGCCTATAATGAAAGCGGCAATCCCACTCTGGCGCCGGAATTGCTGCTCAAAGACGATGAATTTGTAAAAGTGGATTATTCGGATCCCAAAAAACACAGCAACATCCTGAAAAATCCCGACGCCCCTGTGGACGCAAAAACACTTCAACCCGTCAACATTCCCGGCGGGGAGGCCAGACAGTTCTGGATCACCCTCCATGCGCCCCCGCAGGCAAAACCCGGCGAATATTCGGGTTCCCTGGATTTTTCGGGAAAAAGTCTGAAAACATTGCGGTTGCCAATCACGGTGAAAATCCACCCCTTCAATCTGGAGGATTCAAACAAGGAATACATGGCTTATTATACAGGCTCATTGTTTCCAAATTCCTCGCATTCCTTGGTTGCCGTGGAATCTGAAAACGTCTATCGGCGCCAAATCCAAAGCCTGGTGGAACACGGAATTAAAACAGCAACCTTGTACTGTCAAATCATGGGACCGGACGAAAACGGAAAATTGGATTTTTCCCGGCTCAAAAAAGAACTGACAATCCGAAAGGACTGCGGCATGACCGGAGGCCCCATTCCTTTCCTGGGCAGTTCCATCCCCTTCTGGGAGGATGAGCCAACCGATCAAACCGTTAAAAATAAAAAAGTAAAACTCATTGAAAACATCGTCAGGCAAACCAACGATTTCTGCGATCAAAACCATTTCCCGCGGCTGGCATTTTATGGCGTTGATGAAGTCACAACCAGGGGCATGGAATGGGCCAGGAAAAAAATCTGGGCGCTCAAAGCCGTCAGGGATGCCGGCGGTGAAACCTGCAGCGCGGAATCAACGGAATATTTTGAAATTGCCGGCGACTATCTCAGCTATGTGCTCCTGGCTCTCCATGGCGGTTCGGTGGGAAAGGAATTGATCAACAAGATTCACCGCAAAGGGTTCAAGGCTCTTGAGTACGGGCGTCCACAAGGCTGCGCCGAAGAACCCGAAACCTTTCGGCGGGGTTATGGAGTCCTCATCTGGAAAGATCGTCTGGATGGCGCCGGCCATTGGGCCTGGCAGGATGCCCGCTACAGGGATTTCCGGGCCTATGATGATTTTAACAAGCACAGCAAAGGAGAATTTGCCGCGAGAAAATTCATCATGGCTTACCCCACGGTCGACGGCGTCATCGACACGGTTCAATACGAAGGCATGAGGGAAGGCATCAATGACATGCGATATATCTCCACCCTCTTGAAAACCATCCAGGCGGCGGAAAAAAATCCAAAAACCCGGTCGGCGGCAGGGGAAGCGGAAACATTTCTGGATGGACTGGATGTCTTCGGGGGGGATCTGGATGAAATCCGCGACCAAATATCGGCATGGATCATCAAATTGAATCAAAACCCATAAACCGTTTTCTGCGCCCCCATGACAACCTCCCGCCTCCAGCCCCAAAGCCTCTCATAACACCAAACCTATGATCAAAAAAACCATCATCCTCACAACAGCCTTCCTGCTCCCGGCCTGCCTGGCCGGCGGCGTCTTCGCGCAGGACCTTCTCACCGACGAGTTGAACCAACTCGTCGATTGCAAAATCATCGGCCACCATGCCACAGGAAAACTCGATGTCATCCTTGAAGGCAAGGAAGGCCGATGTTCCGTAAAATTGGCCGGATCCTTTTCCGGGGGGGAGGGAAACAAATACGTGCGGCTCGAAAAAAAATTCGCCGTCCCCCAAAACTGGTCCGCCGCAACCGGCATGGATTTCTGGTTCCAAAATCCCAAGCCGTTCAAGGGAAAATGGGGAGTCCACCTTCATGAAACCGGCGGGGCGATTTACTCCGCCTATGCGGGCAAACATTCCGACTTGGAATCCTTCTCAGGCTGGACCCGCATCCGGCTGCCCTTCAAAAACTTTTATCTTCCGGTTTACAGCAAGGACGGCAACGGCAAGCTGGACCTCGACCAGATCGCGCAACTCGATATCGTCATGGAAACCCAGGCGGGCGATTGCTCCCACCATGTTCTGATCAACAATTTGAAGCTTTCAGGCGCCAACATCCGCGAATCCGTTCTGTGGAAGGACTACGCCGAATACGGCAAAAATCATGAAAAAGAGGCCCTGGCCGGCGCCAGGAAAGCGGCCAGGGGATCATGGCAGGCCGGTTATTACGGCGGCCTGACCTGGTGCAATGGACTGCCAGGCCCCGGCAATGAAATTCCAGGCAGGGAAATCGGCCATCTCCTCAACAGCGGCGCATTCGACTTCGCCATCGGCGCCAGCCGCAACCTGTCGCCCGCCTGCCACGCATGGCTGAACGGACAGAAACAGGATCCCCTTGTCGAAATGAACAACTTTTTTCTCCTCAAGAAAAAAGTGAAAATCATCATGCAACTGTATTGGTGGGGAAAAATGTGCGGTCCCGAATGGGTCAATCTGGGCGCGCCCCGGAAATTTCCAGACAACGCCTGCTGGGTTGAAATCGCCGAAAGCATGGGCGATCTCGACTTTGAAACCATGGAAGCCGGCTATGAGAAAAAAGCCGCCACCGAACTGTGGGCGCTCCTGCTCAAAACCATCGACGTCCAGATCGATCCGGTCCTGGCCGCGGCCAAAAAATTCGACGGCGACACCCATCCCCTTTATGCCGTCTGCATTTCCGAGGAGGAACCCATCCTGGCCTTCGGCTGCTGCGCCAATCCCCTGCACAAACCCCAATGGATGATGGAATCCAAGGCCAACCAGGAACTGGTCACCCAGGCATGCATCAAGGTCCACAACCTCCTCTACCAGCACATCTACGCCCGCTACAACCGCGGCGCAAAGGATGAAAACATCCTCAAGGTCGGATCAGGCATTTGGATCCCCGAACGAAAATGGGGCTGCCATGTTTCGACCTACAAAGGGTTGAAATACGACTTCATCTTCGAGGATTGGTACGCCCCGGCCGGCCCAGTCGAACTGGACGGCCTGATCGAAACCTTCGACAAGGCCGTCAAAAACGGCACGTGGAACATGGAACGGGACTTCTTCACCATGTGGGGCAGCAGCCCATTCACAGGCGAAAAACACGAAGTCCAAACCCGCGCATGGATCGCCACCAACTTCACCCGCCTGCGTCAGGCCGGCTTCAAAAACATCGTCTTCTTCGCCATGCTCATCGACGACTACGCCCCCACCCCGCTCACCACCATCCTCCAGTGGATCTCTTTAAAAGACCGCCCGCCCAATCCGCGCTGAAATCAAGCCGGACCTCACTCCTCCACGCAACGCCAGGGGAAAAATCCCTTTGTTTTGGGATCCACGGCCCCCTCCTCCGCTTTCATGGTGAAAACCTCAAAGACCATTTCCGGGGCGTTGCGGGCCGCGACCGGCGCTTTCGCGTCCGGCTTGAAAAACACCGGCGCAAAATCATAGGCGCAATTCCCCTTCCTGGCTGTCACCCGCGCCATCAAGACCTCATGCCCCCTGGCCGCCCTTTTCGCCGGCAACACAGCCTCCCATTCGCTGAAAATATTTTCGCTCTTTTTCCTCATGGAATGCCATTTCCCGTCTCCAAGCGAATAGTCCACCCCGGTCACGCTGGAGGTCCCGGAATACGCCTTCACCAGCAAACGGGCGTCCCGCGCCACAATCGCCGGTTTCACCTGGGGCCGCGGCCCCTGCGTATGCGCCCCTCCGATTTTTTCGATGTTCACCTGCAAATCCGATCCCAATTGTTTGTAAAACGAATTGAACTTCCCATCACACACCACACAAATGCGATAGCCGCCCCGAACGGGAAAGAAATAATTCGGCGGCATCCCCGTCCACTGAACCCCCGCCAGAGGTCCGGTCTGGATCTGCGTCACCCCATCCGCCAGCCGGTGTTCCTCGTTGCGGTGCCGGTGGCCGCAAATCAAGGCCATGATATTCCGCCCCTTGAGCGCGGACAAAAAATCATCCGCCTTGCGCCACCCCACATACCCGTTTTTTGCCGGCATAAGAGGGATGTGATACAGGATGATCACCGGCGTTTTCCGCCCCGCCTTGTCCAGCTCCTCTGCCAGCCAGTCGCGTACCGCTCCATCAAAGATATTACCCCCGCCCTTTTCCGATATTTTCCTGAATGGCTCGAAAAAAACAAAAAAGACCCCGCCATGACTGAACGAAAAACGCGCGGGCCCGATCCATTTCTTCCACCGCGACACATCATCGCTCAAAACGATCCCGCCTCCCGGCAGCGATCCCAAAGCCAGATCATGACTCGAGGGAATACTATGAACAGGAACCCTCAGCCCACGGACAAGTTTCCTGTATTTCAACACATCCCCCATGCCCGAGTTCGCGCAATCTCCCGTGGCGGCGACAAACGCCGGTTTGAACCTCAGTCGGTTGATTTCCTCGACGGCGTCTTTCAGGTTTTCCTCCGCTTTCCGGGTCATGCCCGGAAAATCCAGCGAGGTTCCCACGTGAATGTCGGTGATCTGGATAAATGAAAAGTTCATTGGTTGGGTTGTTTAGGCTGAAGGATGTTAGACTGTTAGGAATTCCCGAGACAACAAGCGGTGCGGGTTCCCCGCGCCCTCCTCTTTTCACCATGCCCCATAGGAGGGCGGGGCTCCCGCACCGCCTTTTAAGGATGCGCCTTTGCGTGGCCATTTCTAAAAATCTCCATCCTGAGAACCACACAAAAGTCATAAGGCTTTGTGTTAACGCCTATGCGCTTTCGCGGATCACCAGTTCGACCGGCAAAACCACCTGCTTTGGCGGCATGTTTTTGTCATTGATCCGGGCCAGCAGCAATTTCGCAGCCTCCTCGCCAAGTTTCTCCATGGGATAACGGGCCGTGGCAAGTTTCGGAATGCACAGCGTTGCCTCCCGGCGGTCGTCAAAACCCGTCACCGCAACCTCTTCCGGAATTTTGACGCCCATTCGCTTCAATTCCTCAATCCCCAATATCGCCCAATGATCGGTAAAAAACATGATGGCGTCTGGCCGGGGCGTTTCCGCCATCAATTGCCTCACGGCATTTCCCACCATCTCACGATAATCCCTTTCAACCGGCATGACGGGATAATTTCGTTTGTCAAACACCACGCTCCTTCCCGCCACCCCCTTCTCAATCAAGGCGTCCCGGAACCCATCATGCCGGGCGCGGGTGGATGTGCCGGCCACCTGCCCCACCCAGGCGATCCGCTTGCGGCCTCGCGCAATCAGATGCATGGCCAACTCATAACTCCCCTTCCAACAGTCTGCCACCACAGATGGCAATTCAATATCCTCAAGCACACGATCAATCAACACGACAGGAAAACCATCGTGTTTCAACCTGCAAATGCTCGCAATAATCGTCGCAGACAAAACAGGAAAAATAATGGCGCCATCCAAGCGCATCTTCTGAAGCCGCCCCACATGATCAAACGCCTTTTCCATATCCTGACGAGCGTTCAAAATGACGGTTTGAGTCTGCTCATTCTCAAAAAAACGCTGCACGCTATTGCAAACCTTGATCATCAACTCGTCATTGTCCAGACTGGGAACAACCATGGCCACCGTTTTTGTGCGATGAGCAACAAAAGTCCCCTTCCCCTTGAAGGTCTCAACCAAGCCCTGCTTCGCAAGATTTTTGATCGCCTGGCGAACCGTCAGATGATTGATCCCGTTGAATTGCCTGCACAATTCCTTCACGCTCGGAAGCATCTGCCCCGGAGAAAAAACCCCCTCCTCAATCTGCTCCTTCAAAAACGCCTCCACCTGCCGGTAAATCGGCTGATGGGACATATCTTTTAATTTTCCTTCAGAAGGCATCATGCTTCAACCTATATGATCATATATAGCATGGATTATAAAACTGTCAAGTTTTTGAAAATATCTTTACCGGGATCGTCCAACATTGTGACTTGGCCACTTCAATTTCTTCTGTTAGAACCACATCATTGACAGCAGATCAGCCTGGCAACCCAAAACGGCCAACCCTTTGCCCCATTTTTCTTCAATCCCATGAATCCAACTTCCGCAGAATTTTTTGAGCGGGCCAGGAAAGTCATTCCTGGCGGAGTCAACAGTCCCGTGCGGGCTTTCAATTCCGTTGGCGGAACTCCGGTTTACATGACGCGAGGCCATGGGACGCGCATCTTTTCCACCGATGGCAGGGAATACATCGACTTTTGCGCTTCATGGGGCCCATTGATCCTCGGCCATGCCCGACCCGAAGTCATTGAAGCCATCAGCGCCGCTGCCGCCGAAGGAACCACCTTTGGGACCAACACCCCGCGTGAAGTTGAATTTGCCGAGTTGCTCCACCGATTGGTTCCTTCGCTTGAAATGGTCCGTCTTGTCAATTCCGGCACCGAAGCGGTCATGACCGCCATCCGGCTTGCCCGCGGATTCACCCGCCGCCGGAAAATCATCAAATTTGAGGGATGCTACCACGGTCATGCCGATTACCTGCTGGTTTCGGCCGGAAGCGGGCTGCTGACAGGCGGCATCACCACATCCGCCGGCGTTTCACAGACTGTCGCAGAAGAAGTTTTCGTCGTTCCCTACAACAATCTTGGCGCCGTCAAGGAAGTCGTGCGGCGGCACAACAAGGATCTGGCCGCCATCATCATCGAACCGGTGGCCGGCAACATGGGACTGGTTCAACCCCAGCCGGGTTTTCTCCAGGGGCTTCAAAAGGTGGCCCGGAACAACGGCATCCTGCTGATTCTTGACGAAGTCATCACCGGTTTTCGTCTGGGACCCACCACTTATTCCATGATGGAAAAACTGCAACCGGATCTCACCTGTCTCGGAAAAATCATCGGTGGCGGCATGCCCATTGGAGGTTTGGGCGGACGGGCTGAGATCATGAATCATCTGGCGCCCATGGGAGCGGTTTATCAGGCCGGCACTCTCAGCGGCAATCCGGTTGCGGTGGCGGCCGGTCTGGCCACAATCAAACTGCTTGAAAAAGAAAACCCCTACCCGGGACTTGCCCGGCTTGGCAAAAAGCTGTCGGACGGATTGAATGCCATGGCCAAAAAGCGAACCCTCGCTCTGCATTGTCCGCATCTTGGCGGCATTTTCACCCCTTTCTTCTGCTCCGGCCCGGTCCACGACCTCACCACGGCCAAAACCGCCAACACCAAGGCGTTTGCCGCATTCTTTCACGGCATGTTGCAACGCGGATTTTACCTGCCGCCCGCCCAATTTGAAGTGGGATTCATCTCTGCCGCGCACACCGAAAATGACATTGACCGTTTTCTCGCCGCCGCCGACGAAACCCTGGCCTCCGAATCCGCCAAGGGCAATCTATGAACCGCGCAGTCATGCAACCTGCCAGGCTGGAATGAAAGGGCTGCTCTTGGAACTTGTTTTCCCCGGCCTTCAGTCATCACATGGTGTATATTGGAGAGGCTCTTGCAAAACTACGATATGCGGCGCGATAAATCACTTTGGCCAAATCCAAGGCACCGAGGGCTGAGAATCCCCGAAGCGGGCTTTGATGCCCGAGTCAACGCCGGAGTTGGCCAAAGTGATTGTCGCCCAAGGGGTTGCGCGTCTATGGATTGCTGGCGGCGTTGTGTCGTCTGGCCAAGCCCGATGGGGGGATTGACCAGACTCCACGCCTTGCCAGCCAATCCATACCCGCTGCAACGCCGCGCATCGTAGTTTTGCAAGAGCCTCTGGAACCAATGACACACCTGGACACACATGAAAAATTAAAAATCCTTTCCGCGGATTCGCAGTACGACCTGGCCTGCGCCTGCGGAACCAGCGATCATGACCGCCGCCACCGGGGCCTGGAAGGGCGATGGCTTTACCCGGTCACCCTGGCCAATGGCGGACAGTCGATCATGCTCAAGACCTTGATGTCCAACGCCTGCCGCAACGACTGCAAGTATTGTCCCCTGCGCAGCCAGACCAATATCCGCCGATGTTCCCTGGCGCCTGAGGAAACCGCCGGCATCTTCATGAACTACCTGCGACGAATGACGCTTTACGGATTGTTTCTCAGCTCGGGAGTCACGAATTCGCCGGATCACACCATGGCGCAATTAAACGAGACCGCATGGCTTCTGCGCCGGAAACACGACTACCGCGGCTACATCCACCTCAAGGTTCTCCCCGGCGCATCCGACGCCGCCATTGAGGAAACCCTCTCCCTGGCCAGCGCCGTTTCCATCAACATCGAAACCCCGGGCGCGGGACATTTCGCGAAACTTTCCCAACGCAAAGATTATCTGGCCGACATCATTCGTCCGCTGAAATTGATCTCCCGTCTCACCGCCCGGGGAGAGCGCCATGCCCGCGTGCGCACCACCACCCAATTCATCGTGGGCGCTTCCGACGAAAAAGACTCGGAGATCGTGAACTATCTGTTCGGACTTTACAACCGCCTCCATCTCAACCGGGTTTATTTTTCCGCCTATCAACCGGGATTGGGAACCTCCGATATTCCAGGCGAAAAACAATCCCTCCAAAATCCCGGGTCGCGCCTGATGCGGGAACACCGCCTCTACCAAGTCGATTTTCTGGTCCGCCAATACGGCTTCAAGGCCGCCGACTTTCACTTTGACCAGGACAACAACCTGCCGCTCGACAAGGATCCCAAACAGATATGGGCGGAACGGCATCCCGGATTTTTTCCTATCAATGTCAACCGGGCGGACCGCGAAACCCTGCTGCGCGTCCCCGGCATCGGCCCCCGCACCGTCAAAACCATCCTGCAACGGCGTCAGCTCCACAAGCTGGGCGACACCTCCGATCTCGGTCTGAAAGGCAAACGCCGGAAACAGGCCGAGCCATTCATCTGTTTTGCGAGCTGAAAAACCAAGGGATGCCCCTCACAACAGGAACGAACTCCTGTCATCACTCGCGCCATGAAAGGACGGGCGGTTTCATCAGTCCGCAGGGAATCATCACGTAATCATCCGTCCACATTTTGCCTTCCGAGACAAACTGGCCGGGGCCGGTCCAGATGGGATAAGCGCCGGCATGATGCAGCGGCCCGAACAGATTGCGCCGGCTGCCCAAGACCTGGATTTCCAGCCGGTTTTCTCCCGCAGTCAAAAACGGGGTTAAATCCAATTCGTACGGATGCCATGCAATGGCGCCCGCCTTCCGTCCATTCACCATCACCCGGATCATCACCCCTTCCCATGCGGAAAGTTCCAGAAAACAGGCGTGTTTTCCCCCGGCCGGACACTTGACTGTCAGACCATAAGAAATGGCGCCGCCGTAACAGGGGAACCCTTGTTTTCCCCAATCCCCCAAAGCCAATGACTCCGGAAGCTTTTCGATCACAGGCCGCCGTTTTTTCCAAGCCACCCCAAATTCCCCGACAAAATAGAGGCTTTCCAAACCCGAATCCACGGCGTATTCCGTCTCCAGCGTCAGCTCGTTTTCGCCCTGCCGCAAAAGCCACGGCGCCACGGGAATCTTGCGGAAGGAATTGTCCACCCACCATCCCTCGTCATCCGTCGTGGGCAGGACCTGCCCGTTCAGCTTCGCCACAAACCGGGCGGGCTGTTCCATCACCAGGTGGCAACCTGAAGCGGGCAGAACATCGACATCAAACCGGTAACGCAACCCCACCTTCGTTTTTTTCGCCTGGGGCGGATTTTTTTGCGCCCACGGCTGGCACATGGCTCCCCCCCGGTGACGCAATCCGGCCGCATCCCTGACCGCCCGGTCAATCTTCAAGATTTCCAACGGCCCCTTCCATGCTCCGCCCTGAATGGAGTACTCCGCCACATCCAACGGAAACCCATTGGGCTCATCCCGGGTGATCATCCATTTTTGGGGTGACAACGTCTGGCGTTTGATCTCCCGGAAGGATGAACGTTTGGACAATTTACTTTTGGATTCGGGCTGCACCGCAAACAACCGGCTGCCCACCGGCGGCAGACTGGTCTGAACAACCATGGCGCCGCACTCCTCCCTGGCGCCGGCATCCCAAACCTGCCCGGTCACGGCATCCCACTCCTCCACGGTTCCCTTGAAAGGCAACCGCACCGACAGCGGTCCGGAAGCGTCCTTTTGGCTGGTGTTGCAGATAAAAACAAAAGCCTGCCCGGTTTTGGCATCATGCCGCAATTGATACAGCGATTTCGCGAATTCCCCTCCATTTGAACCGGCAATGGAAACCCGTCTTAAATCCGGCGCCTTTGCCAGCGCCGTCACCAAGGCTGCCCGCGAAAAATTCACTTGCCCGGCCATTCCGGCGAAATCCTTCACCAACGACGACGGCGTCGCGTCCAGATGATCCGGAACATCCCCCGCGAAAATCACCTTTCCGCCCCCGGCAGCCACCTTCTCCAGCAACTTCAACGTGCTTGAACGCAAGGTGCGCGCCGGCGGGACCACCACCGCCCGGTAGGCCGCCTTGGCCATCTGCAATTGCCCGCCCCGGGCCGAACCATGACGCGCCAGCAAATCCTCATCCACATAATCGAAATCAAAATGCTCCTCCAACAACCATTGCTGAATCTCCTCAAGCTGGCGGTTCAACTTCTGCACCCCGTTTTCCCCGGCGCTCCCGGAACCGCGGCGGGTGTGATCGTTCACCGTGATCAACCCCCAGGCGCTCTCAATGGGATGCAACACCGCCACGTCGCGCACAGGTTCCCCTTGCGTCATCAACACCCCGACCCGCGAAAAGTAATCCTCCACCACCGGGTAATCGCGCCACCAGGAGGATTGGAAGAAAATGCTGGCCGGGTAATCGCGTTTGGCCTCCCCTTCCATGGTGTACCAGGAAAGATGCTGGCAGCGGAGATTCACCCCCAGCGCCGCCTGCCAGTCACCCACCGCCTTGTGCTCCGCAAAGGTGAACTGCCACCCCGTGCAGCCGTACAATTCGCTCAGCATCCACTTGCGCCCAAACTGATGCGCCGCGGAAGCGCACTGTTTCGCCGTCATGTATTCCGGCGCCATCCCGCCCTCGCGCGACAACCCCTGCCCGCAAAGAATGTCGATGCCGGGCGCCTGCATGGGTTCATAACACCGCATGGCGCTTCCCACTTGGCAGGTCTGGCGTTGCAGGGTGGATTCCTCCAGCACATGGCCGGTAAAAATCTGGCCGTTCTTTTTGCACCATTCGCCAATCATGCCCATGAAATGGCGGCTGAACAGATCGGTTACCGTGTCGAAGTAATCGCGCCGGACCTTGGAAAATTCCCGGCCGTCCACCTTGAAAACCAGTTCGATCAACTGCGGCAGCAAATCATATTCATGCCGTTTCCGAAAGGCCTTGGGCAGTTCATCCGTCCACGGCAGGTTGATCACACGCTCATCATGATGCCGGAGAAGATCCGGACAACCGCCGTGGTTGGGTTCATCGGTGAAAATCCCCGGCACCACGCGCGAATCGAACCGGTTCAGGGTGTTTTTGGCATAAGCCTGGTGCGTCACCTCAATGAACCGTTTCACCGCCTTGGCGGAAAGCGTGTCCAGATAAGTCTGGTCGTTGTACCACGGGGAAGGCGGCTGCGCCACGGCCCGGCAAACAAGAATCGTCTCGCCAGCCCCGGCGGTCACCCGCCCCCGTCCGACGCGCACCCCGGAAATTTCATCGCCCCGGATCATCCCGGCATAAACCCCCAGTTCATCCCCTTTGGCCTCATAGGATTTTTTATCCAGCAACTCGATTTTCAACCGCCGCAACCGGTAACGGGGATCCTTGGTCACCAAACCGCCGGCTGCGCCGGAAGGCCAGCGATCCTCGTCGTACAACCAGGCTTCCACGCCATTTTTCTCCGACTCATCCGCGCAGGCATTGACCAGTCGAAACCATTCTTTTGAAAGATAGGGAGTGGAAAGCCCCACGCGGGAATGCAAAAACGCCCCGCCCATGCCCATCTCGCGAAAAACACGGATCTGCCGCCGGAGTTCGTTTTCCTCAAGGCGTCCATTCCACGCCCAAAAAGGTTTGCCGCGATAAGCGGAGGTGGGATTTTGAAAAAGTGCGGTCAGAGAGTCGGTTTTCATGCGTCATTCAGGGTTTTGCGGTTCACGGTTCAAAGTTCACAGTTTAAAAGCGAGGAGCCCATACGTTTCCTCCGCGTCTGGATTCCCGCTTTTGCGCATTCGCGTCAACCTAAGGATCTGGCCAAACCTATTGAACATTGATGAACAGGATATTTTTAATTCTGAAGGGGCGGTTTGGATTTTATCCCGTCCATCCTGTCTATCGATGTGAATTTCACTCATCACTCAATCCTTGCTTTATGCTTTTTCCCTCTAAATCATGAAAATTAGGTTGTCGCGAATGCGCTTTTGCGGGAATGACGGGAATGAAGTTGGTGTCATTTCTCCAAACCTAACACCCCTCCCATTTTCCAACAAGAGGCGGCTTTTCAGATTGTTGCGGCTTTTTTACGGAACACGCCGGGGGTCGCGCCGTGGAACTTCTTGAACGTGCGCATGAAATGACGAAAATCGGAAAACCCGCTGCGTGCCGCCACATCCTTCACGCCCAGATCCGTGCCGGTCAGGAGCAATGCGGCGTGCTTCATCCTCAAATCCGTGAGGTACTGCAGAAAGGTTTTTCCGATCACCTTGTGGAACAGCTCCGAGAAATAGTTCGGACTGACGCAGGCCAGCCCCGCCACCTGCGGGAGGGAAATCTTCTGCGCAAAATGAATTTCCATGAAATGCAACGCCTGTTGAAAACGGTGCTGCTGCGCCGCCACGGCGCCGGCCAGTTCGCGGCTCAAGGCATCGTCCCTCTGCCGGGATCGGGTCAACAAAATCAACAGATTGCGCAAATCGTTCTTGAGAATCTCCTGGTACCCCCTGCCCTTCGCGGCATGTTCCTGGAGCATCTCCTCCAGCAACGCCCGAACCCTCACGTCCAGCAAACCCGCCAGATGCAGGTGAAAAACACTCTGTTTGGAAACCGACTCGAGAAAGATGGCGTCATAAAAAGGCCGGTATTCCTCCCGCTCCAACCCTCGCGAACCCAGCGCCGGAGGCAAAAACAGGATGTTGACGATTTGCAAATCACGGCAATCCTCGTAACCATGCCAGTCTCGCCGGCTGATAAAAAACACATCGCCAGACTTCAACGGAGTGCGGCAGTCGTTCGCCACATGGGAGGCCTCGCCTTTCCACACATAAACCAGTTCCAGAAACTCATGACGATGCTCGCCGCACCTGGCTTGGGAAATGCGTTCGATATGAAAAGGGAATGGCGAGGAAGGCGTCACCCCCCTCGTTCCCGCCAGGGTCTCAATGGTTCTGGCCGGACTACTGCCGATCGCCCTCATTGGCTTTTTTGCCCTTCTGTTCCGGCGCCAGAATCCTGACCCAGGAATTGGTTGCCGGGATTTCATTGCCTGCCACCGTCCCGCCAACCACCACCTTCAAGCGGCGGATTTCAACCGGAGGAACATCCTTTTCCCAAGACCTTGCATAGCTGAAAACCAACTCAACCGTCCCCTCGCCCACAGCCTTGAACCGCCAGATATCCGTCCCCCCGGCTCCGGCGAGTTTTGCTTTCGGCCGGATATAAGTCTGCTTGAGCAGTTGAACCACCTTGTCATCCGTCTTGGGCGGCAGTTGCCACTGGTAACCGGTGGTGGGGTTGGAAGGCAGACTGACCACAAACATATTCCCCACATCTGTGCGAATTTTTTCCACAAGTTCCTTTTCCGCCGCGACGACGACGCCATGCAAAAGCGCAAGGCACCCCGTCAATAAGAGAAACCTTTTGAACATGCCTGATTTATCGTCGAAACAGGACGGATATCAATGCATTTTCGGGGCAAAGGGTGAGGTTTGAGGTTGCAGGGTACAGGGCGCAGGTTTGAGGTTAACCCGAGTTTCTCAGATTTCGGCGTTTTTCAATTATTTTGCGACTCACTTCAGGTTCAAAACTTGAGAAAAGCCGTATTTTGGCGTGTGTGGAGACCTGCTCCATGGATTTTATTTCCAAGTTGTGTCATGGTCTGACACTGCAATTTATCTTCGCGGCAACAAGCGGTGCAGGAGCCCCGCCCTCCCTTTATTTTGATATGAAAAGGATGGCTGGCCACGTGAAACGTGGTGAACCTCCCGGCCTGCCCCGCCGTAGTATTCGACGAAGGCGGGACAGCCATGGGGAAAAGGGCGTGGTAAAGTTCCTCGAATTGGAAGCTCGCTTCAAAAATGTGTGGGAGACTCAGCCCCTTGACATTTACATGGTCAGGGAAGGAACTGCAAAAAATGCGCATTTTTTGCAAAATCTGAGAAACTCGGGTTAGCCCGAGTTTCTCAGATTTCGGCGTTTTTCAATTATTTTTCGACATCCTTCAGGTTCAAACTTTGGGAAAAGCCGTATTTTGGCGTGTGTGGAGACCTGCTCCATGGATTTTATTTCCAAGTTGTGTCATGGGTATGACACTGCAATTTATCTTCGCGGCAACAAGCGGTGCAGGAGCCCCGCCCTCCTTTGAACAGCGATGGAATTGACGGAGGGCTGGCCTCCCGGACAGCCAAGGGGAAAAAGGGATGCCAATTTCGAGGCATCGAAAAAAATGTGTTGGAGACTCAGCCCCTTGACATCTACATGATCAGGGAAGGAGTTGCAAAAATTGTGCATTTTTTACGAAATCTGAGAAACTCGGGTTAGGATGTAAGCGCCGGTCTGAAAATGTCCTAAAACCGCCGGTTTGAAAATGTTGTTATTTTGTTGGTCCGTGTTGTTCCAAGTTCGGTAAAATTTTTTGTTCAGTTGTTGTCTTGTTTGGGAGGGGGTC
>JAQUAF010000149.1 GCA_028687435.1 Verrucomicrobiia bacterium | reverse complement strand
AAATCCAAAGGGAAAATAAAACCGCCCCTGAGATGTTCGGCAAGCCAGCGTAGCCCTAAATCTAAAATTTCCTGACCCTCTAGGCTAAAACCCACCCAAAAAACCCGACGGAACTGCCATGCGCCCGACAAGAACCGAATTTGAAAAGCGGCATTGCGAAAAAGATGGCGGATGCTAGCCTTGTCATGGATATGCCACTGAAACACTTTGATCTTGTTTTTCGCAATGGAACGATTGTGGACGGCACGGGAAATTCCCGTTTTGGCGGTGATCTGGGCATTCGGAACGGACGGTTGGAGGCGGTCGGCGATGTGGGCGCCGCCCAGGCGGCCAGTGAGTTTGACCTGAAGGGAAAGATCGTTTCGCCCGGTTTCATCGATGTCCACACCCACGACGACCAACTCCTGTTTGTCTCGCCCGAAATGAGTCCCAAAGTCAGCCAGGGTGTGACAACCGTGCTCACCGGCCTTTGCGGGATTTCCCTTGCGCCGTTGATCTCGAACTCCGTTCCTCCCCCCTTGAATCTTCTGGATGCCGGCGGCGCCTATCGATTCGGCAGCTTTCATGAATTCATGGCGGCCCTGGAGACCCATCCGTCCGCAGTCAATGTGCTGCCCTTTGTCGGTCACTGCACCTTGCGTGTCGCAACCATGGATGACGTTCGACGTCCCGCCAGGCCGGACGAGATTCATCGAATGCAAAAAATGGTTGGGGAAGCCATGGCCGCAGGCGCAGGGGGTGTTTCCACCGGTCTGGCCTATCGTCCCGCCGCCAACTCGACCACCGATGAGGTCATTGAAATCTGCCGTCCCATGGCCGGGACAGGCGGCGTTTATCTCACCCACCTCCGGGATGAAGGCGGACGGATATTGGATTCCCTGGATGAGGCCATGCGTATCGGCCAGGCGGTTGGCGCAAAGGTGGTGATTTCCCATTTGAAAGTGATCGGGACGGCCAATCACGGGCGTTCGGCTGAAATTTTGTCGTGGTTTGATCGTTCCGGAAAATGTCATCCCATGGCTTATGACTGTTATCCCTACCACGCCACATCAACCATTCTGGTGGCAGACCGGGCAACGGAAAGCTCGCGTGTGATGATCACATGGTCGGAACCGCATCCGGAATTTGCCGGATGGGATTTGTCGCAGGCGGCGGAAAAGCTTCGTTTGCCGGTCGAGGCGGCGGTGGAGCGGCTGCAGCCGGCTGGCGCCGTCTATTTTGCGCTGGCGGAGGAGGATGTCGTCAATATTTTGCGGCATGAAGGCGGTATGATTGGATCGGATGGATTGCCTCATGACAAGGCGCCTCATCCGCGCCTGTGGGGAACCTTCCCTCGCGTGTTGGGACATTACTGCCGCGAACAAAAACTTTTTCCGCTTGAAACTGCGGTTCGAAAAATGACAGGTCTTGCGGCGGACTGTTACCGGATCAAGGAACGCGGGCTCCTCAAGCCGGGTTTTTGGGCGGATCTGGTCGTGTTTGATGAACAGACGGTGGCGGATTCCGCCACTTATGACAACCCCATCCAGGCCGCCCGCGGCATTGATCTCGTGGTGGTCAATGGCGAAATCGTCTGGCGGGATGGATGCCCCTCCGGACGGCGTCCCGGACGGCTCTTGAGGCGTTCATCTTTTCAGCCGCCCGTCACGGGAGGATGTTTATGAGGGGAGGCCGGAAAAGCTTTGGAGTGGTGGGCGGGCTGGGAGCAATAGCCGGCGCCGATGTTTTTTTCAAGCTGGTCGCCGCCACTTGCAACGAAAAGGACCGGTATGACATTGTGTTCGAGCAGCATCCGTTTCGCGAGCCGCACACTGCCGGCGCTGAAAACAGCGATCAGAATGCCCGCAAACTCTATGTCTTCGATCAATTGAGGCGATTCGAACAACGCAAAATTGACGCGGTCATCCTGCCTTGCTTCATCAGCCATGTTTTTCTCCATGAATTGAAGTCCGAGGTTGACGTGCCCATTGTTGACATGATGGCCGCCTTGCGCTGGCATTTGCAAAGGCGTCACCCAGGCGTCCGCAAATTGGGGGTGCTCACTTCCGATTATGTGAAAAAAAGGGGGCTCTTCGAGCGGTATTTCAACTCCTCCGGCTATCGGATGATTTATCCCGGTTCCGAGGCGCAAAAGGAACTGATGAAGGCCATCTATGGTCCCGCCGGCGCCAAACGCGGATGCCGAAGCGGGGAACCCGTGGAGCAGATCGGCAAAACCTGCGACAACCTGTTGGAGCAGGGCGCGGAAATCATTCTTCCGGGTTTTACTGAAGTGGCCCTGGTTTTTGATGCCTTGCGTGAACGGAACATCCCCCTTGTTGACGCCAATCAAATCTATGTGCGTTATGCCCTTTCCCTGGAAGGAGGCATTCCGGCCAAAAATTTCAAGGTGGGAGTCATCGGTGGTGTCGGTCCGGCGGCGACCGTCGCTTTTCTGGATAAAATTGTTCGCAACACCAAGGCGAGCAAGGATCAGGAACATATCCAGATCATCGTCGAGCATAATCCGAAGATTCCCGACCGCACCGAAAATCTGGTTGCCCAGGGAACTGATCCCACCGTGGCCTTGTATGCCGCATGCAAGAGACTGGAAGCCGCCGCAGCGGACATGGTCGCGATTCCCTGCAATACGGCCCATGCCTTCGTTGATCGGATCCAGCCTTATCTTTCGATCCCGATCGTGAACATGTTGTTTGAAACAATCGAACATGTGAAGGCAAAACACGGGACATCCGCGCCGGTTGGTTTGCTGGCCACCAATGGGACAATCGCCAGCGGCGTTTACCATGCCGCAGCGGGCAAGGCGGACATCCGCCTGCTGACTCCCAACGCGGAATGCCAGGCCAGAGTCATGGACGCCATCTATGGCAAGCACGGCGTCAAGGCGGGATGCACAAAAGGCGCGTGCCGGGAAAATCTTCGGCAGGCCATGACTCATCTGGTCCGTCAAGGCGCGCAGGTCATCCTTTTGGGATGCACCGAATTGCCCCTTGTCTGTCCCGGAGGCCGGCGGATTGTGGCGGGCAGAAGAGTGGATGTTGTGGATCCCGCCGAAATCCTGGCCCTCAAGTGCGTCAGCCTGGCCAGGGAGGCGGAATCAAGGGGTAATGCCAGCGGCCAGGACTGAGTCCGGCGCGGTTTGCAGCGGCAGGGGCAAATCCGCCTTGCGCAGAGGGTGGCGCCGACGGCAATTGGGGAGAGCGTTCCATTGATCCCGATGTATTTGAGATGATGATCTGGCCCGGAAACCGGACGGGGGGCAGCGGGCGCATGGCAGTTCCGTCGGGTTTTTTGGGTGGGTTTTAGCCTAGAGGGTCAGGAAATTTTAGATTTAGGGCTACGCTGGCTTGCCGAACATCTCAGGGGCGGTTTTATTTTCCCTTTGGATT
>JAQUAF010000029.1 GCA_028687435.1 Verrucomicrobiia bacterium | reverse complement strand
TCAAACGATTCAAAATGTTGACCCAAAAATGGATCGACCTCGCCCTGACGCTCTCCAGACTGGAAGTTGAGGAAGCTAAAAAATCACTGAAGGAGTAGTCCAGAATTCGGTACTCTCAAGTAAAATTCCAACCTTTGGCAATGCACCAGACGGCATAAAACGGTTCGGGCTGAAGATAATTGCTGCTCCAGGTATGCAAAGCCACCAGGAGCGGCGCCGATTGATCCTTGGCAGGCTGGTAGAACAAGGCGGGTTGCCGGCTTTGATCAGCCGGGCTGGGATATTCCACTTTTCGAACCGCCGCCGGCCAGCCGTTGATTGATCCAGGAATCGAGGGAGTTTTTGCCGGCGCAACGGCGGCAGCGGCAGGTTGGGACGGCGGCGGCAATTTGGCGGTCGCAGCGGCGTCAGCGACAGACAAATCCCGTCTCTTGATCCCTTCCGGCGTGGCATATTCGCCCCGCGTTTTTTCATACAATTCCCACACCGAGGCAGGAAGAACCGCCCCCACACAAGCCGGGCGGCCAAAACGCTTTCCGGCTTGGAATAACGGGGAATCCTTGGGCAATTCCACCTGTAATCTTCCCTTCAATTGCGGGTCCACCCATGCCGATTCCTTGTCGAGACCGGTGGCGGTTTGATATTCCCTCCATTCGCTTCCTCCATACATTTTTCCCCCGAACTGAACTCCCGGCCCGTCAAAATAGACATTATTTTCAAGCAACAACCGCTGTCTGGCGCTCTCCGGCGCCGCAAAAAACATCTTCGAGAACCGGGTTAAAATACAGTTCCTCATGCCCAGCAACCCATGTTGGACATTATCCAGCTGGCATATAAAAGGCGCATCCGCAAGGGTGCATTGCTCGAAATAGACCGATCCATTTTGCATGAGCATGATGCCCTGATCGCTCCCTTTGCCGCCAACCAGCACACTATTGAAAAAGTTCATCTTTCCCCTTCCCCTGGCCCAAACCTGCTCAAAAGGCCGGTTGCCGGCAATCAAGCAATCCTCATAACCATGCGTGGTATCATCATGGACATAAACACCCGCCTCAAACGTATTATTCACAAAAACGCAACGCCGATAGGTCACGTGACATTGATGAACATCGCAGGAACCCGATCCAGCGCACCGCTCCGCCAGACAATCCTCATAGAGGACATTCGACCAGCCATGGCAGGAAAATCCCTGGTCGCATTCATCCGTCGCCACACAATTTTGAAAAACGATATTTTTTCCCCTGTGCGAATCAAAACCATCATCCAGTGAAAACATGGACCGGAAATTCCGGACCGTCACAAAATCCGTATTGACCGCAATCGCGATCTCCCCGACCGGCATCTCAATTTTCACCTGGCCGGGCGTTTTTCCTGCCGACAGGCGAACCCACACCTCTTTTCGCTCCTTGTTCCAGTAGAACCCCTGCTCCTTGCTCCGCAATTCCTCCGCACTTTTGCAATTAACGCCGGGTTTGCCATCAAGCCACCAAATCTGAGGATGATCGACGATCCAGCTTTTAACATCGCTTCTCTGTCTTATTTGGTTGGAATGTGGAACAAAAAAAGCGGCGAAAATTCCCTCTTCCACCCTCTTCCATTTTTCCCCCGGCACATGACCAAGTCCGGAAATCAACGCTCCATTCCCATTGATAACCAAGGGTCTTTCCACTGTTCCGCCGACCCGCGTGAGACTATTATTTCCAAAATAGGGTTTGCCCGTATTGGCCACCTCAATGCGATCCGATGTCTGCGCCAGTAAAAAAGCCTGCCGGATGCTGCCCAACGGTCCACGCTTCCCATCTCCCCCCGGTTCCATCGCCAATCCATCCCACTGATCATTGCCCAGGAGATTATTCACATAAAGAATTCGCGGGGGAAACGCCGCAGTTTCGGAAGCCTGCCCGGCAGCGCTCCACCAAAAAACAAACATCATAATCCCCAACCCATGAAGACATCGTTTAAGAACGCCGTTCTTTTCAAATATTGTCATGAAATCCCACCTTTGTTCATCCACCCATATCACCACCGAGAAAGGTAATCCGATCTATTCGCTTGTAAAGCCATTTCACCGAGCTTACCCTTGATCTTCGTGACCAATTTGTGATGCCATGAAACTCTGGTGCACCCATATCCAGACGCTGCAACCCCTGCCGCATTTCCCGCAACTCCAGGCCATCGCGTCGGAGCGGCGGGATGATCCATCCTACCGAAGCGAGGGGCGTTTCCGGCAGGCGGATATGCATTGCATTTTCAAATACACCCTGTCCGGCGAGGGATGTTTCAGCGACGACGCAGGCGAACACCGGCTGCCTCCCGGCCATGGTTTTCTCTGCGAAATCCGGGACAGGAAAACCGCCTATTATTATCCGCCGGACGGCAAAAAACCATGGGAATATGTTTTCATGACCTTTCTGGGCTCAACCGACTGGGTTCACGACCTGGTGTCGCGACATGGCGCCATCTATGCCATTTCGCAAAAACATCCGGTCATGCAACGAATCCTGGCCTATCGTCAAAAAGGGACCCGGGTATTGGAACTCAACGCCAACGCAAGCGCGGAAATGGTCACCAGTCTTTTGCTGGCCCTGGCGGAAATCCATAAACCCGATGAGGCGGACAACGCCAGCATTCTGACCCGGCGGGTGCGGGAATTGGTGGGCAAACAGTTGGAGGAAAACCTGAATGCGACCTCGCTGGCGCGCCAATTGAAAGTTTCCCGGGAACATCTAAGCCGGATTTTTCACGCGCAAAGCGGGCAGACGCTCTACCATTACATTCTTCGCCAGAAAATGCTGCTGGCATGCCAGTTGCTCAAGGAAACCCCGTTAAGCCAGAAGGAAATCGCCGCGCGGCTGGCATTTCCGTCCGCCCCCCATTTCAGCCGGACCTTCCGCAGGGTCATGCTCATGTCCCCCTCGCTGTTCCGCGATGTGGGGCATGTGCCGGTGGCGTAGTTTGATTCAAGATTGGACAGATTCAAAACTGCAGGTCGCCAAGCAGTTGTCCAAAAGGCGCCCTCCTACAGCTTTGACGCCATCAATCCAAACATTGAAAATCATATGAATTAAGCCGCGCCAGGCGCGGCAACTTGAATAGCCACAAAAGGCACAAGCATCGTCAACAGGACAACGTTGACGATGTCACAAAATATGTTTTATTAAATGTCAACCATCCATTCTGAAATTAAATCTTGTGAAAGCGGCAATCGCGATTGCCGCTGCTTGTGCCTTTTGTGGCCATTCAATCGTGCCGATGATACTGAAACTTTGAATTTCCTTAACATTAAATCCGCCTGCGGCGGACAACTTTTCGACATGATGCTTTCGTGCCAACTTTGAATTTCCCAAACATCTAAACCACCACCCCCCGGCTTCCATCCGGGGGTGGTTTAGTGCGTTTGCCCTGCCACCTTTTGCGGGCGTTTCCATTCCCCCGCCATTTGAATCCGGCAACTCTTTTGTTTTCTAAAAAAAAAAAGAGCTGAAGTCCAACAACACGAACGACTTCCAATAAAGCGGCGTTTCGGATCAAAATTTAGTTTTGCATTCATCCAAAATTTGAGCGACACAAAGCGCTGCTACAAGGAGAGGAAATGAGCATAACCACCGTCGAAGAACAAGAAGTTGGCGTCACCAACAACACCACCCAAACGGACTCCATGGAGAACGAAAATGGCATGCGTTTTCGCCAGGTTTTCAGCTCTCCCGGACAACCCCCCTTCGACAGTGTGGAATGGGACTCGCGCACGGCCGAGATCGCCGATGGAAGCGGAAAGGCCATCTTCAAACAGGAAAACGTCGAGGTTCCCAAAACATGGAGCGAACTGGCCACCAAAATCGCGGTTTCCAAATATTTCTATGGCGATATTCACTCCGGCACCGATCCCAGGCGCGGCGGACGGGAACATTCCATCAAACAACTCATCCACCGCGTCACCCGCACCATCACCGATTGGGGAATCAAGGACGGTTACTTTGCCTCCAATGAGGATGCCGAGGCGTTCTACAACGACCTGACCTGGCTCTGCCTTCACCAATTTGGCGCCTTCAACTCGCCCGTCTGGTTCAATGTGGGACTCTACCACCAATATGGAACCGGCAAAAACAGCGCCCAAGGCAATTTTTATTGGAATCCGGAAACCAAACAGGCCGAACGCTCCCGAACCCAGTACGAATACCCCCAATGCTCCGCCTGTTTCATCCAGAGTGTCGAGGACAACATGGAGTCCATCCTTCGCCTGGCGCACAGCGAGGCCATGCTCTTCAAGTTCGGCTCGGGCTCCGGAACCGACCTCTCCCCCATCCGATCGTCCCGCGAAAAACTCAGCGGCGGCGGAGTCCCCTCGGGCCCCCTCTCCTTTCTCCGCGTTTACGACCAGATCGCCAACGTCGTGAAATCCGGCGGCAAAACCCGGCGCGCCGCCAAAATGAACACCCTCAAGGACTGGCATCCGGATGTGGAGGAATTCATCCGCGCCAAAGCAATCGAGGAAAAGAAAGCTTGGGCCCTGATCGAACAGGGATACGATGGGTCGTTCAATGGCGACGCCTACGCCTCGGTCATGTTCCAAAACGAAAACCTCTCGGTGCGCGTCAGCGACAAATTCATGGAAGCCGCCACCAACAAGCGGGATTGGTGGACCCGCGCCGTCACCTCCGGCGAACCGGTGGAGAAAAAGAACGCCCATGAGATGCTCCACCTCATTTCCGAAGGCACCTGGCTTTGCGGCGACCCCGGCATCCAGTTCGACGACACCATCCACCGGTGGCACACCTGCAAGGGAACCGACCGCCAGCATTCAACCAACCCCTGCTCCGAATACCTCTTCCTCAACGACACCGCCTGCAACCTCTCCTCCCTCAACCTGGTCAAATTCAAACGTCCGGATGGCTCCTTCGACATCGACCGTTTCAAAACAGCCATCCGCATCTTCATCACCGCCCAGGAAATCCTCGTCGATAACGCCTGTTACCCGACCGCCTCCATCACCGTCAACTCCCACCTTTTCCGCACCCTGGGCCTGGGTTATGCAAATCTGGGTTCCCTGATCATGAGCTACGGCCACGGCTACGACAGCGATGAGGGACGCGGACTGGCCGGCGCCCTGACCGCCATCCTGACCGGCACCGCCTACCAGGTAAGCGCTGAATTGTCCAAGTACAAAGGTCCGTTTGCGGGTTATCGCGATGCCCGGGCTTACAACATCGATCGCCCGCTCAAGTCCGACAATGTGGATTCCATGCTGGATGTCATCGAACTCCACCGCAGCTATGCCAAGGAAATTCACCCCAGTTGCCCGGCCTATCTGCGTCAGGAAGCGCAAAAAGCGTGGGATAAAGCCTTGGAACAAGGCCGCGCCCATGGCTACCGCAACGCGCAGGTCACCGTCCTGGCGCCCACCGGCACCATTGGCTTCCTGATGGATTGCAATACCACCGGCATCGAACCGGACATCGCCCTGGTTAAATACAAGGTGCTGGCCGGCGGCGGAGTCCTCAAGATTGTCAACAATACCGTCACGGAAGCCTTGAAAAACCTCGGCTACAGCGAAACCCAGGCCCGCGACATCACCGAATACATCGATCAAAACGACATGATCGAAGGCGCCCCCCATTTGAAGGATGAACACCTCAGCGTGTTCGATTGCGCCTTCAAACCGGCCAAGGGCAGGCGGTTCCTCTCCTATCGCGCCCATATCCACATGATGGCCGCCGTGCAACCCTTCATCTCAGGCGCCATCTCCAAGACGGTCAACATGCCCAACGAAGCCACCGTCGAGGACATCCTGAACACCTACATCGAAGGATGGAAACTGGGATTGAAGGCCCTGGCCATCTATCGCGAGGGATCCAAACGCGCAGCACCTCTCAGCACCAAGAAAACCGAGGAAATGGGAGGCAAAAAAGAGGAGGCGGACATCCCCGAAGCCCGCCCCATCCGGCGCCGCATGCCCGATACCCGGCAATCCATCACCCACAAGTTCGACATCGCCGGACACGAAGGCTACCTCACCGTGGGCCTGTTTGAAGCCAACCAGCCCGGCGAACTGTTCGTCACCATGGCCAAGGAAGGCAGCACCATCGGCGGCCTGATGGATACCATCGGCACCTTGGTTTCGATGGCGCTCCAATATGGCGTGCCCATCGACGCACTGATCAAGAAATTCGCCCATTCGCGCTTTGAACCCAGCGGTTTCACCAAAAATCCCGACATCCCCATGGCCAAGTCCATTCCAGATTACATCTTCCGCTGGCTGGGCAATCAATTTCTCCCCGGCTACAAGCAGGGAAGCGCCCCCCATGGACCCGTGCAGCCGGAATTGCCCATCAAGGAACTCAAGGAGATGGACATCAAGGCCGTAAACAAACCGGTCAAGGAACTGCCCATTTCAGCTGACGAGTTGACGGTCCGGTACAAGGACGGCATTGTCTGCCCCGATTGCGGCAGCAGCAAGGTGCGCCATACCGGCACCTGCGCCACCTGCCTGAATTGCGGCGCGTCCCTCGGCTGCAGTTGACGGGGTGCTTTCGGTTAAGGTAGAGTCCGGGACGTGATCTTCGCCGAATATCTGCCTGCCGCCCTTCAAGCGGGCATTGCCTTGGCCTTTGTCGCCGCCATGTTGATCGTGCCGCCCATTGTCGCCAAGAAAGGCGCCCCCAACCCAGCCAAGGACAGCGCCTATGAATGCGGCCTTCCCGCCGCCCAGTCCGGCCGCCCGAGATTCTCGATCAAATTCTACCTGGTCGCCATCCTTTTCGTCCTTTTCGATATTGAAGTGGTTTTCCTTTATCCATGGGCTGTTGTTTACAAGGAAATGCTTCGCGAGGGGCTTTCCATCCTTTTTTCCATGCTCACTTTCCTGGCCATCCTTTTCCTGGGCTTTCTTTATGTCTGGAAAAAAGGCGCCTTGGACTGGAAATGAGCGTGCGGAACGATCCATGCCGCCAGGATTTTCAAAATTTTGGATCATTCCGTCCTGATGGAGGCGGTGCGGGAGCCCAGCACCGCTTGTCTTCGAATGAAAAGTTCATGACGTTGGCAGGGAACGGGATGGATACTAATAAGTTGTTTTCCATGGAAACAGCAGCTATTCTGCCTGTTCCGTGAAGGCCAAAGCACCCAAAGAAAACAAGGAAATCCGCTTCGAAGACGCCATGGAGCGATTGGAAAAACTGGTTCAGGAAATGGAAACCGGCGATCTGCCCCTTGAGGAAATCCTGGCCAAATACGAAGAGGGCAACCGACTGGTGAAATATTGCGCCGGACGCTTGAACGAAGCTGAAAAACGCATCGAAATCCTGATGAAGGAAAAGGACGGTTCTCTTTCCACCACGCCTTTCACGGAAACGGAGGAGGAGGAACCTTCCTCCAGGGAAAAAGAGGCATCCCATGACAAGGAGCTTTTTTAGGTCCATATCCCGAATATTGAATCTCAAATCTTGAATTTTGAATCTGTGCCATGCCCACCCCCTTTCTCGACAGCATCAAAAACCCGGACGACCTGAAAAAACTGAAGATTCCCGACCTGGAAAAACTGGCCGTCGAAATCCGGGAGGAACTGGTTGACATCGTTTCCCAAAACGGCGGGCATCTGGCGTCCAACCTGGGCGTGGTCGAACTGACCATCGCGCTGCACAAGGTTTTCGACTGTCCCCGGGACCGTTTTACATGGGATGTCAGCCACCAATGCTATGTTCACAAACTTCTGACCGGCCGCCGCGAACAAATGAAACGCGTCCGCCAGTTTGGCGGCGCCAGCGGTTTTCTTTCGCCCGTCGAAAGCCCCTATGACCATTACAGCGCCGGACACGCGGGCACCGCCTTTTCGGCGGCCTTGGGCATGGCCGCCGCCCGCGATCTGAAAAAGAGCAATGAGCATGTCATTGCCGTCATCGGCGACGGCACGCTCACCTGCGGCACCACCATGGAGGCGCTCAACAACACAGTCCATTCCACCAAACGCCTGATCGTCATCCTCAACGACAACAAATGGGCCATCGCAAAAAACGTCGGCGCCATCGCCAATTACCTGAACAACATGGTCACATCCCCCACCTTCAAGCGGTGGCACAAGAAAACCGAGGATCTGCTGGAACGGTTGAAACTGGGCGAGGTCATCAAGCTCGAACGCAAGGCCGGCGAGGCCGCCAAGGGATATCTGGTCCAGGCCGCCGGACACGAAACCGGCGCGCCGGCGGTGCTCTTCGAGGAAATGGGCTTGAGCTACTACGGCCCCGTCGATGGCCATAATCTTCACGATTTGATCCACATGCTGGAATTCGCCAAGAACGCGGAATATCCGGTGGTCCTGCATGTCCTGACCGAAAAAGGCCGGGGTTTCCAGCCCGCCATGGACAAGCCGGAACCTTTTCACGGTTGCGGCCAGTTCGACCCCGACACCGGGGAATTCATCAAGAACACCACCATCCCCGGATGGAATGCGGTCTTTGGCGAAGCCATGATCAAACTGGCCCGGGATAACCAGCGCATGTGCTGCATCACCGGCGCCATGCCGTCAGGAACCGGACTCACCAAATTCGCCAAGACTTTTCCCGACCGGTTCTTTGACGTGGGCATTGCCGAGGAACATGCGGTGCTGTTCGCCGCCGGCCTGGCCAACAATGGCCTCCGGCCCGTTTGCGCAATCTATTCCACCTTCATGCAACGCGCCTATGACATGATCGTTCACGATGTGGCGCTGCAAAATCTCCCGGTCATGTTTTGCATGGACCGCGCCGGCGCGGTCGAGGACGGCCCCACTCACCACGGCATCTATGATATTTCATTTCTTCGTTCCATTCCAGGCCTGATCCAGATGCAGCCGTCCAACGAGGACGAATTCAACGACATGCTCCTCACCATGCTGCAATACGCCGGCCCCAGCGCCATCCGCTATCCACGCGGTCCGGCCAAGGGCATTCCCATCAAGCCTGTTTCCAAGGCGATTCCCATCGGCAAGGCCGTGATCGTCCGGAAATGCTCCGTCTCATCCGGCAAAAAAGTCACCCTGTGGGGATTGGGCAACCTGTTGGATATGGCCATCGATACCGCCAACCTCCTGGAGGCGGGAGGCATCGGCTGCAGCGTGGTCAACCCGCGGTTCATCAAACCGCTGGATACGGAAACCCTGGCCGCCTGCGCGCGCGACGCCCAAGCCGTGGTCACCTTCGAGGATCACAGCGTCGAAGGCGGTTTTGGCAGCATCGTGCTGGAGGCGCTCGACAATCTCGGCATCCATATTCCCGTGATCAAAATGGGATGGCCCGATCAATTTATGGAACATGGTTCCACCGAACTGCTGCGCAAAAAATACGACCTGACCGCCGAAGCAGCCGCCGCAAGAGTTCGCGCCTCCTTGCCGGCATGATCCAAGTCTCCTTAAATACGCCTCAACAGCGGCAATAACCCATGGCCGCCCTGTGAGGTTGGAGTCATATTAAAATATTATGGGCAAAAGCTCCTGCAAGAAAACCGTGCGGATACCTCATCCCCTGCACCAGCACTTGCAGGCGCAAATGGCAAAGAGGGAAACGGATGACGACTCGTTCCTTGAACCATCCGATTCCGATCTGCCCGTCGAAATCCTTTACCATGTCTTTGGCGTGGATCATCAATGCCACGGCCCGGTTCATCTGGATGAATTAAAATCCTGGGCCCAACAAAAGCTTCTCACCCCCAAAACATGGGTTTTTTTGCAGGGACCCAACGTCTGGCGCCGGACCGGCCAGATCAAGCAAATCAGGGAATTCCTGGAACAGACCCAGGGAACCCCCGAAAAAAAAACGGCGCCCTCCAGCGGTCAGCTGCAACGGCTCGGCTTGTTCAAACTCATGGGGGAGGATGCAGCCTCCTCGATGCTCCCTTATCTGCGACGGGTGGAAATCCACGCCTCCGAATCCATTGCCAAACTGGGGGCCTGCGCCACTTCCATGCATATCATCCTCGAAGGAGAGGCGACCATCTTCATCGAGGTGGATGACCAACCCCGCCGCCTGCGCACCCTCCTGCCAGGCGATTTCTTCGGCGAACAAGCCCTGATCGAGGAAAAACCGTACCTGTACAACGTCCAAGCCACCGCCTTTTGCATCCTCCTCCGTCTCCGTCATGCTGATTTTCAGGAAATCATGGAGACCGAACCCGATCTGGCCTGCCAATTCCTCCTGGCCGTGCTCCAGGAAACAAGCCATGAAAGTTTCAGCGCCCGCGAACATTTGTCCAACGCCAAAACCCTGGTTCGCGGCGGAGTCGGCAGGACAGGAAAAGTCTTCGTGCCGGTTGTAAGGCTTCAAAAAACCCGCACCGCCCGGATGCAACTGGGCGGACCAGGACGGGCATTGAGCCGGGGCAAATTCGGAGATGACTACGACGGCACATTCATTCGCAAACGCTAGCCTCAAAACTTTTAAATCCTTTCGCCATGGTGCAACGCAACCCCGGACAACTTCTATTGCCCTGATTCCGCAATTCCGTTACAAAGGACGGCATGTCAACCTGGCAATCCCGCCTTGGCCGCTGGCTGGGGCGCCTCTTTACACTCACGATCGGTCTCGCGGTGTCTTTGACACTCTGTGAATGGACCGCCCGCTGGCTGCGTCCCGATCTGGTCCCCGCCAACGAGATGAAAAGCGTTCCCGACCCTTTCATCGGCTGGCGTTGCCTTCCCTGTCAGACACTTGACGGACGCACCGAACATGGAGAACCCAAACACATCCAAACCAACAACCTTGGTTTCCCGGACGAAGACCACGAATTGGCCAAGGCCCCCGGCACAACCCGGATTGCAGTGCTCGGCGACTCTTTTGCCGCCGCCTTCCATGTCAACTATCCTGACTCCTTTGTGCAGGTGATGAAGCGGCGGCTTCAACAGGACACCCCTTCAACTCAATGGGAAGTCCTCAACTTTGGAGTCACCGGTTTCGGCACAACCAGGGAACTGGCGGCCTGGAAATACTATGCGGCGCCGTTCAAGCCCGACGTGGTGATTCTGGCCTTTTTCATGGGCAACGATGTCGCCAACAATCTTCCCGGATACGATGACACCTTTGCCCAACGCAAAGCGGCCAAGCCTCATGGCTGGTTTTACCGGACGTTCCTCGAACCCTCGTTGCTGTATCAACAATACAAACTGCGCGAGCGCGACATCCGGCATCGCTGGCGCAGGGATTGGTCGCGAAAAACAAGCGGGGAAGACGCCCGACGCCCCTTCTGGGAGCGCTCTTACGCCCCCATCGACTGGCAAACCTATCTGACAGAACCGCCCCCCTCTTTTCAACGCGCATGGCAAGCCACGGAAGATGGCCTGGTTGCCTTGCACAACGAAACACGCGCCTCGGGAGCGCGCCTGGCGGTGGTCTTGCTGCCCGGTGTCGAGGCCGTGGCGCCCGGGCTCTTCAAACAATCCTTCCCCCGTTACCCCGGCATCGAACAATTCAATTTCGACACCGATTATCCACACCGCAGGCTGCTGGCTTTCCTGAAAAAACAGCAGATCCCGCTGATCGATGTTCAGGCCGCCATCGAGAAGGAAATCCCCGCCGCGCAACGACAGCAACTCTATTTCAAATTCGACCTCCACTTCACCACCCGCGGCCACCGGCTGGCGGGTGAAACTGCGGCTCTTGAACTGCCCGCCTGCCTGCAACAGACAACTTTTCGAAAGAATTATTGAGGATTCACCAAATAACAGGATTGTTCGGCCTTGCCCCCAGACTGTGAACCGTTGAACCCCGCCCAAATTTC
This sequence comes from Verrucomicrobiia bacterium, assembly GCA_028687435.1. Taxonomy (GTDB): domain Bacteria; phylum Verrucomicrobiota; class Verrucomicrobiia; order JABWAM01; family JABWAM01; genus JAQUAF01. The sequence goes on along the minus strand of JAQUAF010000029.1, from coordinate 51,535 downwards.
GGATTTTTCAAAACATGAAAATCGCCCTTTTGAGTCGCGCCATGGAAGCCGAATGGCGGCAGCACGGCCCCGGCGGCGGAACGGGCTCCCAACTGGCCGCCGCCATCCAGTCCGCCGGACACGAGGTGGTCGTATGGACCCACACACCGGGACGGGGCAAACCGGCGCGGGGAAAACTGGGTTCTCTCCCGGCATGGCTCATCCCGGAAAAAAACCGCATTCCCTGGTGCGCTCCCATCGACAAGTTTTTGAAATGGCGGCATGGCTATCGCAAACTGCTGACCGACGCCTTTCTTCTCCGGGATTTTCTCCATTCCGAAGGCCCCTTCGATGTGATCTGGGCCATGAGCGAGGACCCCGACGGAATCGCCGCCGGATGGGCCCGGGCCCGGGGTTTTTTTTCCACACCCCTGGTGATCATGATCCAAGCCCTGCGATACCGGTTCGCCAACGGTTTCACTCAATTCACCAACCAGCGAAACCTTCAACAGGGATTCAACCAGGCCGCCCGCGTGGTGGCCAACAGCCCGATGATCATGGACCGCCTGGCAGAATCCTACCATGTCCCTCGCGAAAAACTCCGATGGGCGCCGCACAATCTGACCGGGAGTTTTCTCAAAACCGGCCCCATTGCCGCCCCATCCCCCTCATCAGACCGGACAATTCTCTTCCTGGGAGCGCTGAATGAAAAAAAGGGCGCCGACGTCTTCCTGCAGGCGGCGGAGGAATTATGCCGCCAGGACAATTCCCTTCTGTTCCGCATGACCGGCAATCTCACCGAGGAAGGCTCGCCTTTTGCGCGCCAATGGGAAGGTTTGACCGCCCGGACCTCCATCCAATCCCGGCTGCGGCTTTTGGGACACCTGTCCGCCGAACGCCTGATCGAAGAAATCCTGTCTGCATCCGTGGTGGCGCTGCCCTCGCGTTTCGATGAATTCTCCCGCGCCACCATCGAATGTCTGGCCCTGGGAACGCCGGTGGTGGTCACCGATGGAATGGGCGCAGCGCACCTTGTTCGCGAACACGGATCAGGCGTCGTGGTTCCGGCGGGCAATGCGTCCGCGCTGGCGGCGGGAATCCGCTCCGCGCTGGACACACCGTCCTATCGCGCCGCCGCCCAGCAACATCAAACGCAAATCCGCCGGAATTTCACCCCGGAACGCCTGGCCGCCGCATGGATTGAAATCCTGAGGGATTCAATTTCGGCAGCCTCGCCCCCCGGCTCTGCCTGAAACAAACCGCTTTCCCTCAAAATGGGGTCCAGTCATGCCCTGTGACGTCTCATCAGTCAGACAGCAGGATGTGGATTGATTCATGACAGGGAATGGCCTATCAAAGAGGCGATGCAATTGCCGGCTGGCGCCATGACATTTCTTCGCGGGTTGCCCCTTCTCCCCGCATTGTTGTTTTTTGCCGCAAAACTTCCCGCGGCCCATGTTCCACCCCCCCCACCCCAGCAGGATTTCATCAGCGACTTTGCGCGGCTGCTCACTTCCCAGTCCAAAGATCGCATCAAAGCCGCCCAACACCAGGCTTTTGAACAGCACCATGCGCCCATCATCGTCGTCACCATTCACAGCCTGGCCGAATACGACGCCAAAAACACGTCTTTCGAACAGTTTGTTCAACAGTGGTTCAATGACTGGAAAATCGGCACACTCGGCCTGAATGAAAAGGGCGCAAACAAGGGAATCCTCCTTTTCATCAGCAAGGACAACCGCCGTGCGCGCATTGAACTCGGCAACGACTGGGGCCGCCGCTGGGACGGCGTGGCACAAGGCATCATGAACGGTGTCATCATTCCCCGGTTCAAGCAAGGCGGCTATGCCGATGGCATTGCCGATGGCGTGGAAAAACTCGCCGAAATGGCCGCCCTCGATCCGGCATCCACACCGCCGGGGCCGGGCCTGTTCGAGCAACTCCAGCAAACTGATGCCGCCAAGAAAGTCCGGGGGCTCAGCCTTTTCCCGGCCCGCATCATCGGTTGGATGGCCGGCATCGGAGCGCTTCTCATCATGGCTTCGTTCTTTTTCGGCGAATACCGCAAACCGCTCCTCCTGACCGGCATCGGATTGATTGCGACCGCCCTGTTCACCTATGTCATTCTCGTGCTGCTTGCGATTTTCCTCCGGACACGGGGCGGAACGGGAGGCGGATACAGGGGAGGCGGGTTCAGCGGCGGATTCTCAGGCGGAGGAGGAGCATCGGGAAGCTGGTAACCCATCATGAATGCCCATCGTTTTTTCTCCGGCCAGGAAAAATCTCTCATCGAACAGGCATCGTCCGATGCCGAAAAACGCACTTCCGCGGAAATCGTTTGCGCGGTGGCCACGGAATCCGGACGTTACGACCGCGCCGAATCCATTTGCGGGTTGATCGTTGCGCTGGCCGCCCTGGCGCTGGTCAATATCACAGGAACGGAACCGTCCGAAAGCGGCATGTGGACCGTAGGACAGGGTTGTTCCCTGGGCTGGCAGTCGCTGGCTGTCGTACTGGGATTCATCGCCGGCAGCACTGTCGCAAGCTGTTGCCACTCCGTGCGGCGGCTGCTGGTCAGAGAAAAAGAAATGAAGGAGGAGACGGAAAGAGCCGCCTCCCATGTCTTCGCCATGCAAAGGGTCTGTTCGACACGCACGCGCGGGGGACTCCTGATTTACCTGTCCCTGTTTGAAAAACGGGTCGTGGTCCTGGCCGACGATGGCATCCTGAAGGCCTGCGACCGGAATTTCACCGTTCAAGTGCGGGATATTGCCCTGAAACAGCTGGCCGCCGGAAAACACACCGCTTCCTTCACGGACTCGATCCGAACCGCCGCCGAACATCTGACGCGGGTCTTGCCGGTCGAAAAGGATGACGCCGACGAACTTTCCAACCGGCTGCTCATCTTCCATCCCCGCCCATAGAGCGATTTCAGCCTGCGCGAAAAATCACACCCCAAGATACAACCGGTCCGATAAAAGCGATGGCAATCCCGCCTTCTTGATCTTCTCCGCCGTCTTCTTGATGTCGTAATTCACCCGGTGATACTCCACTTTTTCCCCGTCATAGGTGACATAGCAGGATCGGGGATCGTCATCGCGCGGCTGCCCCACGCTGCCCACGCACACATACGCCTTCTGCCCCAGCACATGAAAAACCCTGTTGTTTTCGTGCGGATAAAGAAAGGCAATCGGAGTCCCCAAAAAAGCGCGATGATTATGGCCGGTGAAACAAACCTCGATCCCCTTCAAATCCTCATCGATCTTCTGGATGAAATCCAAAAAACCCTGGTGATTTTCAGCCTCATAGACATATTCCATCAGCGGATTGCGCGCCGAGCCATGCACATACAAACGCTTGTACATCCGATGCATCGGTTCCAACCCCTTCAAATACTCCAATTGATTCGGATCCGTGATCTGCTCCCGGGTCCAGTTGATGGCCTCCTCCGCCACCGGATTGAAAACATCCTTCACCCGGTTCATCATCACATACTCATGATTGCCGCAAAGGCTCCACTCACAGCGATCCATCACCAACTGCAAACAGGCCGCCGGATCGGGGCCATACCCGATCGCGTCGCCAAGGGAGACAATCCTTTTGATGTTCTGCCGGTCTATATCCTCCAATACCGCCTGCAAAGCCTCAAGGTTGCCATGAATATCCGAAACAATCGCTTCCATGCTGGTAAACCGCCTTTTTTGAGCTAAAACGCAATGAATGTGTCAAGTTTTGTAATGTTCGGTCTGCAGATACAGGAGGGAAAGGCTCTGGGACATCAAGGGAAAAAATAATCCATTCCCGTCTTTGGAAGCTCTTATTCTTCCGCTTCAGCCTTCAGCCCTTGAAAACCTCACTGGAATAATGATCCAGTCTTGCAGGATGTCAAGCACTCGACACCGGCTAAAATCCCGCCCATCTGTTGATTCTGTCAAAAAATCCGTTCTCAACCGGCCTCATCGCAATTGATTGGAAAGAAAAGTCATCGCCCGCTTCCACGAATCCATCGCCGCCGCCTTGTTGTAGGAAGGCAGATTCTCGGGCAAAAAGGCGTGTCCGGCCCGTTCATAAATGCGCACCGTGATATTGGTCTTGCTGGCGGTTTCCACCGCAAAACTGAACTGGCGGATCGCCGTCAAATCAACATGCGCGTCTTCCGCGCCAAAAAAGGTCATCACCGGACAGTTGATCCCGGCCAGCGTCTTGTTGTCCAACGGTAGACGACCGTAAAAAATGGCGGCCGCCGCCACATCCTGCCGCGCCGCAGCCAGACGCATGGCCAGCAACCCCCCGTAGCTGAATCCGATCACCCCCGCCTTTCCACCCTTGCCCTCCTTTTTCAAATACTCAAACGCGCCAACCACATCCCTGAAGGCCCGCTCGTCCGGCAACCCGCCTGCCATCCGCTGCATGTCCTCCTGTCTCGATGGAGTCTCACCCCGGTAAAGATCCACTGCCAGCACCGTGAACCCCTCCTTGACCATCCGTCCAATCCGCGACTTGGCGGCTTGGTTCAATCCCCACGACTCCGGCACCCAAAGCACCAACGGGGACGGCCCGCTTCCATCCGGCTTGGCCAGCACCCCCCGCCCCTGCTCATTGCCGCTCGGAAACTCCACGGACGCAAAGGAAAGTTCCCATGCCCAAGAGGCCTCCACCCCCGCAAAACAAAAAATCAGCGTTAAAATCCATCGTTTCATTCAACACCTCCATTCTACACGGTCTTTGGCAGGGTTCAAGAGTTCCGGGGTTTGCGCCTTCAGCCAGCCTTCAGTCTGTTTTCGCAGCACAGCCTGCGAAAATCTATCCCCTCCACAACTGATGCCTCGCCACAATCCAAAGCTTTTGCCACGTCGGAACCCGGGCCCGGCGGTCAAACACACGATAATCCATGACCCGGATGCGTTCCAGAATGCCATGATAAATCTCCTCCATGATCCGCAAGGTCGGACGGGCCTCCGGCGAAGCCTGCTCAAACAATCCCTGCGCCTTGACGTAGTATTCCTCCGCGCGCCCGGCAAACTCCCGGAAAAGATCGTGAACCGCCGGAGTCCATCGCGATTGAAACATATCCTCCTCGATCACCCCGTGGCGGCGAAGATCCTCCAACGGCAGGTAAATCCGCCCCCGGGCCGCATCCTCCTTCACATCCCGCAAGATGTTGGTCAGTTGAAAAGCCGCCCCCAGGGCTTCACCCGTCACCTCCGTCCGCGGATCGCGGCATCCCATCGCCTTGAGACTGACCAGCCCCACCACCGAGGCCACCCGGTAACAGTACTTGTACAAATCCGCAAAAGTCGCGTACCGCGTCACCTCCTGGTCCATCAACGCCCCGGCAATGATTTCGTCGAAATGCCCGGACGGAATCCGGTTCCGCCGCGCCACATCCCCAAAAGCCGGCCACAACCCATCCCGGTCCGAATCCCCTTCCAAGGCAAGGTGCGTTTGACGCCGCCACTCCTCCAGCGCCTTGCGGGCCTCCACCGGCGACGGCGCGTCGTCGGCCAGATCATCCGTCCGCCGCATCCACGCATAGATCGCGCACATCCCCTCCCGCCTGTCCCGGGGCAGCGTCAGAAAGGAATAATAAAAATTGCCCGCCTCCCGCTTGGTCAGCTCGCAACAAAAAGCATAGGATTCGGCAAGGATCTTTTCCATTGAACGTTTATATCAGCAGGCAAGGCGTGTTATTTGGTTCCGGACTTTACCACCGCCAGAGCCGCCAGGGCAAGCCGCGCCTCAGACCAACTGGCAACACGCGTCTAAAATGGGAGGGCTGCTCCAAACCAAATTTCACGCGCCGTCTCCGGCTTTGCGGGAAAAAATGTCGCGGACCACATCCTCGATCGGCGCCTCCTCCATGCTCAAATCCTCCACCTCGTGCTTCATGAAAATCCGGCGGCAAACCTCCCCGGCCCGCTCGCGGGGAATGCTCAGCTTCACCATCGACCCGGCGCATTCCAGAATCTCCCCGTGCGCCTCCATCTCCGCTCGATCGACCGGATTCCGCAGAACCAGCGTCAACACCTTGTGAGGCGCATGGCGGGCCGCAAGCTCCGCCAGTTTTCCGTCAAAGAAAATCCTTCCGTGATCCATCATGATCACCCGCTCGCACAACGCCTCAATATCCGCCATGTAGTGGCTGGTCAGGACAATGGTTGTCCGGTGATTCCGGTTGTGATGCCTCACAAATTCCCGCACCTTTTTCTGGCTCACCACATCCAGCCCGATCGTCGGTTCGTCCAGAAAAACCACCCTCGGCCCGTGCAAGAGCGCCGCAATCAACTCCATCTTCATCCGCTCCCCAAGCGACAATTCCCGCACCATCACATTCAGTTTGCCCCTCACGTCAAGAAGGGTCAGCAATTCGTCAAGCCGCTCTTGAAACACCCTCTTCTCCACGCCATAAATCTCCCGGTTCAGCGCGAAGGACTCGCCGGCGGGCAGATCCCACCACAACTGGTTCTTTTGCCCCATCACCAGCGAAAACTGCCGGCGATAGGCGTTCTTCCGCTCCCACGGCACAAACCCCAGCACCCGGGCCGTTCCCTCGGTGGGATGAATCAACCCCGAAAGCATCTTCAACACCGTCGTCTTCCCCGCCCCGTTCGGTCCCAGAAATCCCACCAGTTCCCCTTCCTCAATCCGGAAACTCACCCCGTCCGCAGCCCTTGTCACATCATACTCCCGCCGGATCAATCCGCGCAAACCACCCCACAATCCCTGCCGTTTCCGGTAGGAACGAAAAACCTTCGTCAACCCCATGGCTTCAATGGCGGCCATCCCCGCACACTAGCCAGACCCGGCCAGGATGACAAGAATCAGAGTCAACCCCATCTCCCTCCCCTCGACAAGGCAAACGAGCTTCGATATAGTAAATCTCTTTCAACTTTTTTCCCGGACCCTCCTATGATTGACCAACCATTCGCCGAACATTTCGCCAAGGATTGGATCGACTCATGGAACAGCCACGACCTCGTCCGCATCCTGTCCCACTACTCGGATCAATTCGAAATGTCCTCGCCGGCCATCATTCAGATCACGGGCGAACCCTCCGGCACGCTCAAGGGCAAGGACGCCGTCCGCGCCTATTGGGCAAAGGCACTGCAACTCGTCCCCAATCTCCACTTCAAATTGATTTCAACCTTGATCGGCGTCGACAGCATCACCCTTTATTACCAGGGCGCTCGGGGAACCGCCGCCGAAGTGTTCCATTTCGGGCCGGACAAGAAAGTCGCCAAAGCCCAGGCGCATTATGCAAGCTGATATTTGAGGGCTTCCACGCGTTCTCCCGCCATGAAATCCAGTTTTACCGAAGATGGATGCCGCGTCTTGCGCCGCTCGCCTGAATTCCAGAAAACCAAGGACGAAATCATCGCCGCCGCCAAAGAAAAATACCGCCCCCTTATTTTGCAGGCGGGCTTGGCCGGAAAAACCCTTCTTTGCATCAAAATGTGGCGGGAAATCCGGAGGGAGATCAATAAGGTTGCGCCGCCTGACGCCCTTTATTCCACCCCACGTGGCATATTCCGGAAATAATCGAGGTTCTTGCAAAACTCAGCGCACCGCGCCGAGTCGAATGGCGGAGGCGAATGGGAATCGAACCCACCCGGGACCCTTGCGAGCCCCACACAGGTTTTGAAGACCAGGAGCGCCACCAGACGCCAGTCGCCTCCTTAAAACTATTTTGCCGCGTACACTGTGTTGTAAAACATCATAACCGGCGAGCCGCCAAAGGCAATGGCCATCCACGCCGCCTCGTCAATTTCCTCCTCCGTGAATCCCATGGCGCGGGCCTTTTGCAAATGCGCCTTCACGCACGGTTCGCACCTGGCCAGAACGGAAAGAGCCAGGGCCAGCGCCTGTTTGGTATGCGCGTCCAACGCCCCGGGAGCATTCACGGTCTTGAGAAAATCCATGAACCGCGTCTGGAGGCCGGAACCCCCGCCCCCGGCCGGTGATGAATCGTTTGCCGGTGACGGCGCGGCATGCGCGCAACAGGGGGCGTTTGATGGATCATTCATGGAAGAATCAGGTTTGGATTGAACTGAAACAGGTCTGCCCGCGGCAGCCGGCATTTTTCGTTGGCCGGTGGTCCGCAAAAAAATCCCGCCCGCACCCGCGCCAGTGACGCGTCCGATGGCCGCCGCCGCGACAACGCCGGCCTGGCGCAAGGCCCCAATCAACGCCGGCGCCTGGGAAGCCTCTACCGACATCAAAAGGCCGCCGGAAGTCTGGGCGTCGAAACAAATGTCCTGCATCAGACCATCCACCCCGGGACCGGCGGTCACCATGGCGCCGCTGGATTCCCGGTTGCGCTCCACCGCGCCGGGCAGCATCCCGGCCGCCGCGCAGTCAAGAACGCCGGGAAAAAACGGGATATCATCCCATACCAATTCCATGTCCATGTTGCTGCCGCGGGCCATTTCGGCCAGGTGCCCCAGCAGGCTGAATCCGGTGACATCCGTGCAGGCATGAACCCCGAACCGGGCCATGATTTCAGCGGCGGTTTTGTTCAATGCCGTCATGGAACGCGCGGCGGCCTCCAAGCCTTCCGCGGGCGCCCGTCCCAGTTGGGCGGCAAACGCGAGAATGCCCGTGCCAATGGGCTTGGTCAGAACCAGAATATTGCCAGGCTTGGCATTGGCGCGAGCCAGGACTCGTTTGGGATTCATGATGCCGGTCACGGCAAACCCGGCCTTGATTTCCGGATCGTTGATGCTGTGGCCGCCGATCACCGCCACTCCCGCCTCCGCCATCTTGTCCAGTCCTCCGCGGAAAATCTCGCGCAAAACCGCCGGCGCCACGGCATGGGAGGGAAAACCAACGATCGACAGGGCGGTCAGCGGAGCGCCTCCCATCGCGTAAATATCGCTGACGGAATTGGCCGCGGCAATCTGGCCGAAGAGATAGGGATCGTCCACGCATGGCGTGAAAACGTCCACGGTCTGCACCAGGGCCCGCTCGTCATCGATCTGAAACACCCCCGCGTCGTCGCCCACCGCCGCGCCGATCAACACGCGCGGATCATTCGGAAAAGGCAGGCCGGACAGGGTTTGCTTGAGGGTTGCCTGGTCGATCTTGGAGGCGCATCCGGCGTTGGCCACAAGCTGCGTGAGGGCAACCTTGTCCGCAACGGATTCCTGACGTTCGCCGGCGCAAAGGCAGACATCCTTCTCCTTCAACAACGGACAGGGGCAGGATTTCTGAGGATCGCAAACGCAATGCCCCAGGCGAAGGGAACGATCCATCACGCGTTTTCGTTTGGCCGGATTTTTGTTCATATCAAGGGGATTTCATATTAGTCACGAAAAGGCTCAATTTGCACATTAAATTAAGCCGGGCCCAAGGCCCGGCAACTGCTCGACGCTCGATGGTCGATGCTCGATGCAAAAAGAGCGGAATACAACCGCCCGGAGCCGTTCCGCCTTCGTCTCTCATCGGACTACGGCGGGACAGGCCGGGAGGTTCACCACGTTTCACGTGGCCGGCCCTCCATTCATTTCGCGACAGATGGAGGGCGGGCCGTCGCCTCGCTGTAGTGGCTTTGGCCACGCAAGCGGGGCTCCTGCACCGCCTTTTTCGCCAAACTTTGAAATTCCTAAACATATATTTACTTATTGACATTTGCGTGACCTTTTTTTCCGTTGCCCGGCTATTTTTTCCGATCTGCCCCGTTTTTCCCACGCTTTTCCCTTGGCTGCAACGAGTTTTGCATTTTTCGAGGCACTTGGCATGGCATCTGCTCAATTGGTCTTTGCCATGATTCCAGGATTCTACCAATCAGCCTCCGGCATGATCGCCCAGATGGATAATTATCGGGTGATTGCCGAAAACCTGGCGGCCAGCACCGTCAATGGTTATCGGAAGAACAATGCCTCGTTTGAATCCTATATGAACCCCAGCCCTCCTCAAACAGGTAACACGGACACAACCTCCATGTTGGGCGACAGGTTATATCCAACCCAGCATCCAGTGACGCGGACCGTGACGGATTTTTCCAATGGCACAGTGGAGCAGGACTACAATCCCCTGCATGTGGCGCTGAAAGGAAAGGGATTTTTTGCCATCGAAATACCCGACAAACAAGGAACGGTTTACACCCGGGATGGGGCCTTCAGCATCAATGCCCAGAACGAACTGGTGGCCAGCAACGGCTGGCGGGTGCTGGGTGACGACGGGAGCGCCATCGTCCTGCCCAAGCCAAACCTGCCCGTGATGATTCATGAAACCGGGGATGTGGCCCAAGCCGGCCAGAACATCGGAAAGATCAAAATCGCCAATTTCAAGGAACCGGAAAAAGAACTGGCATGGGTGGGAGGCAATCACTTCAAACCTGTAAACCCGGAGGCAAAACCGGAAACCAACGATCCCTCCACTTACAATCTCATGCAGGGGTATGTGGAAAAGAGCAATGTCAATGTGCTCCAGGAAATGGTTTCACTGGTTCAAGCCACCCGCCTTTATGAGGCCAATCAGAAAATCCTGCAGGCACAGGATTCATCCATGGACACTGTCATCCGCCAGGTATCATCCCGAGTTTAACATGATGGAGGTAATTTATGCTTAGAGCACTATGGTCCGCATCAACCGGTATGTCTGCCCAGCAGATGAACATCGACAACATCTCGAACAACCTCGCGAACGTCAATACCACCGCCTACAAACGTTCCAACATCCAATTCCAGGATTTGATGTATCAGGTTGAAAAGGCGGCCGGCGCCCCCACCACCTCGGGCAGCCAGATCCCCACCGGCGTGCAATATGGACACGGTTCCCGGGTATCGGCCACCTCCAAGCTTTTCACCCAGGGCACGCTTCAAAACACAGGCGTTCAACTGGACCTGGCCATCGAAGGAGAGGGATTTTTTGAAGTCATTCAAACCGACGGCACATCCGCCTACACCCGCGACGGCACCTTCAAGCTGGATTCAACGGGAAAAATCGTGACCGTGGACGGCCTGCAGGTCAAAGGATTGGACACGATCGATGCCGGCACCACCACCATCACCATCAACGCGGACGGTTCCTTCTCAACCATCGTGAACGGACAGGTGGTGCAAAAGGCGCCGCTCACCCTCGCCCGGTTTCCAAACTCGGCGGGTTTGAAGAGCGCCGGACACAACCTGTTCGTCACCACTGAAGCCTCCGGCACGGCCGAAACCGGCGGCACTCCAGGTCAGAACGGTTTCGGCACCATTGCCCAAGGCTACCTCGAATTGTCCAATGTCGAAGTGGTCCAGGAAATGGTCAACATGATCGTGGCCCAACGCGCCTATGAAGTGAATTCCAAGGCGATTCAGGCGGCCGACGAAATGCTTGGACAAGCCAACAGCCTGCGCCGCTAATGAACTCCTCCTTTTTATTTTCCAATTTTGATCGACCGGCGCAAGCTGCAGGTCTTCTGCTCGGCGCGCTGTTCCTATCCCTGAACGCGCTTGGCGAAACCGGGCAGCATCCCGCCTCGCAGCTTGTCTCCGGCGATCAACCCCCGTCGTCCCTTCTCAGCCTCAGCGACAACACAACCCCCGAAAGCGGATTGTTGCGTCTGACGGCGCTCGACATTTCCGGCGCTCCAGCCACAGCCTCCTCTCTGGCGGCGCCGGAAACCAAACCCGCCGCAAATTCCAAAACATCCGACGACAGCCGGAATCCCAAGGCAATCACCGAGTCCCAGGTCGTCAAAATGCTTGAAGACGCCCTGCGAACCTTCACCAGGCGCGAAGGCGAAGTGCAGATCATCAAACTTCTCAATTTCACCCCCATCCCCATGCCAAGGGCGGACGCCGTGGCGGAAATCGAACTGATCTCCCCAAACAGCAATTCGCGTTACGGTTCGGCCCTTCTCATTCTGAAACAGAACGACCGGCAATTGGCCCGCCGGAACATCCGCTACGAATGGGGGTGGAAACGTCCGGTCTGGGTGGCGCGCGAAAATCATCCCGCAGGACTGCTTCAACCTGACACCTTTTTCCAGGAAAACCGCGACATCCTCACCGTCAGCGGCGATCCCCTTCCTCCCGCCCCCCTGTCAGCCAGCCTCGATCTGATCCGGCCCATGAACAAGGGGGAGGTTCTCATCCAAAGCAATCTCAAACCCACCATTGTTGTGGCGCGCGGCTCGCCCATCTCCGCTGAAATACATTCCGGCTGCCTGAAAGTCGGCATGAAGGCGGTGGCGCTGGAAAACGGCGCCATCGGACAGGTGGTTCGCATCCAAAATCCCATCTCCAAAAAAGAACTCTACGGAAAGGTGATCAATGAAAATCTCGTCCAAGTCACTCCCTGAGGTTGCATCACGGGCGATCCTTGCGACCCTTCTGTTGCTGGCGCCGGTGGCGGCGCATGCCACTTCCCTTTGGGATGAGGAAGTCGCCGGGGGGCGAACTCTTTTCTCCGACCGCAAGGCGGTGCGCAAAGGCGATCTGGTGACCATCGTGGTCAACCTGTCCACCAGCGCCACCAAGGATCAATCCTCCAAGACATCAAAAACCACCACTGAAACGGACAGTCTTTCGGCATTGATCGGTCCGTTCCTTGGCGGTGTGCGCACCGACGCTGAACTGGCCCGCCGGAATCCCCACAATTCATGGAACGGCTCCAGCGCGTTTGAGGGCAAGGGAAAAATCGCCCATACGGAAAACTTCACCGATACCATCCAGGCGCGTGTCGCCGATGTGCTGCCCGGCAACGTGTTGCGGCTCGAAGCCACCCGCCGCGTGGAGGTGGACCAGGAAACCTCCATGTTTGTGCTGACCGGCCTGATCCGGCGGGAGGACCTGACTCCCCTCAATTCCGTGCAGTCCACCCAAGTGGCGGACCTCCAGATCAAACAGGTTGGACAAGGCGCCATTTCCCGGTCGCAGAAAAAAGGATGGCTCACCCGGGCCTGGGAAACCATCTCCCCTTTCTAATCCCATGCGCTTCATCTTCTCACTCATGCTGTTGATCTTCGGCGCGAGCCAGGCGGTTGCCGCCGTAAGAATCAAGGACATCGCCAGAATCCAGGGCTGCCGGGAAAACCAGCTCATCGGTTACGGCGTGGTGGTCGGACTGGCGGGCACGGGCGATTCAAATCCAAATGTCACCCTGCAAACCGTGGCCAACTTCCTGAACCGCTTCGGAGTGACCCTGGCCATTACCGATATCAAGGCCAACAACTCGGCGATCGTAATCGTAAGCTGCGACATCCCCCCCTTCAGCCGCGCCGGCAGCCGGATTGATGTAAACGTGGCGGCAATAGCGGATTCAAAAAATCTGCAGGGCGGCGTCCTGATGCAAACCCCCCTGGTGGGTGCGGACGGCCAGGTTTATGCCGTGGCCCAGGGACCGCTGATCCTGGGCGGTTTTGGCGGCGGCATTTCGGGAGCAGGCGGTTCCACCGTCCAAAAAAACCATCCCACCACCGCCACCATCTCCAACGGCGCCCTGATCGAACGGGAAATTCCATCGGAATTGATCTCCCAGACCGGGGTTCTCGACATTTCCCTGAACGCCCCCGATTTCACCACCGCATCTCTCATGGCCGATGCCTTGAACCGCCGTTTTGCGACCTGCGCCATGGCGGTGGATTCCGGAACGGTGAGAGTGCAGGTGCCCCCGGAATTCCTCGAACCGCGCAAACAGGTTTATTTCATCTCCAAGGTGGAAAATGTGGAACATGAAACCGACATGGTCACCCGGATCATCATCAACGAACGAACCGGCACCATCGTGGCCAATGCCCGCATCCAGGTCTCCAGCGTGGCGGTGGCGCACGGAAATCTGGTCATCGGCATCACCAGCAGCGAACAGGTTTCGCAGCCCCTGCCCTTCAGCAATACCGGGTCCACGGTGAAAACCCAGTCTGTCACCACCACCGTGCAGGAACAGCGTTCCCACCTGATCCCCCTGCCGGAACTGCCCACCGTTGACCTGGTGGCCCGCGCCCTCAGCCAGTTGGGCGCAACCCCCCGCGACATGATCGCCATTTTCCAGTGCCTGCAACAAGCCGGCGCGCTCAATGCCGAAATCGTCGTCCGTTAAAAAAACATCCCTTTCACAGCCATGATGTTCACTGATCCCATTGCAGCACGCATCAGTCCAACGGCCGAAGCCACGCTGGCCACCAATCCCAACTCAAAATTGGAAAAACTGCATGCGGCCTGTGTGGATTTTGAGGCCATGCTCACCCAGCAAATGCTCCAAAGCATGCAATCAACCCTCAAGGACGGCAGCCTGGTGGGTGAGGGACTCTCCGGCAGCATCTACTCCAGCATCCTCAGCCAAGGGGTGGCCAAAGCCATGGCCGAAGGCCGAAGCGTCGGACTGGCCAACCAATTGTTCAACGACATGGTTCGATGCGATCCGGAATTAAAAGAATCATTTGACAAATTCAAATCCGAACAAACCGCCCGCTTGGAAAAAGTTCAAAAAAAGAACCCCTCCAACCTCCCCCCTCTCGAACAACCGCCCCCCCCTTCGGAAACCGAACAGGATCTCAGCAAAACCCTTCAAAACAGGGGGATAAAGGTCGAAACGGATGTTTCTGCATCTGAACTCTTTAGAATCTACAATCGAAGCCGATAAAGAGAGTGGACACTCATCCCAACCTGCCCTTCCATGATCTACACTCCCGAAAGTGCTGCAACCATCCTTTTGACTGAACACGACAGTCTGGCCGAACTGCTCCGTTTGGTAAAAGAGGAACAGCAATTGATCCTGAATCGCAAGACCGAGCCGCTGCTGGCCATCCTCCAATGCATTGAGGAACAACTTCTGCGTGTGCGCCAAAACCAGGAAAAAAGGGATGCCATGTTTAAATGCCTGCTGGAGGGCGTCCGCCTGCCCAACAAACCCGGACTGGCCATCCGCACCCGCTATTTTCCCGAATCCATCCGGCTCCAAACATCTTTCCTGGCTCAGCGGATCGACACCTTGATTCAGCTGGTGCATGAAATTGCGTGGCAAAATCATGTGCTGCTCTCCCATTCAATGCATTTCCTGGAACAGGTGTTAAGCCCCTGGCTGGATCCACGCAAGGAAACAGTCACGGTTTACAGCGAAAACGGCGCGCTGCGAAAAAACAACAAGCGCCAGAACATTTTTCAGGCGGTGGCTTGATATGGGATCACAATCAACCATGGGATTGACGGCAGGCCTCTTCATGGGCGCACAGGCGCTGGCCGTTTCACGGGTGGGCATTGAAGTTGCGGGACATAATATTTCCAATGTCAACACCGCCAACTTCGCCCGGCAACGGGTCAACCTGCAAACCGATGTCGCCTCCAACACCAGCGTGGGACCGCAGGGGCACGGCGTCATCGCCCTCGAAATCCAGCAACTGCGAAACTTTCTGCTGGATTCACAGATGCCCGGCAACATCAGCAACGAGCAATATCTTGACCAGAAAAGCAAGCTCATGGCGCAGGTGACCAGCAACATCGGCCAGACCGTGGACAATGTCGAATCCCTGGCCGGCACAACCGTCACCACCACCACGGACGGCTTGCAGGAGGCGTTCGACGCGTTCTACAACGCCTTTGAAAGCCTGAGCGCCGACCCGACCTCCAGTGTTCTCCGCCAGCAGGTGGTGCTCGGTTCGGACGCCGTCGCCCGCAAACTCAATACCATCAGCGATAATCTGAGCACGCTCCAGGGGCAGATTCTCAACCAGGCAGACCAAAACCTTACGGACATCAACGACGAGCTGGCGAACGTTGCCGATCTGAACAGGCAAATCTACAACATGGAACTCGGCGGCGCCTATACCGCCAACGACCTGCGCGACTCCCGCCAGCGCGCAATCGAAGAACTCTCCGGAAAAATCGACCTCTACACCCAGGAGGAAGCCAACGGCACCCTCACCGTCCGCCTTCACGGTTCCACCGGCGCCCTGCTGGTCAGCAAGTTCGATTCCGGAAGCTCCGCAACCAGCAGCACCTATGCGCTTTCGAGGGGAGGCACGGTTCCCACCACTGCGGTTTACGGCGCCACCGGCGGCGGCGCCGCAGCCCTGCTGGCGGTGCAGCCTGACAAGGGAACGCTCTCCGCCCAACTCGAAGTCGCCAACTCCATCGGCACCTCCGGCGCGCTGGTGGCCGACAGAAGCGGCATGCTCGGCCAATACGACAACATCGCTTCCAGTTTCGCCGGCCTTGTCAACGCCCAGCACGCCCTCGGTTACACTTTGCAAAACCCGCCTTACTATGACGTTGCGGGAACCGATCACTACTTTGTGGACGATGTCGCCGCCCTCAACATCACCGCCGCAAACATCACGCTCAGCTCCGCCATTTCCTCCAATCAAAATCTCATCGCGGCCTCCGACACCCCCGGCAACACCGCTCTCGCCACACTCGGGCAACCCAACAATGGCGACAACGCCCTGCTGATCGCCCGGTTGCGCGATTCCACCGCTGGCGCCACCACGGGGGGCCAAACCATCCAAAGCTACTACCTGGGCAATCTCACCGCCCTGGGCAGTTCCCTTCGCTCCAACGACAGCCAGTTGAGCACCCAGCAGGTGGTGAATCAGGAACTCGAAAAACAGCGCAACAGCGTCATGGGCGTGTCCGTGGACGAGGAAATGGCCGATCTGATCCGTTTCCAGCAAAGCTACGCCGCATCCGCGCGTTTCATCTCCACCATCCAAAGCATGTTTGATTCAATCATGGCCATCAGATAATAAAACAATAAAATCCCATGATACGCATCACTCCAGGCATGTTCAGCGATCAGTTGTTGGGCCAGTTGCAGACCCTGCAAAACCAGCTCAACCGTTACGAGGTCAACATCGCCAGCGGCAAGCGCATCCATGTCCCCTCCGACGACCCCGCAGGCTACCGGACCACCCTCGAGTTGCATTCCAACCAACGCTACACCCAGCAACTCCGCAATACCTCCTACGACGTCATTACCAAGGCCAATGCAAACTATTCCGCCGAGGAGGATTTGCAAACCGTTGTCAGCCGCGCTTCCGAAATCGTCATCAAAGCCAATGGAACCAATTCCGCCACGGACAACGAAGTGATTGCCTCCGAAATCAACAACCTGTTGGAACGCGCCATATCCATCGCCAACCGCACCGAGGGTGGCCAGTTCATGTTCGGCGGCACCTGCCCCACCCCCTCCGACACCGACCCGGGAGGCGTCCCAGTCGGCGCTCCAGCCCATCCCTTTGTTCCCTTTTACGCCACCCGGGACGCCACCAGCAACGAAATCACCGCCATCACTTTCCGGGGCAATGAGGTCCAACAGCAGGTCGAAATCGAAAAAAATTCCACCGTTGCCTCCAATGTTCTTGGACAAAGCAGCTCCGGCGCCGCCAGAGGGCTGTTCGTCAACACCGCTGCTGTTCCCGGCGGCCCCAACAATATTTTCCAGACCCTGATCGATATCCGGGATGATTTGCGCGCCGGCACACTGGACTCCGCCGCTTCGGTAACCACCCTGCGAGGCGTCGAGGACAATGTCGCCACCATTCTCGGCCAGACCAGCGCCAATCTGAATCGTTTTGAAGCCACTGTTGACACGCACACCCGAAGCCTTCAATCAGACGAAACCACCCTCTCGCAAGTGTCCGACACCGATCTGAACGATGCCATTGTCTCGTTGACGCGCGTCCAAAGCGCCCTCGAAGCCGCTCTTCAAACCGGATCTCAGGTCTTGAACCTCAGTCTCCTCAACTATCTGTAATCCGACAGTTAAGCTTGCGAAACTCGTCTTGTTTCGGTTTAATGGCAACCGTTTTCGCCCATTGCCATGACTTCACAAAATTCATCCGCTTTCGACGAGTTGCTCAAGCGAGTCACTCCCCAGTCCACATTGACCTTTGCCCTCGGCCTGCCAGGTTTTCCAGATGAAACCCGTTTCGTACTGCTTCAAAATCCCGAGGAACGCCCCTTTGCATGGCTGCAATCGCTCAAAACCGCCTCCCTGTCCTTTGTGGTCACTTCGCCTTTTGTCCTTTTCCCGGAATACCGGCCCGATGTGCCCGATTTCGACCTCACAGCCCTTGATTCTCCGCCACAGGAAGACACCCTGATTCTCTGCATCATCAAAGTGGTCCAAACAACCCCCACCGAATTGCACACCAATCTCAAGGCGCCTCTGGTCATCAATCTCCGCACTCTGACCGGACGTCAGGTCATCCTGAACAACGAGGCCATGTATTCCGAAATCGCCATCTACCGCGTCAAGTCAATGCTCTGATAAAAAAGACTGAAGTCCGAAGGCTGAAAAGAATTCCCTCCAGACACCGCCACCCCGGCCCGCCGCCGCTCCCGCCTTCCCGCCGCCCCGGCCTGCCTCCAAGGCAACCTCTTCGAATGGGCCAAAACCGGCGTCGTCCCCAATTGATTACCTTCCAACCCAGGATACGAACCGCCACCGGATATCGTGCATTGAACAATTATGGTTTAAAGTTCAACCGGGCATAGCTCTCCAGAAGGTGAAAATCAGCCTTCGGCTCCTTCGGGCAACTGCTCAACTCCAGATAACGCAGGTAACGGTTGTAATTGTAACGTCCAATAAAAACGCACCACTTGGACCCCGGCCCCCATGACCCGCCTTGGGCGGTCAAATCCTTCGCCGGCATCCGGAACTCGGCGGTCCACCCCTCGTCAATATCCTTCCAGTTGTTCACCGTGCCATCCACTTTTGCGGCGATCTTCAATCCGCAGGTGTATTTGAAACAACTGGGCAGCTTCCGTCCGGAACCGGGAAAGAAAAAGGACGTTTTGTAATTGAGAGGCGTGGCATAAAGCTCCCAATACCAGGTTTGATCCTCCGGCTTCATGAACAACTCGGCAAGATCGCCAAGTTGATAATGATGCAGTCCGTTCTCCCTGCCTTCAGCCACGACATCGGAATCCACAAACCGGATCGCCGTGTAAAAATAATCCTTGTTCCAGGCAAATTGAACCTGCCCCCCTTCATGAAAAGTCCGTCCTTCGTCCTCAATCAGGTTTTCCGGCATGGTCATCTCATAAACCGGCGCCTTTTTCCAAATGGAATCATCCAGACGCCCATCCAGCTTGAATTCACCCGCAACCGCATGCGGCGCGTCGAACACCGCATCCCGGGCCAAAAGATGAATTGCAAGGGTAAAAACCGGAACAATGAATAAAATCGTCTTTTTCATAAATCAAACCTAGCTTCTCCTCCTTGAAAGTCACTCTCAAAACACCCCCCCTTCGACTTGCCGTCCAGGAGGCATTATCTGGCTTTATGAAGATCAAGTATGCAATAGTTGAAGCTTCCAATTTCCACATCGATCATGATCTTGTCTCCCCTGGAAAGCGTCTGGATTTCTTCGCCATCAAGACCAGTCACCTTGTCGATTTTTCCAAGAAGCGATGCGTCGACTTCCACGCGGCACGTCTCTTTTTCGGCGTTGAACTTCGAACTGGATGGCTTGCCTGGAATCGAAAGAGTCCACGGGGCGCCCCTCCACTCCCCGGATCCATAATAAATCAACAGCAGATGATAAGTATCGTCGGACGACGTCAACACGTATTCAAAGCGGGCTGGATTGGCGATCGTTATTCCATCTTCGGCCGCATCGCCCATTGCAGCGACAAGTTTCATGCCGAATTCCACCGGCTGGTTGTTGCAGTTCACAAGATAAGGAATGGTTGACACGGAAACCGCGCCGCGGCCCGCCCTTGAAAAGACGGCCACGGGAATTCCATCCGCCTCTGCGATAATGTCTGTTTTCCCGGAATCAATCACGTCCACTTCAAACTCGGTTCCCTCCACAATGAGGCCGGGCGGGTTCTTCACATGAATCCGGGCCGACTTGCGAGTTTCGGAACGGATTTTGATTCCGGCAAGTTTTTCGATCCATTCCGGATTTTTTCCAACCTGCCGGGTGTTTATGAGCAGATTCCCGCCTAAATTGACATAATCCGTCAAAAGCCTCTGCGTTTCCTCGTTGGGATCAAAGGGCCCCAAAACCACCAGGGAATGATACAACTTCAGTTTTTCCGGCGTAATGAAGGATGTGACAACATCGATCTGCCCGCGCGGGGTATCCGTAAAATCGCAAGGATAAATCAGATCGTTGTCGTGCCACTTTTGCCCCGAAAGCCTCCCCTCCTCCCCCAACTTTACGTTTGCATACTGGATCGGGTTGATTTTGGTGCTGGCGGGATAAAAAACATCGTAAAGCTCAAACATGCCTTCCGCCGGTCCCAGGGGCATGTTGCCGCCCCATTTCCGCTTTGGAACATATTTCAACGGGGCATTCCATCCGTTGTCGGGGGAGGTCATCACGGCCAGCGGCGTCACCGGATCCCCGATTTTTCCCTTCATTTTCCGCCACACATGGCGGATTTCCTGCAAAACAGCGCCATGGGGAAGCAGGTAATTTTCCGCCACATAGGATTCGACCACCTCTTCGCTCAGAAAAAAACGGGCGCCGGAAAAAAGGGTGAGAAGGCATGCAATCCGGTAACCTTCCGGTGGTTTTCCCGCCGCATAACCGCATTTCCCGCACGAAAAAAACTGGGCTTCATCCCCAAAAGGCTTCAGGAGATATTGGGATGCCGGAGCATTGCATCTGCGGCAGGTCGTGAACCCCGCCGGCGCCGGTTTCCACGGTTCCATGTTCCCTATCTTCCCCGGCCCGTTGTAACGAAATGCCCGCCCGGGATACCAATTGGGCGTCCCCCCCCATATCTGGTTGTAGGCGCCAAGCATCCTGTCATTCATTCTTGATGCGCCCCGGATGTAGGCAAGCTTGAGTTCCGTGTTCATCTTGTTCCCATAGGAAATGCAACAAAGCCCCTTGGGACCGCTCCTGAGCAGCAAATCGTCAAACGTGCCTTCCGTGCCTTCAAAACATGGCACTTCGTTCTCCCGGTAAAAATCATAGGCGGCGGTGTAAAACTGCTTTTTTGCCGAATAATAACCGGTTGCGTCAGCTTCAAGCTTCCCATATTTGATTCGTGAAATATTCGCGTCGGCTTCCCCGCTGTAAATCAGGAGATTCCGCCCCGCCAGCCTCTTGAGAAGCAGCACTTTCTCCTTCTGAACAGGCTTCTTGTAAATGGAAGCGGGACTTGGCGTGTTGACCAGGATGATGCAGCCCCGCTCAAGAGCCGGTTTGACCAGGGTTTCCAGATCCGCAAGGGATGCCTTCAAAAAATATTTTTCAGGAATGGGAAGAACACGCCCCATTCCCAGTCTTTCCAGTTTTCGGGAAAAGGCAATCATGCTTTCCGGAGACTCCAGCCTGAAGTCGAGCATGCCTATGAAAAATGTCTTCTCATCGAAAGGCATTGCGCCGTAATTCTGATAATGTTGGGATTCCCATGGCTTGGATTTGATTTGTTTCTTGAAATAATCGGATAGATCCGCATTCCCGGAGGCCGGTTGGTTCACAAGGCCGGCTGCCTCGCGGTTGGATTCGGGGGGATTCTGATCCGTCTCAACGCCAGCAGCCGGCATGCGGACCATGAGAAACGCCAGCAGTCCGAAACAGCAAAGATGGCGCAACCTGGAATATTTCCTCACTTCTCTTGTTGGGATCATAATGTTCCTTTTATCAGATGCTCCCGCAAAACCACGATGCGTGGCGCAAAGTTTTGCAAGAACATCATAAAAATGTCTGCTTAAAATCCGGCAGGTCCGGCGTCCGCGTTTCCACCGCGAAAATTGTCTTTCAGTCCAAAGGCTGGGCAGTGATGACAACCATGCGGGATGACGGATTTGCCATGCGGAACCCCATTCCAACGGATTTAAAATCTTAGTCTCTCGCAAATTTAAAAAAATCCGGGGAAGCCCAGGCTTTCTCCCTCTGGAGCCACTCAACATGACCGTCAACAAAAAGGTAATTCCCGCCTCCGGCATGAATGGAAGACAAAAAGGCAATATTGGCGGCGGAATAACACAGCGCGTACTTGGTCCACGGACTGATGTCCGCCGCCATCACCGTCTCGGCCGGACGCCAGCATTGGGATAATTTTTTGTTTGTGTCCACAAGATTGTTATAGCCCGCCCCATCCAGATAACCGCCCGCCGCCGTTCCAATATTCCATCCATACCCGATTTGTTCATACTGGACCTTCGTGTAATTGTATTTGCCCGCCGGATATTCCGTGATCCATTCCAAGGTGTCGCCCGAGGTGTTTTTCTTGAGCCCCGGACAGCGCATGATATTGCCGTTCTTCAAATAGGGAAAAAGCCGGTCATACCAATAGGTGTAAACGCTTCCATCCTTGACATATCCCAGCGGAAGGCCGCCATCGTTGTCATTTGCATAAAGATGGGCCGCGTCGCCCAGCTGCCTCAGGTTGTTTACACAGACAATCTGCTTCGCCTGGTCGCGCGTTTTTTTCAAGGCGGGTGACAAAAGAGCCGCCAAAATCGACATGATGCAAATGACACACAACAACTCGATCAGCGTAAACCCGGCCATCCCCAGCCTGCCAGCGCCGGTTTCGGCATTGGATTGAGGGCAATGCTCCATCGAAATGAAATCCGCCGTTTTCATGGCAAGTGGAAGAGATAAATTATTTTTCAAGAAAGGGTCCTGTTGATTTCCGTTCAATCAGTTCAGGCGCAAAACGAACCACTCCCTCCGAAACAGGCGCATGGACCGGGCCGCCCTCGGCAATGTCAACCCCCTGTTTCAAAAGCAAACGACGGGCCGCCTCCCTGCCCATCGCCACCAGCGGCTGGCGCACGGAAGTCAACGGAGGCCAAAGCAAAAGACTCAAATCGCTGTCATCGATCCCAATGACGCTCATTTCGCCAGGTATCTTCACTCCAAGCATATGCAACCGTTGACAGGCTGCGGCGGCAACCAATTCATTGTACGCAATCATGGCCGTGGGTTTGCCTTCTCCAAGACCAAGCAACTGATCCACCCCGCTGTGGCCCGTCATTTCAGACCAGGAAAGGGACTGGACTGGCTTGGCATTGGTTTCCGCATTGAACACCAGTTCGCGCCGCTGGGACAAGCCAAATTGCCTGACCGCTTCCCTGAACCCTTCTTCCCGTTCGTTCGTATCCTGATACTTCCGGTCAAGAGGAGTGCCCAGAAAACCAATCGTTCGATGCCCCAACCCGGCCAGATACTCCACCGCCGCCCTTGCTGCGGCGCGATTGTCGAATTGGATGGTCTCTATCCTTTCATTCAGCCGATGGTGACCGATGACGATTATCCGTTCCGCCTCATGATCAATCTCATCTTTCCGCAGTTTGTCATCCCCTTCATCCTCCAATGCGGGATGGATGATGATCAACCCGCTAATCCTGGATTCCTGGACTTTTTGCAGGACACTGGAGAAGGATTCCCCCCCATCCAAGTTGCACATGAGAAGATCGCAATGACATTTTGCGCAAATCTCGCTGATCCCGCGCAGCAATGGCGCAACATAACGGGGATTCCCAAGCTGAAGAAAAGTTTTGGATTGAAGATACACACCAATGGTGTGAGGCCCCCGGGATCGCAACATGCGGGACGCAAAATGAGGGCGGTACTGGCAGCGGGCAGCCAAATCAAGAATCTTTTTGCGCATGGCTTGGGAAACATAAGCGTTTCCCTTTGCCCCATTGACCACTGATGAAACCAATGTAATGGAACAACCCGCCTGCCGAGCCAGATCCTTGAGCGAAACCCTCCTTCGGACCCCCTCCTTCTCATTACTCAAAATTTTTGTGTCAGCCATACCAAGCGGCACCCGGTTTAAAAAGTTTATCCTCGATAATCTAATTTAGTATTTAATATGCACTATTTCATTGACTTGTCAAGCATGAGAACACGATATTTTAAATTAAGTCCCTCTCCCTCCACAACGGAACGGGACATGTTCGATATTCGACGCCACCCTCCTTACCCACTCCCCTTGTCAAAGGAAACCAAACATCCCCTGTCTCGCCGTATGGATTTCGGAAAAAAGAACTTTATCATGTCACACATTTTGGCTTTGCAAGAGCTTTCACCGGGAAGACAAGGCGGAATGAAATTTTTCAAGCCGACCGGCTTCGCCGCTCATTTTTCTCAATTTGTGGCTTGGCAAAAGGACGGCAACACCTATAGTCTCCCATTTTTCGCGGTCGCGTAGCTCAATTGGTTAGAGCACCGCCCTGTCACGGCGGGGGTTGAGGGTTCGAGCCCCTTCGCGACCGCCACTTTTTTTCAAAACATGAAGTCCTCCTCCCCATTTCTCGTCGTCGCGGGCGCGCGGCCCAACTTCATGAAAGTTGCGCCCATCCTGCGTGAAATGCGCCGGCGGAACATCCCCTGCCGCCTGCTCAACACCGGACAGCATCACGACCCGGCGCTCAGCGACATTTTCCTCAAGGAACTGGGACTCGGAAAACCCGCCTACAACCTGGAGGTCGGCAGCGGTTCCCACGCCATCGTCACCGCCCGCGTCATGGAACGCTGCGAACCCATCATCCAAAAACTCCGCCCCCGCGCCGTGGTGGTTGTGGGAGACGTCAATTCCACCCTGGCCGCGGCCCTCACCGCCGCAAAACTCCGCGTCCCCGTGGCCCATGTCGAAGCCGGACTGCGCAGCCGCGACCGCGCCATGCCCGAGGAAATCAACAGGATCGCCACCGATCACGTTTCCGACCTGCTCCTCACCCCTTCGTCCGACGCCAACGCCAATCTCCGCCAGGAGGGCATCCCCAACTCGAAAATCAAGCTCGTCGGCAATGTCATGATCGACTCCCTGCAACTGGCCCTCCGGCGCAAAAATAGAGGACTCTCCGCGCCAAAGGGAGATTATTTCCTCATGACCTTCCACCGCCCGTCCAACGTGGACAGCCGCGACGGATTGAAACGCCTTGCCGCTTTCCTGGACTCCGCCGCCCGGCTCCTGCCCGTCCATCTACCCCTTCACCCCCGCACTCAAAACAGGATCTCCGGCTTCAAACTCGGGAAACTTTTCACAACCACCCCCCGGCTCCACCTTCATCCTCCCTTGGGATACTTCGACTTCATTCATTGGTTGCGCAACGCCAGGGGCGTAGTCACCGACAGCGGCGGCATCCAGGAGGAAACCGCCCATCTGAATGTCCCCTGCCTGATCATGAGGACCACCACCGAACGCCCCATCTGCGTCACCCGGGGAAGTTCGGAACTCATCGGCGAAGATTACGACAAGGCCCTTTCACGCCTGCGCCGCATCCGGCTTGGGCGTTGGAAACAAGCCAAATCCATCCCCCTCTGGGATGGACACACCGCCCACCGCATCGTCGACGCCTTGGTCAGGCTGAAGACTGAATACTGAAGGTTTGACGATTCATCATTTGGCCCCCCCTGTCCCGAAATCTGCAATCTTACAAACCCGAGGCAAACGCATTAAAATCAAGACGTGCTTCCGTCATGACGGGAACTCGTCAGATAGGCGCAAAGCCGGCTGGATTCCCGCTTTCGCGAGAATGACGAAGGAGAAACGGAAATGATAAAAATTGGGATGCTGGAGATGGCAGGCATCTCCCTCACTGAGCGCGCCGGTGATCAAATGCATGAAAACCGCCGGTTTGGAAATGTTGGTTGAAAAATTCATGTCCCACACATTTGAGCGTGTTTATCCAGGTTGGAACAATGAACAAAAGCTTTTTTTGAAGTTTTGAACAATAAAAACAGACATTTTGAAACCGCCAAAAAAAGGACATTTTCAGATCGGCGTTTACAGTTGTTTGTCAGCATGACCAAAATTTCGTTGGTTGCGGCGCGTTTAAAAATTTGAACGCGATTTTTTTGATCCTTCGTTTCGTGATAAAAATAGCAAAGTTCTTTTTCGAAAAGACCGGATAGGGATTTTTCGTGCGACACCGAAAAAGAGATCTGAAATTCCCCTTGCGAAATTTCCGGCGGTTGGTACGCCAGCCTGGCGTGCCGCCCCAATAGGACGCCTTTGCCATGTTTGCCTTCGACAAAACGGATGCCTTCGTTTTCCAGGGGGACTCCGCCATTGGCTGGCAGGCAATTTCCCTCGAAATCACATTGAAATTCCCGCGCAACCCGGGCGCCTTCTTTTGCTGGATCACCCCCTTGCACCGGTATTCCTGCGATCAAGGCCGAACTCATCCCCATCGCCACAAGACCCGAAAAAAAAGTCATTTTCATTTTAAATCGCCCCCCTTGTTATTATTTCAGCAGGATGGCCCGCACATCGTAGGGGGGCAGGTCGTCATCAAATTCCCAAACAGATTGGTCAAGAGAATGTGAAGCGCTGTTTCCGTCAAAAGACAGGATCGTCGCCAT
This sequence comes from Verrucomicrobiia bacterium, assembly GCA_028687435.1. Lineage (GTDB taxonomy): Bacteria > Verrucomicrobiota > Verrucomicrobiia > JABWAM01 > JABWAM01 > JAQUAF01. Next base: position 25,347 of record JAQUAF010000029.1, on the reverse strand, counting down.
GCAGGGCTTATGCCCAAGTTTTTTCTCTGCGTCATACGAAAACCGGACCCGCTGAGGCGTCCCGCGAAGATTGGTTAGCAAAATCGCGATGCTGCCATCCTCCGCCCTCCATGTGGAACGCATCACGCCAGGCACGTCAACCGTTGCGATTTTGGGCTCCCATGGAACAAGCTGCCATTTCACTTGATGCGAAGGCACGCCTGGACAGTCGAGCGGTTCATCCAACAACTCCCCGCAAACAAGATAAGCATGCAGACGCTTTCGAAAAGCCGCAAGACCTCTCAAATAGGTCATCGGTTTTTCAAACTCCACGACCTTGGGATCCAACCAGCCAAGTTGCGCGCCGAAATGAAACATCTGCGACAGCTTGGACACGAAAGCCTCGATATTCGTAAAATCAGACGGCGTAAAATACCGTCCAAAAGTGATCCGGAAACCTCCGTAAACGGCTGAATAAAGAGGAACGAGGCGGTCGGCCGTCGAATTGCACATCAAACATGCGTCGATGCAGCCAGCGCAAATTTCCGACGCCCCTTCCGTGCAAAGGATGGTTTTGCCGTCCAGTTTTTTTCGGACCTCTGCAACATATTCCCTCAAGCTGGGCGTCCACCAATGGCCGCCGCCAAGAGGATGTCCGTGTTTGGGATTGTAACAGCCGACGGCGGGCGATGAGCCGACCTGGTCCAGATAAACACCGTCCGTTCCGCACTCGTTCAAAAGACGTTCCGCCAGAGATGCGATCCTTTGCCGAAACAGCGCGGTCGATGGACACATGACGGTCAGGCCAAATTCCGAATAAAGATCGCCATCGAGCTTTTGGGCGCAGCAATCGGGTCCTTCCTCCCGCCAACTCGCGGAGCGTTGCTTGTCGTAACAACGGCCATTAATGTAGGGAATAACCCGAACGCCAGACTTTTGAAGGCTGCGGATGCCTTCCATAAAACCATCCTTGGCAGGAAAAAAATCCGGATATTGTGTGTCGAACGGATTCCGATGCCAACAGTACCAATGAAACGCACAAGGCGCTTGCAAAGCCTCGCGAAACCGTTGCACGCGCGGAACCACTCGCGAAGCCTGTCCGTCCGTGGTTCCATCGACGCACCAGACATCCATCTCCTTGATCCATTGGGGAATCGCCGTGTTTTTTGAAAGCGGCGACGGCGCCCAGGAACCCCCTCCAAGCGCCCACCTCCGGTAAATTTTTGCGCCGGAGATCCAACTCCCCCGATAACACGCCACTACACAAGGATAATCCGTCACGGCACCGGACGGCACGGGAGTTTCCGCCAGATAGTGGGTGGTTTTAAAAATCGTCACACTCCCGCCGGGGTTGACTGCAAGTCTCTTGTGCGAACCAGACGGATCATGCAACCCCACATAAAGTCCGCCGCCCAATCCGTGAAGCAGGGAGCATTGCATATTGCAAAATTCGGACGGATAATCAGCGCAATAGTTGGCCGTCGCAACTGGATTGCGGTATTCCTTGCCCCAGCCGTTTGGAAAATAGAAAGCGCCTTCCGCCGGAACGCTGAGATTCGGCAGGATGGGAAAATCCGCTGAGCGCAATACGCGCTTCCCCTCGATGTCGAACCCCAACCGCCACTCACTGCCGGCGTCTTGAGCGCGAATCCGCACAGTAAGAATCACTTTTCGGAGCCAAGCGGCTTTTGGCGCGGCAAATTCCGACCATTCAAATCGCGCCTCAACGGCGTCATCGGTTTGCGCACAACGCCAGTCCACCCGTTTCGCGAAATGGCTGTCGATATCAAGACGGCCCCTGCCGTCATCCTCGAGAAAAGCCAGGCGCCAAAGAGACTCTTCTTTCCGTTTCGGGGAGACATAATTGACTCCGTCCGTTCCATCCCAAATGGCATCCAGCGACAATCTTTGCCCATGATGGGCGGCGCCATTTCGACTGAAACGGAAATTGGTCCGCCCATTGCCCAATTCGACCCAGTCGCTCTTTTCATCGAGAAATAAACGCAAAGGATTCACAAGCGGCATTTTGAGAGGCGACTGTCCGGCATCTGCGGCAGACAGGCCGTCCACAAGCCCGGCAAACAATAAAAGGCTTGAAAGAAATGTCCTGATGTTTGCCCCTATTATTTGAGTTGTGGGGAATATTTTCATATTTTAAACGGTTGTAAAATCACGCCGCCATCCCGCCATGGCACGACGACACCGATTGCGGGTTCATCGGTTCACGGTTCAACGGCCACTTAAATCGCGAAGATTTATCCGCCTTTAAGGCGCGCCACAGATAAAAGCCATGCGCGACATTTCCTCAAAACTGTCGCAAAGGCTTCCATAAAATTATTTTGGCAATCTTAATCGAGCCAGATAAATTCCCGCGGCAGCTCGCGCGTTTTCGTTTTTTTTCGGCTGATCATGCTGGGAATAATAGGAAACCAGCAGTTGGTCATCCTCCAATAGAACGCCCGGCTGAGCGCAGTCACCGCCGCTTGGCAGGATTATTTCCACATGGAGTTTCATCTTATCCAAGTCGATGGATAAAATGGCCATTTTTGCGGGGTCAAGAATTCTGCAAGCACAAAAAATTTCACCTTTATATTGGAATAGATTGGGAGAATGAATCTCTCGATTCAATTCGCTGCCTAGCCAAGCGGCATATGGAAAATTGGATTTTACAAGAATCGCCGGTTGTTTTTCGCGCCGAATCACTCCAACGCATTGGCCATTGTTCAAAAACAACAGGTCGGCCTCATTGCCGTCAATGTTTTTCCCATTGATATTAAAAGTATGTTTGGGCTCAAATTCCAAGGCGTCTTTCGACTCATAAAGGGAAACCTCCCATTGGTCTTTTGGACGGGCATGAACCGACGCATATAACAGGTCTTGGTTTGGAATGATTTTCCAAATGCGTTTATTGCCAATATCAATGCGAATCTGCTCGGCAAAGGGCTGCGGCTTGGTCCGGTCAAACCAGCAAATATAATTATCAAGCCATTGTTTTCCTCCCGCGCATGGAATTAACAAGCCCAGCCGGTTTTTGAAGCGAAAAAATTGCGGATCCCGCGGATCTTTGACGGGCAGTTTAATGCTTTGCGCAAAGTCCCATTTTTTCAGATCAGCCGACCGGATTACAAATATTTCACCCCCCTTGCAGCCGAATCGCATATCATGGAAAGGACCATGCCGAAAGGCGCAAAAATATTCGTTATCCCATTTGGCCAGAGTCGTAAAAGCATTGTGATAACCGTCGCTCCATATTGGGTCAACCCCCTCCAGCTTGATCCGGTTTGAGATGAACTCCGGAGACTCCGCCGCCCAGGAAACAATGGCCGGCAAAAAATAAAGCCAGAACCGCCAGGCCCTTTTTAATCGAAAATTTGAAAAAGATAATTTTATCTTCATTTTTAATCCTTTCGGTCAAATTCCAATGTTGCCAGGAAAATCCCGGTGGGAAAAGCCTTTGAAACCTTCGAAGCGGGCGGTTTGACATGCGCAGAATAATAAGAGACATATAACTTATCGCCTTGCACGATGACTCCGCAGTGTCCGCTTTCACCTTTGGAAGGCAACACCGCCTCTTTATGGAGTTGTTTAGATGGAATATCCAAAGAATAAACCGCCATCTCCGAGCAATTGGGTTTCGTCCAAAATCTCGCTGCCAACATGATTTTATCCTTGAATTGGAAAATTGCGGCGCAATCCACAGGCATTGCGAGCGGGCAATCCACCCATTTTTCATACGGGTCATTCGCGATGGATAATACGGCGTTTTTTCTAGGACGGCCTTCATCCCGGGTGACGGCATAACAATTTTTTCCAATGAAAATGATGGCGCTTTCTCCGGCATGCGAAGCGTTTGGGGCGATTTCGCTTATTTTGGCGAATTCCATTCCGTCCGTTGTTCCAAACAAGCAGCTGGACAGCCCTTTTTTTGCCGGGGCATACGCGGAAAGGTAAAGTTTATTGTCATGGAATGTATTGCGCCATGGATAATAATTGAAGTTTTCGATCTTTAAAGGAGAGGAAAACGTCAACCCGTCATCAGAAAAAACAACATAATTGTTGAAAGTCCTTGGTCCGGAGCTCGAGGTAACCGTATACATCATGCCCAGGCGGTTGCTTAATTTGAAAAATTTCATGTCGCGCCCGTCTTCTTCCTGGGAAAATTGATAGGTTTGGGCGAGTTTCCAATTCACCAAATCGGGTGAGGAAAGCACGTAGATCTCCCCCCTGCCGGCAGGTTGATGCTCGGTCGCATGCCTGAATGACAAAAAATAGTTTCCCTTGAATTCCGTCAAATCGGTGAAGGCATTATGACAGCCGTCATTCCACACGCATTTTACATCGGAAATCTTCCAGTTTTCTTCGGCGGCGGCATCCCGATCCGGCCGAAAAAACGCGCCAGCAAAGATAAGCGTTATCGCCAACTCCTGGATAATGAGCGAAGTCTTCATCATATGGACCTATTTGTTGTTGGGTCAATCCGTTGACCGATTTTGGATTTTTAAAATTAAAATTTTTCCGAAATTTTTCTCATGGAGCTTCTTTCGGTTCTGCGGGACGATGGATCATTGTAAGTTTGTTGTTTTCCGATAAACCGCGTTTTGTGGGAGGCTGACAAACGAAAACTTATTGCGGTCCCATCAAATAACGATGGCGCTCATGGCTTATCCCAAAACAGATCGTATTCGTTTGTGGGAATTTGTGATTTTTCAACCTTTCCGCAATGACCGTCGCAGTAAACCACATTGGCGCTGTTTTGATGCCGGAAGGTCCATGCGTAGTCGGGGGAAGCGGTGGCAATATTGTATCGGTCCGAATCGATAAACATGCAGGTGGCGGCCGGGCTCTTGAGCGAGTCAGCCCGCCGGTAGCCGTAATTCACCGGGATTCTGAATTCACAGCCCAGATATTCGCTCATGGCGCAGGAAATTCCCTTGGTAAGAGGATAAACTTTGGTCCAGACCTGCTTGTCGCTTGGGCATTGAGCGGGGCCTTTTTCACTGTCCAGGCGCGTATGCCCTACATATTGCGCAATAACCCGCGTGCTGTACCACGGCGATCCCACCGCCGTCGCCCCCCCGGGACGGTTGGCGTTGGCCAGGGGAAACCAGCCCTCGTTGTCGTTGACATAACTTTGCACCGCCATGTGAAGCTGGCGCAGGTTGTTTACGCATTCGACACTTCTTGCCAATTCCCTCACTCTGGATACGGACTGCAACAAAAAACTCGCCAAAATGGATAAAATGGCCACACAGACAATCAGTTCCAAAAGTGTAAAACCGGACAAAAACCCTTGATATAGCCTAAACCTGAAACATCGGTGTTTTGCGCAAAATGAGCGGAGATTCATGGCTCCTCCTTTGAATCCATGGAAAGGACGGGGATTTTGACGGGATGATTGGGCACAGCCTTTCCAACCATTTTTTTCCACAGGATGTCAATCAGGGATTGGGCCACTGTTTTAATGGGAAACTCGCATCGGATCACAGGAAAACCGTAGTAATGGTTGATGCCCTGGTTGGCCATCACAACCACCAGCATTTTGTCGGGAATACGCACGCTCTTTTCATGCAGCGCAAAAGCCGCTCCACGGGCCGCAAGGTCATCGGAAATAATCAAAGCGTCCGGCCAGGATTTTTGGGCGGCCCATTGATCAATCAGCCGGCGGGTTTTTTGATGCGCAATTTCTTCAAATTGTGCGTGGCTGACATGTTCGAGAAAATGAGTTTCAACCCCGGGAAGCCCCATCCTTTGGGCGGTTGCTTGAATGCCTTCAAGGTCCATGTCCCCATCCACTGCGGTGTCCAATGTGCGCAAATAAACGATCTTCCGGCGTTGCCGGGAAGCCAGATATCTGACGGATTCCTGTCCAAACGAGAAGAAATCCAAAGTCACATCCGCCCGGGCTTCCGTTACCACCGTTGCAAGCCGGACCGTCGGCAGTTGGATGTCCCAAGACGTGATGTCGAAGTCGTGCAGGCTTCCATGCAGTTGTATGGTTCCTTTAAAACAATAATTTTTGAGATCACGCGTCAAATTTTGGTAAACAGGCAACTCCTGATATTGAGGATATAGGCTGGTTTCATACATGCTGTCATAAATCCGCCCAGTCCATCGGCAATCCTTTCGTTGCGCCAGTTCAACACGAAGATATTCAACCAGTGCGCGCGGGTAATGGGAGACCTCTGCGGTCAAATTGGATCCGACAAGAATGCCAATCATGACTTTATCCGTTGGCAATCGAACGAATGTTCCCCGGCGCGGAATTCGATCGATCAGTCCTTCCTGCGTCAACCGGGTCATCGCAAGGCAAACGGCGGTGCTGTCAACATGCCACTGCCGAGCCAATTCACTGGTGGGAGGCAGACGGGTTGCGGGCGCCAATTCGCCATTCAAAATACGATTTTTAAGAAACCGTTCTATCTGTGCAGACACTGGTTCTGCTGTTTGAACATTCAACTCGAGTTTCATTATGTTTTATATTTTAATACAATATTACATAATTCTCAAAAATCAAGCCTATTTTTTCAATAATTATGTCAATAAAATAATTGGCCGTTTTGTTTAGCCTGAGTTCCAGCAGCAGTTGATTTCACGTCCCTGTCTTGCCGTCTTTGGGCTTCAACAAATTCTCCAACCCCTCAAAAGGATTGGAAGCCAGGGGAGGGGGTTTCCCGTCTTCGGGAAGCGGACCGGTGTAATAATCCCCAAGCCATGCCCTCCGGACATCATGGATGGAGGAGGAGGCATGGGATGACGTTCCGGACCATGCTGTGCAAAACGATCTTCCCCTCCCGCCGCAGGAATCCCCTTGTGCGGCCCTTCTCTCCCCGGCTGGGTTCGCCGGTGCAACCGCCGGGACGGGGTGACACCATTTCTGTCATTTTTTTCTTCTGGTCATCCTTCAAAACCGCCTCAACCTTCTTTCTGTTGTTTTCCCTCAGCGTTTTCACCTTTTCCCCAACCGCCGCCATTTCCGGGCGCAGTTCAGGACCTTTTCCATGTTCCATGTCAGACATCCGCCTCTCCATCCCCATGCCCATTTCCGGCCCATGATGGCGTTCGCGCTCCCCGCCACACGGCATTCGATCCATCCCATGTCCGAACAAAGAGAACCCTCTCATTTCCCCAAAACCAGAGGGCGGAGGAGGAGGCATATGCCCGGTTCTCTGCGTCCAAACCCCCGTAACCACTCCTCCCAAAAAAATCGCCACGGCGGCCATTGCTGCAATGAGTTTTTCTTTCATGGCTGACTCCTGACTTTTTACGTTATTCTCCTCTGCTCGGATGGCAAACAGAGGAACACCATCCCCTGCAGGACTGCCGGCCTTATCCAAAAACACCCATATTCTTGAAAATTTTTCATAAAACCGAACTAACGCACAATCAGCATATCCCGTTTTTCAAGCCGCACCAGCGCTTTGGGATGAACTTTTGCCTTTTCAAGACAAAAACTCAAAAAACGACCGCCAATCACCCAAAAAAACCCGCCGGACACGGCAGTTTGACGCTTGATGCTCGATCCGCCTTCGTCTCGCTTGTTGCGGTACTTCGGCGAGACAAGTGCTCGACGCAAATCCGACTGGATTCCCGCTTTTGCGCATTCGCGTCAACCTAATTGAGATCCTTTCCTGGGAACGAGGGCGTCCTGCCCAACATCGCTAACATTTGCCAAATCTGGGACCATTTCGTTCTGATGGAGGCGGTGCGGGAATCCAGAGACGGTCGAAATCTCGTTTCCATCCGAAAACTTTGAATTTCCTTAACATTAAATTCACATTTTGCTGGGAGAGCTATACCCTTTTGGCAAGGCGCAAGCGGCGAACCCCTCGGCAAGCCCTGGATCGCTACAAATAATTCAGGAGGGAAACATTCAGGATCTGTCCTCCAACCGACAGCGCAGCCTCGTAGGTCGTCTGCGCCTGGGTCAGGGAAAGGGCCGCGCTGGCCAGATCCGAATCGGCAATCTGGGAAAGGGTTGTCTCGTCGGATGTCAATTTCCGGGTATGCGCCGTTGTCACCGTCTCCAGGCGGCTCAAATTGGCCGATGTCATTCCGATGACCACAGCCACATTGTCCTCGACATTGTTCAACTCCGCGACTGTCGTTGTGGAATCGTACGTATTATTGCGCAAATTGTCCCTCATATCGATGAGGGTTTGAAAAACATCCACCGGCGTGGATAACTGGTTGTCCACAAAAAGCGCCCTCCCCTGCCCGGCCGCGTTGCGGGCGCCTAGGACGCTGGCGTCCATCACCGTGCTTGTCGAAACCTCGATCTTTTGGGTGGTGTAATTGCCCCGGTAAGCCACCGCCGTGATTTCCCCGGTTGTCGCGTCGCGGGTGGCGGAAAAGGGAACATAGGCCGAGCCGGTGACCGGATCGGTGTCGCTGGACAGAAGGGAGGTTCCGCCAAACAAAAACGTCGAATCCTCCCGGCGGTTGCCAATCGTCAACGCCTGCTCCAGCAGATTGTCAATCTCGGTCGCAATCACCTCCCGGTCGCTGTCCGAAAGCGTGCCGTTGGCCTGGATCGCCAGTTCCGAAGCCCGGCTGACAACCGTCTGGAGATCCGCCGCCGCCGAATAAGTGGAATTAATGCGGGTCTCGGCCGCATTGGCGTTCCTGCGCAATTGCTGGACTGCCCGCTGATCCGATTGCAATCCGAGGACCTGGGAATAACCCGATGGATCATCCGACGCATTGTGAATCTTCTTTCCCGTGGAAATATCGTTCTGATATTTGCTGATGCGCGATTGCAAAACCTGCAGCTGGTTGTTGAAACCGGAAATATAAGTGTTGCTGGTGGTTCGAAACATATGAAGTGGCGGTTAGATCATGCCCACCAGGGTGTCAAACATTTCATCGATGGTGGAAATGATCTTTGCGTTGGCCTCGTAAGCTTGCTGAAACCGGATCAGGTTGGTCGTTTCCTCATCAAGGGAAACCCCCATCACCGAGTCGCGCTGGCTCTGCAACTGCTCGACCACCAGCGTCTGGGTGGTCAACTGGCTGTCGTTGGATTTCAGGCTGCTGCCCAGGCTGCTCAAACACGTGCGGTAATATTCGGCGATGGTCTGGTTGCCAAGCGCGGCCACGGTCGAATCGCTGATGTTGGCAATGGCCAGCGCGTTCTGCCCGTCGGTGGGCTGCCCGGTGGCGCTGGAGGCCGCGATCAGATCTGTGTCGGCCGCAATGGTCGGACTGAGCCGGATATTGGCCGCCGTGATGTTGGCCGGCAAACCCGTGGTCTTGTTCTGAAAAAAATCATTGGCGCCCGGAGTGTCGTAATCCGGGGAATTCTCCAGGGTGTAACCCGCCGCATGCTGGGTGTTGACCAGGCTGGCAAGGTTGGACGCAATATTATTGTATTCGCTGACCAGCCCCGTGGTCGCATCCCCGATGAATTTATTCACCACCTCGATCTCGGCGGCGATCTCGCCGGTTGACGGCTGGTTTGCGATCGCCACCAGGGTGGCCGGCGTTTCCGAAACTCCCCCCGTCCACCCCTGCCATTCGTAATTGACCGTGGCGGGCGCCGTCGGATTGTTCACCAGCGATAATTTATAGGTTCCGGCGGAAGCGGTGTTTCCCGAATAAAACCCATCCACCAGCAAAGTTCCCGTCGAACTCCCCAAACGCACCTGCACCGTTCCATTTTCCTGCTCCTGATACCAGATATCCGCCTTTTCGGAAAGCTCCTCAAGGGCCTGCTGCCGGGTATCGCGCAATTCGTTTGCCGTTACCGTCCCCCCCTGCTCCGTGTTGTAAATCTGTTCGTTGAGGGAGGCAATGTTGGCCAGGGCCGTGTTGACCTCGGTTGTATTCTCCTGGGCTGTGGAAACAATGGTCGTTTGGGCGGTGGTCAGGTTGTCCGCGATCGAATTCAACTTGTCCGCCACCGCATCCGCGGCGTCCTGCACCTGCTGGCGCAAAATCGCGGATGACGGAGTGGCGCTCAAGCTTTCCCAAGCGTTGAAAAAGTCGTCCAAAACCTCCTGCAATCCGTCCGTGGTGGTCGTGTCGCTCGATCCAGCCAGGGATTCGATGTTGTCAACTGTCTGTCCCAAAGAGGTCGTCACCGTGCTGAGAAGCGAGGATTTTTCCGACAAATAGCTTTCCTTGCTGATGTTGCCGGGAATCATGTTGTCCAGCAACGAGCTCCGCAACGACTGGATGTTCGTGATGATGGCGCCCAGCCCCTGCGAGCCGATGCTTGTGTTGACGCTTACATCGGTCTGGATGTTCGCGCGCTGGCGGGCGTAATTCGCCGTGTTGACATTGGCGACATTGTTGCTGGTCACCTCGATCGCCGCCCGGGCGACGCTCAACCCCTGGGCCGCAATCGAAAGTCCGCCCGTGAGTCCCAATGTGGAAATGGCGCCCATAATTTGATCTTCTTGATAACCTTCAGCCTTCTGCCTTCAGTCTAACAACCCAGGCCATCATTAACGTTTCAACCCATTGAGGGTCTGCAACATCTCGTCCGCCGTGGTGATCACCTTGGCGCACGCGTCAAAACCGCGCTGGGTCACAATCATGTCGGTGAACTGGTCGGCCAGGTCCACGGTGGACAACTCCAACGCGCCGCTCTGGGTCGTCCCATAACCGTTGGTGCCCGCCTTGCGCACGTCGTCGGTCGGCGAAAATTCCGTTCCGCCCGATTGGGAGCCGGCGGCCGAGTTGAAGCTGTACAAACTGTTCCCCGCGCGCACCAACCCCTGTGGATTTGCAAAATTCGCAAGGGTCATGTAACCCGCCACCAGGGAATCGCCTTGGGAACCGAAAAGCGTGATCTTGCCGTCCGTGCCGATCGAGTAACTGCTTGTGGTGTTGGTTCTAATAATGCTGGTGTCTGTCGCCGTTCCGGCCGTGGTCATATTGGTGGCGGGAGCGCTTGCGGGGGTGTAGGTGAACGTCGTGTCCGTGACGGCTGTAATGGTGAAAGTGCCGTTGTACGCCGCGGGCGCACAATCGGCGATGACCACGGTATCACCCACGGCGTAACCGTGCGACGCGGTTGTGGTGATGGTGACGGTGTTGCCCGTCGAATCATAGGTTCCGGTCGATATATTATAAGTTGGATTGGCGTAAAAGGTGTTGGAAATCCTCAATTTTCCAACCGCGCCCGGAGCGGAAGTCCCGGGATCCGCGGCTTCCACGTCCGCCGACGCCCCATTGTTCCATGTGGCGCTCACCCCCATTACATTGTAACCAAGGGAGGTGATCAGATAACCGTCCGCATTGATGGAAAACGATCCGTCACGGGTGAAATAATAGGCGCCGCTGGTATCCTGGACCACCATGAAACCGTCGCCGGAAAGGGCAATATCCGTGTCAACGCCGGTTCTCTGAAAAGATCCTTGTGTAAATTGCTGGGCCACGCAACTGATCTGATTGCCCAATCCAATGGTAATGCCCACGGGTTGATTATCCGACGGTTGGCGCAAACTCTGGTTGAACGACTCGATAAATGTCATTCGCGAGGCTTTGAATCCAATCGTGTTGGCGTTGGAGATATTATCCGAAAGGACATCCATGCGTTGTTGATGCGTCTGGAGTCCGGCAACTGCGGTAAAAAGGCTTCTGGGCATATGATTTCTTTCTCTTTAAGCGGATTTTGGTCATTCCGTGGTTGTCGTTGCGGCGGAGGAAATCACCGAATTCAGCGACGACAAGTCATACGCTGTTCCATCGATCACGATATAGGGGGTGTCGCTCTGCACCGTCACCTCCTCCACCACACCGGACACCAGGTTGCCGTCGCTGTCCGTGACGCTGACCGTTTTGCCCAGCAATGACTGGCCGAGCGTGACCTGGCTGTTGGTCAAAATCTGATTGGTGGCCTGCAGATTGCTCAGATTGCACATATTTTGAAGCATGGCGCCGGTGTCGGCGGTATCCAGGGGGTTTTGATTGGTCAGCTGGGTCATCAAAAGCTCGAGAAAATCGCTCTGGCTCAGGCTCTGGCTGGTGGAGGCCGTGTCAGTGGAGGTGATTCCCGTTGTAAGCGATGAAACGCTTGATATAGAACTCATAAGTCTTCCTTTTTGTCTTGTTTATCTTCTCTCCATTTTCCGCATTTGAAATCGGCGGAAATCCGCGTCCGGATGTGTTTTTCTGTTCGCCCTACTTCAATCGGCGGAGACTTTTCGAGTTATCATCCGTTTCATCACGACTTGCTTTGGCTTCATCACAACTTTTTAAATATTCATCCCTGACATCAATTTTCCTGCGGATTTTCAAAGGCTGTCTTCAATGTTTTTTCAAACGACTTATATCCAACTCATGATTTTCAATAAAAATAATATCTTAAAATCCAAAAAACAAACTTTCATCCCGCTTCACCATCAATTCATCACTGAATTTCAATAACTCATCCCCGTTATTTCAACGGTTTTACACATATAATTTTGATAATTTGCGACATGGCATGAAAATTTTCCGATAAATCCAGGAATAAACGACCCGGAAATTTTCCCGCTTGGGATTAATCACGCCAATTTGGTGATGAAATGCAGACAGGCCGTGACGAATAATGTATCCATTCCAATTATCGATGCCGATATTAGTTATGCGCCGGCATGATCGCCGCCAAATGCGTCAAAAAACCGAACCCAGCCAATATCATGAAAAATCCAGAGCTGTCCCTTGAACAAAAACCCCAAATTCTGGCCGACGCCTTCGAGTGGAATTCCTTCCAGACCTTTTGCGCCGCATGCAAGATCCTCCTTAAATCGTCGGGGCGCGCCGTCCTATCCGCCCATCTGGATAAAAAACCCCAGGGCGCCGCCCTGCCGGCATGTGAAACCCTCGCCTGCCAGACAACCTCCATCAAACCAGGATTGATTCATTATTTGACGGAAGCGGCGCTCCAGCAGCAATACGACACCGCCGTTTCCCTGATCGCCCAAATGCAAAACTTTTCCGTGGATTGCCTGATCGAACCAATCCATGAAACCATCACCGCGTGGAAAAACCTCCTTGTGGCCATGGAGCCGGTCATCGGATTCATTCCCCAGCTCATTCCCATGCAATCTCTCGTCTCATTGCGGGTTCAATGCAAAATGGCCGTTCCCGGGATCAACGAGGCGTCGTTGAACACCCGCATTGACGAAGTCCATGCCATCGCCAGCGTGGCGCGAAAAAAAATCGGCGTCAAGGAGGGGCTCCCCCTTTCCGATGTGATCGAACAAAATCTTGTTCCTTGGACGCTCAAGCATGCCGTGACAGTGAACAAACTCCTCCAATGCATCAGAAATTACTCCGCCACAGCCCGCAGAACAGCTTTGTAATCGCCGGGCTGCGGCGGACAAACGCATAATGCACGGCTCAAAAACGGCAAATATTGAACATCGATCAATGGGATGGTCAAACTCCGCAGGTCTGGCTCGCCATTCATCCCGGCCATCATGTCCATCGATGTGAATTTCACCTGCCGCTCCATTCATCCCCCATTTGTGCCTCTTGAGCCTTTTTGCGGCCATTCTGCAAATGTCCGTTATTCGTGACGCAAGGCATCGATGGGATTCAACCGGGCGGCCTGGCGGGCCGGCCAGAGGCCAAAACAAATTCCAATCACGGCGGACGAACCACAACCGAGCAGAATCGACCATATCGAGATTCCCAGTTTCCATCCGGCCAGATGCGACAGGACCAGAGTGGCCCCCGCGCCCAAAAGAATGCCGAATACCCCGCCTGCCATGCACAGAACCGCCGACTCAATGAGGAATTGCGCCATGATATCCGCATGCGTCGCCCCAATGGCCTTGCGCAATCCGATTTCACCCGTTCGTTCGGCCACGGACACCAGCATGATGTTCATGATGCCGATGCCGCCCACCACCAGGGAAATCGTGGCCACCGACGCCAGCAACAAGGCCAGCGTCCGCGCAACCGCGCTGAATGCCGCCTGGATGGAAGCCAGATTGTCAATCCGGTAACCCGCCCCGGTCGCGCCAGGCAGCCTGGGCCACCCGCGCGTCAGCTTCAAAATCGATTCCTGAACCTGGCCGACCGATTCGCTGTCCGATGCGGAAACACTGATACAGTCAAAGTATTCCCTGCCCATCAATCGCCGCATCGCGGTTTGGATGGGAATGACCACCAGATCATCCTCATCCCTTGGCCCCGTCGCCCCTTTTGCCGGCAAAATCCCGATCACCTGGAACATCACCCGGTTGATTTTCACCATTTCCCCCACCGGATTCTGTTTTCCAAACAGACTCCTGGCCACGGTCAACCCCAACAATGCCACCCGTGCGCGGCTGCGATTCTCTTCCTCGGTAAAAAAACGGCCATGGGCCGGTTGCGCGGCGTAAATGTCGATATATCCGGGAGTCGTCCCCACCACCTCGGTGTTTGCATTGCCGCTTCCCCACACAATCTGCCCCCTGCCTCTCACCTCCGGCACAACCACCTTTGCCTGCAAAACCCTTTCCCGGATTTGTTCCACCTGTTTCATGGTCAGACGGCTCACAGCCCCCATCTGCTGGCGAACCCCTCCAATATTTTGCGCATCCGGACGCACCACCAGCCGATTCGACCCCAGCGCCGAAAACTGGCGTGTCACCGATGAGCGGGCGCTGGCGCCAAGCGCCAGCATCACCATCACAGCCGCCACGCCAATCACAATTCCCAGGGCCGAAAGCCCGGTCCGCATCTTGTTGCCCGACAACGAGCGTCCCGCCTGGCTCAAATGCTTGAGAAATTTTTCCGCCCGCCCGGGAGGCTGGCGCCTGGAGCCCAAGACGTTCAAATCATCCGCCCTGGAAAGCTTCAGACCGGAATCCCAGGCAATCCCGCCCGCCGCCACCATCGTGGCGCGCATCTCATCGGACCGGATGTAACCGTCCTGAATGTGAATGACCCGCCGGGCATATTGCTCAATGTCCGCTTCATGCGAAACGACGACAACAGTAATCCCTTCGGCGTTCAGTTTTTGAAAAAAAGTCAGGATCTCCCGTCCGCTTGCGGAATCAAGGTTGCCAGTCGGCTCATCCGCCATCAGAATGGAGGGACGGTTGACCAGCGCCCTGGCAATGGCCACCCTTTGCTGCTGTCCGCCGGATAACTCGTTGGGCCGGTGATTCAGACGCCGCCCCAATCCCATCTGTTCCAGGAGCTGCCGCGGATCGGCCACACGGTCGGCGCGCCGCCGGTACACCAACGGCAGCGCCACATTGTCAATGGCTGACATCCGGGGAAGCAAATGAAACTGCTGAAAAACAAATCCCACCGTTTCGGACCGCAGCAACGCCAATTCACAATCGTCAAGACGATTGACGTCCCTCCCCATGAAATGAAATGTCCCCGTGTCGGTCTTATCCAAAAGCCCCAGCACATGGAGCAGGGTGGATTTGCCGGAACCGGACGCGCCCCTGATGATGATGAATTCGCCCTGCCCGATTTTCAGGGAAACATCGCGCAAGGCCGGCACCCGGATGTTGCCCATCCGGTAAGTCTTGCTGATTTGCGTCAGTTCAATCATTTAAATTAAGCCGGGCTCAAGGCCCGGCAACTGCTCGATCCGCCTTCGCCCAAGCGCTTCGGCGAGACAAGCGTTCGACGCAAAGACAACTGGATTCCCGCTTTCGCGGGAATGACGATGGTGAAATGGGCATACTCCCCTTCCGTCATTCCCGCGAAAGCGGGAATCCAGAGGCTGCCGCCAATTAAAATCCCTCGTAATTTCGTCTTCATCAAAACTTTGAAATTTCCAAATATCAAGGGTTCATCCATGCCCGATGGTTGTGAATTCTTGAGGCAACGGCATCAGCGAGGCGGAGGGTTTCCCTTTCTGGACGGCATGCGGGGCAGGAGGCTGAACCCGCCGCCGGAGGCGGACGCCGGAAGATGATAAGCGTTCTGCACCACCTGCTCACCCTCGGACAACCCCGAAACCACCTCAATCCACCTGCCATCCGTAATCCCTGTCTGCACAGACCTGCTTTGCGGCTTTCCCCCTTTTCCCACGGCCAAAACACTCCCATCCGCCTGCACCGACGACGCTGGAATCAACAATACATCTATCCGCTCCGCCACAAAAAAGACGACATTGGCCGTCATGCCGCTTCGCAAAAAATCCGGAATCGTCTCCAATAACACATCCACCTTGTAAGTGGTGACATTATTCACAGTAACCGAATCATAGGCGACCTTGTTGACCCTGCCCTTCAAACGAACTCCGGGAAAACCATCCAATGACACCTCGACAGCCTGTTCCACCCGCACTTTCCCCAAATCGGTTTCATCCACATCCACCTGGGCAATCAGCCGGTCTGACATCACAAACACGGTTTCCGTGGATTGCACGACCTGTCCAGGCACCAGGCTCTTCGAGATGATCGTGCCATCGAGCGGAGCAACCAGGGGCGCAGCCCGGTAAATATCCTTCCAGGCATTGTATTCTTTTTCCCCCCTGGCGCGCGCGGCATCCAAAAGCGCCGCTCTTTCGCTGGAACTCATCCAAGCCAGAATCTGCCCCTGCCTGACCTTTGCCCCCATATCCACCTCCACCGATTCGGCGCGGCCCGCCAGGGGCGGCTTGATCTCCAATCGATGTTCAGGCTTGATGGTCGCCGTCGCCCGGACGGTCATTTTCACGTCCCCCCGGCGGACATCCGCAGTTTCCCACTTGGAGGCCGGGGACAGCCCCATCCGCGCCAAACAGGCCAAAAACAAGACCGCCAGCACGCCGGCTCCAATTCCGATCCAAGTCTTTTTGATTGATTTCATGGTATTGCTCCCACGCCACGGGATTGCTCCCATTTGGCTTCGGCAATCAACGCGTCGCGCCGCGAGCCCAGGGTCTGGCGCTGTTGATTGATATAGTCATTGGTGATCGAATAAAAATCCTGGAACGAAATCAATCCGTTCCGGTACTGAACCTCCGCAATGTCCGCGCGCAAGGACGCCGCTTCCAACAATTCCGATTGCACCCGCACCTTTTCAACCGCGTCAACCA
Organism: Verrucomicrobiia bacterium; assembly: GCA_028687435.1. Taxonomy (GTDB): domain Bacteria; phylum Verrucomicrobiota; class Verrucomicrobiia; order JABWAM01; family JABWAM01; genus JAQUAF01. Next base: position 8,405 of record JAQUAF010000029.1, on the reverse strand, counting down.
AATCCGTGTGATCCCTGGCCAGAGACAGGGCCGTTTGCTCATCGGTGCTGCGCAAAACCATCTGGGACTGCTGGAGACTGGCCCGGGCGGCCCTGACATTGAAATAAGTTTGCGCTCCGTCAAAAATATCCCAGGTTGCGGAAACCCCCACAGACCAACCGTTGTCCTTTGGAAAAAACTTGTTGTCCTGGCGCGAAACAACGCCAGTCGCGGAAAGCCATGGATACAGGCTGCTTTGAGCGATGGTGATCCCGGCCGCAGCGGCATCCTTTTCGGCCAGACGCTGATAATGGGCCGGCGTTTTTATGGCCAGCGCCTGAAAATCCGGTTTCGGATCAACCGGAGCGGCAACCAGTTCTCCAACCGCGGCAACCGGATTTGAACGGCTGCCAACCCCCATGCTGGTAAGAAGCTGGCGCCGGGAAACAAGAAGATTCCGAAGCGCCTGCTCCAAATCAAATTTGGCCTGGCCCAGATTGGCCTTGCTCCACAACACAGACCCCTTGTTTTCCTTGCCGCTTTCATAACGAAGCCCGACCAACTGGTAATCCCGGTCCCTCTGCGCCACGATGCTGCGGGATATTCCGATCAAATCCTGCGCATAAAGCAACTGCGCAAACGCGGATTTCAACTCGTAGCTGACCAAGGCCTTTTCGGAAATGAGATTGGCCAGAGCCAGACGCGCCTCCGCCCGCGCCTTGTCAACATTCCCCCTGGTTTTGAATCCATCAAAAACCATCTGCTGAAGCGTGATATTCGCCGTGTACTGGGTTGTATATTCAGTGGCGGAGGCGGCGCCCCCGAAGGCAGTCACCCCCGCGGATTCATCTGCCGGCTGATATGCGCGTGTCCTGCCGGCATTCACCGTGATCTGGGGAAAAAAATCCGAATAGCTCCCCTTGCGCACCGCCTCCGAACTTTGCAAGGCATGCCAGCTTGCCTTGATGTCCGGATTGTTTTCCACCGCCTCGCGGACACAATCGTTCCAGGTTAAATTTTCCGGGGTTTCCCCGGCGCGAAGCGTCCAGGCAAACAAAAGCATGCCGGCGGCAAGCCGGCGGATGAACTGGTATGCGCTGATTTTCATTGTTTCTTCATGGAGCAGCCTCAACTCCCGGAAAAATCCAAACCCATAACAACAGAGATCAAATCCTGTCAGAAATTCTTGTCCGTGTCCGGACTTCCGGCGTCAACAACACATGCCCGTCATTTTGATGAGGACTGTGCCGGCTTATTCTAATGGCCGCTCCTCCAAAGACAAGCGTTCTGTGACAAAGCCCCGCCCTTCTGAGGCGGATCCCCATTTTTGACTTGTCCGGGAACGCGGGCCTTCGCCACGCCCTCCATCGCCTCCACGGCAAAAAAGCCGGGACGAATTGGCATTTTCATGGGATGAAATGCGCTTTTGCCGGGATAGCCCGGATTGGGAAACGCCTGTTTTAGACGAGGAATATAAAGGGCGCAAATCCGGCGTCAAAACATCACATCGCCAAAAAGAGGAGGACCTATGTCAACATCAGTTGGAACCATCCGACTATCGGGCCTGTCCACCGGTCTGGACACCGATGCCATCATCGAAAAACTCCTCGCTGTCGAAAGCATCCCCGTCACCCACCTGGAAAACGACAATGAAATCTTGAGCGTCAAAAGCGACGCCATCACCGCCATCAAGGAAGCATTGGCCTCACTGCAGGATGCCGCCGAAACGCTGGCGGATGCCTCCTTGTATTCCTCCAGCACCGCCACATCCTCCGATACGGATATTCTCACCGCCACCGCCAGCACTTCCGCGGCAAAAAGCACCTACAGCATCGAAGTGGCTTCCATCGCCTCCGCCACCACGCTGACCAGCGGAAAAAGCGGCAGCGCAAGCAGCCTCAAACTCGCCAATCCCGTCTCCACCAGCAGCACTCCCGACGACCGGACGCTCTCGGAATCCTATGGTTCATCGCTGACCGGCGGTTATTTCACCATCAATGGGGTCCAGATCACGGTGGATGCCGGCGCCGACACGCTGGAGGATGTGCTGGAACGCATCAACAGCAGCAGCGCCGGAGTCACCGCCTCCTACGATCCGGACACGGACAAAATCACCCTCACCGGCAGCGACGCCATTGTGGCGGGCTCCGTGGGAGACACCAGCAATTTCCTGGAAAAATCGCGCCTTTATACCAGCGGCGAATCCACCGTCACCAGCCTCTATACGATCGGCACGACGGACACCGGCGCCGTTCTCTCCGACAGCAATATCAACGGCACATTCACCGGCAATGACATCATCGTCAACGGCATGACCATTTCCGTCGATCCGGACACCGACACCCTGCAAAATGTTCTCGATAAAATCACAGCATCCTCCGCCGGAGTTTATGCCTCTTACGATTCTGTCGCGGACCAGATTGTGCTGACCTCCAAAACCACGGGCAGTTATGGAATCACCGTCCAGGATGCCGATGACAGCAACATCGCCAGCACACTGAAACTAACCACCAGCGCTTCGACCCAAACCGTGGGCAACGACGCCACCATCTATATCAACGATCCTTATCACCTCAATCCACGCAAAAGCTCCGACAACACCCTGACCGGGGAGGAAACCGGCATCACGGGACTGACCCTCAACGTCACCGACACCACCGCCTCCGGAGAATCCGTCACGCTCTCCGTTGCCACCGACACGGATGCCATTGAGGAAGCCATCACCAACTTCGTCGAACAATATAATTCCGTTCAAAACATGATCAGCAGTTACACGGCAACCCCCACCGAAGACACCGACTCGGCCAGCATCCTGGCATCCGACTCCACCATTTCCTCATTGGCCAACACCCTGCGCCGGACCATCACCTCGGCCATGGGCTCCGGAACCATCCGCATGCTGGAAGACCTCGGCATCTCGACCTCCGGCGATGACAACCTCCTGACCATCGACACATCGGAACTTGAGGACGCCCTGTCCACCAACCTTGATGAAGTCATCAGCCTCTTCAGCGATTCTTCAACCGGAATCATGAACAGCCTCGACGAGTACATCAACAGCCAGATCGACTCCACCACAGGCGCGCTGAGCCTGCGTCTGGAAAGCATTTCCGATGAGGAGGATCGGAACAATGATAAAATCGATTTTCTCAACGAACAAATCGACATTCAGGAGGAACGTCTGGTTTCCGCCTTTGCCGCCCTGGAAGAGTACCAATCCACAGCCTCCAGCACCCTTTCGATCATCGAAAGCCTGAGTTCCAGCAGCAGCAGTTGATTTCACGTCCCTGTCTTGCCGTCTTTGGACTTCAACAAATTCTCCAACCCGTCAAATGGATTGGAAGCCAGGGGAGGGGGTTTCTCGTCCCCGGGAAGCGGACCGGCATAATAATCTCCAATCCCCATCTTCTCATGCTCATGATCGTGGCAATACAGGCACAACAATTCCCAGTTGCTTCCATCCGGCGGATTATTGCGATGATTATGGTCCCTGTGGTGAACCGTCAGTTCGCGAAGCCGTTTTCCTGAAAATTCACGCCCGCATCGCGCGCAGACATGGGGATAAAGCTTCAACGCCCGCTCGCGGTATCCCCGCTGGCGAATCTCCTGATCCCTCAGCAATTCGGCCAGAACCCGGTTTTGCCCCTCTCCCTTGCCGCCATTTGTCTTGTCGGATGACGTCACGCTTGCGGTTTGTTTTTAAAATTAAGCCGATCCCAAAATCGAAAACTGTCCGACACCACCCCACCCTGATCCTCCCCTTGTCAAGGGGAGGCGCACGATGGCTCCCCCTTGTTCAAGGGGGAGTGAGAGGGGGTTCGATCCTGCAGTCCAAACAACCCTTTCCTCACTTCGTGAGAATGATCCTCTGGAAATTTTTGATGGATTTTTTGATTTCCTTCATCATGAGGCTCCCATAGGCCATCCGCTCAATCCCGCGGGTAATCTCCAAGGTCGGCGCCGCAATCAAATCCGCGCGCCAAACCAGGGTCGCATCCTTTCCTCCAATCTTCACCGGCCATAATTCAAAGAAACACATCGAAACATAATAAATGCCGCTGGAATAATACTGGCAATCAAAAATCTGGCAGCCTCCTCCCTCCAAATCCCGCGAATAAACGGCGCCCACGTCAAACGTTGACATCAATTCCCAATTGAGCAATTCACAATAATTGATCGCAGGCTGCAGCCTGTTCTGCGGCGCCGTTGCGCCCAATCCCACATCCTGCAAAAGCCCTCCAAACTCCCTGGCAATCCCGGCACTGGACCGTTCATCCATCAAACTGCGCATTTCGGCGCCCGGATTGACCTCCGACGCCCCCATCTCATACGACGTCATCTTCGTCAACCCTGTTTGAAAAAACTGGGCGGTTCGCCCCTTGACCACATTGATCCAACAGGCGCGGACAATATCCACCGGTTTCGCGGCGCTTCCCGACAGGCTCTTGACCGTCCTGGCCATCTCCCCCGCCTCCGTCCGGCTGATCGCAAAATCCGCCTTCTGTTCCGACGCCGACAGGGTGCCGGAAATCAACCGCCGGATTGGCAACCGTTCACTGTTCAGCTTTAGTTTCGCAAAATCCTCGTCCTTGGCAGGCAGTTGAATGTAACTCTGAAAGTTGACTCCCTGCTCACCATCGTCAAGCGGCCCGGAGGTCTGGATAAACTTGGAAGTCTCGGCAACCGTTTTCAGCACCACGTAACAACTCTCCCCGGAAATCCCGCGCCGGAATTTCATCAAGGGCCCCCGTTGAGTCATGACCTCCCCTCCCGCCAGGGCCTGCAAATCAATGCTCTCAAAAGTCGCAAACGATTTGATCCGTTCCACCGGATCAGCCACCGCCCCCCTCAACCCAACGGTAAAAAACGCGAAAAACATCCCCGCCGCCCCCAGTCCAAGGAAAAGGCTTTTTCCGCAAGTCATCAAAAAAACCGGCATCAGTCTGAGTTTCATCTTAAAATTCATTTTTTACCCCTGTTTGCCTCATTGGAAATAGGCTGCTTCCGCCCCCACGTCAAGCCGGTCTTGCAGATTTCAAAAAATTCATCCCTCACCGCGAAAATATCCCTCAAGCTTCGCCAGGGAACCCGCCTGGAACCTGTCCCCTCCCCGGCGTCCCGCCACTTGCCATTCCGCTCCTTGGCGATTTTCTTGACTTCCCCGGCCCGGCGCGTCGAAAATCCCCGCGCATGAAAATTCAACGCGCACTCATCTCTGTTTCGGACAAGACCGGCATTGTCGAACTGGCCAAAACCATCGCCTCGCTCGGGGCGGAAATCCTTTCCACGGGAGGCACCGCGAAAACCCTTCGCGAAAACGGCCTCACCGTGAAGGACGTCAGCGATTTCACCGGTTTCCCCGAAATGATGAACGGCCGGGTCAAAACCCTGCACCCCAAGGTCCATGGGGGGCTGCTTTTCCTGCGCGGCAATCCCGACCATGAAAAACAAGCCCGGGAGCACGGCATCCAGCCGATCGATCTGGTGGTGGTGAATCTTTATCCCTTTGAAAACACCGTGGCGAAAACCGGATGCACCATCGGGGAAGCCATCGAACAAATCGACATCGGCGGACCATCCATGCTGCGCAGCGCGGCCAAAAACCACGCCAGCGTCACGGTCATCGTCGATCCCTCCGACTACCTCCGGGTGCAAGCCGAACTTCAACGCACCGGGAACACCACCCTGGAGACACGACGGCAGCTTGCGGTCAAGGTATTCCAAACCACCTCCCGCTATGACGGCGCCATCGGAGGTTACCTGGCGCGACAATACGCCGCCGCCTCATCCAACGGCGGCATGCCTGTGGAACTCACCCTCCGCCTGTCCAAGGTCCAGGACCTGCGTTATGGGGAAAATCCGCACCAGAAAGCCGCGCTCTACGGAGAATTCAAACAACTCTTCACCCAACTCCACGGCAAGGAGCTTTCCTACAACAACATTCTCGACCTGACCGCCGCCGTGGATCTGGCGTGGGATTTCGAGGAGCCAACCGTCGCCATTCTCAAACACAACAATCCCTGCGGATTGGGACAGGACGCAAATCTCGCGGCCGCATGGGACAAGGCCTTTGCCACCGACCAGCAGGCGCCCTATGGCGGAATCATCGCCGTGAACCGTGAATTGACCCTGCCCCTGGCCGAGAAGATTTCCGAAATCTTCAGCGAAGTCATTGTCGCCCCGTCCTTCACCACCATCGCCCTCGACCTGCTGCGCAAAAAGAAAAATCTGCGCCTCATCCAGCGGAAAGCCCCGCCCGCATCCGGCGTCAATCCCGTTGAAATCCGCCATTGCGCCGGGGGGGTTCTGATGCAGGAGCGCGACATCCAGCCAACCCAGGAAAGCCAGTGGAAGGTCGTCACCCATCGCAAACCCACCGAGGCGGAGTGGCGGGCGCTTCGTTTCGGCTGGCGCGTGGTCAAACATGTCAAATCCAACGCCATTGTCTTCTGCGGCGCGGATCGCACCCTTGGCATTGGCGCGGGCCAAATGAGCCGGGTGGATTCGGTCAAAATCGCCATTTGGAAATCGGGCGAGGCCAAGTTGTCCCTGGCCCGCAGCGCCGTGGCATCTGATGCGTTCTTCCCCTTTGCCGACGGTCTCGCGCATGCCGCCCAAGCCGGCGCCACCGCCTTCATTCAGCCGGGCGGATCTGTCCGGGATGAGGACGTCATTGCCGCCGCCAACGATCTGAACGCCGCAATGGTCTTCACCGGACGGCGCCATTTCCGTCATTGACCCGCCAAGGCTTCCCTTGATACGGTATGCCCCCATTTTGGAAAGAAACAGGAAGGTGGTGATTTACACATGACTGAAATCCGCATGAAAAAAGGCGAATCCGTTGACAAGGCGCTTCGCCGGCTGAAACGCAAGCTGGATCGCGAAGGCACGCTTCGCGAACTCCGCGCCAAGCAACATTACGAAAAACCAAGCATCCGGCGCAAACGCAAAGCCAAGGAAGCCCGTCAGCGCAAGTTTTGACGCTTCACTCAGGCTGTCCGGCTGAAGGCTGTCAGGGAAAAGCTTGGACAGTCTTTTAAAATCGCGTGGGGAGCGCCGGGTTTTATCGGCGCTCCCCTTTGCTTTTTCATCATAAATCATCAATCGAGAATGCTTGCCCTTTCCACCTGCTGGAACACCGAAAGACACGAAGACGGGGAAGCCATGCTTGCCGAGATCGCGGAACTGGGTTTTTCCGCCATCGAGATCGGTTATGCCACCAAGGTCACCCAGGTCGAAGGCATCGACCGTTTTCTCCGGGAACATCCCGGCATGCGGGTGGTCAGCGTGCATAATCACTGCCCGATTCCCCTGGAAAGCCTGCGTCCGCTGCCCGATCCTTTTCTGCTCACCGCCGGGGATCCAGCCGAACGGCGCAAAGCCATCTACTACACGCTGCAGACCCTTGATTTTGCCGTCCATATGAAGGCGCCCATTGTGGTCATTCATCTCGGCCAGATCACCGGCAAACCGTCCACGCGCCACCTGATGGATCTGGCCTCCGCGGGCAAACGCGACACGCCAGAATACCGGCAGGCTGTGGCCGCCGCGAAGGATTATCGCCAGCGCCACATCCGTCAGCCTTTTCTTTTTGCCATGAAAAGTCTCGAGACTCTGCTGCCCGAGGCCAGACAACGCGGCCTGACCCTGGGGTTGGAAGGACGCCTTTACATCGAGGACATCCCCAGCGCCGAAGAGTTCGACATCATTTTCAAGGAATTTCGAGGCGAGCCTGCCGCCTACTGGCACGACACCGGCCATGTGCAGGTGAAACACGAGTTGGGACTGCTCGACCATGCCCAATGGCTCCAGCATTTTGCCCCGCAACTTGCGGGTTCCCATCTCCACGACGTCATCCCCCCCTGCCAGGACCATCAGATGCCGGGAACCGGCGTGATCCCGTTTGAGCGACTCACGCCCCTGCATCAAGCCAATGTCACCAAGGTTCTCGAACTCTCCCGTCACGTCCCGGTCGAATCCATCCGCCAACACCTGCCCGCGCTTAAAAAGTTGTTCAGCGAAAAGGCGGCGTGATGGCGCGCCCGGGGTGGCTCGAACACCCGACCGCCGGATTAGAAATCCGATGCTCTATCCAACTGAGCTACGGGCGCACTATAAGTGGTGATTTAACTAAAAAGGCATGGTTGAATTTGATATTGCCGCAACCATATGACACACAAGAAATGATGCGCAAAACCGGGAATATGGAACTCGAGTGTGTGGGGAGAATCTTTGGCTGGGGCATGGTCGTTATTATGCCCGACTCAAGAAAAGCGGCAAGGATATTTGGAAGTCGCCCTGGGCGCATGGCAGCTCCGTCGGGTTTTTCGGGTGGGTTTTAACCTGATGTGAGGGGATCCCCGGTCATGAGGCTGCGCAGGTGATCAGTTTAGGTGGAGGGAGGGCATGGAAATCTGTTTGGCGTC
>JAQUAF010000028.1 GCA_028687435.1 Verrucomicrobiia bacterium | reverse complement strand
TTGAAGTCGCTTACGATCTTTACCAGAAGTGAGTTTTTTTGTTGCATGGTCTTAAATGACCTCGCACCCATTGTGCTTTACAAGATGTGGGTAAAGATCAGCTTGACAAGGAGGGGTTGGGGAGGTCCTCCTCTTGTATAAAAATCCTGTCAAAAAATCTTTTCGCCATGGTGCTTTCGTGCCAACTTTGAATTTCCTTAACATCAAGGCCCGACAACTGCTCGACGCTCGATGGTCGATGCAGGAAACCGGCAAGGCGGTGCGGGAGCCCCGCCCTCCATCATTTCCAACCATGGGAGAGCGGGGTTCCTGCACCGCTTTTTCCTGCAAGCATTGTTCCCACTTCTCCCCCATCACTTGCCGTCCGCCATCCGCTCCGTCCCGGGCCCCGGGATCAACAGCTCCCGGTAATGCTGCCGCCAATAATTTCTCCACTTGGATTGGAAAAACCGTGCGTTGTACCGCATGTTGAGCGGAATGCTCACCGCGGACTTGAGAATGTTGATCTTCCGGTGCAGGGGTTTCTGCAAAACAACCGGACGGGTAAACCGCTGGCGCAGACAATGCAAAAACCAATCCGGTTTGCTGAAATCCACCGCCAAGGGCACGGCCGTGGCGCCGAATCCAATGGTGTAGGGATAATGACTGTCACTGCCGCCCAAAGCCGCAATCTCATGACGTTTGGCATAGCCAAAAGCATTCCGATAACGCCGGTTGTCGTGGAAAATCCATGAGTTGTACTCCTCCACCGCATCCACCATCTCGAAAAAATCGCCGCCCAAAGGATAAAAAAGGCCGAAAGGATGCGGCACGCATGTCATGCCGCCCAGATCCTTCACCCGCCGGATGACCGAATGAACATCCAGGAAATTAATGGCGCCGCGATCCAGCTTCAACGCGCGCGCAACCGTCCGGGGCGAAGCCGAGGCGTCAAAATAAACAAGCAGATGCCCCTGCAGGGTCGAAATCTCTATCCCCAAAGCCGTGGCCATTCGATGCAGCCTGGCCGCACGAAGACATTCCTCCCAATGCCTGGTCGTATCGTGGTCCGTGACCACCAGGCCGCTCAACCCCCGCTGGCAGGCATGCCGGAAAAGGCTTCGCGGCGTGGACAACCCATCCGAGTATTTCGAATGCACATGGGGATCAATCAAAACCTCGCCCAATTGAATGGAAGTTGGAAAACGCATGGCATCTGTTCGGGTTGACAGGCTGAAAACCGAAGGTTTTTCGTTTTAATTCTTTGGCGTCTTTTCCAGTTCTTTCACGTGACAAAACTTTTTCCCCGGTGTTTTCCCTTCCGCCATCAGTCCAAACACCTGATTTAATCCTGCTTGGGCGGCCCGCCGCCCAGCATGACTTTGAGCGTCTCCTGGGTGCGCTCCAGTTCCGCCATCGGATCCAGGTCCAATTCCCCGCGGGGGGTGTAGTCCTGCAACAATTTCCAACCCGGCAAGGTCTCAAATTCCATCCCCTCCACGTTTTGTCCTCCCTGAATATTGGCCCGGCACAGATTGGCCAGGTCATCCGCCACGCAAATGCAAATGGCCAGGAAATGCTGGAAATCGGGATCCACCGGATCCTTGTTGAACGGAGAATTCGGTTCGTGATGAAACCGCACCGCGCGGCAAATCTCCCGATGCAGCTTCCATTTTTCGCAAAGCGCAAAACCCATTTCCGCGTGATTGAAATCGAAAAGATGCCTCTCCGCGTCGTAGAGGCCGTTGTTCCGCTCAATCGCCCGCAGCATGGCGGACTCGAACTCATGGGTGAAATGCCTCTCGAAGAAAAGCTTGCCCACATCGTGCAACAGGCCGGCGAGATATTCCTTGCCCGAGGTGCGCCGGTAAACATGCGCCAGAATATCCGTCAGGCGCGCCACAAACAGGCTGTGCAGCCAGAACATGTTCCAGTCGATCTTGACATTCACATTGATCGCACTCACCACCTCCGACTCGCGGAAACAGGATGTCCCGTCCATCACCGCCACGGAAATGGCCACCTTGCGAACCTCCGCCAAGCCTATCCTTAAAAGGGCGTCCTCGACATTGGCGATGGATTTACCGCCGTAAAAGGACGAATTGGCCAGCCGCAGATATTTCGAGGCCAGCCCCGGATCGACGCCAACGATGTCGGCAATCTCCCCCATGTCCACATTCTCCTGCGAACTGACCTCCAGCAGACGCTGGGCGCTCATGGAAAAGGCGGGCACTGCGGAATCTTTCTCCACCTCTTTGGTGGCCCTGTCCCGCAGTTTCAATTTCCCCGCAGTCTCCTGCGAAGGATCGTCTCGTCGCATTTCAAGCATTTAAAACCATCCAAAAAAACGCCGGAATCCGGCGCATTGCATATATGAATACCCCAACCCCCCCTTTCTTGCAACGCCTTTGCTCCCGCCTGCGACGGCACCCCCCCTCCCCCGCCTCTAAAATCAATACAACCGGATGTAAGCCTTGCGCCTGAGGGACTGGATCCAACGCTTCTGCAATTCCTCGGTCTGCTGCTGGATAAGAAGCCGCTCGATCAAATCCCGGGCCTCCTCCATCGAGGTCACCTTGGAGGGTTTCTTCTCCTCCACCTGCATGATGTAAAATCCCTCTCCGGTCTCCACCACCTTGCTCATCTGCCCGGGATTCAGCGAAAAGGCCGCATCCGCCAGTTCCTTGCGCAGCGAATCCCTTCCCACAAATCCAAGCTCGCCGCCGTTGTTCTTCTCCGCGCCCTCCGAATAGACGTTTGCCAGGGCAGTGAAATCCGCGCCCGTGGCAAGTTTCAAAAGAAGTTCCTGCGCCAGGCTCCGGGCGCCCTCCGTTTCCTGCTCATTCCCCCCCTTTTTGATGAAAATCAACCGAAGCTTGACCTTTTCCCCCTCCTTGAATTCCTCGGCATGGGCCTTGTAGTACTGCTCAATCTTGTAGGGGGAAACAATGACCTCCCGGTTGACCTCGTTGTTGCGCATGAAACGCACGATCTGCTTTTCCCTCACCTGCTCCTTGAAAGTCTCCAGACTGAGCCCCATGGCCTCGAGCGTCTTGATCAGCAACGTCCGATCACGGCCATACTGATCCTCGATGATCTGCTGGATCTCCGCCTCCACATAGGTGTCGGGCACCTTTCCCCCCCGGCTGTTGAATGCCTGGATGATCAGACGGCGTTCGATCAGCTGGTCAAGCGCCTCCTTGCGGGCTTCCCGCAGCTTTTCAACCAGCTTCGGATCGTCCGGCGCAAACGCCTTGCGCATCGTTTCCTCCGTCTGTCCCACCAGTTTTTTGAGGTCGGTGTAGGTGATGATCTCGTCGTTCACCACCGCGGCAATCCCATCCACCAGATCAACCGCCCACCCCGTCCCCCGCCCCGCCAACAACACCAGCAGAACGAAAAGAAACCTTCCCCATGTCTCCAATCCTTTTCGCAACATGCCATCATATTGCCAAATTTCCGCGCAGGCTCAACCCAAAAAAAACGACTTTTTCCATCGTGATTCATGAGAATTTAAGTTTGAAAAAATCTGGCATTTTGCGCCGCGGCACGGTAGAAGCGCCGCCATGCGCACTCAACGGGAAGAGACGGTTCGCACGATTCAGGAACTCGAACGGGAACTTTCCTCCCTCCGGGAAGAGGTTCAAAAGGCGCGGGAAAATGAGGCCAAAGCCCGCGCCATTTACGAGGGAACAAGCGACGCCGTCATGCTGGCGACGGAACAGGGATTTCTCGACGGCAATCCGCGCGCCCTGAAAATGTACGGATTCGCCTCCAAGGAAGAGTTCATTCACACCCATCCCGGCAATCTCTCCCCACCCACCCAGCCCGATGGCCGGGATTCGCTGACGGCATCCTTGGAAGAAATCCGAACCGGCTTTGAAAAGGGCACCCACCGTTTTGAATGGGTTCACAAAAGAGCCAACGGGGAGACATTTCCCGCCGAAGTCCTTCTCACGGCGTTTGACTACGGAGGACGGCGCGTCCTGCAGGCAACGGTGCAGGATATCACCGAACGCAAACAGGCCGAGGCAAAGGAAAAGAAATTTTTGAGGGAACTGGACGCCTTGAATCGCCGTTTGAAAGAGCACGAGGAACAATTGGTCCGCGCCAACGAACAATTGAGGCAGGAAATTACCGAACGGGAATTCACCCAGCAAAACCTCGAGAAAAGCCTGTCGGAACTCGAGGAAATCCATGCCGTCCTGAAGGAAAACCAGGCGCAACTGCTCCAATCGGAAAAAATGGCCTCTCTCGGGCAACTGGCGGCGGGTGTGGCCCATGAAATCAACAATCCGACCAGTTTCATCATGAGCAACCTCGGGACGCTGACCCAATACGTCGGCGCCTTCAAGCAACTGTTATCCTTCCTCGATATGCTGGAGGAGTCCGTACGTTCCGCGGATCACCCCCGGCAACAGACCGTCATGGAGCAAATCCGGGCCTTTCGGACCAAGGAGGATCTCCCTTTCATCCTCAACGATGTTGACTCTCTGCTCAAGGAATCCCTGGATGGCGCCAGGCGCGTCAAGGAAATCGTGCTGGGCTTGAAATCCTTTGCCCATATCGACGAAGCCGAAATCGCCGAAGTCGATCTGAACGAGAGCCTGAACACGACCCTCAAATTGATCTGGAACGAGTTGAAATACAAATGCCAGGTCCATAAAAAATTCGGCGGCATTCCCCGGATCCGCTCCTATCCCGGCCAGCTCAACCAGGTGTTCATGAACCTTCTGGTCAACGCCGCGCAGGCCATTCCGGAAAAAGGTGAGATAACGATTGAAACCTCGGCCACCCCGGAACATGTCCTCATCCGCATCTCCGACACCGGATGCGGGATTCCCCCGGAAAACCTTCCCAAGCTTTTCACGCCCTTCTTCACCACCAAACCAGTGGGCAAGGGAACGGGACTTGGTCTCTCCATTTCCTACGGCATCGTCAAAAAACACGACGGAACCATCAACGTCGAAAGCCGCGCCGGCCAGGGTACAACCTTCACCATTCTCCTGCCCCGAACCGGCGTCAAGGAGGACGGTTTTGTTTAGGATCTTCGCAAAAAAACGGCTTTCGTCTGAAATGTCCGGGTCAGCGATGAATTTTGGAATGAATTTCCATCATCTCTTCCCGGGTTAATGGAAATTTTACCGGCATCCGCCGATGTTCGGATAAAATCGTCGCCATCTGGACTCCGGTGGGCTTGCCACCCGAAATGACATGCTCAACTTTCGTCCGACATTGATCACCATGCCAAATCGTGATGGAATCCTCATCACATCCGCGCTGATTCCAACCTGAAAATTCAGCCTGCAATTTCGGCCCGATAATCCGTTGCCATTCGTTCAAATCCATACCTGTCGCGAAACGCAATCGCTTTTTTTTCATCAATGTCAACCGCGCACACAAGCCGGACACCCTGGAGCGCCGACAATTGAGAACAATGAACTTGCGCCATATTGCCGCAGCCAATCAGTAACAATCGCTTCATTGTTGTCGCGAAGATAAATCGCAGGACGCTGCGCCTCATTTCATTTCACGGGATTTTCCAGGAGCCATTTTGAGCGCAATCTGGCGCTCAATTTCACAACGTTTGTCCCGAAAAAACCGAATCACCTGTTCAAAAGGCGGCGGATTTTCAGCAAGGTGAATGTAAGAGCTGTGCCTCCAACCAGCTTGAACCCGCCAAGATTTTGATCGTCTTTGATCAGTTCCCAAAGTCTGGCGGTTGGTTCAGGCAAGAGCATCCGCAAATCCTTGTTTGATATTCCTCAACATTCTTTCAGTGGTGCTGGCGGCTTGGCGGACTTGCGCCACCAGGCAATCCCCTGCCCTGTTTGCTTCGGCTCACAATAGTCGAAGGACTCGACTTCCTGACAGCCTTCAGTCCGTCCCCTTCAAACCTCGTCCTCCTCTTCCCCGAGATCGGTGGGCTTGCGGCGCGCGTGACAGATACCGCGCTTGGACTGGCGGATGAACTGGATCAGATGCTGGATCTGCCCGGTCTGTTCGCCTTGCGACAGCTTTTCAAGGGCTTGGGACACATTCAGCCCGCTCTGAAACAGCACCCCATAGGCATCCTTCATCTGGCGGCGTTGGACCAGCGAAACACCGGCGCGCTTGAGCCCTACCACATTGAGGCCGACCAGTTCGTTGTTCTCCACCGCCATGCAATAGGGCGGCACATCCTTGCTGATCCGCGCCAATCCCCGCAGGATGGCCAGCGAACCGATGCGGCAAAATTGATGCACCACCGCCCCGCCGCCCAGGAATGCCCGGTCCTCCACCTGCACCCAGCCCGCCAACAACACCCCGTTCACCACCACCACCCGGTTCCCGATCCGGCAGTTGTGCGCAACATGGCAATGGGCCATCAAAAAATTGTGGTCCCCAATCTCCGTGGCAGATCCCTCCTTGGTGCCCCGGTGAATCGTCACGTGTTCCCGAATCCGATTGTTGTTGCCGATCACCACTCTTGTCGGAATCCCATGGTAAGCCAGATCCTGCGGCTCGTCGCCAATCACCGCCCCGGCATGCACAAGGTTGTTTTCCCCCAGCGTGGTGTCGCCCGTCAGGAAACAATGCGGCCCGATCCGGCAGCCTTTGCCAATCTTCACGCCGGCCTCGATCACCGCATAAGGGCCGACCGATGCCGATTCCGCCAGTTCCGCTTTTGCGTCAACTATCGCTGTGGGATGAATAAGGGACATATGAGATGAATAGGTTGTCAGGCCGGAGTCTGAAGGATATTCAATGCTTTTTCCAATCTTGAATTTTTAATCTTTATCGCGGGCAGCCCGCCAGAAATTCCACCCCCCCCGCTTCCGCCGGCGCCAGCCGGTGCGGCACGGCCGCCAGAAGAAAGGTCTCGCCCGGCGGCACAACCGTTTCCCCGCTGGCATCCGATTTCACCGCCAGATTCCCTTTCAACCCATGCACCACCATCGGCGCGCGGGGATCATACACCCGTCCGGACGCCAACCGCCACCGCTCCAACGTGAAATATTCGCAATCAACCAACGAAATGGATTGGCCGGATGCGGAGGAAACCTCCCTGCCGCCGGTCAGTTGCGGTTCAAAATCCTCAAAATCAATCGACGCCAGGGATTCCTTCACCTGCAACGCACGGGGCTTGCCATCCAACCCCAGCCGCCCCCAATCCCAAACCCGGTAGGTGGTGTCGGAGTTTTGCTGCACCTCAAGAATCAAACAGCCCGCATCCACGGCATGAATCCGTCCGGAAGGAATGAAAATCGCGTCGCCAGTCTTCACCGGCAACCGTTGCACCAGCGCCTCCAACCCCGCCCCTGACATATCCTTCAATTCCCTCTCAAACCGTTCCCGCGTAACCCCCTTGCGCAAGCCGGCCATCAAACCCGCATTTGCGGAGGCGCCCAGCAAATACCAGGCTTCCGTCTTGGGTTCGCCCCCCAGTTCCGCCGCCGCGCGCGCGGGCGGATGCACCTGCAGGGAAAGCCGTTCCGCGGCGTCCAACACCTTCACCAGCAACGGAAACCGTTCCCCTTTTCCCCACGCCCGCCCCATTACCAGGCTCCCATGCTCATCCAGCAGCCAGCGAATGCTTTTCCCCCGCCACTCGCCCTCCCGGATGACACTCTCGTCGCCCGGACGGTCGGTGATTTCCCAGGATTCGCCGATTTTTCCATCGGACGGCAGACAACGGCAACCGACCCCCCCAATGGCCCGCCCTCCCCATGGTCTGGGCTTGTAAACAGGTTCAAAACGATAGATGGTTTGCATAAGAATTTTTTCGTCCCTCTTGCGCCAATTCACGCTTTGGGGCATAACTTCCCAAGGAACCAGATGATGAAACAAGCAAAAAACACATCCTCTTCCGAATTGGGCGGCATTATTTTCTTTTTTGCCAGCACCCTGCTGGCATGCAGTCTCATCACGTACGACTGGCACGACATCCGCTTCCTCAGTTCACCCTCCACCTCCCACAACAGCGTCGGGGTGCTGGGAGCCTACCTGGGGTTTTTCCTTTACTCCCTGATTGGCTGGACCGCCAACCTCATTCCGCTGGTCACCCTTTATCTGGCTCTTTCCTGCTTTTTCCGCCCTGATTTTCGCGCCCGCTCCAGCGCCTTGTGGTTTCTGCTGTTTCTGGTCTCCCTGGCTGGCATGCTGGAAGTGCTGGGAGTCGGAGCGGGATGGGCTCGCAAAAACAACAACCTGGGCCGCATCATCCAAAATCCAGGCGTCAGCGGCATGTGGGGCACCTATGTCGTCCAGATGCTTCTCGTGGACATCACCGGCAAACTGGGAACCTTTCTCCTCTTTCTGACCGGCGCCGCCACCGGCCTGTATTTCTCGCTGCAAATCCATCCTGCCACCATCCGCAACTGGTATCTGAACTGGCAGGAGGAACGGCGGGAACAAAAACGGGAAGACGGCCTCCGAAGCAGCGACCCCAAGGTGCGCCTGCGCACCCAGGAGGAAATCCTCCTCGAAAAACAAAAAACGGTTCGTGACCGCGAACAGGAAATCGCCGACCAGGCCCGCCAGATCGAACGCGAGCTGAACAAACGCCAGCGCGAATTGCGGAGCAGTTCCAGCCGGTCCACCCCGCCCGCCCCGGACGAAACACCTTCCTCAAACCGGGAAAAAACCGTCCGCGAATCCCGCGCTGCCGCAAAAAAACCAGACACCGAACCCCCGGCCAGACAACCCTCTTCGACCACCGAAAAAAAAGCCGCTCCATCTGTTCCGGAAACCCCTTCCGACCCGGCCGCAGCAGCCGCCCCCGGCAAGGAGGCCCCTCCCCCTCCCGCACTGGAAGAACGGGAAACCCCCGCCATCGCGGCTGTCACGGCGCCCATGTCGGTGCCCCGGACCCCAAGGGTCAAACGCCGGGCGCCCCTTTCCCCCGTTTCCATCGGCGATTACCATCTCCCCCAGGTTTCCCTGCTCCATTCCGGCAGCGCCGACCGTGTCGTCCAGGACGGCAAGGAGGAAATCGCCCGCAAAGGCGCCCTGCTCGTGGCCACCCTCAAGGATTTCGGAATCGAAGTCCAGATGAGCGACATCACCCAGGGTCCCACCTTCACCCGTTACGAAGTGATTCCCTCGCCGGGCATCCGCGTGGAACGGATTGTCAGCCTGCAAAGCAATCTGGCCATGGCCCTCAAGGTGGAAAAAATCAACATCCTCGCCCCGGTGGCGGGCAAGGGATCGGTGGGACTGGAAGTGCCCAACAATTCCCGCGCGGTGGTCCGCATCCGCGACGTGATCGAAAGCGCCGAATTTCAAAGCAGCCGGGCAAAAATCCCGCTGGCCCTCGGACGGGATGTGTACGGCAAAACCATCGTGGCGGATCTGGCGGGAATGCCCCACCTGCTGGTCGGCGGCTCCACGGGCACGGGCAAATCGGTCTGCATCAACAGCATCATCGCCAGCCTCCTTTACAAGTTCAGCCCCGATGACATGCGGCTGATCCTCATCGACCCAAAGGTGGTCGAACTGCAGGTTTACAATCCGCTGCCGCATCTGGTGGTGCCGGTGGTCACCGAACCCAAGAAAAGCGTGGTCGCCCTCCGCTGGGTGGTGCGCGAGATGGAAACCCGTTACAAAATCATGGCCAAGGTCGGCGTTCGCAATGTCCACGCTTTCAATGCCAGACCCAAACAGGCCAAAAATGAAAGGCCATCCGACGACGACGCGGACTCCGCCGGAGACCAACAACCCATGTTGCTGCCCGAGGAGGAACTGATCATCCCGGACAAGATGCCTTTCATCGTCGTTTTCATCGACGAATTGGCGGACCTCATGCAGACCGCAAAGGTGGACGCCGAGGACGCCATCACCCGCATCACCCAGATGGCTCGCGCCGCAGGCATCCACCTCATCGTCGCCACCCAGACCCCCCGCGCCGACATCGTCACCGGCGTCATCAAAACCAACCTCCCCTCCCGCGTCGCCCTCAAGACCAGTTCCGGGCTGGATTCGCGGGTGATTCTCGATGAAATGGGCGCGGAAAACCTGCTTGGACGCGGCGACATGATTTTCAAACCGTCCGATTCGGACGTTTTCCTCCGGCTGCAGGGAGCCCTGATCGAGAATGACGAAGTCTCCAAGATCGTGAACCACTGCTCCAGGCAGGCCAAACCTCAATACGACTCCGAAATGCAGGAGAAACTGTCCAAACCCACCCAGATCGCCACAGACGGGAGCGAGGATGACGATGAACTGGCGGAAAAATGCATCGAAGTCATCCAGCGTGAAGGACGGATCTCCACCAGCCTGTTGCAACGGCGGCTTGGAGTCGGATACAGCCGGGCGGCCCGGTTGATGGATCTGCTGGAGGAACGCGGAGTGGTCGGCCCGCAACAAGGCTCCCGCGACCGGGAAATTTTGATTCCCCTGGCCGGAAGCCCGCCCTCTCCTTAGTGGCCAGATTTTTAAACCCGCGCCCGCTTTCCATGGCAAAAACAGATGTTTTTCAGAGATAAATGGTTTATTCCTTGCCCATAAACCGTGAACCTTGAACCATGAACCTCTGAACCATGCCAAATTTTTCTATTGCACATTGCCCCAAACAACTCTTGTAATACCCCCCATGCCCACCATTGGCGAAACGTTGCGCGAAGCGCGAAAAAAGAAAGGCATCACCGAGGAGGCCGCCTCCAAGGCGCTCAAAATCAAACCCCAGCGCCTGCGTGATCTGGAAGAGGACCGTTATGACACCTTTGCAGCCCCGCTCTACGTCCGCAGCTTCCTGAAACACTACGCCAAATACCTGGAACTCGACAGCGTCCCCCTGCTGGAGCAATTGGAAACTGCGATGCCCCCCCAGGAACGCAAACCCATCTTTCAGACCGCCGACGAAAACAACACCAACACCCCGGTTCAGCGGCATGTGCCCCATGCCACACCCGTGTTTGCCCTGACTCCCACCGGGCGGCTGTTGTTGGTGTTTACCATTCTTCTCATCGCATTCCTCGCCGCCTGCTTCTGGTGGTTTTACAAACACGAAGGGCTGCTTCTGAAACCGTCCAGTCCTTCCCAAACCGCCAGACCCCGCGCCAGTGTGGAAGCCGCCATTCCGGATGAGCCGGTGCCCGAGCAACCCGTCACCCTCAACACCAACGCCGCGCCCCTGCGGCTCAGTCCGTAAATCTTTCCGCAGCACACGCCGCAGAACAAAAACTCCATCAACAGGCGGTGCGGGAGCCCCGCCGTTTTCATGATGGAAAAGTTTCAAACGGCTGCTTCTCGTGTTTAAATGGTTGAAAAATGGCGCGTTATGTCTCTCGGGCATCCTCCTCGGCCTGCTTCTGACGGAAGGTATGGCCCGGCTCTGCCTGCCCCATCCCGACCGCCAGATCAACATCCTGCGGCGGCGGGCGCCCAACTGGATCTTTGATTTCTCGTCCGGCCAGCCAGCCGGATACGATCCCTTTCTTCAACGCCAGCCCAACAGCATGGTGGTCTGCAACCTCGGCGATGGGCCGGAAAAAATGAACAATTACGGCTTTCGCGACAGGGATTTTTCCCTCCAGCCCGCCCCGGGAAAAATCCGCGTGGCCACCCTCGGCGATTCCTACACCGAAGGCTGGAATGTCCCACGCGCCAAATCCTTCCCAAAACTCCTGGAAAACAAGCTCTCATCCCAAATCGAAGTCCTGAACTTCGGCCTGTCCTGCCGTTCCCCGATCCGTTATGTCTATGCCTACGACAAACTTGTCCGTTCCTTTCATCCCCAAGTGGTTCTGGTCGCCCTGTTTCAAAACGATCCCGACGACGATCACGAACTGGCCCCCTGCGTGACCTTGGATTCCCGGGGAGTGCCCTCGCATTTCAATTTCCATCAGTATTTCCGCACCACCCCCCATGAACCCCGCTCCAAATGGGAAAAACGCCTGGACCGCTGGCAATGGACCGCCTGCCGATTCTCCCGCCTCTTCCCTTATGCCGCGGTTTGCTTCATCAACCCGGAACGCCGCCGCTTCATGTATTCCGCGGCCACACCGGAGGAATTCCAAACCCGTTGGAAGGAATCCCAAAAACACCTGGAAACCCTCCAAAGACTCACCCGCGCGGATGGAGCCCAACTGTTGTGCGCCTATGTGCCGTTCTGCCGCCCGGAATTCGGCCGCTTTTGCGAAGACTTTTGCAAGGAACGACAAATCCCCTTTTTCATGCCCTCGGAATTCCTCCAATGCCCGGATCAACCGTCCCTCTACATCCCCGGGGACGGCCATTTCAGCGTGAAAGGCAACGAACTCTACGCCAGCGAACTGGCCGCATGGTTCTCCAAAGCAAATCCAATCAGACAAGCGCCCTGAACTGGATCCCAGCCTTTTTCCAGCAAACCCTGAATTTCCCGAACATTCCGTCATGGAACGCATTGACTTGCACTGCGCAAGCTGCGACAAGGAGGATTCCGATGCTTGAAAACGAAAAATTGCCGGCGATTTTCCCCCTTGCCTCCGGTGACCGGCGGCAGCTGGGCAAGTTGCGCTTCGCCGTGGTGGCCGCGCGGTTCAACCCGAAACTGGCGGACGCCCTCCTCGCCTCAACCTTGGACTCCCTCGACCAATCGGGCGCGAGACAGGTGGAGTCCTTCCGCACGCCGGGCTCCTACGAAGTCCCCACCATCGTGGCGCATCTGGCCAAAACCGGCCGTTACCAGGCCATCATCGCCCTGGGCGTCATCATGCGGGGCGCCACCCTGCACGCGGAACACATCGGCGCCGCCGCCACAATCAACCTGCAACGCCTCTCCATCAAAACCGGCGTCCCCATCATTCATCAAATTCTTACTCCCCGCAACGAACGCGACGCCCGGGCTCGCGTGCGCCTGCGGGGCATCGAAGCCGCCCATGCCGCCATCGACATGGCCCTGCTGATGAAAAAACTGCCTGTCAAACGCTGATCCCATGGCAACCCGACGTCATCAAAGCAGGGCTTACGCCATTCAGTTTCTCTACCAGCAGGATGCCCAGGGGCGGCTCGCCGAGGAACTCCCGCAGGCCCTGAAACTCTTTTGGGACATGCACCCGCCCAAGGAAACCGACGCCTGCCGCCTTTTCACGGAGGAACTGGTCCGCGGCGCTGTCGAAAAAATGGAAACCATCGACGAGAAGATCAAAACCTATTCGCAAAATTGGGATTTTCACCGCATCACCGTGGTGGACCGCAACATCCTCCGCCTCGCCATCTACGAACTGCTCTTCCGCACAGACATCCCCCCGGTGGTTTCCATCAACGAAGCCATCGAACTGGCCAAGCAATTCTCCGGCGAGGAATCCAGCGCCTTCGTCAACGGCATCCTGGACCGGGTGAAACTCGAATTGTCCCGCCCCCTGCGCACCGCCGCCGCAAAGTAGGTCTTTTCATCCTCCTCAACGTTTGGAGAGGACACTAAATTTGTTGCCTCAAATTCCCTGACATTCTTCAGCCTTCAGCCTAAACACCTTATTCAATTCCACCCCCCATGAAGGCCGACCTCCACGTCCATACCCATTTTTCCGACGGTACAGACGCGCCGCTCGCGGTTTTCCGACGCGCCGCCGTCCTGGGCTACGACATTCTGGGAATCGCCGACCATGATACCACTCAAGGGATTGAGGAATCCAGGGACGCCGCGCAACAATTCGGCATCCGTCTCATTCCATCCGTGGAAATCTCCGCAATCTGGGAAAATCGCGAAATCCATCTGCTTGGATATTTTCCGCCCGAATCGCCCCCCGGACAGGGATGGTCCCACCCCGAACTCCTGGCCCACCTTTCACTGCACGCCCAACTCCGCCGCGACCGGGTCCAAAATATCCTCGATAAACTGCAAACCTTGGGCGTGAATCTCGCGCTGGAAGACGTCCGGCGTCAAACCACCGGCAGGGGAACCATGGGACGCCCCCATATTGCCGCCGCGCTGCTGGCCAGACAATGGGTTGACAGCCACGACCAGGCTTTCGATCAATTCTTGAAACGCGGACGCCCCGCCTGGGTCGAACGCCCCATGGCCGACGGCGTCAATATCATCGACCTGATCCACCGCGCCGGAGGACTGGCCATCCTCGCCCACCCCGGACTTCTGCCTGGCGGATACTTCCCAACCAAGCTCATCCGGTTCGGGCTCGACGGCCTGGAGGTCTATCATTCCCGCCACAACGCATCCCACTCCGACCGTTTTCTCGCCCTCGCCCGCCGCCACGACCTGCTGGTCACCGCCGGTTCCGACTGCCACGGCGCGCTCAAAGGCGAACCCCTCCTGGGCCGCATCCGCCTCACCGGCGACGACCTGAAACGCTTTCTCAAACGCCTCGGGTGAGCCGGATTGTCTCGCCTTCTTTCGGCGCAAAGGTCATGGGGAAAACTCCGCGGGCTCCGGCAAGAACCTCATCGGTTTTCTCACAGTCAAAATGGATGAGGGCGAGCTTGCCAACCCCGGCCCGGCGGGCAATCTCCGCAGCCTCGGCAGGCGGGGTATGAACCCCGTCATGAATAAGCAATGCAGACCCCCTGGCAAAATCGGCAACCGGCGGATAAAAATGGGTGTCTCCGGTAAAAACCAGCGTCACGCCGGCTTTTTCATCAACAAGTTTATAGGCCAGCGCCTGAATGGGGGAGCTGACGCTTGATGAATGTTTGACTTCAAAAGCCGTCAATTTCATTCCATCGATGGAATATTCCCCGCCCGAATTCAACCCGATGATTTCACGCTCGATTTTCAATTCGGGATACCGGGAAATCTGGAGAAATTCGTCCGCCAGAATCGCCACCTTTTCGACATCTTGCGATGGCCCGATGATCTTGATGGGTTTTTCAGCCGGTCTGCGGCGAAGCCCCAGATAAAACAACAGGTGCGGCAGCCCAAGATAGTGATCGTGATGCAGATGGGTGAAAATAATCGATTCAAGATCAAGAGGCTCAAAACCATACCGGCGCATCCGGTCCAAGCTGCCCCACCCCGTATCGACCAGATGCCTGCCGTTGATCAGGAAACAGGCGGAATCAAGCCCGACATTCGGGATGCAACAGGAAACGCCCAAAAAAGTGATTGTTGTGCCTTCATTCATGTCATTGCTCCACGTTTTGATCATCGCGACGCCATGCGAAACTACCGCAAAATCATCCCGTTCATCAACCCCACCAGCAGGCTTGGGAAAAACCCGCCCATGGCGGCGCCGATCCAACCGGCTTCTCATTTCTTTAATTTTATATTCAATATAAACTATTTAATATCCCTGTCAAGCCTCTCTTTTTGAAGCGTTTAAAAGATTACACGCTTCATTGATTTTATCCTTGAAATTACGGAATAGCATTCCCATATTTCCAGAATGTTGCCGAAAAATATCCTTCGAACATCCCGAATGGCTGAAATCCAACAAGCCTTGGAACGCTCTCCCATCGTCACCTTGTTGGGCGTGCGTCAATGTGGCAAAACCACTCTGGCGCGCGAGTTGGCTGGCGGAACAACGCAATTTTTTGATCTCGAAAGTTCGATGGATCGGCAGGCTTTGGCAGCCGCCCCGGAACGTGTTATGGGATCCTTGCGCGGTCTGGTTGTATTGGACGAGATTCAAACCATGCCCAAACTTTTGCCCATATTGCGGGTGCTGGCGGATCGTCCTGGCGCTCCCGCCCGATTTCTTCTTCTTGGGAGCGCCTCTCCGGACTTGGTTCGCGACGCATCGGAATCGCTGGCGGGACGGGTGGCTTTTGTCTATTTAAGCGGCTTTGACACCTCTGAAATCGGAGCGGAACATCTCCAGCAACTCTGGCATCGCGGGGGATTACCCCGTTCCTTTCTTGCTCCGGATGACGCGGCCAGCTATGCGTGGCGGCAGGATTTCATTGAAACCTTCCTGATCCGCGACGCGGCCCGGTTTGGAATCAGCCTGCCGCCGGAAGGATTGCGACGCTTCTGGACCATGCTGGCCCACCTGCATGGCGGGATATTGAATGCGGCGGAATTGGGACGCGCAAATTCCCTGGATCAAAAAACCGCCACCCGCTACGTGGATATTTTGACAGGCGCTTTTCTCGCGCGCCGGCTGCCCCCTTGGTTCTTAAACACAGGCAAACGCCTAGTCAGAGCCCCCAAAATCTATCTGCGCGATTCCGGTTTGTTGCATGCCCTGCTGGGTTTGCGCCAGGGAACAGAGGTGATGTCGCACCCGCGGTTCGGCATGTCGTGGGAAAGTTTCGCCATGGAACATGTCATCGGCATGTTGAAAGCCGAACGCGATGCCTATTTTTGGGCAACCCATGGCGGAGCGGAACTGGATCTGCTGATTGTCCGGGGCGGCCAGCGTTACGGATTCGAATTCAAATACGCCGACGCCCCCGCCACGACAAAATCCATGCGCATGGCGATTTCCAGCCTTGAGTTAAAAACATTGTTCGTGGTCCACCCCGGTTCCCGTCAATTCGAACTGGACCGCAATATCATCGCGCTTCCCCTCTCCCAACTCTCCGGATCCCTTCCAAAATAACACTCCACACCCATTCTGGACACATGAAATCCATGCGCCCATCCACGCATTGGCTTCAAATTTTGAATCTTGAACCTTGTCTTGCGAAACCTATGCTGGCCGCATGAAGACACCCGACATGACCGAACTGGAAGCGGTTTCCTCCCTGGATGGTTCGCGCGAAAAAAGTCTTTTCTGGCTGCCGCCTGGCGCCCGGAACGTCCCATTGCTGGTGGGGTTGCATACATGGAGCGCGGATCGTTTCAATCAGGTCAACGACATGCTGCCTTTCTGCCGGGAACGCGGCTGGGGACTGTTGCTGCCCGAATTTCGCGGGCCAAACCTGACCTCCAATCCGCGCGCCCCCCAAGCCTGCGCCTCCCAGCTGGCCAAACAGGATATCCTCGATGCGCTGGCCCAGGTGTTAAAAAGTCAACCGCTTGATGCCAAACAGGTTTTTCTTTTGGGCGGCAGCGGAGGAGGACACATGTCCCTGATGATGGCCGCGGCGGCGCCGAAAACCTGGCGCGCGGTGAGTTCCTGGTGCCCCATCACCGATCTGTCGGCATGGCATGGCCAAAACCCCAAGTACGCCCCTCATATCGCAGCCTGCTGCGGCGGCCTTCCCGGCGGCGGGGAGAAAATCGATCTCGAATACCGCCAGCGCTCGCCCCTCACTCACGTGGAAAAACTTCGGGAAGCCTGCCTGTCCGTCCACCATGGACGCCATGATCCTTCCGTCCCCTGTTCCCACACCTGGCGCCTGGCCATGGCCATGGAGGAAAAACCTTCCAAAAGCTTTTTCTTTGAGATTTTCGACGGCGCCCACGAGCTTCGCTGCGAAAGGGCCTTCCACTGGTTTGACTCCCTCCTGCAATCCGACCAAAAAACAAGAGGATTGACCGGATAATCTAGATTTTTTCGCAGAAAACCGGCCAGGCGCCCTTGACACAACCAAAGTGACGGCACAGGGAGGAAAAATTCCCGCCGCTTGGATCGGGCGTCACCGGCGTCCCGTCCTTTTCAAGATAAAGACACCCCACTTCTTCGGGAGGCAATTGCCGGATCAACTCGGCGGCCCGGCGCCGGGCCTCAATCCACACTTCCTTCAGTTCCCGGATGGAAAGCGGTTTGACCAGTTGCAGGGAATCAATCTGTTCCTGGGTGAACTTGGCGTTGCGGTTGGCTTCCCCCAAGATCATCTCCGGGGTCATGCCAGGATCCTTGCCGGCCGCCGCCCAACATAATGCCCCCAACGAAAAACCTTCCTGGTGAAGGTGTAGAACATCCACAAAATCCCGGGCTTCATTGCGCCCGGCAAGAGCCAGAATCTTGTTGGCGGCGGCATCCCACCTGTTGAGCCTGAAACCGGTCTCGGGATTTGGCTCCACGGGAAAAAAACGAAAGGCGGAATCAAAGAGCCACTCCATTTTGAGCGCCTGATCGTCCTTGCCCGCCACCGCCCGGTAAAAAGCCGGTTCCTGAACCGTCCATTGGACAATGTAACCATGCCCCACCAGCACAGACTCATCGGCCTTTGCCGAAACGGCCACGCTCTCAGCCACATCATGAAAAAGATCCACATCGGCGGAAAACCTGGGAGTGCCGGCAGCCTGATTCAAAACAATGCCGCCCGCCACATAACTTTCCGGATTCCGATTCCGGGCAAGAAGACAAAGAACCGCTTTCTGGAATTCAGTTAACGGCATAAGAGGGCGGCAATCTGGTAGGTTTCACGATTGCCGTGCTCTCGCAACCCCTTGATGACCAAGGGAAGATTCCGCCGGTCGATTTGAAGGTCCGGACGCATAAACCAAAAGCATTGGGCATGAAAACGCCTGAAGGCCTCTTGCGCCAACGCAAGCGCTTCGTTTTCAGAAAGAATCTTCACTTTTGTCACCGCTAACATGCATCTCAATATACCACTCCCCGCCGGAAAGGGAAACTGTGAACACAAACATCGAAAAATCAGCGCCTCACTCCGCCTTCCGGCGGGCGGTCATTTACCCTGAACTGCCGCGCCAGCCTTCATTTTGCCGATGTGTTCGGTGATCTTTCCATTAATATAAACCGAGTTTTCCTTGGGACACGAGTGTCCGTTTAGCGGATTGTTGATGATTTCCTTTTTGCAATTGAGATTGTTGTACGCCGCATAAACCGACGTGGGAGGACAGGCGACGTCAATGAACCCGACGGCAATAAACGTCTCCGCTTTGATCCTGGTCGCGAAATTTGCCGCGTCAAAATAGGGGACGGTCCTCACAATGTCCTCATTCTCAGGCTTGCCATCCTTGAGTTTGATGAAGCGAGGCCAGCCGCTGGTTTGTCCGGCCAGAATGCCGGTGTGATCGCACATGGCCGGGACATATGCCACGCACATGGTCGCCTTCGGTTCCAATCCGGCGGCAACCAGCGATTGCGCGCCTCCCTGGCTGCCGCCAGTCACGATCAGGGTTCGCCCATCCCATTCCGGTTGCGACTTCATGAATTCCAGCGAACGCAATACCCTCAAAAACATGCCATTGAAATAAATCTTGTCCTTGTCGTTTGCGTCAAAATAGGGATACCCCTTCAGTTTTCCGCCGGTCAGTTCATCGTAAAAACTTTTTGGCTGCCCGTTTTCAATGCCATGCGCGTTGATGTCCAGCGCCAGCATGCCTTTCGCAGCATGTCCAACCGGCATGTGGGCGCTGCGAACTCCCGCTCCATGATAGGAAATAATGATCGGCAGCGAACCTTTCGCCGCGTTCACCGGGCGCGCGAAATATCCCGACATCGGCATGCCGCCGGCGCAATCCACCTTGAGATCAAAACACTCCACCTTTCCCTTCATGGATTCCGACACCGGCGCCGGCACGAGCTTCGGATTCATCGGAACCTTGGCCAGTTCATCCTTGCGTCCCTGCCAGAATTTGTCGAAATCCTCGGGCGCCGGACGGCTCACCTTGATCTGCAACGGATCGACGCCAGCCCCTCCCAATCCCTTGATCTTTTTGCCTCCCTCCTTCTCGTAGACCACCGTGCACAGGACAAAACCCGGATGATCAAGCCGGCTCTGGACAACCACCGGCGTCTCCTTCGTTTCAATCTTTCCGGATTGGGGCGCGCCGCCGTCGCTGGTGATCGTATAAGTCAACGTCTTGCCCGCCAGCGGCTTGTCTTCCTCCGTCAGCAATACATTGAATTGGATTTCCCCGCCCTTTTGATAAATCGCTTCCGTCTTGTCGGTCGTCACCTTGATGACCGTTTTTTCCACCACCGGCGCCTGGGCCAGAAGCCCCGCAACCGCCGCAAGATTGATCCAGTAAACCAGCATTCTCATATTTTACCTCTCTTTTCGCGTTGAGCCCTTCTCTCCGTCATTCCCGCGAATGCGGGAATCCAGACCTTCACTCCCTTGTCCAAACATGGTAAATCGGCGCTGCAGCCATGGCAATCAATTTCATGCTGACAGACCGGAACCGGCGTGTTAGTAATCCCGCCATGGACAACGCCAAAGAACAGCCGGAACAATCTCAGGACAGCCCGCGCAAGGAAACCATGCTTTTTGCGCAACTGGTCGAACTCTTGACTCAAAATGCGGTCATGATGCTGGGCGGCGTCATGGATCGTTCCGGACGGCAGCGGCCGCCGGATCTGAACGCCGCGGAAATGATGATCGACCTGCTCGGCGTGCTCCGGGACAAAACCAAGGGAAACCTGACGCCGGAGGAAAACCGGATGTTGTCCAACACCCTTTATCAATTGCAAACCGCCTTTGCTGAAATTGCGAGCAAGAGCGGGGATTTCGAGAAGGCCCGCCGGGCAACCGATTCGGCACACGAAACCGAAAGAGAGGAAGAACAATCCCAAAAAGTGGCGGCGCGCCAGAAACCAGTCCCAACCCCGGCTGGAAATCCCGCTCCTGCGGCGGCATCCGGCCCCTCACGCCCCACCCCTGCTCCAGCCCCCTCCACCCCGATGGCCGACCCGGGCGAAAGCAAGGTCAAATACACCAAGAAGTACGGCTGATTTCCTAACGGACTAACAGCCTGCAGTCTAAACACCTCCGCCAAGCATTCACGCCCCGCTGAACTGATCCTGTTTGTTTTTGAAAAGGATGTTGAACGTGGTCAGCGAACCATGGCTGCGCGTGATGTATTGCTGCATTTCAACCTTGTCGGCATCGCTCAACTTCTCGTGACTGTTGATCTTCTGCTCCAACACCCGCAGATTGTTGCGAATCATCACGATCTTGTGAAAAAAAACCTCCAGGGGAACTTCCTTGGGTTGGAGGGAGGAATCCGACGGATGAAGAGTCACCCTGCCGTTTTGCCAGCGGTTTCCGAGTTGATCCACGGTTTCGCCGGGTTTTTCCACCCCCATCCGGTCTGCGGTTGACTTTACAACCTGCTCGATAAACTGGGCCAGGGGCATGCTCAGACCGGTGATCTCGGCCTGTTCTTCATGCGGCTGCAACTCCGCGGAATCGGGTGCGATGGTTTTTGCCCCGTCCGGGAAAACAAATTCCGCGGTTTTTTCCGTGATGGCCTTGACCGTGCCAACGCCATACTGCGGATGCCGCACTTTCATGCCAATGTGAAGTGATTCGATTTTCATGGTGATTACGCTCCCTTTATTGTCATTGCGAGGAGTCACGGCGGCAGTTGACGACGAAGCAATCGCGAACTCCTTGCCATGACCATTCAGTAGCTATCCACAAAAAGGGCGAAAAGCCATAAATTTCGCCGCATCACTTGTCGGCGCCTGTCACTCATCCCATAGGATCGGCGTGAACAATTATCTTCCCACGGCACGCGTGACCGATCCGCACTGCCGCATCCCTCAACACCGGCGGGCGCCCTGGGATTATGCCAGGGACCTGCGGGTCATGAACACCCTGCTGGCCGGTTGCGTCGCCGCCCTGGCCATGGCCGTGGGCGTCATCGGCTGGAAACTCGGCGAATTATCCAACCACCCTCCCCGGCTGATCGAAATCAAGGAGGGATTCCCCCTTTGGATCACCTCCGTGGAACACCGGTTGCGGACCGATGTGCTCCGCTGTTACCTGAAAACCGTCATCGAACGGCTCAAAACCATCGAACCCGGCGTTTACGACCTTTCCGATCTGGCCGAATGGATCAGCCCGCGCGTTTTGCGCGAATTCTATGAATACGCCTCCCGCACCGCCAATGTTCGATCCCAATCCAACCGCCGGATCGTCTGGAAACTCCGCGAAGCCCGCCGCTGGGCCGATCCGCGCCTGCCCCAATTCCTGGCCATCGCCGTCCAAGGCGAGGAAACCGTTTATGAGGAAGGCCGCGTATTCCCCGGATCGATGGAACTCTGTGTTCTTTGGATGCGGCAAGTCATGCCAACCTGGAAAAATCCGTGGGGCCTCTACCTGGAAGGTTTTGAAAAAAAAGAACCACGCGAAGCCGATGCCATCTGGACGCAAAGCGCCGACCTGGCCCATTGCGTGGATGAAAAAGGCCGTTCCCTCGCCACTCCATCCTCAAAACCGGCAAACCGGGGAAAGAATGCCCCATGAATCTTCTCTTCTTTTTTCTTCTCATCCCGCTTTTTTCCATCCCGGGTCAGGATGCGCCGCCCCCGCCCATTGGCGGATCGTTCCATTTGGCGCCCGATCCGGCCGCCATCGGCTCCCAGACACCGGCGCCACCCGTGGTCATCCGGGGAAAACCCGTGGACCAAATGTCCGACGACGAACTCCGCGACTTCCTTCAGACAAAAGTCCAGACCATCGAACAAGGCGATCAAACCGTGGAAATCGTCCGTGTCGCCCCCGGCTACCCCGTTACCATCCACTTTGCGGAACCCATGGCTTTTTTCGTTCCTCCCAGCGACCCCAATCTTTTCAGCATCGAAAAAATCTCCGGCAAGACGCTCGCCATCGCCGCCCGCCAACGACAGGGAGACGGCTGCCTCCAGGTTTACTTCGGCGGCGGCAAAATCAGGCTCTACCATGTTTTTACCGCCGAAAATCTTGTCCAAGCCCATACCGCCCTGCGCGTCGCCTCCTTTGAAACCGGTTCCGGCCTTTCCTCCCCCGCCGCACCCACGGGAGTCAATCCCCACAATGGAACGCCGGATGTGCGGGCCATCGCAAATATCATAGGCAACTTCGACGCATTGATGGCGGAAAAGGCCATCACACCCCGGGAAGTGCGCCGGTTCCCTGTCTTCCGAAAAAATCCAAAAACCTCTTTCACATGCTTTGACCTGTACCGTTTTGCCGACGGACCGCTGGCCGTGAGTTTCGCCTATGCCAACCCGTTTACCCACGCCATCCGCCTGGATGAATCAAGAATGCGGATATCCCTTGGCAATCTGCAATATGTTCCGGATTACGTCTCCCTGCATCGCCGCACCCTTGAACCCGGCGCCAATACCACGGGTTTCGCGGTGGTCAATCGTCCCGCATTCCACTTCGACCAGCCTTTTGAATTGATCTGGAAATGAAACTTTCCCGCCTCCATATCGCCTTCGCAATGGCCGCCGTCCTCGTTTTGGGCGGCGGATTGATCGCCATCGGTTCAGGCTGGCTGGCGCCGGGAAACAATCCCTGGAAACAGGCGCGCGAACGTTACCGCGCTCAACTGACTCAAGCCCCCCGGCAAACAACCGGCGCCATTGCCCCTCTTGCCAGACCTCCAATCATCGAAACCGGATCGACAGCCTCCGCCATTCCCGCCTCTCCCTCGATGGGGCAATCATCCACCCAAGGCATCGCCGCCATCCTGCCGCCGGAAATTCTGGAAACCAGAAAAAACATCCCGGCCAGGGAACCGGAACCCAATGTAAACCCAGGCCGTCCGCCTCAAAACCATGCGCTGCAGGAAAACGATATCGAAGCGCCGCCTCCCACATTCACTCCCCCGCCGGTTCCCAAAACCTTGCTGGAACCGCCCCTGCCTCCCGCCGCCAGCCGGCCTGAAAAAAACCACACCTCCGGACGCCATACCTTCAACAACCTCTCTCCCGATGCCCTGAACGCGCCGCTCATCCAAAAACCCGCCAGCGGCGGCGATTACGATTTGTCACGCTTTGCGCCGGAAGGGGAAGACATCGATCTGGCTCTGATCGACCACATCAACAGCCAGTCTTTTGAAGTGCCTGTCAAAGCCGGAGTCTGGCTTCCCTTCTACAGCGGAGGATTCCGCCTTCTGGATATTGGCGACCAGCTGATCGGAAAAGCCAGTCCGGGAAAAAAACGCGACCGGCTGATCGTCACTTTCGAAAAAATCCGGCTCAAAGACCGCCGAACCCTCCCCATCAGGGCGCTGGCCCTCAGTCCCGACAATTCCCACGGCATTCGCGGCTGCACGGTCGGCAACCGTTTCCTCCTGGAAGCCGCGCCCCTGTTGATGGAATTCGCCAAGGGATTCGGCGAGGTTTTTCAAAATCGAATCACTCAATACTCATCGGGAGTCAACGGAATCATCCGCACCGAAACCATGGACCAAAACCTGCGCAACGCGGCCATCGGCGGCGGCAAAAAAGTTCTGGATCGCATCGAAACCATCATTGCCGAGGAAGCCGAGGAAAACCGCCCTTATCTGGTTGTCCTGGCCGGCACACGATGCAAAGCCCGGCTGCAAGGCCCCCTCGATCTCTCCCAGGCTGATTATGGAAAATAAATTAAGCCCCGACAGAGCGGGACAGCTCAACGCTCAATGCCCGACGCTCGACGCAAAAAAGGACCAGCGTCCACGAAATGGTCATTGCGAGAAATCACGGCGCCAGTGGACGACGAAGCAATCTCCGGCACTGGATTGTTTCATCATCGCCCTGGCCACCCTGGTCGCGGGTTGCGCCGGCAGCCGTCCCACGGTCGCTGTCACCCCCTCCGTCCTTTCCCATTCCTTCGATTACAGCCGCCCGCCCGACATCGCCGGACAATCGAAACCGGTCTGGATCCTCCCCACCATTGTGCAAGGATGGGTGCCTGCCAGGGCGGACCCTAAAACCGGCGAATGGATCGGCGGTCATTACACCGCCACCGTCACCGAGGATGGTCACTGGGCGACCCTCGAGGAAGCCCAACTCGGGGGAAAACCCCATGTTCTTGCCGGCGACGGCAAAGCCGTGGTTCCGCTGCCTCCCGCCAAAACACCGGCTTCCGGCTCGGGAAACGGCGAAATCGATTTGCTGGGCATGGAACAACGGCTGAACGCTCTGGAATCGGGCCAGGCCAGGAACACAACCAACCCTGATGAAAAAGGCGTTTCCGAATCCAAAACCCAGCATGTGATTCTTCCCGCGCGCCGGAACGGGCAACCGGGTGAATATGAAATGTCCATTCCGCCAGGGGAAAAACTCCGTATTCATTACCTGGATGATCGAAATGTCGAAATCACCTGCCGGGGGCGCTGCTATCGCCGGCAACTTCGCAACCCCGGCGACACGCTCGAAATCCGCATCCCAACCCGATTATGATGACCGTTGAACTGATCCCCTATCTGGCTTTCCTGATCCTGCAGGAACAAATTCCACCGCTTGCAAGTGTTCCCTGGTTTGCAGGCGGTTCTGTCACGCCGCACGGCGCCATGGCCATTCGTCATCCCAAACGATGGTGGACGGCGGGTGTTTGGTTCGGAATCCTTCTGGCTGGCAACAGCGCGGAATGGTTCATTCCTCAAAATGCGGCGGCGCCATTCCAAGCCATCCTCCTTGTCTCAGCCGCCGGTTTGTTGCTTGACGCCCTTCTGCTTCTCCCAACCTACGTGACAACCGCGCGCGAAACCGGTCGTCGTGAATCCGCCCTCCCAGCCAATGAAATATCCTCCGAAAAAAAACACGACCGGATTCTTTTGCGTCTCTCCGATAAAACCCAAAAAATGGAATTGCAGGGACATCCCTTGTTGTCATCGAATCTTGCCCCCACCCCTCTTGAGGATTTTGTCCTCCTTCCTTCCAATCTCTGGCCGGTTTTCAAAAAAATCATCCGCAATTCCTCCGCCATGCTTTGGAATTCCAGTGTCGGCGGTGAAATTCTCGCCGAAATCCGCCGCCTTCAAAACGAGGTTTCACACCATGCCGGGGAGGCGGTGTCCGAACGCCGCTATGCCGGCGAACTGGAAAAAAAGATCGCCGACCATCAGGCCCAATACGGATTTCTTCTCGAAAAACACCAGCAACTCCACCGCCAGTTGGCCGCTTTGCGCGGCCAGACCCGCGCTTCCAGGGACTTTATGCCCCCATAACCCAAAATAACAAAGCTCCCTTCCATCATTTCGCATCAAATGGAGGGCGGGCCGTCGCCTCGCTGGCCTGTCCCGCCGAAGCGCTCGTGCGAAGGCGGAAGTGGCTTTGGCCACGCAAGCGGGGCTCCTGCACCGCTTTTTCCCAGCAAACTTCGAAATTCCTGAACATTGAATTTTTACCTTTGAATTTTGAACCAATATGGTGTGAATAGGCGTTGCGCATGTCCCTCTTTTTCCCAACCTCAAAAAATTCCGCTCACGCCCGGCAACAGCTCGGAGAAGCCGTCGATTTCTGCTGGAAACACTGGCGCATCAACCGGGACCTTCTCAACGCCAGGGACGATACAGCCTTTCGCTCGGAAATCCAACATGCCCAAAACACGCTCACAGCCGAAGGTCCTGCACCCCAAAAAGCGCTCGAACGGCTGGTTGACTGCTTCAACCGCCTGTTCCCCCCTCTCCCCAGGCACAGCCTGAGGGAAAACGGCGAGGTCATCCTCGTGGCCTTGATCGTGGCCATGGCCGTGCGGGCCTTCTTCCTCCAACCCTTCAAAATCCCGACAGGTTCCATGCAGCCCACGCTCCACGGCATCACCGTCCGGGCTTTGAGGGAAAATGAAAAAAACTGGTGGTACAAATGGATCTGTTTCCCGGTCTTCGGCGAACGGGTCATCCGCATCCATGCCCGCAACGACGGAATCTTCAAGGGATTCAGAACCGTCCGCTATAAGGGACTGAACCTCCGCCGGATGAGCCTCTTCGGAAGCGAGGAGGTCATTCTTCGCGTGGGAGACGAGGATTACGAAGTGCCCATTGAACCATCGGTGTTCAACATCTATGTCATGGGAGACATCCGTTCCTTCCGTCAGCCGTTGCTGAAACCCGGACAGTCTTTCCGCCGGGGCGAACCCATCTTGGAATGTGTCCGGCAAACGGGTGATTTCCTCTTTGTGGATCGTTTTTCGTACAACTTCCGGAAACCCTCCCGCAGCAACGTCTTTGTGTTCGACACCGAAAATCTCGATGTCTCATCACCCGGCGATTTTTATATCAAACGCATCGCCGGCGTCCCTGGCGACACCCTGCTGATCAATGAACCCTGCCTTCTGACCAATGGTGAAAAAGCAGGCGAACCCGGTCTTCTGCGGGTCATGTCCGCCAAAAATGAATATCACGGCTATACATCCAAACTGGAAGGCGCAAAACACCTGCGCAATCCAACAGATTCCTTCCAACTCAAATACCGGGAATATTTCGCTCTGGGCGACAACAGCTTCTCCAGCAAGGACAGCCGATTCTTCGGTCCTGTTCCCTATCGGAACATTGTGGGACAGGGATTTTTTGTCTATTGGCCCTTCACCCGCCGCTTCGGACGGATCGAGTAAAAACCACAAGGCGCAAGGCGGGAGGGTTAAAAATGTTTTTCCCCGTTCTTCATCCCTTCCCTTCAGTCTTCAGCCTTCAACCTTCAACCCTTGAAAAACATCGTCCTGGCTTGAACGGAAAACTTCTCAATCGTCTTGTTTTCCATCTCTTCCAATCGGTGTTTCACCGGCTGTCGGAAAAATATCCTCCCACCCCCTCGGATCTGCGCGGGCGTCCCCTGAAAAAAATCCTGGTCTTCAGCGCCGCCGGCATCGGCGACACCCTCACCGACAGCGTTGCCATCCGGGCCCTGAAGGAATCCTTTCCCCAAGCCCAAATCACGGTCGTCACCCACCGCCGGCGGGCCGCGCTGGTCCGGCACAACCCTTTCACCAATCGGGTGATCCTTTACCACAAATCCATCTTTCGCTTCTTCTCCCTTGCCCTCTCCCTGCGGCGCGACGGTTATGACGCCATCGTCATGCTGCGCGGCAATGACCCCGATCTCTGGCCCCTTGCCTACCTTGTCAACCGCCATGCCGTGGTCAGCTGCCCCATCATGACCCGCTTCGGCTTTCTCATCTCTCATCCCGTCAGCATCCCCGCCTGGGACCAAACCCATGGCGTCGAACAAACCTTGGAAATCGTCCGCTCGCTTGGCGCGCAAACCAAGGATCCCCGGTTGGTTTACACAGTGCAACAGGAAGAACGCGAGTCCATCCGCCGGCAACTCGGTTCCGATCCAAGACCCCTGGTGGTTTTTCAAACCGGAGGCGGCCGCCGCTCCGCATGGCGCGACTGGCCCGCGGAACACTATGCCTCCCTGGGACGTCTTCTGCTGGAAAATTACGACGTTCGCCTCGCGCTCCTGGGCGGCCGCGACCTGACGGCCAAGGCCGCATCCATTCAATCCGCTCTCCCCGCGGAGGTTTTGAACCTCACTGGAAAACTCACTCTTGCGGAATCCGCGGCCCTGCTCGCCGAATCGAAAATTCTGGTTTCCACCGACACCGGCATCATGCATCTGGGATTTGCAGTTGGAGTGGATACTCTGGCGCTCATCCACTGCAACAACCCCGCCTCGCGGGTCGGCCCCTGGGGATACGGACAGCAGCACCCCGTCGTCCAACTTCAACCCCCGCCCGGCGCCGCCGCCGACACACGGGTCAGCATGTCCCTCATCACACCTTCGCAAGTCTGGCAGACTCTGGACTCCCTCTGCCAGCGCCATGGATTTTGTTGTCTCCAAAAACGCAAAAATTAGTCCGCCTTTTACAGATCAAAAATGCGTCGCTACGACAACCATTTTACGACGGAACCTTTTCCGCCAGTTCAGCCCATTCCCCATTCAGCCGTTCCAGCAGGCCGGCAATCTCGAGAAACTCGCGGTTCAATGTCACGACATTGCCCGAGGCATAAGTGGCGGGATCCTCAAGCTGGGCCGTCAATTCCTTTTGCCTCTCTTCCAGGCGCAAAATCTCCGCCTCCGTCGCCGCAACCTTTTCCTCATGCGCCTTGCGTTCGCGGGCCTTTGCCTGCCGGGCCTCGGCCTCCATCCGCCGCCTTTCTTTGGCGCTGATCCTGACCTCCTCCGGCGCGTCCTGGACCGCAACCGCTCCGCCCCCGGATGTCAGCGCCGCCCGGGCGGAAACCGCCCGCGATTTGTCGAGGTAATACTGGTAATCCCCCGCGTACGGGGTGAGCCTGCCTCCCGCAATGTGCAACACGCTCGTGGCCATGGCGCGAATGAAATAAACATCGTGCGAAATAAAAATCAGGGTTCCCTCGAACTGTTTCAACGCCCCGATCAAGGCATCGATGCTCGACATGTCCAGATGCGTGGTGGGCTCGTCCATCAGCAAAAGATTGGGCGGATCAAGCAGGAACTTCACCAGCGCAAGCCGGCTTTTCTCCCCGCCGCTCAACACCGACACGGGCTTGAAGACATCGTCGCCGCAAAACAGGAAAGCCCCCAGAATCGACCGCACCGTCTGCTCGGGAACATTTGGCGCGGCGCCCGACGCCTCGGCCAAAACGCTGTTGGCGAGCGTCAGCGTGTCAATCCGGTACTGGGAATAATAACCCAGCCGGGTGTTCAACCCCACGTCGCGGATTCCCCGCTGAAAAGGCGTCACCCCGGCCAGGATTTTCAACAAAGTGGATTTGCCCGCCCCGTTGGGCCCCACCAGCACGATCCGCTGGCCGCGCTCCGCGACAAAATCCAATCCCCGGTAAACCTCATGCTGTCCGTAAGCCTGGTGGACATCCTTCAATGTGACAACCTTCAACCCGCTGCGCGGCGGCTGGGGAAACCTGAACCGGATTTTCCGGTCCTCCCGCAAAGGCGCCTCGATCTTTTCCATCCGCTCAATTTGTTTGAGCTTGTTCTGCGCCTGGGATGCCTTGGTGGCCTTGGCCCCGAAACGGTCCACAAAATTTTGCAACGCCTCGATCTTCTTCTGTTGGTTTTTGTAGGCCGCCAGATGCTGCGCGTCGCGCGCCGCGGACTGGACCAGATACTCATCGTAGTTGCCCCGGTACCGATGAAGCCGGCGGTGTTTGATGGCCACAATCCCCGTCGTCAACTGGTTGAGGAATTCGCGGTCATGGGAAATCATAAGAATCGCCCCGCGATAATTCCGCAGATAATCCTGCAGCCAGATCAACGACTCCAAATCCAAATGGTTCGTCGGCTCGTCCAAAAGCAGCAAATCCGGCGCCTGGGCCAGCAACCGCGCCAGATAAGCGCGCATCACCCATCCGCCGCTCATCTCCCTCAACGGCCGGTCAAAATCGGTTTCGCGAAAAGCCAGCCCGCTCAGGATGCGCTTCACCCTGGCTTCAAACCCCAAGTCAACCTCCCCTTCCGAATGCCCTTCCACCAAATCATTTTTCCCCGCCGCCAGATCCAGCACCGTCCCTGTTCCCGCCGGAACACTCTCCTGCGGCAAATGCCCCACCCGCACCCCCCTCTCAAAAACAACCGTCCCGCTGTCCGGCTCGCATTTCCCCAGCATCATGGCCAGCAATGTGGACTTGCCCGCGCCGTTCGGCCCCACCAAACCAAGCCGGTCCGACGCGTTGATTTGCAAGGAAACCTCCTCGAAAAGAACGCGCGGCCCAAAAGCTTTGGTTGCGCCGGCAATGGTTAACATGGAACCGATGACCCTACCTCCCGCCTTCGCTCATCGCAAGAACGCTTTGGACGCCCAAACCTTTTTCCCCTCTTTCGCCTTGTCTGCGGAAGTGATTCGGCTAAAACCATCCCATGATCATCAACGGCGAAACGCGTCTGGTGGCCGTCCTCGGGCATCCGGTCAAACACACCGCCTCGCCCGCCATGCACAATGCCGCCATCGACGTCCTCGGGTTGAACTGGCGCTATGTGGCGCTGGATGTCGACCCGCGCCATCTCGGCGCCGCCGTCCGGGGGCTGGCCGCCGCCGGCTTTGTCGGGCTCAACCTGACCGTTCCCCACAAAATGCTGGCGCTCCATTGCGTGGATGAACTGGACCCGGCCGCGCAAATGCTCGGCGCCGCCAATACCTTGCAATTCTCCTTTGTCAACGGGCTCCCTTTCATCAAGGGATTCAATACCGACGGTTACGGCATCCTCACCGCCTTGAAAGAAGATTTCCAATTCACCCCCAAAGGCAAAACCATCGCCATCGTCGGTTGCGGAGGCGCCGGACGCGCCGCCGCCATCCAACTGGCCATGGCCGGAGCGCGGCGTCTCATCCTGATCAATCGCACCCGAGCCAAAGCCCTGGCCATCATCCGTCACATCCGGCAACTGCGGAAAAAACAAGGCCGTCGAACATCCCGCTCCCCCTTTCATTTCCATCCAAAATTGGAATGCATTCTTGAACCCCAAGCCTGCGACCTGATCATCCAGGCCACCAGCCTCGGACTCCGCCCCGGCGACCCCCTCCCCATTGACCAATCCCTTCTCCGGCAACTGGCCGCGCCCCGTTTTCTGGACATGATTTACCGTCCCGCCGACACGCCCGCCATGGGGTTGGCCCGCCGTTGCGGATGCCGGACGGCCAATGGACTGGGCATGCTGCTGCATCAAGGCGCGCGCGCGCTGGCCATCTGGACAGGGCGTAAAATCCCCGTGGAAACCATGCGCAAGGCGCTTCACAAAGAGGTCTATGGGAGGAAATCATCGTGACATCCTTCCTCGATTCCTCCCTTTGGTCTGAAGCCCAACAGTCCATTCCCTCCTGGTTCCCGCCCCTTGTCGCTTTCGTGATGGGCGCCACCTTTGGAAGTTTTCTCAATGTCTGCATCCACCGCATGCCGCGCGGGGAATCCATTGTCACGCCCCCTTCCCATTGCGGCCACTGCGGCCACGCGGTGCGCTGGCACGACAATCTTCCGCTGATCAGCTATCTGCTTCTGCGGGGGCGTTGCCGCGATTGTCACAAATCCTTTTCCATCCGCTATTGGATTGTCGAACTGTTGACCGCCATCCTCTTTGTGGCTGTCTGGCAGCGTTTCCCCCCCGCGCCTGCGCTGGCTTGCGCCGTCTTTGTTTGCGGCCTGATCGCCGCCAGCTTCATCGACTTCGAACACTTCATCATCCCCGACGAAATCACCATTGGCGGCGCGGTTGTCGGACTGCTTTTCAGTTTTGCCATTCCCAATCTCCAACATGCCAACGGCCATTTTTCATCCCTCCTCTGGAGCCTTGGCGGCGCCCTACTGGGATACGGCGTGCTCTGGATGGTGGTGGAAGCCGGCAAAAAATTCTTTGGCAAAAAAAAGGAGGTTTTTCCCGAACCAACGCTCGTCAAACTGACTTCCGACGGCATTGTCGTTGGCGGGGAATCCGAAGTGTGGGAAAACCTGCTGTTGCGTTCCTCGGACAAGGTCCTTTTCACCGGGCGGGAAATCCAATGCGGGGAACGAAAATGGGAAAGCGCCGGCATCTCTGTTGATTGGGAAGGCGTGCGGATTCAGGATGAACTGCTGCCCTTTGAAAATCTTCCGGAAATCTCCGCCAAAACCGGTGAAATCATCCTCCCGCGCGAAGCCATGGGATTCGGCGACGTGAAATTTCTGGCCGCCATCGGCGCATTCCTCGGCCCCGTCGCCATCTTCCCAATCATCCTCATCTCCTCCCTGCTGGGATCCGCCGTCGGACTCACCGCCATCCTGATCGGACGCAAACAATGGGGCGCCATTCTCCCCTATGGGCCCTATCTCGCCATCGCCGCACTGATCTGGCTTCTCGGCGGTTCCCGATGGTTTGGCCTCTATCTGGACTGGCTGGCGGGAGGCTGATCCGCTTCTCTTCGCTTTTCTCTGAGAGCCTGTCTGGAAAGCAAGCTTCGGCCCTGCGACAAGCCATTTGGGCTGAATTCAAGGCGGCTGGCCCCCCGTCCAGCCTTGTCATGGGACCGCTGGAGGAGGAGACTCTTGCACCGCCGCCTTCTTCGCCTTGATTTCAGCAAAACTCTTGTCCAGCCATTCTCCCAATCGCACATGATCAAACTGCGAAGTGCGTCCCGAGGGATTGTTCTCCCGATGCCAGAGGGCAAAATTCAAGGTGGGCACCTGGAATTGCTCGCAGGATTGGATCAACGCCTCCGGCGGCTGGTCATCAATCAACATGGCCAGCAGGGGAATCTTCTCCGTCACCACTTCGACATTGTCATTGGGCAGGCATCCACTCCCCAGCAAGGCCAGTTTCAAAATTTCACGGCCCCGGTCGTTCTTCAACAAAATACCCACCATGGGAGCGCTCGGCCCGGGGCTTTGGGGAATCGGCATGGCGCCTTTCAATCCAAGAAACTTCTCAGCCTGCCGCGCCTCCTCCTGGATGACGGGCAAAAATTCGCGAAGATCCCCGAAATCAATCTCCAGAGCCTGAAGCACCTGGAAAAAATCGCCTCCAATGACCGGATCGCCATCGTCGCCAATCCGGGCCAGCCGGACCAGACCGTTGGCGACCTCCATCGCACCGGCGGTCAGTTCCTGCACGGAGGCGGACGCCTTGTCGCTGATGAAAATGGCCTGGTGATCAACCATCTTCCTGATCGCGGGAGGAAGTTTCCAATGACAGCAAACCTCATGTCCCAAAGCCGCGTAGTTGATCCCAAACGCCTCCCTTTCCGCGGCTTTCAGTGTTCTTTGACCCATGGCCGTACGCTCCAAAACCTCGTTGTATTGGCCGGCAAAATAATCGCTGAAAATGATCTTGCCGATGTCATGAAGCAACCCGCCGACATAAAGCTCGTCAGGATTGGGCAGGCCAAAAAGCGGCGCAATCAGCCGCATGGATGAGGCCACCGCAAGCGAGTGCTGCCAGAGGCATTCCCTTTTCAACCGGCAATTTCCCTCAACCCCCGTTTTAAAGTCGATCAACGTCATGGCGATCGCGACATTTTGGATTTCCTTCAAACCCAAAACCATCAGCACATCGGACACGGTCACCGATTCCCGGCCCATTCCATAATGCCCCGAATTGGCCACCCGAAGGAGCTTGGTGGTGAGCCCCTCATCCATGCTGATGACCCGGACCAACTCATCGGCATCCACCTCGGTGTTGCCAGCAATGGAGCAAAGCTTTTGCATGGCCAGCGGCAGGGGCGGAAGTTCCTGCACTTTCTGATAAATCTGGTTGGGTGTCACTGGCATGATATTTCGTTCCCCAAAAAATTTTAAAAGGGAATGGATTTTTTACAGGAATATCCCTCAAAAAACAAGCCGCGAAACCCAATACACCCTATTGTTCGCATGAGTATGAATTAAGCCGCGCCGGAGCGCGGCAGCTTGACGCTCGATGCAGAAAACCGACAAGGCGGTGCGGGAGCCCCGCCCTCCATTCATTTCGCGACAAATGGAGGGCGGGGCTCCTGCACCGCCTTTTTCGCCAAACATTGAATTTCCTGAACATCAACTCAATGCGTCAACGCGTACGCCAGGATGTTGCTGCCCAGTTGAACCGCCGAATCAGGCATGACGGTCCTGGCCATGGGATATTCCAGCGCATTCCAGCCAGCCTCAATATCGTAGGGGCTGTAAATGACGCGCAGATCATTCTTCAGGCTGATTCCCTCCAGATAAGGCGCGTTGGGCGCGCCCTTGCTGGTCATCACCGCCGGTGAATATTGCACCTCGCCAATGTTGAATACCGTGCGAAAAATGGGATGATTCAACGGCGCCGGTTGAAGTTTCACCCCCGGCAGAATCTTGGCCAGTTCCCGGCGCGCCGCCTGGTCGAACGTCTTCAATCCCAAGGCGTTGTTGATGAACAGGGTGCCGCCGCCATCAAAAAATTTCCGCAGGGCCGCCACCGCCGCTCCGTCAAATTGGAAATCATCCAGCCCCGTCAGATACAGAAAAGTAAAAGGCGACAGGTCATCCTTCCCCGGTTTCACATTCACCCGCTTCAAATTCACGCGCAAAGCGGAGGATTGCCGCAGCCGCTGCAAGAGGCAGGATGCGTTGTTCGGATGGGCATTCCAGGCGCCCTCATGCTGGATCTGGGCAAAAACCAGCTCGTCGGTCGGCTTCTTCTCATCCGCCGCCCCGAAAACCTCGGGCTTGGCCTCCTCCCGCCCCACCCGGGCGTAGCCAATCGCATAGGAAACCAGGTTCAACCCGATTTTCTCCGCCGACGACACGTCGTAATAAACCGCCTTGGGCAACAAAGGCACCTCGCGTCCGTCCCAACCGCACCCCAAACCAAATTTCGAAATCACCACCCCAATCCGCGACCCGACATAAACCCCCTCCAGAAAAGGCAGG
This sequence comes from Verrucomicrobiia bacterium, assembly GCA_028687435.1. Lineage (GTDB taxonomy): Bacteria > Verrucomicrobiota > Verrucomicrobiia > JABWAM01 > JABWAM01 > JAQUAF01. The sequence goes on along the minus strand of JAQUAF010000028.1, from coordinate 28,612 downwards.
TCCGCGTCCAGATTCTTGGGATATCGAACCTTGGTGGCATCCGTCACCATATGGTAAAGCGGATGATCGAGCGGAATCGTCCGCACTCCCGACTCGGGAAAGGCGGCCCTCATCAAGGCCGCGGCCGAATCATGAAAATAGGGCGACCCGGCCACGGAATCGAAAATCACCATGCCTCCGCGCAAAACATAACCGCGCAGGGCAACCAGCTGTTTCTCATCCAATTTCAGCGTCCTCGTTCCGCTGAAAAAAAGAATGGGCATCTTTTCCGGATCACCCTCAAAACCGGCAAGCGTCACCTCATCCACCCCATAGGAAACCCCCAACCGCCCCTCCGCTTTTCGCAACAATTGCTTCGCATCAGCCGGGCAAAGATTCCAATCGCTGATCCTGGCCGTTTCCCCCGTCGAAAAAGTGAATGTCCCCGATTCCCCCCAAACCACCTTGCCGATAAGCTTGGGCGGCGACGGCTGGCGCTTGTTTTCCGAACGGCGCAACGGTGTGGCCGGCAACGGCAGCGGCGGAAAAGATTCCCCGGCGTTCACCCGTTTGGGCGGCGCCGCGGGCGGGCGCCCCAACGGCACAAACCATTCGTTTTCATCCGCCAAAAGCGGCGCTCCAACAATCAAAAGACAACAGACGCCTCCAAAAAAGATCCTCATCATTCCATCAACATACCTCATCAAAGAAAACCGCGCAACCCGCCTCAAAACGCTCAATGCAAAGACCGGTCAGGGGGTCTGCAAATTCAACAATTCCTCCTTCAACCGCCACAAGGCCTGGCTGACTCCCACCTTGTAAACATGCGGATTGACCAGCCGCTTGGATGAGGAATCCAGACGGTCAATTCCCTTGCGCCGGCGTTCCCGGGCCGGCTCCAGCCCAATGGAAGAATCCAGCCGTTTTCCCCCTTTCATCACCGGCGCCAGCAAAGGTTCGGCCTGGAAAGGATGGGCCACCCGTTTGCGCCGCAAAGGATTGCGAGGATCGATGATCAACACGTCATGGCGGTCGTTCCACTCCTCATCCTCCAACACCAGCACATCGGCCTCGTAAACGGCCGCCTCGCCAACGCTCAACCGGTAAATCTGTTTTCGTCCCGGCGAGGTGCTTTTCTCGATATTGTCCGAAAGCTTGATCGCCGGACGTCCGTTGTGTTCAACCATCTTGTAAACCCCGCCCAGGGCGCCGCCTCCGGGCCCGCCGCCGGTAACCAGATTGGTTCCCACACCCCACATGTCGATCCGCCCCCCGTTGCGGATGATTTCCTCAATCACCATCTCCTCAAGGTCGTTTGAAGCCACGATCTTGACCCCGGGAAAACCCGCCTCGTCAAACATCTTCCGGGCCTGACGACTCAAATAGGCCAGATCTCCCGAATCAATTCGCACGCCCAACAGCGCCTTCCCTTGCGCTTTCAGTTCGCGCGCAACCGTGATGGCGTTCGGAATCCCGCTGCGCAACACATCGTAGGTGTCAGCCAGCAAAATACACTGATCCGGAAACGTCTCCGCAAACGCCCGGAAAGACGCCAATTCATTCGCGAAAGACATCACCCACGCATGCGAATGGGTGCCCGCCACGGGAATATTCAGCAAATGTCCCGCCTGCACGTTCGAGGTCGAATCCGCGCCCCCAATGTAAGACGCCCGCGCCGCATAAAGCCCCGCCTCCAGGCCATGGGCGCGGCGCAGCCCAAACTCCATCAACGGCAACCGCCCGCACGCCTGCCACAAACGGGCCGCCTTCGTGGCAATCAGGGTCTGGAAATTGATGATGCTCAACAGCATCGTCTCCACCAGCAGACATTCCGCCAGCCGTCCCGATACCCTCAAGAGCGGCTTCGTCCTGAAAAACCACCGTCCCCTCGGGAACGGCCCACACATCCCCTGAAAACCGGAATTGCCTCAACCATTGGATGAAATCGTCTCCGAAAAACCGGTTTTTGCCGCCGAGGGAACGCATATAATCCAGTTCATCCTCCTCAAACCGCAGATTTTCAAGCGCTTCCAAAGCGGTGCCCAAACCCGCCGCAATGGCGTACCCGCCGCGATAAGGCACCCGGCGGAAATAAAGATCAAAAGTCGCCGTATCCTCCAGTTTGGAGTGACGATGCAGCCCGGCCATCATCTTCAACTCATAGAAATCCGTGTTCAACGGACTGGTTCGCACAGGGGGTTTCATATCCGGAAGTGTATCGAAAAAAAAGCTCCTCCGTCAAACGTTGTTGCCCTGGGCGTCAAGATAGGATTGCAAGATCTGCTGGGCGGCCAGCTTGTCCACCACCTCCCTGCGTTTCCGCCGCGACACATCCGCCTCGATCAACATCCGCTCCACCGACCGGCTGGTCAAACGCTCATCCCAAAAAACAATCTCCAACCCGGCGCTGTTGCGCAACCCCTCCGCAAACTGGCGGACAATCTTCGCCTGGAATCCCTCGGACCCGTCCATGTTCCTGGGCAACCCGATCACCAGACGTCCGACCTCCCGGGTTTTGACAATTTCCAGTATCCGCGCGGCCGCATTCGGCGTTTCCACTGTTTCCAGCGGCGTCGCCAGCATGCCCAGATCGTCGCTCAACGCCAGCCCGGTCCGCGTCTGGCCATGGTCTATTCCAAGAATCCGCATCCCCGCATCCTACCCGCCGGCCGGGCCCATGACCAGCGGCTTTTGTCATCGGAAAATTTCCAAAGAAAAACCGGATCGTCTCATTTTGCTGTTTACAAGCCTCCGCAGGTTTGGAACCTTGTCCGCATGTTTGAGTTACGCGATTCCACCGTTTTGGTTACCGGCGGCGCTGGCACCGTGGGGTCTCATATCGTTGACGCCCTCATCGCCGAAAATGTCCGCAAAATCATCGTTTTCGACAACTTCGCCTCGGGCAAAATGAACAACCTGCGCGAAGCCATGAGCCGGAAAGAAATCCAGATGGAGGTGGTTTCAGCCGACGTGAGATCGCGGGACGACCTTGATGAATCCCTCCAGGGGGTGGATTACGTTTTCCACGAAGCCTCGGTTCTTCTCCTGGAAAGCATGAAAAAGCCCCAGAAGGCGATCGATGTGAACATCCAGGGAACCTTCAACGTCTTCCAGTCCGCATTGAAGGCGGGGGTGAAAAAGATCGTCTGGGCCTCCAGCGCCTCGGTCTTTGGCGAACCCGTGCGGCTGCCGGTGGATGAGGATCACCCCTTCAACAACAAAACCTTTTACGGCGCCACCAAGGCCGCCTGCGAAATGATCGCCACCAGCCTGAATTTCACATCGGGCCTCAAACACGTGGGATTGCGGTATTACAATATCTTCGGCCCGCGCCAGGGGATTCGCGGCGCCTACGCCCAGATCATCCCGCGCTGGTGCGAGCGGATCGAAAAAAACGAGCCCATCGTCATTTTCGCCGATGGAAGCCAGAGCATGGACCTGATCTATGTGAAGGATATCGCCCGCGCCAACATCTGCGCCCTGAAAAGCGATTGCGTGAACGATTTCTTCAATATTGGCACGGGCGTCGAGACCACCGTCAAACAACTGGCCCATCATCTCCTGGAAATCACGGGCTGCAAACTCCCCCCTGTTTACGAACCCCACGATGTCAACCTGGTGAAACGGCGGCAATGCTCCACCCGGCTCGCCAGGGAAAAAATCGGCTTTTCCGCCCAAACCTCCATCCGCGAAGGGCTGGCCGAATACTGGCAATGGCGGCAACATGAATTCACCCACTGAAACCAAGCCGGAAATCAGCATCGTCATCCCGGTGTACAACGAGGAGCGCAATCTCCGGCTCCTGTGGGAACGGCTCGGCCCGGCGGCCCAAAATCTGGGGGGGGCTTATGAAATCATCTTCATCGATGACGGCAGCGGCGATCATTCCCTTGAAATCTTGAAGGAACTCCGCCAGGCGCACCCGGAAATCCGCATCCTCAAACTCCGCCGCAATTACGGCCAGCACCCCGCCACCATCGCGGGATTTGAACATGCCCGCGGCAAATGGGTTCTGACCCTCGATGCCGACCTGCAAAACCATCCCGAGGATCTTTCCCTGATCCTCAACAAGTTGAGGGAAGGCCATGAAATCGTGTCCGGAGTCCGGGTGGGACGGAAAGACTCCTTCCTGCGCCGCAAACTGCCCTCGAAAATCGTCAACCGATTCATCGCAAAACGAACAGGCTTTGTCCAGACAGACACCGGCTGTTTCCTGAAAGGATATACCCTTGAAGCCGCCCGGGAGGTTGGTCAATACACCGACGTGGGAGGATTCATCACCGCAACCATCGGCACCTTGGGTTTCAAATACGCCGAGGTTCCCATCCAGCATCAGGAACGGTTGCACGGAACAAGCCGGTACAACTTCTTCGCGCAACTGGACCAGGTCATGGCCATCTTCACCGGTTACGCCCGGCGTCCATTCCAGATCATCGAGATCATCGGTTTTTTAATAGTTTGTTGCGGCATGCTGGTGGCGCTCCTGGCGCTGTTCCGATGGCTCACTCCCCGCTCGATTCACGCTCTGCTGGGGGTGATCCTTTCAACCGCAGGCCTCATTCTTGGCAGCGTGGGAATCGTGGGAGAGTTTGTTCTCCGCACCCTGCGCATCACCCGGAATTATCCGCGCTACTTAATCTCGGAAATCATTGGTTGATCATGTCCGGCCACGGCATCGTCTATCTGGGCAACAAAAAACGCGGCGCGGAATGCCTGAAATGGCTGATTCACGAAGGTTTTCAAATCGACCACGCCCTCGGGCTCGAGCCGGACCCGCACGAAATCATCTACTACGATCGAATACAGGATATCGCCGCGCAGGCCGGAATTCCCTATACCCATTACCGTCCCGGCTGCGCAGCCCAAGTGCTGGATATCTTCCGCTCCCAACATCCGGCCATCGCCCTGGCTGTGGGATGGCGGCACCTGATCAAGGAAGACGCCCTGGCCTTCACACGCCACGGCGGCTATGCCATCCACGATTCCCTCCTGCCGCGTTACCGCGGTTCCGCCCCCACCACCTGGGCGGTCATCAACGGCGAAAAACAGGCCGGCACAACCCTCTTCAAACTGGCGCCTGGCATCGACGCCGGGCCCATTGTCGGACAGGAATCCGTGTCCATTGATCCTTCCGAATACATCGACACGCTCTTTGACCGCATTGATGACGCTTCCCTTCATTTGGTTCAAAAACACGCCAAAAAACTGGTCGATGGAACCGCCGGTCTGGAAAAACAGGACGAATCAAAAGCAACCTATGGCTGTCACCGCGTGCCGGATGATGGAGAAATCGATTGGAATTGGCCCACCCTGAAAATCTTCAATTGGATTCGAGCCCTTTCCCGTCCGAACCCCGGCGCCTTCACCACCTTGAAAGGAACCCGTCTCTTCATCTGGCGGGCCCGGCCCCATCTGCAACCGCGAATCTTTGAAGGCCGCATCCCCGGGCGGATTGCCGGTCTCGACCGCCAGCAGGGCGCCGAAATCCTAACCGGCGACGGCAGCCTTTTTCTGACAGAAGCCCAGATCGACGGCCACGCCGCCCAACCTGCGGTTGAAATCATCAAATCGCATAAAATCCGGCTTGGCGCATAACGTTCACATCTCATGAAAGTTCCTTTTTACCGTCACAACATTGGGGATGAAGAAATCGCAAAAGTGGTCGAAGTGCTGCGTTCCCCGATTCACACCGCCGGCCCCGTCACCCAGGAATTCGAAAAAAAACTGGCAGCCTATCTGGGATGCCAGCGCGCCGTGGGAGTCACCAGTTGGACCATGGGCGCATTCCTTTGCCTGCGTTCCCTGGGAATCAAGCCAGGGGATGAGGTCATCATCCCGCCCCTCACCTTTCTTTCAACCGCAAACATCGTTTGCCATCTGGGGGCAACCCCCGTTTTTGCCGATGTGGAACCGGACACCGGACTGATGGATGTCGAAGCGGCAAGAAAAGCCATCACCCCGCGCACCCGAGCCATCATTCCGGTCCATATCTACGGCGCCATGTGCGACATGCGGGCCTTGAAAGCCCTGGCGGATCAACACGGCCTTTATCTGCTCGAAGACGCCGCCCATTGTGTCGAGGGATGCCGCGACGGCGTCCGCCCCGGCCAGCTCAGCGAGGCGGTCTGCTTCAGCTTCTACGCCACCAAAAATCTCTCCTGCGGCGATGGCGGCGGCGTGGCTTCCCAATCCGCCAAAATCGCGGATCATGTGGCCAAACTGCGCTTCCACGGCATGTCCCGCGGATCGGAGGAACGTTACTCGGGAACCTACCGCCACTACGACATGGACGAAGCCGGCTACAAATGCAACATGACCGATCTGATGGCAGCCATGCTGCTTCCCCAACTGGCCCGCATCGAATCCCTGCTGGCCCGCAAGGAGGCCATCGCCCGGCGCTACGAACAAGGCATCGCAGGCAGCCCCGGCGTGGATCTATTTAAAACCCCGCCCCAAACCAAACATGCCCGCCACCTTTTTCCCATTCTGGCCCCCGATGGCAAGCGCGACGAATTCCTGGTCCGTCTCCAAAACAAGGGACTGGGCGTGGCCGTCCACTTCAACTCCCTTCACCTCATGAAATACTACCGCCGGCAGTACGGCTTCAAGGAAGGTGATTTTCCACATGCCGAACGTCTTTGCCGCCGGACCCTCTCCCTTCCTTTTTATCCCAGGCTGGAAGAGGTAGAAATCGACCACGTCATCCAAAGCGTCAGAGAGACAGCAGCGGAACTGTCAGCCACGCATCTGACTTGACCTCAGGCGGCTTTCCAGCACAAGTTTCTAATAAGGGCGAGTGGCGGAACTGGCAGACGCGCTGGACTTAGGATCCAGTGGGGAAACCCGTGCAGGTTCAAGTCCTGTCTCGCCCATTTTTCATGTTTTCGGTTCTATAGCAGGATGTGGCTGTCTGTGTGTTTGTGGCGTAACAGAATAGTTGGAACACTTTGTGACATGAACCTGAAATAAAACGCCCCTTTTGCGACAGAATACTTGGAATGGCTGCCGCATCTCCCTGAAAATCAACCGCTTCCGCAAAACCCGGTTTTGACGCCCATTTCAAGTATTCTGCAAAACACCCCCAAAAACGCCGTTTTGCAGGCAAAATGAAACGGAAATTTGCACAATACCTGAAATGGTTTGTGACGGAATATCTGGAATGGCGAAGAATCGCCCTTTGGCAAGTTCAGGATCCTGCTTTGCTGGATTCCCTTCCGGGGAGAGCCGGACTCCGGCTTGTCACGCCGACGTGTGCCGCCGAAGCCCTTCGGCGTAGGCGGAATGGCACGTTCCGAGCAAAGCCGAGGGACACCGCCGCCACGGGAGGGCGTCCCCTTGCTATCCTGAGTCCGGTTTGTTTACCTGTTGAAATCAGGAATACCCTGCTATGTTTTGACGTCAGGATTCGGGAAACAGCCACGCGACAGGTGCTTCATCTGTTCCACAATCGTTGGTTCGCAACTCTGTTATTTTCCAACAGCGCGCTTGGCCCAGTATCCACGCGATGGCTTTTTGAGGCCAAGTTTTCGACAGTGCTTTTCCACTGCCTTGTCGGAAACTCCTAAATCTTTAGCGATTTTTGATGTTGGCATTTCCCAAAGAAGTCTGGCCAGCGTATCAGCGTCAGGCCAAGTGATTTTGCAGGGCGGCGGCGGCGACTTTTTCCTCTGAGGCCGTTCCTGAGGCCTCTCGGCCCCCCCCTTTGAGCACGGAATCATCAACAGGTTGAGGTTTGACTGCTGAGGTTTTTGACCATGTTGGAACAAATGGCCTGGATTTTTTGTGCAGTTTCTCACTCAGGGCTTTTCGCTGCCAAAAGTTCATTCCATCATGAAAGATGCTCATGGCGCAAAATCATGCTCGGCGGTCGGTTGCTGGTCAATTTGAAAGTGGTCGAAAGGAACTGCCAAATTCATGTCGAGGCGGAAGCGCCTTGGCTGAACTGGTTTGTAGAGCAGTCATTCAAGAGTCTGGTTCTTTTGCGTACTCCAGGCAATGGCGGTGGAACGACTTGGTTGTCCTGCTCAGTGGCAATAGTTCCGCCCTCGCTGTCGCCCATGACATGGTGAAACATTGCGGCGGTATGGAACAACTCAATCGTCGAATCACGACCGGCTGATCAGCTGTCGCGTCACAAAAACTTTGAATGTTTTGTTCTGAAACCCACCACTTCCGAAAAATCCCATTTTGATGACCGTTTCAGGTTTTATGTAACCGCCCGTAAAACAGTATTTGGTGATATTTTCGAAACGGAATTTTCCGGAATATTTTGAATTGTCTATTCGGAAAAATCCTTAATTCGCTACGTAAAAATCACTAAAAAACACTTGACTCCGTGCAATTTTTCAGATAGAAGCAATTCCATGAATAAATTTATCACCAGCTTAGCCTCTTTGCTCACAGCTGGGACTCTCTTAGCCGGAAGCCAAACACCGGCTCCGATGGTGACCAGTCAGAACAGCTCTTTTCAAGAACCCAAAAGCAGTCTTATTCTGACGCATGGTGCTTCGGCTGTGGGTGGGGAAAGTTATCAGGCTGGGCACCATTCCCATACAAGCCACACTTCACACGGATCACACACGTCGCATACTTCGCATTCCAGCGGCTTTTGAAAGACAGATAAATTCAATTTGAATGGGGAGGTTCTATGAACCTCCTCATTTTTTTGTCAAAAAATGATCGGCGATGGCGGCCCTTCCGTTAATTTTAATTGTCCTGATCGTTGCAACTCTTCTCTGGGCCGGACGCAAGCTGGGACGGTACAAAACTTATATTGTCGGGCTAATGCTGATCCATGGTGCGCTGGTGCTACCGTTTCGGTGTTCGTTTTACGGGATGGAAAATGAAGACGCCTATGTCTACGGAGCATCGGGGCGGTACTACTCTTTGCACGGGCTTTCGGAGACCACACCTTCATTGACCGTTGCACCAACGGTGGGATCCCTCAAGAAGCCGGTCATAGACCAAACCTACAGTGGCCACTTGATCACATTCCCCGCATTCTTGGGGACAATCTTCCAAATCTTGGGATACTCACCAACAATCGTGCAGTTGATCAATGCGCTGTTATCAACCCTGGCCATTCTCCCCCTATCCGTAGTTGCCCATTATTGCTGGGGAAGCCGCACGACTTCTTTGACCGCAGCGGCTTTTTTTTCGCTTTCACCGGCAATAAATGTTATGCATGGGACAACCTTCTCCGAACCCTTCTCGTCTTTTTTTGTTATCGCGTCCATATTGATGACAATCCCCGTTCTTCGCTACAGAAAAACAGGCCAGTCATTTTATCCTTGGAAAACAATCGTTTTTTGGGGGATCCTGCTGTGCGCGGTCACCCTGATAAAAAGGGATAACCTGATTCTCCTTTCGATTCCGGCTTTCCTAGCCGTCCGAAAAAAGTCTCCCACATCCATACGAATCGCCGCTATCGTCCTGGGTGCCACGATTATTCTCATCCATTGGGGACTCTTGGCAACGCCGGGAACGATTTCACCGGAACTGGAAGAGGCTCAAGGGTTCCCTTTTTCATTTAATAACTTTCAACGTTTGTTGCCGACGTTCCTTATGGGAATTTTTGATTGGAAATGGACAGCCCTTCTTCCGTATGCAGTGTTCTTGGCGTTGATGATAGTTGTCCGGAAAAGGCGTCGTTTTGCCGCCATGCTCGCCTTGTTAGTGACAGGGTTCGTTCTAATGTATTGCTGCCATTATCGGAGCTATTGGTTCTCTCAGGGGGAAGACGCGCATGCGGCTGGAATGTTGCGTTATCTCACGAACTTTTTTCCATTGTTGGCCGTTCTGGCATCAGGGTGCATCTGCTTCTTGCACTACCGTTTCCTGCATCTGAGACGGAGTACGCTCGTTTTTGGTGGTGCGCTGACAGTGATGCTGGTCTTCACCTTCTGGATGACTCTGCGGCTACGTTCGGAATGGGCTCAACTGGAAGAAAGATTCCAAACTGGCGGGGTGAAACAAATTCTCAAACACCTGCCAGATAACGCCATAGTTTTTACGGATCAAGGAATAATTTACCAGTTTCTTGGTCCAGCTGATCTTTTTACTGTGAATTTGAACAGCTTTTCGCGCGACTTGGTACAAAAGGGGTATGTTCCGGAAAAACGGCCTTGGTTTTTTCACTGCCAACAGGAGATGCATGGTGCCTTATACGCCAAAAGGTGGCCATCGGCGGTTGCCTTGGCTAATCAATTCAGTAAAAACGGGTTGGTTGTGGCCCGCGGCAACAACTGGATCTTGTATCGCATCAGCCCCAAAAAATAAAATATCAGTCTCAACTTAAAAATCCATCGGGAATCGGCGCAATGGAGGAGGGATTTTTGCACCCTGTCCCAAAGACGCCGCCACAATGATTTTTGACCGTACATCCCTGACACTGCGGGAGAAAAACTCTCTTCCATAAGGAGATGGATTGCCGGGCAAGGCCCCACAGTTCTTTGGGTAAGACGCATAGGGGGAGGTTAAAAATAGAACAAGGAAAACCATAACGAACTATTTTTTTGCAGGCGTGAAGAAGGGGATCTGCAAACTCCTGCGGTTCAATCCAAACTTTCGTCATATTCAATTCTGCCGCCGACCGCATTTCGAGGCCCATAAAAGCGACGTGGATCACAAAGGGTATGGCTCTGAAAATAAAGTCGGCAAGATCAGGCAGGCGCGCTGCATTAGCCTTGAGAACCACAACTCGTAGTTCGATTGGGAATCGATACAGCGCCGCATTGTAGAGGCCTTCCAAAGTGTCATGAAATGCGCCCTTGGAACCCATGATTTCATCGTGGATATTGTCAATGTCGCTATAAAGAGGAATGCCAAGAAGTAGCCGGTTGTTTTGGATTTTGGCGATCTCCCTTGTTAGCGATCGATTCTTTAGGGCGCGCGCATTAGTCAAAATTTGAACATCGGTTTGAGGTAAAAAGTTCTTAATATCGGTCAGAATAGCGAGAAGGTCTTTCGGGACAAGGGTAGGCTCACCGCCGGTAATGGCCAGTTGTCGTGGCGGTGGGGCCATCAAACGGATGATACGGCGGTTAATTTCGGTAAGGGTACCAGATCCGGATGAAAGTTCCTGCGGACACATAATACACCGACAATTGCAGTGCGGGGTCAAGAAAAGTGCATTGTGAGGGCTATTTGACTCAAACAAGACCTCGATCGCGGGAGTTTTTGGGAGAAGGCGAACAATATCCCCATCCTGAGGACATGAGTCGGTTGAGATGCAGATCGTTGGAGGTCTCAACCGGAAAAAACTGCGAACCACTTGTTTGGAATCGCAGGTAATTTTCCCAAGGTAGCCTCGGGGTGCGGGACGGTCATCGGTGGACAACCAAAGGTGGTCGCTTCTCTGTCGCCAGGGAATCTTTTCCGAAAGGGTGATCCTGGCAATTGCTTCGTGCGGAAAAAGAGGCCCGTGAAATTGAACCTTCTTCACGAAGAGCCTTTCTGGATTGTTTCCCATTGCGGCTTGGGAATGCGAAGGTGGGAAACGGGACGACGTAGAATCCAACTCCAAAACACCTCTAGGACTTTTTCATCGTTTTCAAGGATTTTTTCGAGGAGATAGGAAAAAAGACCCTTTTGTTTCGTGCAAAATTCGCTTGTGGGACGATGACCAACGCAATCCCCCTGAAGTGCGTAGTTGCGCACGGGATCGGCTCCGCACCATAGATGGTATGCACAGTTGGAGCAGCCGGGCATGGATTCCACTACGGACTTTTCCGCGATCTCGCGGATAAGCGGACTACCAAACATCTCACGATGAGTGTTGGTCATGACATTGCCTAGGCGAAAACGGAAATTCCCTTTTCGTGCCAGCATCCGACCCTCGTCGGCTAGGTAGACATCGCCATTGTAATCATAGATGGCTCCTCCAATTCCTGCTCCAGATGGCGATTGTAAATCCACAAAACCAGTTGGAAACGGTGTCAACATCCGTGAAAGAAGAAGTGTCGCGAACCCCTCAATCAAAGGTTTGCCCAGAAGATTGAGTTGGATAATGTGTTCCAAGCCTTTGCGGTATGCGCGCACGAACTCTTCCGCTGAATATTCGAACTTGTCTTGGAACTCCATTGCGCGGCCATAGGGATTAAGCGACCTGAAGAAAAAGCTGCTTAGGCCAAGTGAAACATAAGCATCTACAATTTCCGTAATTCGCCCTAAGCTGTCGCGGGTGGTAGTCATTAGGGCATTTACGTATTCCGGTCCGAGTGTATCAATGGTCTTCTTCAGATTTTGAACAAACCGATCATGTGTTCCTCGCCCTCCTTCGAAAATGCGGTGCAAATCGTGAAGTGTCTTGGGACCATCGTAGGAGGTGGACACATGAATCTTATTGCACCGAAAAAACTCCAGATGTTCGTCTTCGAGGATGGTGAGGTTGGTGCAGACGACAAACTCCAAATTCTTGCGAAGAGAGGCCGCCCGCTCGTTTGCGTAGGCAACGGTTTCCTTGATCAAATCGAAGCGAAGCAGGGGCTCACCGCCTTGAAACTCGATCTTGAGGAAAGGCGAAGGTGCCGATAAAATGCAATCAACGGTCTTCCGTATCACCTCAGGGGGCATGTCATAGCGTTTCCGGTCGCCGTTTTCGATTTCGCTGGTGGCATGGCAATAGTTGCACTTCATATTGCAACGAACCGTCAGGACCATCATGTGAAGCATTGTGAAATCCAGGAGGAATCCCTTTCGTGTGCGGTATTGGGTGGCAAGGATGCGTTTAGGGGTTTCAAGGTCCTCGTCGTAGAGTAATTGTTTGGACTTCAGTTCCAAGAAAAAGGGGTGGTCCAGCGCAAGGGTGCGCGAGGAAAAAGCCTCAAAAATCGGAGTGGAAACGACGCAAAAACTTCCTCCCTGGCTGACTAGCAAAACACGATCATTAGGGAGTCGCTCAAAAAAACAGGGCAGCAATTGATAGGACGGCATTAACAGGATTCCAAGGGGGCAAAAGCTTGTTTGATGATTGCTTCACGAATCGCGACGGTTTCTTCGGCAAGAGTGAAGCGGAGTTGATGGTCATTGAGCAAATTCCAGAACCTTTCTTTGATGTCTCGCTCACCAGATTCCAATAAGACATGGGCCAAGTCGGCACCAACCTTTTCAACAATGCCGGAAGTTTTTTCCCCTGAAAGCCCGTAAAGAGCCTCCTGAATGGCAACTATTGAATAGCACCGTAGGTCGACTTCAATGGTCTGAGTCATTTGTCATCTCCAATAAAACGATCCTAGCACAAGGCTTTTACAGGTTTGAAGCAAAATGGAAAGGTTAATGATCAGTCTCACCGCTCTGTACTACGCCTTCTCGAAATCCAACAATCTCTGCTGTCTGAAAAAGGGGACGGTTCCATGGCAATTAGAAAATCGAATTGATGTGGTGTTCAGAGGCGTTTGTCGGGTTTTCGAATTGACTTTGAAGAGATCACCTCTTGCGCAGAAATGTTCCTCTATGGCAATTCCCACCCGCTTTCGATCCAAAGTCCGTTGAGGAGGTCAATTTTGGAAAACACCGTCAAATGGGGTGAATCCGATGAATGAACCTGAACCTCAAGGTTTGGCAGGATGCGGATCACGGCGGAGGTATGGGTGTGGCCGCAAAGGACGGTCAGCTTTATTTCCGGATGGTTCTCGGCCGCTTCGCGGATCACGTCCCCGGCGGCTGCGCAACAGTAGAACGGCAAAAGAACCGGGTCGCTGGCGGGCAACCCATGGTATCCCAAGACGGCTTCCGGAAACGGCGGCACGTGCATCAGGATCCAGATTTCTTTGAATTGAGGCCATGCCGCGGCCAAACTTTTGCGCAACGCCGCCGCCGCCACATCACCACGGGACTGGATGAGCGCCAGCGCCCCGCGTTCATTGCAGCCTTCAAAATCCGACATGGTATAAAAATCCAAAACGGTCCCCTCAAGGCGGGTCACCTTTCCGGCTCGTCCATCACCCCAACCGCCATGGCCGATGAGTCCGATTTCCGGCGAAAGGGATGCCACCTCGCCAATGCCCAAGTGGTGCAAATGAGGCCAAACCCGGCAGGCGCGCGCAACCTGCTGGTCGGTTTCCTTCCATCGCCCGCCGTAGTAATCGTGGTTCCCAAGGACAAAATAAACGGGCACACGAATCGTCTGGGCAAAGATTCGGAGATGCCGCCCTAATTGTTCACCATTGGAAATGTCGCCGGAAATGAGAATAATCCCGGGATGCCGCGCGGCAACAGATTGAGCCCATTCATGGGCGCAATCCCTGTCGAGAAGATCAAGGTGCAGATCGCTAAACCAAAGGATGGAAGAGGAAGGAGTCATGGAGTTGAGAGGGTGAAATTTTGGTGCCATTTCGAAACAGCGACTGTATTGCTTCTTCAGGTGTGAAGAATCTTTTCAATGCGGGTTTTGACTTCCGACAAAAGTTCCATGGGCACTCCGGGAACCGTTAAAACCAGCAGGTCTTCAAGCTTTTCGCGGGCATATTGCCGGGCGCCAGCAATGTCGTGGGCAGCGAGATCGTCCAAATTGGTCATGATTTCCGCAACCTTGATGACCTTGGCGTCGCGGGGGGCCTTCGCAAGATAAAGCCGGTCCATGGCATTGCGAAGTTCCCGGCTTCCATCCTCCGGCCCGGATGGTTTTGTCAGGGCAAGAACCAGAATGGTCACGTAGGGGGTGAACCGGCGATGGAGGCAATCAAGACCGGCCAGTTGATCCTGAACCGTATCGTGAAGAAGCGCCGCCGCGATGATTTCAGGGTCGTTGCGGTATTTTTCGATAATCCTGGCAACCGCCCGGGGATGGACGATATAGGGCTCGCCCGTATGCCTCCGTCTCTGCCTGGCATGAACCCTCGCCGCATACGAATCGGCGTCGAGCGCCAAGGGGGATGGGATTGGTTCCTGCATGCGGACAGATACGCTTGGGTTGCATCGACCTTTTGGGGTCCAGCAAAAATGCTCTATTAAAGAGCAATTCTTGATGTGTTTTGGTTTAAGGTCAAGCTCCAAAATGGAGCACAAATTTGCCGCCAATGCCGTGGGAGCGCAGATTCGCCGCGTTCGTTACCGCCAGAACGTAACCCAGGAAATGCTTGCCGCCCGTTGTACCGTAGCGGGGTGCGAGATCAGCCGGGGGACGCTGGCCAAGATCGAGGCGCAGATTCGCGGGGTGTCGGACATGGAACTGTTTGTCATGGCGCGTGTCTTGGGAGTGGCCGTCAAGGAGCTTTTTCCACCTGATTTTGCGAGGATTTTAAAGCAGCAAACCCGCAAAAACCTGAAACGCGGAGGATGAAGACCGCCAGGTGACAGACTGTGTTCTTTGGATGTCCTCAATGAACCGAAAGCACCTCTGTCATCAAGGTTTCCGTCCCTCAATCGCCAAATGTTCGTTTTTGGGGAAGGCGGTCACGTGGATTTCCAGCGGCAGGGATGGTTCGGCAGAGGCGAATGTCATGCGCGCCAGGACATATCGCAGGTCTCCATTCTTGGTTTGACCGACATTGACGCAATGGGTTGAACCGATCCGGTCATGCCAGATGCCGGTGCGGATGGGGGTCAGATGATCGTGCCCTGAAATCGTCAGGAGCGGGGCAAACTCTTCGATGGCAATCCGCCATTCCTAGTTTCCTTCCACAATCGATCCTTTGGCGCTGATGCGTGTGCCTGTCGGAGGTTCATGCATCAACCACAAGGTCCGAACCGATGCCCCGTGTTGAGCCAGAAGTTTGGGGAACCACTGTTTTGCGTCCGCGGAAATCACCGGCTTTTGTCCGATGAACGCATCCTCGCATCCCATCAGACACGGGAAACCCGCCAATCGCATGGGGCCATATGCAAACACCTCGCCATTGAGCGCATGCACTGGGCGGGCGGACTCCCGCCAGGTCTTTTCAAATTGCAGCCAATTGCGATTCTCATGATTGCCTCGGACAAACACCAGTTCTTCGCAGGGCAATCCCGCCAGAATCCTTGCGCAATCGGACGCTTCCATCATTTGCCCTTCTTTCCAGAACTCGGGGGGTGAAAGAAAGTCGCCGACCACGGCCACTACTTGCGGGCAGTGATGCGCAACCGCTGTCTGGAGTTGTTCGTAAAGCGAAATCCGCGCATGCAGATCGCTCACAGCGAGCAGTCTTACGCTTTGTTTGGTGTGCATGGAGTCAAGCATTGAAGGGTTTCCCGTGACCATAACGTTCCCGCCAGTCAATGAAATCCCGCGCGGTCCAGTTGAAGGCCATTTCGATCATGAGATCATGAAGTTCGCCCGGTTCCATTTGCAAGGCTTCATCGAGAAGCAGTCCGCGAAGCAAATCCGTTGGAAATCCCGGTTCGCAAAAGTTGCCGGCACACAAGAGATCACTTAGAGTGTGTTGAAAAACTAACTTGGGGTCTGTTGCGAACGCCGCAAGAGGCAGGGCACGGCGCGGTTTCGGTGCCAATCCCCTTGCGGGCTTGGCCCGAAACCGCAACACCGCACTGCACTTGCGCCGTCGCAACCCTTTGGGCGCGGTCATTTTGGCCAACTTCAGCGTTGACCTCCTCGACTTCGCTCGGAACAAGTCGGCAGCTTGTCTCGCCGAAGCGCTCGGGCGAAGGCGGATCAAAGCCCGCTTGGGGATTCTCCCTCCTCGTCGCCTTAAATTTGGCCAAAATGATTTCTCGCAGACCCCAATTTGGTTTTTCAACACACTCGATTGAAGCCGCCGCTGTTCAGACAATTTGTTGGTTTTCATGGTCAAAGATACTCAAATGGTTTGGAATGCCGGTTCCCATGAGGCTTCGCGCGAAAACTCTTGTTGTCCCCAAACGCTCCGCTTGAGCCGCCTTTTTGCGGAAGTTTTTAATCGCAAAGCGTGTCTTCCCTTCTTGAATCCCCGGGCATACGCCCCGCAACTGTCATTGCGATTGTACGGATTGCCGGAAATTCCGTCTGAAACCCCTTGAAAATAATCGTGGGTTGTCATGGTTATATCCTCCCTTCCGCAGTGTTGGATTTCCGGACAGGGGGGGGTGTCATTCCTCCGGTTCGTTCGTTTGGCTCGGGAAGCACCTGTTGAAGGAGTTCCGTGAGATGCCCCTCCAACCAACGGGTGTTCTTGCGCGACTCCACGGCCTTCTGGCAAAGCACCTCCAATGCCTCCGTTTTGAGGAGCGGCAATTGCAGTTGCGAACGAATCACCTGCACGCGCTCGGCTATCTCCTGTTTGGAGATGGGGTGCAACTCAATCGCATTGGCGTTGAACCGAAACAGCAGTTCCTCCGGAATCACTTCCTGGCGCTCCAGTTCCCCATTGAGAATCGACAGACTGGTCGTGGCGCCAAACCCGATCCGTCGCGCCTGATTCTTGTAGATCTCCTGCCAGGTGCCCGCCCCAATGATGAAGAATTTTTCTTTCAATCGCCGGATATCCTCCTCCGTCCAGTCCTTGAATCCGCTCAACCGGCCGTCGATCAGTGCGTAGGTTTCCTGTTGGACGCTGCGGAACCAATCAGTGCCGGCCGTGAATTTGTCCAGTTCATCGCAAAAAAGGACGCCCTGCTCATGTTCCCTCACAAACTTCAGGATCATGCCCATGGTTTCGATTTCCCCCTTGCAGCCGCACACCAGCCAACCGCCGACATTAAGCTCCATCAGCGGCAACCGGTGTTTTTCACAGAAGTGACGGATCAAGGCCGTTTTGCCGGACCCGGAGGGTCCGACGATCAACGGAATCGGCCGGGTGCTGATGCCGCAGACTTGTGGCGCGTGTTTCTTGACCTGAAAATGAAATTCAATTTGTTTCAGAGCTTCCTGTTGCGACTCGGTCAGGCGCAACTCCCGGTCATTTTCCCCCTTCAGGGCGGCTGCCGAAAGATTCACAACCGTTTTCTTGCCGGAATTGGCCGGGATCAGGGATTCAAAGTTCCATGAGAGCGCCGGGACTTCCATTCTTTGGATTGCCTGCCAGCCGAGTTCATCGTGCGGACTCAAATCCCACGATTTGTCGGAATAGCAGACCACCAGTTTGGAAGGCAGCGATGCATCGATCCCGCTGAGCCATGCAAAGCCACGTTCCAAGGCGGGCCTGAGTTTTTCGTTTTCCGGCATCACCAGAAAACGGATGATTGAGGCCGCCCCATGAATAATGGTCAGGGCGCTGGCAGGGCTGATGAGTTCACGCGCCACTCCATCGCACATCATCTCAAATATCCGGCATCGAAGACGGTAACGATCATAGCCTTCCCGGATGATTTGCTGGACTTGGTTCCAAGGCAAGGGGGTCAACGACGTTTGCAGACACGGGGTGCGCTCCCTCTTTTGCCTGCAGGCAGTTGTGGCGACATACCGGGCGAAATCGTCCACCTGCTTGAGAAAGACCTGATAATGGTTGGAATCCCTGGCGTTCGTGATCCGGGCGAATGAATTGATGGTTTTCATGCCCGAAGATACGGAGAAGGAATAAAAAATCCCCCGCCCAATCAAGAGAGAATATGGATTCATCCACTCCGCTGCCACAGGTTTTGCGACAACTCCAATTGCTGAACAACTTGTCGGGACAAACGAAACCGACGGCCAAAGAGAGCATAAAATTCCGGGGGCAAAATCAGGCCGCCTTTTGGAGTTCCGGATGGAATTGAGGGTACCAACTGCGGAAGGTGGCCTCCCATTCGTCGTTGAGAACCTTGGTGCGGACTTGAAGGAGCTGATGAGCCCCGAAAGGTGTCCAGCGCATCTGCTGTTTTTTGGACATGCGTTTGTCAATGACCTGATTCACCGTTGATTCCACAAAGGCCGTGCTGATTCGCTCGCCATGGCGATAGCGTTCGCCATAATTGACAATGAAATTTCTGTTTCGAGAGATGTAGGTGTGGAATTCCCCGATGGTTTTGAGGAGTTTCTGCACGGGTGGATTGGCAAATTCCCAGGCCCCTTCCAAATCCATTTGTAGATTTTCCAGATGTTCAAGGGCCTGATAGACGTTGCCATGCCAGAGGTACCACTTGATGCTCTTGAGTGCCGCCAAAGCCGGTTCCTGCAGCTTGATCTCCTGCTCGCCATCACCCAGCTTGATGGGCAACCCTTTGGCGGTTTGCTTCAACACCGTCAGGCGCATGGTCAGATGAAACCAGTCCAAAAGGTGTTCGGCCTGCGGGCTCATATACCGCTGGAGATTACGAACATCGTCACCGCCATCGGACAGAAAGGTGATCTGTTGATTGGCCTGCAACCCTTGCGATTTCAGCAGCTCATGAAGCCGGCGTTTGGGTTTGTCATCGTGGTTTTGGACGAAAGCAAAACATTTGATGGAGGGATCGTTGCCCTCCTCCCCACGGCGAAAACTCAAAATGCTCTTGCCGGCAATGGCTTCGAAACAATTCCCATCGCGTCCGCGCACATAACCGCCGTCAATGCCGACGATCAGCGGACCATTGGGGGAGGGCAGTTCGTCCCGCTGCAGCTGGCATCCTTCGATGTAAGAGAAGCGTTCTTCACCCAGTTGGTTCTCCACCCGTTGGGCCGTCTTGAGCAGGTGATTGCGTATCGTCATCGCATTGAGATTTTCATCCACTGGCAGGACGTCCTGCAACATGCGCTGGGTGATTTGATAGGAAACCTGCGCCGCCCATTTGGTCTCCAAGCAGAGAAGTTCCGGAGTCGTCCGTTCCGGCAATGCGGCCGTCAGAGGGCTCAAACTCTTGCTCTGGTATGACGCGCAGCAACAGGGACGCAAGCGGGGGCTCTTGATCTTCATCTTGCCAAAAACCGTTTTCATGGTGACGGTACCATGATGCAGGTCGCCCAGATCCTCTGGCAACTGACCTGCCATGGATGTCTCTGCCGACTTTATCAGTGGGCAAGGGACGCCACCGCCCGGGGATTGGCCCGGGCCATCTGGGAGGCGCTCCAAGCCTGCCCTCTGCCACCTGATTTACCGCCTTTGGGACAAATCAGGTTTTGCTCAGACTGATGGCGTCGCACAGAAAGCCGCCAACCCGATCCCGTGGACAGGTTTTCACTGGCGCTCTTGCCGGTGCGAACTCGCCTGTCTTGATGGGATGGGGTTTTACGCTCACGGTTCCCCTCTATCCCCGGACGCTTTTGAAAGGGGGGGATTCGGAACCGCAGAATAATAAGCGCATCACTTGACAATGTGTTGTAGATCGTCTAATTTCTGGATGTGCATACGAAGTACACTGAAATAGAGGACGAGATTCGCGAACAGATTTTGCAGCGAAAATTCGTCCGGAGAATCCCGGCGCTGCGCGATCTGGCGAGGCAGCAGCTCAAGGCGCAGATTCTCGATGGCAAATTGTCCAAAGGCGCGCGGCTGCCTTCCGAGCCCCAATTGTGCGCCTCGCTGGGCTTGAGCCGCAACACGGTCCGTTTGGCGTTGCAAGAGCTGATTCAGGAGGGTTTGATTTTCCGGGAGCAGGGGCGCGGAACCTTTGTCGCGCAGCCGCACCAAAAGAAGGGGCGGGTTGCCGTGGTCATTCCCGCCGCCGAAATCGGCCTTTTCTACGGTCGCATTTTGCACGGAATCGAGGAGGTGCTTGGCGCCCAAGGCTACGACCTCGTTCTTAAATTTTCAGCGCAAACCAAATCGGAATCCGCCATTCTTGAGGAACTCATTCAGGACCGGATGACCGGCATCATCTTGGCGACGTTGGATTTTGCGGGCCTGCCTGAAAGATCCCTGCTTCTTAAAAAGAGCAAAATTCCCGGCGTGGTTGTCGATTGCTACTGCGATGAGTGCGCGGTTGATTCCGTCGGCATCGATATGCACAATCACGCCCGACAGCTCGCGGCCAAATTGATCCGGGCGGGGAGTCGGAAGATTCTGCTTCTGCTGCTCAGCGGGCCAAACATGCAAAAGGCGACCGCCGCTCAAATTCGCGGCCTCGAAGACGCCCTGAAGAAGAGCCGTTTATCGCCAAGCAACGCCCTTATCTTTCGGCGGGAACTGGCGGCGGGGGAGAGCTTCGCCACCGCGATGGGCTTCATCGCGGAAACCATCCGGCAAAATCGCGGCAATTTCGATTCGCTGGTGATTCCCGCCCTGGCCGTTAATAGTCGGGCGTGCTTGTTGCAGCTTTGGGAAACGGACCCGGCGCTGATTCAAACGCTGCGCATTGGCGCGGTCCAAACGGATGCCAGCATTGAAACCGCGCTCTACCCTTTCCCCGTGGTGACGGTGAAACGCCATGATCGGGAAATGGGGCAGTTGGCCGCCAAAACGGTCATTGCCAGGATCGAAGGCCGCGCCGCCGCGCCGGACGTCCAGCACCTTCGAATTCCCGCCTTGCCAGAGTGATCGGCAGCGCCCATCAACAATCCCATTCCACGCATGAAGAAAATTGCGCTCTCGTTCTTGATCGGTTTGGGGTGTCAGGTTCTGCATTCGGAACCCATCCTCATCACCTCGGATCCGCCGTTGCCGGCCTCCAATTTCGTCAAGAACCCGGGCTTTGAAGAGCCCGCCGAGTTCAGCCCCGGCGTTCCTTATTGGGAATTCCATGGAACGGGTCCGGAGGACGGGCTTAGCACCGAAGCCGCGCACTCCGGGAAATATTCCATCAAACTCACCGGCAAAAGAGGTGAAAACAAAAGTTTCCGGCAACTGGGCATTGGCAAGAATGCCCCCCTGCCTTTCAAAAAGGACCTGGCCCTCGTCGTAGGCGCCTGGTCCAAGGCCACCGGGGTCCTTCCTACGGGCGGGGTTTTCGGTCTTGCGCTTCAAGCCGGCAACTATTTACCGGCCCCTTCGTTTGCGAAGGATTCGCACGAATGGACCTATGCCGAAAAGATTTTGGTTCTCACCCAAGATGTCGCCGCGGTCGGTCCCCTTACCACGCTGTTTTACGACCAAGTGGGCACGGCTTACTTCGACGATTTCTATCTAAGTTACGCGAACGTTCAATTGGCGCTCAAGGTTGACGTGCCCGACTTAAAACAGGTCTGCCTTTTGGACGAGGCCAATCGCAAGGTTTTTGATTCCGGCCTCCTCTCCACCAATCGTTTCGAACGCACGCTGGAAGTTCGCGCCCAGCATACCTACTGCGTGAAAGCCGAGGATCAAAAAGGCAAAATGTACGTCAAACATTATCCCGCGCTGGACCGGAAACTCGATCTGCTGGCGTTGTATAAAGCGAAAAGGATCAAAGTCGAAACCAACATGACTTTGCGCAAGGCGGCGTTCCCGGCCATGGGAATCGCCGGTGTTTTTGACGGTTCGCCGGAATACGGCAGCGGGGTTTACGAGGGCGAGGACCCGAACAGCTCTTTCGCGGTCGAGCTCGACCATCCTTATCGGATTTCCAAGATAGGTCTTTGCCTGAAACCGCGCGGGGTTGAATCCGCGGAACTTTCGATTCGGACGAAAGCCGGTTGGCGGAAAATCAAAGATTACCGTTACGCCAATTCGCAAGCGCTCGCCTATGTTTACCTGCGCCCTTCCGAGCTCGTCGAGGCGGTTAAAGTAAACATCGGCGATAGCGCCGGTCTAAAATCGCTGGCGGAACTCGAGCTTTACGAGGACGCCGAATAACTTGTTTCCAACGGAGCCGCCCATGCGCAAATCCTGGCCCATTATGTTTGCCGCAGCCCTCGCCTGGGGGCCCTGGACCGCGAAGGGCGCAACGCTCGCGGAAGGTGGCAAAAGCGAATATGTCATCGTTGTGGGCCGCGCGGCATCCCCGCCAGAGGCTTTCGCCGCAGAAGAACTCCAGAAATATTTGCGGAAAATCTGCGGCGCGACCCTGCCGATTGTGCAAGCCGGCGAGGAACGCCCCAAACGGATGATTCGGATCAGAACCCCCGCCAACACCCCTGGCGCGGAACGGGAAGGGGAGGGCGCGGCCAGCGCGTTTTCCCAAAGCGAAACGGAGCACGATGCCTTTCAGGTTGAAACCCGCGATAGTAATCTTCTGCTGACCGGCAGCAATCCCCGGGCCAGCTTATATGCGGTCTATGATTTGCTGGAACAGGAGTTCGGGGTCTTCTGGCCGGGGCCATTTTCAGAAGAGGAAATCGTCCCTTGCCAGAAAGAAATCGCGCTGCCCAAGGTGAAATATCGGAAGAGCGCCACCTTCAAATATCGGGGCTACGCCACCAACGAAGACCCGCGCATTATCGACTGGATGGCAAAGCGCAAACTGAACCGCGTCGGCTTCCGTTTCCAAACGTGTGATTCGCCCGTCTATCAAGCGCGGCTTCTACCGGAGATCCAAAAGCGCGGCATCCTGCTTTCGGCGGCAACCCATGGATTCCAGTACTTTATTCCATCCGCGAAATATTTGGCCGAGCATCCGGAATACTACAGTCTGCCGGCAAAATCGGACAAACGGATCCCGCGTCAATTTTGCACCTTCAATAAGGATGCCCTTAAAATTTATACCGACAATTATGTCGCGTTCATGGAGCGGCATCCGGAGATTGATTCTTTTCATCCCTCCCAGGACGACGGCTATGGCTGGTGTGAATGTCCGCTCTGCGGAAACGAACGATGGGAGATCATCTCCGCCCAGGCACGGGCGTCGGACAAACTGCTCCACGCCGTCAACTCGGTGGCGGCCGAGGCCGCAACGCGATTCCCCGCCAAGAAAATCGTCTACCAGGGCTACGTGGCAACCGCTCCGGTTCCCAAACAGGCCAAACCCCTGCCGAATGTCATTGCCATGCTCGCTTTTTTTGAACGCACGGCCAGCGACATGTCCGCCACCAACGCGGTTCCCTACTATTCCTGCCCGGATATTAACGGCTATTACCGCCGCGTGATTCAGGAATGGGGCGAACTCGTCCCCGAGGTTTTCATTTATGAATATTATTGCGGCCGCTCCTCGTGGGAAGCCCGGCCAATGGTCCTTTCGGGCAATATCAAGAACTCGCTTAAGTATTTCGCCGATCACCGCGTGGCGGGCTTGGTAAGCCAGGGCAGTTACAATTGGTGGCGACCTTATCTCCTCAATCACTACTTGCTGGCGGAGCTGCTCTGGAATGTGGACGCCGACCCGGCGGAGGTGACCAAAAGCTTTTGCGCCCGCTATTTTGGCAAGGCGGCGGAGGCCATGCAGCAATATTTCAGCCATTTTGAAGCCAGCGCTTTCGCGGAGTGCGAACTCGATCTCAAAAACGCGGAACGCGCCGCGGAAAATGCGCGAACCGCGAATCACATTCGCTATCAACAGATTTTGTTCGGCTACGACACCCTCGCTCGCAAAATAGGTACCCTCTATCTCGATATTCATAAGCTTGCGCGCGCCAAAGAAAAGGAGCAAGCCATGGCCAAATACGAAGAAATCCCGCCGCTGGAGCAAGCGACGCAACGATATATCGATGCGAGTGGAATTCAGCTCATCTTGAACTCACCCGCTGGCTTTTACGAACTCTCTAAAATCTTGCGCGAGAACTATCCCTGGCTCGTGAAGCAAACCGCCAGCGACCCGCAAACGCCGCCTCAAAAAGCGTCCCCCCGAGCTTTCATTGAAGCTGACGGGGAATGAGGCGCGGCCGAATGCAGAGCCGCGCTCACTACACCAAACGAAAGACCGAATAATGGACAAGCTAATTCCGACAATCGTGTTGTTCCTCGCTGGATGCCTCGCCAATGGAGCGGAGCCGGCGCCAAACCTTGTCAAAAATGGCGACTTCGAAGAAACGGCGCCAAATGATCCGACGTTGCCAGCAGGCTGGTCCCGCAGGCAGTCGACCAGTAAGACGGCCTATCGCGATCCAACGCAGGCCCAGAGCGGCAAGGCCGCCCTGGTCGTTAAAAATCAGGATGACGCCAGCGCGGGTTGGCAGGGGATCCAACAGGCCGTTCCCTGCGCACCCAGCACTTATTACCAGATAAGCTTGTGGGGCAAGACGCAGGGAGAAGTAAAAGGGCAACTGCAGATTATTCGCGGGGGCAAAGCCCCTGCGGCCAATTTTTTCTTTAGCAGCGCGAACTGGCGGAAATTCACCTATGTCGTTTGCTCGGCCGCCGAACCCGGCGGCACGCTGCAGCTTACATTCATGCCGTGGCCCTGGGGCTTTGCCGGCGGAATGATCGGCCTGGACGATGTCGTCGTCACGCCGATCACCACCACGGCCCAAGTCTCGGAATTAATCGAGAACCAAACACTGGATCCCGCGACGGCTGGCAAAATTCTGCAAGCTCTGTTGGCGCGGCCGCCAGCGGAACTGGACCGGGAACAAGCCAAGGCCCTCCTGGCGCGCGAAAAGCTGAAAGCGGAAATTACCCTCCAGCAAAAAGCCGTGGCCTTTCAAATTACCTCGGCGAGTAATGAAATCGAAACGCTGCTTGATTTTGCCGAATTCGACCTGGACGAGCTCAAGGGCAAGCTCCCCGCGGACGAAGCGGAACGCGCTCGCCGCCAACTAAGCGAGCTGCGCCAGACGCTGGCGGCCAAGGTGGCGGATTTCTCCAATAAGGCCATAGCGCCACATCCGTGTAATTTTTGGCGGTACGACGGTTAAGATTCGGCCAAAACAGACTATTTTTTGAGGTTTTTTGGGTTCGACAGGGTTATCGGGGATCGATTATGCGTACAAACCGCATTTTGAAGTGAAGTTGGAACGATCGAGGCCCCACTTGATGAGAGCATAAAATTCCGGGGGCAAAATCAGGCCGCCTTTTGGAGTTTCGGATGGAATTGAGGGTACCAACTGCGGAAGGTGGCCTCCCATTCGTCGTTGAGAACCTTGGTGCGGACTGCGGGCTCATATACCGCTGGAGATTACGAACATCGTCACCGCCATCGGACAGAAAGGTGATCTGTTGATTGGCCTGCAACCCTTGCGATTTCAGCAGCTCATGAAGCCGGCGTTTGGGTTTGTCATCGTGGTTTTGGACGAAAGCAAAACATTTGATGGAGGGATCGTTGCCCTCCTCCCCACGGCGAAAACTCAAAATGCTCTTGCCGGCAATGGCTTCGAAACAATTCCCATCGCGTCCGCGCACATAACCGCCGTCAATGCCGACGATCAGCCGAAGCTGATCTGCAGGATCCGGTGCAACTGATCGTAATACTCATTGAAAGCTTTGACCGCCTCGCGGGCCTGCTGTTGGGCCTCCGGGGTTTTGAGCAGGAATTTGCGCATCCGTCCCACCCCCAGACACTGGGTCAGGTAATAGAAGGGGCCGTGCAAATGGCCCTGCAAACACCGGCAGTTGGGTTTTCCGCACTTGGTGAACCTTTCCACCACCGATGCCCGGATAAGCTGCGGGGGCAATTGCAGCTTTTTGAGCAGGAAGAGCTTGCGTTTACGCAACGCAAGGGTGGAAAGCGTCTGGAGTTGGTGATCCTTCGCCATAGATATCCAGAAGATATCGCAAAATCCAAAAAATGCAACAAAAAAGAATCTGCCCGCCAAAACGAATCTGCTCCAAATCCCCTTATCCCCTTGATAGACCGGATCTTAGCGATCTGAAAGAAAATCATTCCGAAATCGCTGCACCAAAAACATTCGCCTTCGCAGAGCCCAGCTCCCCTGAGGGCGCAGTGCTTTGGCCGGGGTAACCCATCGGCCATTTGGACTCAGAATCACTTTGGGGAAGAAGGCGCCGCGCACCAAGTTCACGGAAATAGCCGCAGAGATTTGAAAAGGGATCACGCGGCAGGATTGCTTTGCGTGGTTCTTCAGGGCGCCTCCAAAAAGCGCAGTAGTTTACGGTAGAGCGGAAACAAGGCCGTGATGAGGATGAGTTGGACCAGAAAAACCAAGGTGTTCCGGATTTCGTGGCGGAAAAGGCCGAAGTAAACCAGAAATATCGCGGCGAATACCCAGGCGCCAAGCAAGGCGAGCAAAAACAATCCGGCACATTGGCGATTAACGGCGCCGCCAACCGAGGGACCGGGAGATGGCGCTTGAGCGAGGAGTTTGCGCACGTTGAAACTTTTGTGTGGCGGCGTATAACCGCTTTCCGCGCCCAACCGCTTCCAAGCCCGGTACGCCCGACAATGAAAAAATAAGGCCAACGCCGCAAAGCCCAGTTGCCACACGAAGATGTACCGATAGGCGCAATCGCCGTCCGGAAGCACGTGCTTTAGGCTATCAATGCACACCCCCGCCACGACGCCGCCCCCCATTTTCATTCCCGCGACCAACAAAGCTTGCGCTCCGCAAAATTGTCCGTATCGCTCCGCCGGGAAAAGCTCCATTTGACGAGGACCCCCCGAGGCGGTAAAGGCGGCCACGCCAAGACAGCAAAACAGACCGAACACGATCGTAGCCCAAAAGAAGAGTTGGGGCGGCGGCGCACCCTGGACCCAGATCCAAACGCAAGAGTTCAACATCCCCAAACCGACCAACGGCGCCATGTATGCGGCAACACGAACGGGATGCCAGCGGTCCACGTAGTGCCCGATAAAGGTCAGGCAGATTGCGATGCTAACCCCACTCACTGCCGCGATCTTGCCGAAGAGATCTAGCTCCAGTCCCATCGACTTGTAGAAAAATATCGTAAAGACGGCGGCGCACCCGCCGGCCGAGCCAAGCATGTTGTCCAAAAAGATATTCCAATAGAATGAAATGGAATAGCTTTCTTTGGCGAACGTCTGAAGATCGCGCTTAAGACTCGGCGCTTGGACCTGCTCCGGAAAAGGGGGGTAAGTCCGCTCTTTGACCTTCAGGCACATGAGCGTGAAACCAACGCCGTACAGCGCGGCCGCGCCGAGGTAAATCTCGCGCATGTGGCTCTCGGCATATTTGAAGACAAAAAAGTTAAATGCCGCACTGCTGAGAACGCCGATCAAGCGAAAATAAGCCATGAATCGGGCCAGCGCTTTTTCCGGCACCACATCCCTGAAAAGATAGCTATAAACGGACCCCACAAACATATTGAACAAGTCAAACAAGCCCGCGAAAACGGCCAGCAATGCTATCACCACGGCGGCCTGCCGCACTCCGCTGCCTTGGAAGAATTGCCGATAAGCCCAGGCGCCGATCGCATCGCTGCAGCCGATGAGAACCAGCGAAGCGGTTAAAAACGGCAGCGTCCACATGATGAAGGGGATCCGCCGCCCCCATTTGCTGCGATAACGGTCGCTCTTGAAACTAACCCAAGGGCAAATCGTCGTGCTGAAGACCCCGGGCAACGTGCCCATGATTGCGCCGATCAGCCAATTAGACGACTCAAGACTTCGCAATTTAAGCGGGAGAATACTGGGCACCACCGCTTCCATGAGTGTGTAGCACAGGTCGCCCCAGAGCATCCAGGCAAACAAGACGACCAAGCCGCGTTTCGTGTAAGCCAGATTGCCGCAACGATAAACCGTTTCACCCCGGGCCTCGCGCTCCGCGGCCGCATGGGAAACTGTAGGCGCAAGAGCGGCTTTCATCTATTTCAGAGGCGGAACCAGGGTTGTGTAATGTTATCTGTTTAGAATAAACTATAACAGCGCGATGTCAAACACTTTGACAAAGTGTAGCATATCAATTATATTCATTCTCAATGATTTTCACGAGAGGAGAGCATAAAATTCCGGGGGCAAAATCAGGCCGCCTTTTGGAGTTCCGGATGGAATTGAGGGTACACCAACTGCGGAAGGTGGCCTCCCATTCGTCGTTGAGAACCTTGGTGCGGACTTGAAGGAGCTGATGAGCCCCGAAAGGTGTCCAGCGCATCTGCTGTTTTTTGGACATGCGTTTGTCAATGACCTG
>JAQUAF010000027.1 GCA_028687435.1 Verrucomicrobiia bacterium | reverse complement strand
CGGAGGCACCCTCCCCGCATAGGGGAGCGTTTTGCCTCTCAATCAAGTCTGGCGCGATGGCTGGACCCACCGTCGTGCCGGATTTTGGCCGGACGAACCCGAAAAATCCCTAATTCGGAACCGCTGGAGTTTTCCTGAAAAAATGCGAAAGGTGGGGACTTGACGCTTGGGGAGTTTCATCCCATTGGATGGCATGAGTTGGATGGAGATTTTTTCGATGGGCTTGGCGGCGCTGGCTTGTTCGGCTGCGGTTTATTGGGATTGCCGCTTTCTGCGGATGCCCTTGTGGGTGCATGGGGTGGGCGCCGTGGCCGTGGCGTTGAACCCCCGCCGATGCCTGCCGACTGGTGCCGCATGCGCGTTGCTTTACCTTGGTTTGTGGGGATTTTCCCGCTGGCGCTGGCGTGTGGCGGGTGTGGGGCTTGGCGACGCGTTGCTGGCGGGTTGGCTGGCGACCTATCTGCCCTGGTGGCCGGGGATCATGGCGGCCTTCTGGGCTTTCCCGTTTTCGCTTTTATTGCGCTTTGTCCGGGCGGGATTGCCGTCGCGGAAAAATAAACGCTGGCGGATCGCGCCGCTGGCGCCCGCCATGGTCGTTTCTTTTGCCGGCTCGGCATGGTTGTGGCGATGCGGATGGCTGGGGGTGTTTCTGCTTGTGGCTCCCGCCTTTCTTCAGGCGCAAAACACCTTCACCAAAGCCCAGCGCGCGCGAAGCCCCGAGGAGGCCGCGGCTTTGATTGACGGCGGACTGTGTTTGCCGGGAAACACGATCTTGACCCTGGTGGCGCATGTTTATCTTTGGCCCAGAAAAAATGTGACGCAGTTGGGGAAGGCTTCATCCATCAAACTGCCCAAACCTTATGTTCTGATGCTGGCATCCAAATACGGTTGCATGGGCAAGGAGGGAAAGCGCGAAACCGAACCGTTTGGACTCAAGGATCTTTTGGATTGGGCGCGCCATTGGGAGACGCCGGATGAGGAAATGTTGACAGCCTGGCTTCAGCGTGGTCCCCGGGGGGATTTGCCGGAAAAGGATTTCCTTGCCGCCTGGCGCGAACTCGGAGGCAAACCGCTTTCGACGCAAATTTTGTCGCAAATGCCGTTTCGAAAAGGTGAAGCGAAATGAAAATGCGCCGAAATTGCCGGGGCGCAAGTCTGGCGGAAATGGCCATGGTCATGGCTGCCGCCGGAATTCTGATGGCTTCTGCGGCATACGGATGGCATTCGCACGCGCGGTTGAATCGCGGATTGAGGACCGGCGCCGAATTGCAACAGGTATGGCTCGCCCAAAAGGCCTGGGTGGTCCGGCATTTGGATGATCCGGCGCAAATGCGGCTGGACCGGTTGAGCCTGGCGGTTTTGCGATCGGAAGGATTCCTGCCCGCGACGCCGCTTGTGGCGGAGGAGCTGGGAACCATCGATGTCACCGTCATGCCTCCGGCTTTTTCAATGGATGGATGCGATGGCGATGAAAAGAAAACGAATCGTGTCACCGGAGATCATTTGCATGACGTGGGGCGCGAATAGAAAATCCAGACGCGCTTTCAGTCTGGTGGAAATGGCGGCTGTTTTGGCCGCCAGCGGCATCCTTGCCGGAACATTGGTGATGTTGATGGACGGCATGATGACCCATTTCGGGCGTTTGCGGGCCGGGCATCTTTATTCCCTGCACATCGATCCGCTTCAACAACTGCTCAAATTGCAAGTGCGCGCCTCGCGTTGCGCGGTTTACGCCGGCCGGGCGGGCGCGCTGGCTTCGGTTTTCTCGACGCGAATTCCGGCGGGAACGGCGTTGCGTTGCGACCGGCAGGATGGGCTCGGATGGTTTGTGCTTTGGTGGGATGCTGCGGAACATACCCTGTGGTTGGAATCGGGAGCGGGAAGCGGCGGCGCGCCCGCCGGACCGCCCATACCCTTTTCCGCCAGTTTGTCGGATTGCCGTTTCGATGTGTCCGCGGGTTTTTTGCAGGTGTTTGCCTCCCTGCCCGCACCCCGGGGATTTTTGCCGGATGCGCCGGAAAGACTGGAGTATGCGCTTTATGCCGAAAGCGATTAGCGAAGCTTCTCAATTCAAAATTTTATGTTTGGGAAATTCAATGTTGCTGGAAAAGGCGGTGCGGGAGCCCCGCCCTCCTTTTGTTGCAAATTGAATGGAGGGCGGGGCTCCCGCACCGCCTTGCCGGTTTTCTGCGTCGAGCAGTTGCCGGGTCTTGGACCCGGCTTGATTCATGAACGGGGCGGCATTCTTGCGCCGGTTCTGGCGTCGTGCTTTTTGTTGAGTCTGCTTGCGGCGGTGGCGGCGTTGGAAATGAGCCGCAATCTGGATGTGTCGCGCGGATCATCTGCCGTGAGCGCCATGGAGCAGGCGACGAGCGCTTTGTTCGAATCCCTGGCCGCCGGCTATTACCAGGAAACGCAGACGCTTCGCGGACAGGGAGGTTCCTTGTTGTTTGGAGAGGAACAGGCGGCCCAAGTGGTGCGCTTGGCGGGCGCAAGGTTGGGAGTGGCGGCAAATCAAGGGACGGAATTCGCTTTTTCGCCGGGAATGGGAAAGGTTTACGCAACCGTCAACCTGACTTTGCCTGACGGCGCATTTGATCTGGCGACACCGGCGGCTTGCCGGACGATCACCAACACCTTTTCGTGGTGGGATGGTCTGCAGGCCGCGCAAAGGCCCCTGACTTGTGTTGTCCAATTGAGAACGGCAACTCCCTGTGGGGGATTCGACCGGACTTTGGCGGCGACCAACACGCTGGTTTTTTGCCAGGCGCCCGTCCGGCAACTGCCCGTGACGGCTTTGGGCGCCTTGCAATTGCCGAATCAACTGGTTTCCGAGGCGCAAGGCACGGTGTACATTGGCGGCCAGGTCCGTGGTGGCGCGGGTTTGAATGTGACAGGAGGCATGGTGACAGGCGACGCGGCAACCGCGGAACTGCAACAAGCGGGGCAGGACATCCGTTTTGTCCAATCCGGCTGGGAATATCGCGGTTATACCGAAATGGCCAGGGAAGGACCGATCCGCCGGAATGCCGAATATCAACGGGTGGTGTCGCCAGGAGTCGGCATTCGTCCGGATTGGTTGTTCAGGGAAGGTTTGGCCGGAACACTGGCGGATGCCCAGGAATCGGCTGTGGTTCGGAATACCCAGCCTTATTACACTGTGCCTTCCGATTGCCGCTTGTTTGGAATTCATCATCCGGCGGCTGCGACGCCTCAGACTCTTTTTGTTCTGAACGCGGGTGGAGGAGATGATGCAAGAGCCGCGACTTTGCCGCCATGGGCAATGGTGACCAACCACGTCGATGCGGACGGAGTCAATCGTGTGATTCTTTTGATTGATCCCGCTGCCATCATGCCCGATGCCGGGGGGCATGCGCGCGTGTTTGTGGGAAGCCGGTATCTTGACGGAAACGGAATGTTCAAGGATTTTCAAGTGCAGGTCAGGAGCACGCCGGTTTTTCCATCCAACATCCGGTCGTTTACCTTGATCACGCCCAACGAACTGGTTTTTCTCGGGGATTTCAACGCGCCGGCGTCCGGCGACCCGATTCCCACGTCGATCTATGCGGCAAAAACATTTTATGGAACAACACCCATGTCGGATTTGCGATTTGCCGGAAACGTCGCGCATTTGGGCGGGATGTCGAATTCTTCATGCCTGGCTTTTTCCAGCAGCGGCGGTCTGCCGCCGGACCGATGCGAAATTCGGCTGGGAACCGCAGCTTTTGACTCCACCAGGATTTCGGGCGCCGAACTGTATTACGAAGTGGTCTTGCGCATGCGAAGATGAGGCGAGTCCTTATGGGAAAGTTTTAATGGATTTTTGGCGCATGTGGGAATCCAGACGCCACGGCGTCATGAGCGGGATCACAGCTCAAAAGCTTGAGATTTTTAAGGAAATGAGCAAACAATCCTGACCATTCTGAAACGCCTGTCGGAAAGTCATCCCCACCGGGCGAAACCAACGCATGCAAAATTTTACGCTAAAAAAACTCGCTGTTGAAATGGTTTCGCGGGAAACCGGATTCCATGGGCGTTCGTGGGACAGGATGCATGGCGGATACTTTGGCGATCCCCGATTGGCCGCGCCGCTGATTAAACGGGTGAAGGCTGTCATGGACAAAACCCGTCCCGATGTGGTGGTGGACTTGGCTGGCGGCACCGGGTTTGTTCTGCATGAACTGATCAAACGCCATCCCGATCCCGGCGTCCATTTTGCGAATGTGGACTTGTCCCGCCGCCAGTTGAAGGCGCATCCGGATGCGCATGTGACAGCTCACGTTGTTTCCCTGCAGGATGTTCGAAGAAGCCAGATTGACCGCCCCTCCAAGCGATTCCTTTTCATGATGCGTTCGGCTTTGCACTATGCGGGACGACAGGGGCTGGCGCCGCTGCTTCGGCACTTGCGACGGCAGATGCGGGTGGGCGAATTTTTCGTGCATCAGACCGCCTGCTTTGAGTCCAGTCGGGAAGTCCAATGCATCAATGCCCTTTATCGCGGCATGAATGTTGAAAAATGGTATCCCACCACCAGACAATTGAGGGGGCTTCTCGAACGACACGGCTGGGAAGTCCGCGCCATCGTGCCGGCGCCCACGCTCGATCTCACTTCGGATGAACTGCTCCAACGCTACGGGTTGGATGATGAAGCCGTGGAAAAAATCCGGACTTCCCTCAGCCGCCGGTTCGGCGCCTCAAACCCCGTCTTTCGTGCCAGAAGGAAAGGATTTCGAGGCCGCCTGCCCTACCGCATCCTGGAATGCGTGGCGAAGTAATGAACGGCCTGCATGATCAACTCGAATTTCAATTTTACCTTCTGGAATTACCTGCTGTTGGTGGTTGTGTCGGTCATGGGGGTGATGATCGCTTACCTTCACCATCCGCGTTGGAAGGCTTTTATTTTGTCAAGCGAATATTGTTGATATAAAATTTTTTGACCTTTTATTAAACCTCCATTATATTGTTTTTAGGAAATAGGGGCAAATGAATCAAAATATCAATATTCAGACGGCTGTGCCTGTTTACGAACAAATTGCCAATTTCATTCGTCAACAGATTCAGTCTGGAGAGATAAAGGCTTCAGAGAAACTGCCTTCCAGCCATGTCTTATCCCGGCAATGGCGTGTGAACCGGACCGCCATTGATAAAGCGATGAATCTTTTGGTGGAGGCCGACCTTATTGAGCGGCGGCGAAAAAGGGGTACCTTTGTTAAATCTGACACCGATAAGGCTGTGATTGGCCTTTTGGTAGGCCCCTTTTTAACCACTGAATCGGTCCATTTTCATCGGGCTTTGGTTCGTTTTATCGACTTGGAAATTCAGCGGATGAAAGGATGCCGCTGGATTTGCCAGGTTTATGATGGCCTGACGGAATTGAAAGTGAATGCGGACTTTCAATCCACATCTGTTCATAGACGCCTGGCCAGTGACCTTCAAAATTGTTCATTCAAGGGCTTGATTGAACTGGGCGCTGGTTTGAATGATTGTCCCTGCCTCAAGAATCTTCCGCCGCCGCCGACGGTCCGTTTGGGAGTGCCAAGAGAAGCCGGCCAGGCGCATGTCTTGATGGACACGTATCAGTTTGGTTGGGATGCGGTCAAATGGATGCAGGGACACAGTCTCAAAAAAATGGTCATCCTGCGTTCATCGAATGTTTATTTCGACGATCCGCGCGATGTTCAAGGCGCCAGGGATGCCGCGTCATCCCTGTGTTTTTCCGAGCCGCAGGTTTTTAATCTTCAATATGAATGGGTGTCCGGCGCCCAATTGGAAGAGATGGTTTATCAAAAAACCCTCCAATTGATTGACCGGTGGACGCGGGAAAATGATTGGCCCGATGTTTTGTTGATTGCCGATGACATCATGACCCGCGCCGTTTCGCTGGCCATGATACGCAGAGGCGTGGAAATTCCATCCCGTCTTACAGTCATCAGCGGCGCCAATGAGGGGATCGAACATTATTATGGCATTCCTGTCATGCGTTACATTTTTCCGACAAGGAAAGTGGCCCGGGAACTTTTGCGCCTTTTGCAATCACAGATAACGGGACAGGTTTTGAACGAAAATTTTGAAAAGATAACCGGCCGTTGGAATGAGGATGAACGGACCGGCGTGAATAATGAAACCATTCGATGGCTTGATTCCCTTCAAAATGACGGGGAATTGGTTCAAATGGAGAATTCGAATTCATGATGAGAAAGGCGAATGAATGATCCAGCCTGCGCTTTCGGGTGGAAAATGGTTTCCCATGAAAAGAAAATCGACATCCATGAAAAACAGGGCGTATTTCGCAAGGGGGGATTTTCCAAATGGAAAATTTACGCGTGCTTTCACGCTGATAGAATTATTGGTTGTCACGGCGATTTTGGGACTCCTGGCCTCTTTGTTGTCGCCTGCCGTCCGCGCGGCGCGGGATCAGGCCAAAAGCGCAAGCTGCGTCAACAATCTCAGGCAGATAGGCCTGGCCGTTCAGTTGTATGGCGGCGATTTCAACGGGGCGTTTCCCCTTCATGACGTGGCGGCATGGACGGATGGATGGTGTTACCGCCATGTGTTCGCGACACAGTATTTGAAGCTGAAATCTTCGTCGGCGCCTGAAGCGGACAGGCTCCCGGGAAACATACTGGAATGTCCTTCCGACCGGCCTTATTGCGCAAGCTCCCATATGGGATATGCGATCAATGCCTTTCTGAAAAATCAGCGGGAAAGCAAGTTTTCAAATCAGGCTTCCACTCTCATGATTTTTATCGATGGTTATGGCGGATATATTGTCGATCAGGGAACTGCAGCCGCAAGAATATACGCCCGCCACAAGGGTTCATGCAATGTGTTATACCTTGACAACCATGTCAGTTCTTTTCCGGGCGTCCCCACGGTGTTGGATGGGACGGCTTTTTGGGGAAATTGATTTTTCAAAACAAACGGCGATGGAATAAGAGGAAAAATAAATGAAGGAACAGATCCGGCTCGGATTGGTTGGCTATGGGCATCGAGGCGAACATATGTTCAAGCTGGCGGCGTTGTGTCGTCTGGCCAAGCCCGCCTGCGTGGCCGAAGCCACTCCGTCGAGGCGAAGGCCCGCTGGGGGGATATTGACCAGACTCCACGCCTTGCCAGCCAATCCATGCCCGCTGCAACGCCGCGAATCGTAGTTTTGCAGAAGCCTCTTATGAAAAGATTATTATTTGTCGCAACGGCCGTTTTTTTGGCATCCAGCCTCCCGGTTGGACTTAAATCCTCCGAACTGACCCTGTCGGAGAACGATGAAAGTCTTATTGTTGAAAATCAATGGTGCAAGGCTGAGATCTCCCCAAAAAATGGCGGAGTGTTGAAATCCCTGTTTTTGAAATCCACTAAAACCGATTTGACCTTTTTTAATTCACTGGGGCTTGATGCGCGGGGAATTGGCGAGGACTTTGGAGGGAATGAAGGATGGCCGGGAGAGCCGTCCACGGGAAAGTATGATTATCAAATCATTGAAAAGACACGGGAAAAAATCGTTGTCAGGCTCTGGTATAAGGCGGTCTCCCAGCAGGTTGCCGGACTTCAATTTGGAAAAACCTTCATTTTTCGCAATGACACACCGGCCATTCAAATGAATCTTTGCGTGAAAAATGAGGGAAAGAATCGTTCTTTCAACTATCGGTCCCGCAATAGTGTCCGTGTCGCAGCCGGAAAGGATAGTCAGGATGTCTATTTTGCGCCGACTCCGAAGGGGGTGGAAATGTTGCATTTGCAGACAACATCATTCGGCGACTTGATGATCAAGGAACCCGCAAGGGGTTGGATCGGCAAGCTGGACAAGATCACGGGCGCGGGCATCCTGTTTTGCGTGGACCACGCCTTGCTTGAAAAGTTTTATTATTATCTTGGCAAACTCAAAGGCGGAACCATTGAATGGTGGTACCGGGATGTTTTGTTGAAGAGCGGGGAAGATTGGGAGACCGCGGTTTTCATTGTTCCGACAGACAAACTTGCGTCCTATTCGTTCGCGTCGGAAAAAATCGCGGCATCGCTTGATTGCGTGCGGGAAAAAAACGGCCTGGTCGTCAATCTGGAGTCTTATCCCCTGTCGGCCCGTTCCAAAGTTGAGATATCCGCCGAGGCGCTTGATTGCGATCAGCGTGTTGTTGCCGGATTGGGAGCGCAAGTCCGGGATTTTTCGGCCGCCCAAACCGTCCGGACTTCTTTTCAGTGGAAGGATGTCAAGGACGGGGCGTATGGAATTCGCGTGAATTTCAAGGAAAACGGCCGGCTGACGGATTCTTTTATCCAGCCGGTTTCATGCGGGAAAACTGGAAAAACCTATGTCCTTGAAACGGCAAGAAAAACCTCCATTCCCCCATTGTCCGACAAAACATCCGCCAGGGACCCTTCGTCGCCGCGAAATGGCAGAAAAGAGGGCATGGATGTCCTCGTTGTCCAATGGTACACGGGGGACGGTCATTTTAATGTTGTCAAATCGCTGAAAACCATGCCGGACCCGGTTCGTATCGCAATCGCAAAATGGGTGGGCATGACGGAACAGGGGAAATTGCTGCCTTTGGAAGACTTTCCCGCCAGCGAAGAGGAACTCGCCAGATATGATTTGGTGATCCTTGAGGACATTCCCTATCTTTCCATCGGGGATCAGAACATGAGAATGATTGACTCCTATGTGAAGAGCGGAGGCGCGATGATTGTTTTGGGCGGTGCTTTTGCCTTTCAAGGTTCTCCTCCAAAAGGCAGGCCGGGGACTTATAAAGATACTTTGCTTGAAAAAATTCTTCCTGTGGAAGTTTCGGCGGACAAGGATCGCAGCCCGGAAAAATGCGTTCGCATGGGCGCCTGTCCCGATCATCCTGTTATTCGGGGGCTTCCTTGGGATGAAAATGTGCGTTGCGCCTTTAACAAGGTCAAAGCCAGGAAGGAAGCGGCGGTTTTGCTCGAGGCCGATGGACATCCGCTTTTGACCGTCTGGGAGCATGGCCGGGGCCGGGTGGCGGCATTTCCGCTGACCTTTGATGACGAAAAGAGTCTGGGGATGGAAAATGCCAGGGATAACCTGTTTGTTTTTTGGAATTATTACGACGATTTTTGGAGGCAATTGGCCGGCTGGTGCGCGCGAAAAACATGCGATGTTGGATTCGATCAGGTCAAATCCATGGCCAGAGAGTCATGGTCGGGCGAAAATGGGAACATTGAGGGAAGGGTGAAAAACGGGGGGAATGCCCCTTGGAAGGGGCGCATTCATTGCTTCCTTCAGGAAAATAAAAAGATTGTTGATGAGAAAAAAATGGAGTGTGAAATAAAGGCGGGAGCGGAAGAAAAATTTTCTTTTCCAATGGAGTTGAAAAAGGGGCGTTCCCGCCACGAATTTCACGTTGCATTGGAAGACAGCCGGGGAAAAACGCTTGCGAAACGGGATGGAACCATCCTGGGCAAACCCAGGGCCAACATTGAAATTTCCCCGGGTCCCAGGATTGTTTTTGGACGCAATGCAAAGCTTCGGTTGACATGGAGAACCTCCGAAGGGGTTGCGAAGGGAAGCCGGGTTTGCGCGGGGTTGGTTGATTCTTGCGGAAAGGAAATCCTGCGAACTCCCGAAATTCCCGTGGAAAAGGATGGCGTTCAGGAAATTGGCGGGGAGTTGGGAATCGGCAATCTTGCCTCGGGTGAATACCGGCTGGAAGGCCGCCTTTTGCAGGATGACAGGACGGTCGATGAGGTTTGCCAGCCGCTTCACATCGCCCCATGGCTGGACAGGGAGGATTTCTTTCCGAATATCATGTGGGGATTTTCGGGGTATTCCACGTCGGGATGGGAAATCCGTCCAAAGGATGAGGAAATGCTTGAACGGGAAATCTCCTGGCTGAAGGAATTGGGCGTCAATGGCATTTTGTCTTATTACTATTTTGATCTCAATACGTTCGATGCGGCGCAACGCAGCGGTTTGGTTTATATGTCGCAGGTTTCTTATGACCAATGGTTTAATTATCCGGTAAAAAACGCCGCCTGTGTGTCGGCGGTTTATCCAAGGACATTATATCAGAAGGTTTGCGATGATCTCGGGAAATACCACGGAAATTCCCCCCGGCTTTTTGCCTTGCATGGGTGGGACGAGCCTGGCGTCGGCCACAACGGTTTTACGCCTGCGGACAAGGAGGCTTTCAAGGCAAAATATGGTTATGAGATGCCGGTGAAGATGGAAGATCGAAATTATATTCAAACCCAGAGATTCCGGACCTCATCGCAAGTTCAGCAGGCCAAAAAAATGAAGGCATTTTTGGAGGAATGGCAGCCGGGAAAATACAAGATGGAAGGCGTGATTTCCCCGCATAGCATGGGCGTCAGCACAAGCCTTCTGGACATGGCGGGCTTTGCCTCGTTTCATGATTATGTCGCAACGGATCCCTATGTCCAGGGTTATGATGTTGATTACTACGCTTCATGGGCATGGGCGGTGACCGGCCACGGAAAAGGGGCGCAACCGGGGGTTGTCCATACGGGCGGCTGCGCTTTGGGCGGCCCTTATTATCCCAAAACAACCGGCGAGAAGGTGTATTGCGGT
Source organism: Verrucomicrobiia bacterium (assembly GCA_028687435.1). GTDB lineage: Bacteria > Verrucomicrobiota > Verrucomicrobiia > JABWAM01 > JABWAM01 > JAQUAF01. The sequence goes on along the minus strand of JAQUAF010000027.1, from coordinate 53,059 downwards.
TTGACTCATGGCGCCAAGGCGCTTTTCTGGTTTACCTGGCTGAACGATTTTTGCGCATTCAACGACCCGGTGAAAAAGCCGGATCACTTTCGATTCGCAAAAAAGGCGTTTGAGGAGGCGAGATGGATTGGACCGTTGTTTCAATCGCTTGCCAAAAGGCGGGCCAAGGCCGCCATGCTGATTCCATGGACGCACTTTGCGCTTCAATGCCCCCCGGATAAAACCGTCAGCTTCATGGGATCTTTGGGATTGGAATATAAAACCACATGGATCCTTTTGGAAAAACTTCTGGGTTGCGCCGATATGATTTTCGAGGAGCAAATCGTTGAAGACACGCTGGGGAATTATAACCTGCTGTTTATTCCAACAGCCCGATATATTCCGGACAATGTGATGGCCAGGATCAAAAGCTGGGTTGAAAAGGGAGGTTTGCTGATCGTCGTTGAGGGGGCGGCCACGCATAATGAATTTCAGGAGGAAGTCAAAACCCTGTCCTCCATTCTGACGGCGGGAGGCGGAATATCGGCTTGTGGAAAGGGAAAAACACTGCTTCTTACGGAACAAAACGCGGATCTTTTGGCCGGGTTTGCCGGACAGGTCGAAACCCTCGTGGCCAAGTCATCGACGGATGGCGTGACGGTCAGATTGTTCGATGCCGGAAACAGGAATGCGCATTACCTTTGCATGGCCAATCATAACCGTTATGCGGTGAAATCAACAATACAGACCGGATTGTCCCGCAAAACATGTTTTGTTTATGATCTTGTCACGCGTGAGGAATTGAAGATCGCCGGCAATTCAAAGGGGATGCTGGAAATTCCGGTCGAGTTGGACGAACTGTGGGGAAAAGCCATCGCCATTCTTCCTTCAAAACCGGCAAAATTGAAAATCTCGATTTCGGGAAAGGAATGTGTTTTGGGCGGAAAGCTGGATTATCAGCTTGAATTGTTCGATCAGGCTGGACGGCGGTTGGCGGTCAATCTGCCGGTTGATATTGAGATCATTGGTCCGGATGGGAGAAAAAACAATGATTACAGCGCCATGCATGTCATCAAGGAAGGCGTGTTCAAAAAACAGCTTGTTTTTGCCGATAACGATTTGCCGGGCAAATGGATCTTTCGAGCCAAGGCCGGATTGCTTGAAGGCGCTTTTGAAGCAGCTTTCAACGTAAATCCAAAGTAAGATCTGTTTGAGGATTTTTTATGAGATTTTGGATGACGGTTGTTTTAATGTGTGTCCGGATTTTTGCTGGGGAGATCCACGCAAAAGACCCGCAACCTGCAGCTTGGTGGAATTTCGATGAGGGTGAAGGCGCTGTTGTCAAGGACAAGACCGGGCATGTGGAGGATGCGCAACTCAAATCCAGGGATGGAAACGGATTGCCTGCCTGGATAACCACTCCATGGGGAAAGGGGCTTGGATTTCATCCCGGAACTTATATTCAGGCGCCGGCCGGCAAAGCCCTTCTTTTGACGGAGGTTTTCACCATCGAGTCGCGGGTTTGCATGAACTATTCAAGGGAAAAGGCAAGAACCGTTCTTGCCAGGGGCGGGGAGGGAACCAAAAAACTTTACTGGTTGCGTTATCACACCGGATGGACCTCGTGGGTTTTCGCCTTCGGCAACGGCGGGCAGGTGGATTTTCTGGGCGCCAAACACTATCCAAATCCAGGCCAATGGTACCATGTTGCGGTGACATTCGACAAAGGCCGGGTCATTTTTTATCTGGACGGAATGGCCGTGGAAGAGAAAAAGAGCGGAATTGAACGGATTGAAACTCCCGCGACGGATGACTTGTTTATTGGCGCCTACGCCGCTTTTGGTCATGGACTGAATGGTTCCATTGCGGAAGTGAAATTATTTGACGCCGCTTTGTCTCCCGAACAAATCAAAAGGGAATTTGAAAATGAAAAGTGAACATCTTTTGCTGCCTCGTCCCAAAAAAATCGTCTGGGGAGGAAAATGCGTCAGGTTGGACCGCCGCTGGAATATTTCTTTTAACAATGAGAAACTGGGTTGTTTTGCGGATGCTCTTTGTGAATTTGTGAAGAAACGACTGGGTTTTTCATTGCGTGCCGCCGGCAGACCTTCAAGGGCTGGAGTGTGTTCGATTGCCTTGGAGCTGGATCCGGATTGGGATTTTAAAACAAGAGGAGGAGAAGCCTATTGCCTGGAAATCAGGCCTCGGGGGATTGTCCTGCGGGCGCCTTGCGCAAGGGGGATTTTCCACGGAACGCAGACTCTCCGGCAGATTATTGAAAATGGAAAAAACATCAAGGAATGCAAAATCGAGGATTGGCCGGATTTGCCGTTCCGCGGCGTTCATCTGATGCTGCAGGATTCCATCCCGGATCCCGGGTGGTTTCACGAGGCGTTTGACCGGCTGGCGGGATATAAAATCAATTCCGTGATCATGGAGTATGAGGATAAATTTCCCTATCGGAAACATGCGGCGATCAATCATCCGCTGGCTTTTGGCAGAAGGCAGATCAAGGAATTGAATGACCGGGCCGGATCCCTCCAAATCCAAATCATTCCATTGCTGCAATCGCTCGGTCATGTTGAATATATCTTGAAACACGATGCTTATGCCCGGCTGAGGGAACGGGCGGACAGCGGATTTGAATATTGCCCATTGCATCCAGGCGCCTTCGCTCTGTTCAAGGATTTGGCGGACGAACTGCTCGCGGCGCATCCCGGGTCGGAATATTTTCATATCGGCGGGGATGAGGCATGGTTTTTGGGGGAATGCGAAAGATGCCGGAAGGTCGCGCGAAGCCCGCGGGAAAAATCCAGGCTTTTTGTCGACTATGTGAATCGTGTGGCGGACTATCTGATTGAAAAAGGAAAAATTCCCATTGTCTGGAGCGATGTGCTGGTTGCTTTCCCGCAGGAACTCGGCCGGCTCAATAAAAAAATAGTGATCATGTATTGGGATTACCAGCCCACTTGCGATGAGCAACCGTTTGTAAAATGGAAATGGGGGGCCTATTTCGGGGAGGACATTCAAAAAAACATCCCGGAGGAAATCCGCAAAATCTATCTCCCGTATTGGGACAGGGGAAATTTTCCGGTTTTGATGGATTCGCTTCCCTATTTGAAATTTTTCATGGATCGCGGCTTTGATGTGATCGGCGCCGCCCGGGCCCAAAGCAAGCAGAGCGTCGCCAACATGGCCCTATGGGCCAGGCGCGCCAATGAAAATCGCGCCAGGGGAATCATTGCCACCACCTGGCCGCTTCTGCCCCTTCAAAATTCCTGGCATTCCTTTGCCTTTTTGGCGGAAAAGGCATGGAATGCCTCCAATAATTCCCATGAAAATTTCAAATTTGGTTTTGCCAGGACTTTCTTTGGATTGAAGGAGGAGGATGCCCAATCCATTCATCATGCGGGAATGCTGCTTGGCGCCCAGGGTCTGACCCCCGAAAACCTCGAGAAAGCCGGGGCCGACGCCCTGGCCGCCGTTGCCTTGTTGAAAGATCTGAAGCCGGGAATCGCAAAGAATCATCAGGTGTTTGAGGATTTCGAATTAAGGGGCTTGGAACGCGTTCATCTGGCGGAAAAATTGCTTCTTTTCCGGATGTCGGAGGAGTTGATGAAGGATGTCGAATTGGGCGCGCACAGTTCGGAAAATATGGCGGCGGTGTCGCATCGTTATACGCCGCATTACCGGCTTGTGTTCAACGTGGAATATTTAAGCGGGCTCTTGTCGCGATTGGAGAAGTTGAATGGGGAAAGGCTGAAACTGATTCAAATGACAAGACGCGTTTATGGAAAAATCGCAGGCGGGCAGGCGGTTGAAAATCATGTGGCCGCCCAATATGCGGATGAGGAGCGCAAAACCACCCGCTTGATCGGGATGATCGGGCGGCTGCTGTCGCTCAAAAAACACGAGGAATATTCAAGGGTCACCGAATGGTTTTCCCTGTCTTGAGGCGGATCGATTTTTAAACAGTCTGCAGTCTGAACAACCTGAATAATTATGAAATTTCAATTTCTTGGAACAGCGGCCGGGGAACAATATCCCGGGATGTGGTGCCGGTGCGAAAATTGCCGGAAGGCCCGGGAATTGCGCGGTCGCAACATCCGGAAAAACTCATGCGCTTTCATCGAGCCCAATATTTTGATCGACTGCCCGAACGAAGTGTTCATGCAGGCCGAACGATTCGGGGTTGACCTCGTTGATTTGGAGTATCTTTTCGTCACGCACTCGCATGAGGATCATTTCAATCTTTTCCCGATCGGCTGGCGCTATCTTGATCCGCGGATCAAATCGCCCCCGCCTTCAAACGCCGTGGGTTCCCGTTTTACTGAATTGAAAAAGTTGCATATCGTGGGCAACCGCCTGGTCTGTCAGATGATCGAGGACCTTTTGATTAAAAAAGCGGGATTCCGATATGAGGAGTGCGCCTTGGAGGTTCATTTGGCGGAACCGTTCAAAAAATATTCCATCGGCAAAGTTGATTTTATCCCGCTCAAGGCCAATCACAGCGAAAATCAGGCCGGCGTCCCGCCCTTGAACTACATTATGTTTGTCAAGGGAAGGACGATTCTTTACGCGTTGGATACCGGCTGGTTTTTTCCCGAAACCTATGAAATGATCAAACAATTCAAATATGATCTTGTGGTGGTCGAGGGAACTTTCGGATACGGCGCTGACTTGGAGGGACACTTCAACTATTCCAAGCTGGAGCGCGCAGTGAAGTTGTTTGCGAAAGATGGATTATTGAAGGATGGAAGCCCGTTTTGCGCATCCCATCTGTCCCCGCATTTTGCGCCGGTTCACGATGAGCTTGCGCCTTTGCTGGCTGGAAAGGGAATCACCGCCGCCTACGATGGGATGAAACTGGAATTATGAGGGGAGAAGCGCAGCCGGAAATTTACATTTTCCGCTGGATTTGGACGATGAGGGGATAAGGGTCGGAAGGGAGGGAGGGGCCGCGGCGGATGCCGGTGACTTGCAACTTGTGCTGGACCAGGATCCATTCCGCATCCTGTCCCATATCTGAATGGAGAAATGCGTTGTTTTTCACATGGATGAACAGGATTCTATTGAGTTTTGGAATGGAGAAGTTGTTTTATATTCGTGTTCAGGAATTTAAAAGTTTGCTGGGAAAAGTGGTGCGGGTGCCCCGCCCTCCACTTGTCGCGAAATGAATGGAGGGCGGGGCTCCCGCACCGCCTTGCCGGGCCTTGGGCCCGGCCTAATTTAATGTTTAGGAAATTCAATGTTTGCAGAAAAATGAATTGGAGATGGATTTTTTGACAGGATCAACAGGAGTGACAGGATTTTTATGCAAGACAATGTCCGGTCGCATGGCCGAACAATCCTGTAAATTCTGTTAATCCTGTCAAAAAGTTGTCCGCCGCAGGCGCATTTAATTATCAGAGGGTGTTTTCACATCGATGGACAGGATGGGTTTCCTCCGGATGGGGCTTGGAAAATTGATGAAATGGTGCAAACATCCTTCCCATGAGAAAGATGATTCTTCCAGTTTTCCTTGGAATGTTTTCAGGGGTTCTGACCGCTGCGGCGGAAGGCGCCGCAGATGCTGTTGTTCCGGAACCGGCCAGGGTTTGCTGTCCTTATGCGGGGGTGGATTGGGAAAAGGCCCATCACATCCTCACGTCGTCGCACATGCATGTCGCGGTCGGAAAATATCTCGATCTTTATTATGCAAAAGGCGTGCGATTCATGACCGCATCGAATTATTATCCATCGGCGCCTTATCATCCCCTGGCGGAGATGCGCGCGAACCGGTTCAGGGTCCGCCAGGAACATGGGGTGATGAAGGACGGCGTTTATCTGCCAGGTCCGATCGAGTGGAACGGCATTGTTAATGGATGGATTGACGAACTGGGAGAGAAGGAGAAAAAACAGCTGCCTTTTGTTATGGGAAAAAAACTGTTTCCGAATGTCCCCCCGGATTTGATTGAGGCGCCCAACGCGGAGCATCATTCATTCAAGGATACGGGCGCCCATATCAACAGCCCGGGTTCGACTTTTGCCAGCGGAACGTTCGATGCCCGGAGCAATTTCAAATCGAGGGAACATGGATATTGTTTTGGAACCGGGCTGCCGTGGAGGGAGGCTTTTGGCCTGATGCTCGACGGATTGATGGTCAAGGATGGGGGCGGGGTGACCATCAATCATCCGGTGTGGTCCAAACTTCCCATGGCCCAGGCGCTGGAGATGCTGGATTACGATCCCCGGGTGCTGGGAATCGAGGTTTACAACGACACTTCCGAGAAATTGAATCGCACCGGATGGTCGGAGGATTATTGGGATGCCATTTTGGGAACCGGGAGACAGTGTTTTGGATTTTTTGTGCCGGATCACGATATAAAAGGATTCAACATTTTGCTGACGCCCAACCGGACCGCCGGGGATTGCCTGCGGGCCTATCGGCAGGGAAATTTTTATGGCGTTATTTTGGGGGAGGGGCTTCGTTTTCAAAGCATCCGGTTGGAGAACGGCCAACTGACGGTGGTCATGGACAACCCGGCCAGGATTGAATTCATCACCAAAAAAGGCGTTGTTTCGGCGGCTGACGGGACGAGCGCCTCGTTTGCCGTTCCAGCCGATGGTCCGATGCGCAAGGAGCATGTGTTCCTGAGGGTGAGGGCGTCCGCGCAAAACGGGGAAAAGGCGTTTTCCCAGCCGTTCATGCTGGATTAAGGCATATTGGGAGGCATTTTTTTCCCCGTGGAGTCTGTCACGGATATTCCCCGCCCATGCCACTCGACTTCTTTCGTGGCAAGCAACGCGTGAAGATGTGCGTTCGGTGGAGATGAACGAGTCAATTTATGACAGCGCAAACGGTTGTTGCTCCTCGCAAAAATAATGGATATGCCCTGCGAGTGCCGCAGGTTTTGGGCAAGGCGGCGAGGCAGGCTAATCCCCGCTTGGCCTGCTGAAGTCAACGCTGCCCTGCCTTGCAAGTGCTCCGTCGCATATTCATTATTTTTGAGAGGAACAATCATTCCACTGGATTTGGACGATGAGGGGATAATGGTCGGAATGGAGGGAGGGGCCGCGGCGGATGCCGGTGACTTGCAGCTTGTGTTGTACCAGGATCATGTCGAGGGGAATGAGAAGAAGGGGGGTGAGGGAAGGCCATGTGGGAAAAATGCCCCGGCCTCGGCGGGGATCGTCAAGCCGGGCCTGACGGCAAAAGTCGCGGAAAAAGGGTGACCAGGGCGTCAGGTTGAGATCGCCCATGACAATGGCATTGTCCTCCTGCTTTGCGCACCAGCGGGCGGCCAGGCCCAGTTGATGATTCCGGAGATTCCACGTTTCATCGCGTCCCGGCGGCAGGGGATGGATGGCCAGGAGATTGACCGGTTTGCCGTCAAAAAGAATGCATGCCGAGAGGGATGGCGTGGTTTTCGGGTCGCTGGCAACCTCCCATTTGGTGGCGGCAAAGCGTTGGCGGCTGTAAAGTCCCATGCCGAAATTGTCGTCCTGGGGATATTCCATGCGCCCGGCCATTTGCTTGGCCCAAGGGTCGAGGATTTTCACCCACTCTTCGTTGATTTCCTCCAGAACCACCACATCGGACGGAGTTTCCCTCAGAAATGCAACCACCTTTTCCGGAGCGGGATTTTCAGTGCGGACATTGAACAGGAGCACAGTCAGCGTTGGCTGGCCGGGATGGGCTGTCCTGCCGGACGGCCAGAGGTAGGGAAAAAGAAGGATGAGGTTCCAGAGAAGGATGGCCGCCCCGAGAAACAGATGGATTCGCTTTTGCCGGGACAGCCAGATCAGGCAGCCCGCCGCCAGCGCCAGGGCGTACTGGGCGCGGAAGTGACAGAGATTGTCCAGCCAGACCGACTCCCGCGCGCCAAAAGCCAGCAAGGTCCCAATTCCGGCCAGCATGGCAAAGCCTTCCGTGACGTTGGCCGCAGAACGAAGAATCTGTCTTCCAACCGAAAGCGGGGCTGGTTTGGATTCAGTTTTTTTTTGCATGGAAAATATGCAGCCGGCAATGGTTTGCCGGAGATGGATGCGGTATGAATATAAGGATTCCTTTTCAAAAATCGAGAGGTTCCCCCAATACGGTCAGGATTTGTTCCGACCCCTAAGAAATGCGGCCTGGAAGTCCGCCCTCCATTATTTTGACAAGGACCCCGGCGTGTTATCCTACGCCAGACGATTGATTTCTTTCGCCATTTCGCTTGCGGTCTTGAGAGCGGTCAGATTGGCCTCGTACAACCGCTGGCCGATGATCATATCGACAACGCTTTCAGCTTCGTCGGAATTTGATCCTTCAAGATATCCCTGCGCCACAGTTCCGAATCCATTTTGTCCGGCTGTTCCGGCTTCCGCCGCGCCGGAGGCGTCTGTGGGGAGAAACAGGTTTTGACCGATGTCGTTCAGCCCCTCCGGGTTGGCAAAACGCGCCAATTGGGCGGGTTTGCCTGAACTGTCAAGCCCTTGCACCACCAAGCCCTGGCCTGTGACCAGTTGCCCCGACGCGTTTTTATGGAAAGATCCATCCCGGGTATAAGCCGTGCTGCCATCCTCCATGGTTACCTGAAAAAAACCTTCCCCGTTGATGGCATAGTCCATGGAGCCGCCGGTGGAAAGCAGGGAACCATTGGAAAAATTTCTGGGAGTTGCCGCCACTTCGCTGCCGGAACCGGTTTGCCCGTTGTTGGTGGAGCCTTCCTGCAGCAGGACCCGTGTCTTTTTGTAACCGGTTGTGTTGAGGTTGGCCAGATTGTTGGCCGCATGGTCAACCATTGCCTGCGCGCTGGCCGCTCCTCTCAAGGATGTTGATAAGGCGCCAATCATAAGTGTCTCCATAGAATATACTTCCGAACGGGAAAAACGCAACCGGGGATGATTCCGGCTTGGAGGACGAGCGGCAACCGCAGGAATGACCGTTTGATCTTCTTTATGCTGTGCGGTATCCTTCCAACAGGTTGTTACTTCAAAAATTCCTGTCTTCCCGGCTATTCCAAGGTTTTGCCGGGTGAGCAGCCTGAATACCTGATCAAGTGAACCCCCATCCATCCAACATTGATGCCACTTTGCGGCGGGCCATCCGCTCCATGCGATGGTCGCAGGCGGTTCTTGGTTCGCTGGGGTGCGTGGCGCCGGCTTTGGGGATCGCCTTGGTTTTGTTTTTGATGGACAATCTTCTCGGCCTGCCGTCCGCGCTTCGATTTCCATTATCCTCGGCATTGGTTTTTTTTCTGGGACTGGGGCTGGTGCGGCGGGTCATATTGCCGCTGATGAAAACCTTGCGTCCCGAGCAGGCAGCCCTGCTGATGGAGCAACGGTTGGGACGGCGGGACAATCTGATCATCAACTCGTTTTTGTTCGAAAAGGCCGATTTATGCGAGGAGGAACGCCGGTTTGCCGATCGCGCCATCAGTCATTCCCGTGAAACCCTGGACAAGGAGAAAATCCCGCCCTTTTGGGAACAAAGGCGGGTGACGCGTTTCAGCGTGGCATTCGGTCTTTTGCTGGTTGCCTGGACGTTGTATTTTCTTTTTGCGCCGCGGCATGCCGCCAATGCCTGGGTGCGATTTGCCCTGCCGTTGGGCGACGTGCCGCCCGCAAGCAATCTTATTTTGGAGATTTCCCCCGCCGACGGGGTCACCGTCACCGAAGGCGACAAATTGGAGGTGACGGTCAACATTCGTTCCTCCGATGATCGGCTGGCGCCGCCGGCGCTTACGCCTGTGATCGTCTGGCGCGAAGGCGCCGCCAGTCTTCCCTCCTCCCTGTCCGCAGGCGAGAAAGCGCCCATGCTGTTGGTTCCCAAATCCGGACGCCAACACCGGTTTGTCTTCAATCAAATCCGCCGTCCGCTTGTTTTTCGCGTTTGGGCTGGTGAAACCTGTTCCCCATGTGTTGCGGTGAAGGTCCGGCGTTTGCCGCGCATTCTGGAAACCAGCGTGCGTATTGCGCCGCCCGCTTACACCGGACTCAAGGAATCCGTGCAACCCGGACCGCCCGCGCCCTTGACCGTCCTGGTGGGATCCATGGTCAAGACCGATGTCAAACTCAGCGAGCCCGTGCGTTCCCTGATTCTGAAAGCGGGCGGACGGGAACGTTTTTTTGAGCGGGTTGGGCCGCGCTGGCATATCGAGTTTCCGGTTTCGCAAAATCAACCCTACGAATTGCTGGTTTCCGATCCGGCGTTGCAACGTCCCGCTGTTGTCGCCCAGGGGGAGATTACGGTGAAACCCGATGTTCCCCCGGAGGTTGATTTTGTGGCCGATGACCGCAACCGGTTTGTCAATCCCGGTGAGAAATTGGAGATCGAGATTCAGGCCGGCGATGATTTTGGCCTGGCGTCCCTGGCGGTGAAATGCACCCGGTCGGACGATCCGCAATCCGCGAAGGAAATCAAAAGCTGGAGTTATATGGGGCCTCCTGGCAATCCCAGGCCGGTGAGGGAACGCTGGCCGTTCGAGGTTGATCCCGCCATTTTCCAGCCGGGCGCCGCATATATTTTGGAAGCGGTGGCCAGGGATTTTCATTCCCCGGTTCAACAGGGTGTATCCAAGCCGCTCATCCTGCGGGTTCGATCCCTGCAGGATTTGTCCCTTCCTCCCGGAGATCCCCTGGAGGAACTCTTCAATCTCCTGAAAAAAACCATTGCCTCGCAGGCCAAGGCCAACAGTCAGACGGAAAATTTTCACCTCTATCTTGCCGACGCCGTCAAATCCAAATCCACGCGCAAACATCAGAAGGCCCTCACGGAACGCCAGGGGGCTGCGAAGAAGGATGGCGATGCGGCGCTTGGCGCCTGCGGGCGGCAGCCTGTCGCAAAAAAATACGAACCCACGCTCAAAGCCATTGTGGCCGGAGAGATGCCCGCCGCCTTGGAACAGATTGCCAGGTTCAATCCGGATGACGAAAAACGGCTCGACCATGATCTGTCGCGGTTGGAGGAACGGCAGGCTTACATCCTCAATGATCTCATTTCCCTCCTGGGACACATTGCGGAAGACCGGCAGGCGGCGTTGAAGGAAAAGCAGGAGGCGGGAAAGAAAAACAATCCTGTCGTTTCGCCCCGCGAAGCCCTGGAGAAACTGGAAGACCTGCTCAAGGATTTCACCCAGGATCAGAAACAGGTCGTTCAAATCTCCAAATCCATTCTCGAACATGGACCAGAGGATTTGACTTCGCGCGAGGATCAATTGCTCACCGAGATGGCGCGTTTGGAAAGCAAACACGCGGCGATTTTTCAAGAAGCCCTCACCGATTTCAGCAAGCTTCCGTTGCAGGATTTCGCCGACGGCAAGGTGATTCAGGAATTGAACTGTGTTTATCAGGAAATCCAGATGGCCGCCGACGCGCTTTACAAGAAGAACATCACGCTTGCCGTGCCGCGCGAGCAGTCCGGTTTGGAATTGGCCAAGGAAATGATCCACAACATTGAACGCTGGCTGCCCAACACGCCCGACAAGATCAAGTGGGTCATGGAGGAACCGGCGGCGCCTTCGGACGTGCCGCTGGCGGACATGGCCGGGGAACTTGAGGATATCGTGGGCGAGTTGCTCGACAAGGAGGAGAATATGACCGAGGACGTGGAGGATGTCACCAGCACCTGGATGGATTCCGCCGACAAGGGGATTGGCTGGGATGCCGTGGACGGCCCCATTTCGAACATGAGCGCGCGAGGCGTCACCGGCAACCAGTTGCCCAACCAATCGGAGATCGGGGGACGTTCCGGCGAGGGACGCACCGGGCGCAGCCACGGCCAGATGGTCGGCGACACCATGGTGGGCAAAGGGGGGCGCGAGACGCCCACGCGCCTGACGCCCAGCCCTTTTGAGCAGGGCAGCGTGAAGGATCAATCCAAGGATCAGGGCGGCGGCGCCACGGGTGGCGGAAAGATGGCGGGAGTGGGCGAGGAAGGATTGCGCGGGCCGACGCCTCCCTCCCTGCAACAGCAGATGGTGCGCCTGGCCGCGCAGCAGGCCAAGCTGCGGCAGGAAGCCGAGACCCTGGCCCTGCGTTTGCGGAAACAGCGGATTCCCTCCGGCGACATCGAGGCGGCGGTTGCCTCCATGAAACGACTGGAGCAATCCGCCAGCGTCGGCGACGGACTGGCCATCCGCCGCAGTTTTCAGCAGACGCTGGACGCCCTGGGTTCCGCCCGTTCCAGCGTTCGCGCCGAGCGCGTGTCCAACCGCGAGAAAAATTACCTCCCCGAAAACTACAAGAGCGAAATTCTCAACGGCCTCCAGGATCGCATCCCCAAAAATTACGAATCCATGATCGGCCCCTATTTCCGGTCACTGGGGGAGATGAAGAATTGAGACTGACCGCGGGCAGCCAGATTGCCGGGGGGAAGGGTTAATTCAACGGGTGGCCGGAGGGTGTGAACGCGCGCACAGTCAAAAGCACGAGGATTTTCTGTTGCATCCCGCCGGCTCCGGTCTTTTTTGTTCTCAATGGATCAAACAGGGTGAGAACGATGGTTTTATTATCCAATAACGAAATGCTTGTGTTGATGGCTTTGACTTGAAAGGCTGGCACTTCTTGCGGTTTTGTGTGGTCAATTTTCAATGCATTCAATTCCGACTCCGGTTCTGGTGTGCCCGAATAAAACAACTCCACGTTCATCCGGATTGTGCGACGATCATCGGCAATGGCGGGCTTATACTTAAGAATCATTCCCAAATCCTTGTATTCAAAACCAGTCATGGTGAAGGATGAGGTTTGAGAATTGAAGCTGAAGCTGGGAATCGGACATTGAATGGAATCTTTGCAAATGGTTTCCATGTTGTTTTCGGTCACACTGTTGATCCAGCCAACCAGTTCCGCTTTTTTTGTCTTTCCCATTTCCCTGATGCGATCGAAAGTTTCCGCGTTGACCTGCGTCCCGATCGCAGGGATGCCGGGTTTAAACAGGCCTTCAATGGTTTCGATTGGCATTTTGAACATGTGCACTTCGACTGCCACCAGGTTCTGGGCTTGACCTTGGAACTGAGCCTTTGCCTGGGATGAGATCGACGCCGGCTTTTCACCGGCCGAATTTGTTTCCGCGCGAATCTGGCAGGGAAGGATTGTGATCCCGGACAGCATTGTGACCGCAGCCGCCTGATTGAGGAAAGTCACACATGGTTTATTCCAACAAACAAAAATTTTGGAAATTATTTTCATGATGACCCTCCATTTGAGAATGGCGACCACGCCTATTTTTAGGGTTTTAAAGCGATACCGGCTGTGTGGAGGGAAAGCAAGATCGTTTTGCCTGGATTCTTTTGAACTGTTAAGTTTGAGGTCATGGCGCGTGCTGGGGCATTGACGCGATTGTGATGAGGGGCTAGTCTGCCGGTTTTCCGCCAACAGCGGATCATGACCATGAACTACAAGGACACACTCAATTTGCCCAAGACCAGCTTTCCCATGAAGGCGGATCTCGTGAAACGGGAGCCGGCTTTTCTCGAAAGATGGGACCAGGAAAAACTTTATTTCAAAATCCAGGAGAAACGCCGGGATGCGCCGGTTTTTATTCTCCATGACGGGCCCCCTTTTGCCAATGGCGATGTTCATATGGGGACCGCCCTGAACAAGATTCTGAAGGACATCATTGTCAAATCCAAGTCCATGATGGGGTTTCGGGCGCCTTATATTCCGGGATGGGATTGCCATGGGTTGCCGATCGAATTCAAGGTGGTGAAGAGTCAGGGGAACCTGACGCCCGTGCAGGTGAGGCAGAAATCCGAGGAGTTCGCGCGCAAGTACATCGAAATCCAGCGCCGCCAGTTCAAGCGGCTGGGGGTGCTGGGCGACTGGGAGCATCCGTATCTGACGCTGGACCACGCGTATGAGGCGGATGTGCTCCGGGTTTTTGCCGCGATTGTGGACAAGGGGTTGGTTTATCGCAGCAAGAAGCCGGTGTATTGGAGTTCCGGCGCCCAGACGGCCCTGGCGGAGGCCGAGGTCGAATATGTGGACAAGGAATCCCCCTCCATTTACGTGAAATTCGATGTGGCGGGCATGCCGGGCACATCGGTCATGATCTGGACCACCACGCCATGGACCCTGCCGGCCAATCTGGCGGTGGCCATTCATCCCCGTTTGCGATACGCCAGGTATAAATTGGGGGATGAGACGGTCATTCTTTGCGAGGAACTTCCCGCCGAGTCCTATGCGAATCTGGGGGTGCAACCCCTGCCGGATGGAAATGTGCCTGTGGCCGAACTGCTCAAGTTCAAGTTGAAGCATCCGTTCCTCCCGCGCGAGGTTCCGGTGTTGACTGCGGACTATGTGGCTGCCGACACCGGCACGGGATGCGTTCACACCGCGCCCGGGCACGGGCAGGAGGATTATCACACGGCGAAACACCTGGGATTGCTTTCCCCCGTGGATGACCAGGGCCGGTTTACCGCCGAGTGCGAGGTGCCGGAATGGGTGGGCAAATATGTGTTCGACGCCAACCAGGATGTGCTGGCCCTTTTGCAAAAGACGGGCAAACTGGTGCGGACGGAAACCATCCGCCACAGCTATCCTCATTGCTGGCGATCCAAAACGCCGGTCATCTTTCGCGCGGTTGAGCAATGGTTCATCAAGGTTGAGGAGTTGAAGGCGCAGGCGCTGGCGGCCATCGACCAGGTGAAGTGGGTGCCGGAGTGGGGACGCAACCGGATTCGCGGCACGGTGGAATCGCGTTCCGACTGGTGCATCTCGCGCCAGCGCTCATGGGGCGTGCCGCTGCCGATCTTTTATGCGGAAAAGGGCGAACCGATTTTAAAAGCGGAGATCATCCTGAAGGTGGCTGATTTGGTGGAAAAGCATGGCACCAACATCTGGTTTGAAAAGAGCGCGGCGGAACTGGCCGGAATGCTGGGGTTGCCCGCCGGGGTGACCAAGCGCAACGATACGCTTGATGTGTGGATCGATTCCGGATCGTCAAGCCGCGCCGTGTTGCAGCGCCATCCGGAACAGCGGTTCCCCGCGGATCTTTATCTGGAGGGCAGCGACCAGCATCGCGGCTGGTTCCAATCCTCCCTGTTGATCAGCCTTGCGGCAAACGGCGGAAAACCGCCCTATAAAACGGTTGTCACAAACGGGTTCCTGGTGGATTTGGACGGACGCAAAATCAGCAAGTCCTCGACCTACGAAAAACCAAAGGATTCCGAATCCTTTGTGAACAAATATGGCGCGGATGTGGTGCGGTTGTGGGTTTCGAGCGAAAATTACCAAAACGATGTGCCGTTGTCGGAGGAGATTTTCACACGCATTGGCGAAACGTACCGGTCGGTGCGCAACACCCTGCGCATTCTGCTTGGCAATCTGGCGGATTTCGATCCCAAACGGCATGCCGTGGACCTGAACGCCTGCAAGGATCGGGCGGAAGTGGAGCTGGATCGTTGGATGCTTGGCAAACTGCAGGGATTGATCCGCGAGATTCGCAAGGGATACGAGGAATACGAGTTTCACCGGGTTTACCATGCGTTGAACAGTTTTTGCGCGGTGGAGGTATCGGCGCTTTATGTCGATATCACCAAGGACCGGCTTTACTGCGACGCGCCGGATTCGCTCCGGCGCCGGGCCACGCAAACCGTGATGCGTGCCGTGGCTGGCGCGCTGGCCCGGCTTTCGGCGCCAATCCTGTGTTTCACAGCCGAGGAAGCATGGAATTGCCTGCCCGGCGTGGCGCCGGATGAGAGCGTTCATTTGCAACTCATGCCGGAACCGGATGATCGTTTGGTTGACTCTGATCTGGAAACCCGCTTCGAACGATGGCTGCAGCTGCGAACCATGGTTGCGGCGGAGTTGGAAAAAGCCCGTCAGTCAAAACAGATTGGCAAATCCGTGGATGCCCGGGTTTGTCTGGAACTCAAGGATTCAAAGGAGTTGGCGGCTTTCAAGGGCAGGGAGGAATGTCTGGCGGAAATGTTCATCGTCTCGCAGGTGGAACTCAAGGCGGGAGACACGGATCGCGCCATCGTGACGCAGCCCCTCGGCAAAAAGTGCGCCCGCAGTTGGCGGTGGGATGTGACGGTGGGTTCCGACTCCGGGTATCCGGATCTGTCCGCCCGAGATGCCGCTGCGGTAAAGGAGATTGGGAAACGGAAGAGTCAGGGTGTTTAGAAAGCGGCGGTGCGGGAGCCCCGCCCTCCAATATTTAGGGCTTGGACGGCTGGCCTTGGGTCGATTGGCTCGAGGGAGGCGTGGAGGGCAGCCGGATGCTGTCGAGCTTGCCTTTGACGTCCTTGTTTTTTGGATCGAGTTCCATGGCTTTTTGATAACTGGTAAAGGCTTCGTTGGTGTTGCCCATTTTCAAATAGACGTCGCCAAGATGGTCAAAGATGACGGCGTCCGCATGAATGAGCTTGGCGGCTCTTTGGAGGAAGAGCAGAGCCTTGTCCAACTGTCCCTGGCGGTAATAAACCCAGCCCATGCTGTCGAGAAAGGCGCCGTTTTCAGGTTCCCGGGAGAGGGCTTTTTCCACCAGACGCATGGCTTCGTTCAGCTTGATGTTCCGATCCGCATACATGAAGCCCAGGTAGTTGCAGGTGTCCGCGTTTTCGGGGTTCAGCGCGAGGGATTTTTCAAACTGGACCACCGCCTTGTCGAACTGGTTGGTCCGTTCCAACGCCGCGCCGTAGTAAAAGAAAAAGGCGCTGTCCATCAGATCCTGCTTGGTGTTCTGGGCGATTTTCAACGCCCGGTCAAGATATTCCACGGCGCGCGGGTAGTCCTTTGTTTCGCTGTACACCAATCCGTAAAAATAGGTGATCTGAAAATTGTTGGGAAACCGCTGGTTGGCGTTTTCAAGATGTTTGATGGCATTCTGCGGATTTTTATTTTGCAGTTCGATCAGGGCCAGACGAAGATAGGGGGGCAGTTGATTGGGATTGGCGCTGAGGGATAGCTGATAGTTGACCTGCGCCTTGCCATTATCCTTCAAGTCCTCGTAGAGTTGTCCGATCAGGGTGAAAATCTGGTAACGGAGCGGCTCCCGCCGCACGATTTCCTCCAACACTTGAATGGCTTCCTCCTTTTTTCCATCGGCCACATGGCATAGCGCCAGTTTTTCGCGAACAGTTGTGATTTGAGGCTGAAGCTCCAGAATTTTTTTATAATACTCCGTGGCCTTGCCCATTTCCTGGACCATGACGGAGTAGTTTGCCGCACGTTCAAGGGCTTCGATGTTGTCCGGACTCAGGTTCAGGGCTTTTTCGTAAAGTTTGAGAATATCGGTTTTTTTGATGTCCAGTTTGGGTTCGCGGGCGCTGATGGTGATGTAGAGATCCGCCACATGGATCCAGTAAAGAACCGAATCGTTCTTTTGGGCAGTGGCGCGATCCAAATACCGTCTGGCTTTGTCCAGTTTTTGTTGATCGACAGCGATCTCGGTCAGAACATGGTAGGCTGGCAGACAGCTCGATTCCAAGGACACGGCCTTTTCAGCGGCTGCCACCGCCTTGTCCGTGTTTTTGGTTGATCGGTAGGCAATGGCCAACAGCGCCCATGCCGAGGCTGAATCAGGATCCTGCGCCGCCCCGGCTTCGAGGATTTCCGTGGCTTTTTTCAGGTCATTCCTGCGGAAGTATTCCTGCGCAACCCGTTCCCTCAAGTCGTTGCGGGAAGGATCGAGTTGAATGACTTGTTCCCATTCGTTCAGGGCCTTGTCGTCATCGCGTTGGGTGATATGGATGAGTCCCGCACTGTAGTGGGCCAGGGCCTCGGCGAATTGCTGTTGTTTGGACGGAAGGGGGGACACTGAGCCCACCGCATCCGTGTCGGCATGAAATACAACAGGGGATTTACCGGAAGTCGCCATTTGGGTGGAGGTGCAACCCGACACCCCAACGGCGACCAGAATGGCAATCCATTTGGTAAAACTTGGAACCGAGATTTTCACCGTTTTAAACGGTTATTTCTTGTGTCGGTCTTCCCGACGACGTTTCCGGCGTTTATGTTTGTTGATTTTTGCTTTGCGGCGTTTCTTAAGGGAACCCATATATTAATCCTAAAGGTTGGTATCCCCGAAATACTACGGCGAAATCTGCAAAACGTCAATATGGGCTTTTGTCAAGAAAGTCTTGTGTAAAACGGGGGGTTTCGCGTATCTATTTGGCCATGAAGCACTTAACGGAGCATCTGTGGTTCCAGACCCCTCATCGGCGCGACTATTTGAACATTACGGATAAAATTGAGGATCTTGTCCGAAAAAGCGGGGTGAAAGAGGGGCTTTGTCTGGTCAATGCCATGCATATCACGGCCAGCGTTTATATCAACGATGCCGAGGATGGATTGATTCAGGATTATGACCAGTGGCTGGAAAAACTCGCCCCACACGAACCGGTGGAGGGGTATCGTCACAATCGCACAGGTGAGGACAATGCCGATGCGCATATGAAGCGGCAGATCATGGGGCGTGAAGTGGTGGTGGCCATTACCAACGGCAAGCTCGACATGGGGCCGTGGGAGCAGATTTTTTATGGCGAATTCGACGGCCACCGCAAAAAACGTGTGCTGGTAAAAATCATCGGGGAATAGCTGGCGGATTCACCCATTTTTTTCCGGTCATCGGTGAAACAAAGAATGCCTCCGAGGGATGATGGGTGAATTGAAGCGCGAGGGACGGGAGGCATGTTTGAACTTGAAAAAGGCGGTGGAGGCGCAAGAATCGGTTGAAATGAAAAGGCCGTTCTTAGCGCCCGGTTTTTTGAAGTCCCTGGCGCGGGTATTTTTTGGCGGAGGCGCATGGTTTGCAGCCATCCTGATTTTGTCGGGCGGGGCGGGATGGACGCAGGATCCCTTGGAAAAAATCGAGGGACTGCAGCCGGGATGCCAGGCAAAAATATTGGGGGTCAAACCGATTTTCCAGGAATATCGAACCGTCAATGTTGTCCCGGTCAATTCGGTGGTGACGGTGAAATCCATGAAGGATCAGTGGGTTTTTTTTGAATGGGAGATCAAGGGCGCCAAAACGACATTGTATGCCGAGAAGGCAAACTTCGAGCGGGTTTACACTGAAAGCGAAATGAAGGTTTTGCTGGAAAAACGCAAAATCGAAATGGATGCCAGACAACGGGAGCAGGACCGGCAGGCGGCCACCGATGCCGAGGCGAAAAAAGAGGGAAAAGTTGAAGGTTCATGTTACCGGCGGTATATCGGAAACCAAATCACGGGCGCTTATGCCGGCACCAATATTTTCAACGCCACCGCGGGAGTGTGGGTGGCCCAAAAACCGGGATACACGATTTTTGCCTATCGCCAGGTTATCGCCGTGGTGGGCAAACAGATTGGCGGGAAACCGATGATGGGGCCAAAGGATGAGCTGGTTGGAAGCACGCGGTCGGATGATTCGGGACACTTTTCAATGAGTTTGGCGCCGGGAAAATATCTTTTGGTGTGCGAGGCCGATAACGCGGTGAATGTCGTGGGTATCTGCAGGCTGCGAAAGGAAATCACCATTCAGCCCGGCCAGACGACGAATATCACTTTTGGGTTTTGAGGACAGCGGCCCACGGAAGAGGGTGGCATTATTTGCAGCCGCAACAAGTATAAGTTATTGCTTTTAAAAAATTCACTAAATCATTTGACAATTCAGCCGACTGATGATATATAGACGCACAATTAATCGGAGTTTTTAACATTCAATGAACCTCTCATCCAACATATGGCTGACCAAGACCGAACGGCATGCGGCAAAAGTCGTGTCGCGCCCGTGTGGCATGTTTTTGGTTGGCCAGATTTACACGGGAGGGATGGGCAGGTAGGAGAACTTACATTTTGATTTCTCAAACCCTGCTCTCCCCCGAGGAAAGCGGGGTTTTTTGTTTTTCAAATAAAACCAGGAAAGGAGGCTCAATTATCGCATATCCGCAATAAAAAAAGCCCCGCATCAGCGCTAACTGATGCGGGGCCGGGATGGAACACAGATCGAACGGACTAAGTCCGCCAATCCGCAACCAACGGCAACTTAGTCCTGTTCACAGGAGGTGTCAAGTTATGTGCTTGCGACACCTGCCGGTGTTTTATGTCTGCGACCATCCCGCCAATGGCTTTCCGGGAGGTGTGCCTTTAAACACTGAAACGTCCGCGCTTAAAGACCTGCGGCTGCGAGAAACCCGTGCCCCACACGGAGACACTCGCAACGGTGTTTGTTCTTTGTCGTTTATTAACCCGGCCATGTTCCATAGCGGCGACGAGGTCTCCAAAACCTTGTGGGTGGGTGCGAGTCCCACGCTGGGTGCCAGTTAGCAAGAATCCTTGCGCCTACGACACGAGGCGCCATCCACAGGATGAAATTGAAGAGGCCGTGAAAGCCGGAAGTGTTTTCCCCAGGGAGAGGATGGCCCTCCGCAAGTCTCATACGCTTGTTTTCGATGGTTCGATTCCATCCCCTGGAACCATTTTGGGTGGGAGCCAACTGCCAGATGTGTTGGACCCGTCTGTAAAACGGGGGCCATGAGCTGAACATCGCTGGTGCAACTCCAGCCCCGCCCACCATTTGAGCGGTTGCGTATACGCACCAACTTGTCGTTACAAGTGTGATCGTCATGGCTGGTTCCATGCCAGCCGGGCCTCGCGAGCTGGCGATCAGTGGAGAGAAGGCTCCACCCGCTCAATCCTTTCGCTTCCGTAGCTCAATTAAAGAGCATCGGTCTTCTAAACCGAAAGATGCAGGAGAAAAACCCGCCGGAAGCGCCATTTCGCGCCAGTAGCTCAGTTTATAGAGCCACTTGTTCCTAACGAGAAGGTCGCAGGTGAAACCCCTGCCTGGCGCGCCACTTTTGTTTGGGGGCGCATGTGCCGTAGTGGCGATGGTCTTTCGCAAGGACCGTGAGGCGGGTGCAACTCCCGTCGCTTCCACCAATTCATCTTTTAGGCAAGTCTTCCCAAGACAAGCCATTTCCGCCCGTAGTTTAACAGCAAAACCGCGAGCTTATATCTCGCAAAACACCCGCTAGATGTGCGGGTCATGAGGGTGCAACTCCTTCCGGGCGGACCACCTTCCCGTGGTGTAAATAGATAACACACCCGGCTACGAACCGGGAGAATCGGCGTGCGAATCGTCGCGGGGAGACCATTTTGGCCAACAAGCAATCGTAGTGATTGCGTCCGCCTGAAGAGCGGAAAGGCGCGGTGCGACTCCGCGGTTGGCCACCATGTCCCCATAGCTTAAACAGAAGAGTTCCGGTCTCCGAAGCCGGGGATCCTGGTGCGAATCCAGGTGGGGATACCAATTCAGCCGCCGTAGCTCAGCCAGCAGAGTGTCCGTTTCGTAAACGGAGGATGCCGGTGCAATTCCGGCCGGTGGCTCCAATAGATTCCCATCCTTTGGATGGCAAGCTTTTTGACGGTGCTTGTAGATCAATAGCAGATCAGCCCGCTGTGAACGGGACGACGCCGGAGCGTAACCGGCCCAGCACCCCATTTGCGCGCCCGAGAGCAAACAGCAGAGCTGCCCGTCTGTCTAACGGGATAGAGCGGGGGCGGCACCCGCCTGCGTGGCCGCGGCCACTTCGTCGCGGCGAAGGCCCGCCGGGCGCGCCATTTTTCACCAGCACGAGGAAGAAAGTAATCCGCGCCGCTTGGGACGGCGAGATATCCGGGGCAGTACCGGGGTGCTGGACCATTTAGCGCCGTTGGCCGAGCAGCTTAAGGCACCCGGCTGCAACCCGGGACAGACAGGTGCAATTCCTGTACGGCGCTCCATTTATCCGTCGCGAGGAAGACAGTAATCCGCGTGATTCGGGATCACGAGATACCGCGGGCAGCACGCGGGCGACGGACCATATTCAAGCCGCCATGGTTCAAAAGCAGAACGGGGCTTTGGTAAAGCCCAGACGCGGGAGCGTTACCCGCTGGTGGCTCCATTTTTTAATGCGCCATAGGTGTTTAAAGCAAGCATGCCTGTCTTCCAAACAGGCGGGGAGAGTGCAAGTCTCTCATGGCGCACCATTATTTGGGCCGGCATGTTCCCAAGCGGCGACCTGGTCTTGCATACCGGGTGTGAAGGGTGCAACCCCCTTCCGGTCCACCATTTTGCGGGGCCATCGTCCAATTAGGAGGACGCCTCCATGGCATGGAGGAAACGGCGGGGCGGAACCGTCTGGCTCCACCATTTAACGCAGGGCGGGGAGAGTCCCCCGGAAGGCCCATAACCTTCCTTTGGCTGGTGCGACTCCGCCCCCTGCAACCATAGACGCTCCGTAGCATAACAGGAATGTGCCGGTTTCATACGCCGCGCAATGATGGTGCAACTCCATCCGGAGCGACCATTTTGCCTTTTGGAAGCCAAACCGGACCAGCGCGCCGGCCTCCGTTGGAAGCGGACGGGTTCCGGCCGCCAAGCCGGAATGGGGCGCAATTCCCCTGGCTTCCGCCATCTTTTGCCCGATTCGACTATGAGTAAGTCGCCAGTCTTTCAAGCTGGAGTACCGAGTGCGAATCTCGGATCGGGTGCCAATGTCCCGTGATGTAATCGCAGCATGACGAGCTCTGACCTCGTTCGCGTTGGTGCAAATCCAGCCGGGACAGCCATCATCAATGCCCACGTAGCTCAACAGCAGAGCGGCCGCTTGATAAGCGGCAGACGCAGGGGCGGCACCTGCCTTGGGCACCATTTTTCCGGCGCGTGGATGAGAGCGAAAAGCAGAGCCTGCACGCTTAGAACGTGTAATCCTTGGGGGTGCAAGTCCCTCCGCGCCGACCATTTGTCCCGGGCTTCGTTCAATAGCAGGACCGCTGGCCTACACCCAGCTGACGGGGGAGCGTAACCTCCAGCCCGGACCATTTCTTTGCGCTCCGCAAGCTTTACAAGTGAAGCACCGGGCTTTTAACCCGGGGAACAGGGGGCAGTACCCTGGCGGAGTACCATTTTCGGGCTGTTGCGTAGTAGTCAGCGCGTTCGCATGGGGTGCGAAAGATCGTGAGTGCAAATCTCACCAGCCCGATCATTTATTCGATCCAGCGTGGTGTCAAAGCAGCACGCCCGCCTGTTAAGCGGCGCGGTCATGGTGCGAGTCCATGCGCTGGAGCCATTAAAGGAGCCGCGCAAAAATTACTTCACATTCTGCTGGAGGGGATTTGGCCGGATGGCAAGGCGCGAGTGACGAGCATCCCCTTCATGGGGCTGTGAGTCGCGAGCAACGCAACCAGCCGGCCAAATCCCCCCAGCCCACAGGGGCGCGGCAGCGTGCAGGCATCTGCGGTCCCGCTGTGCGGGATCAGCCCCGCTGCTGCGGGGTCCACGAGGGATATTCTCCTTCCTCGCGTCTGGCATCTGCCTGCACGGTGCCTTTGCCAGAATGTGAATTAATTTTTGCGCGGCTCCTAAAGGAGGTCGTCCGAATAGACGAGGATCCCGGCTTGAACCCGGCTGTCCCTTCCCAGGGATTGGGAGTGCGATTCTCCCGACCTCCGCCATTTTTCGGGGTTGCGGCAGCATGGATGATCCATGCGTGGAACCTGATTCGCGAGTACCACAGCGTTTCTTCCCACCAAGGAGGATCGACAGACCTGGGAGCGATCAGTTTCATGAGGTTCCGATAACGAACCGCCCGCTTGTTTCAGGGGGCCGCAACCCCTCCCCTTCCCCGCGCACAAGGCAAGGAGCCGAACCGAGGGACTGCCCGGATTATTGGGTGCAAGTCCGTCGGGTGGATCCATTATTACGGGCAGATGGAGAAGAAGCCGATCCGCGTGCCTTGGGAGCACGAGAAAGCGGGTGCGAGACCCGCCGCCGGCCCCATTTTCTGCCATGTGGTGCAATCCAGTACCTGAATTGGAACCTCTGTCGAAAATGAGGGTGACGTATAAAAAGTGGGCAATGAAACCCTCGTGGGAGATTTTTGGCGAGGAACAAGGCTGAAAACAAAATTCTATGGGCGCTTGAGTCACTTCCGAACAAGCCCATTCAGCCGGTCAAGAATCTCCACCATCCCCAAGGTGTCACGGGCACAATAGGCCTCCAGATTGGCGCGAATCTCTTTTCGTTCGGCTTGGGTGACCTGTCCGGATTGCAACCGGAGAAATTCCCGGCTGGCCATGCTGCCTTCTTGAATGGCCAGGTTTTTATAACCTTGCCCCACCAGAACCGGCAATACCGCCTTGAGGGATGCGCTGCCGCCTTGGTCAGGATGGTAATAGTGAAAGGTACGAAAAGGCGCCAGGAGGTCCAGAATCCGTGGAGCGATGGTTTCCAACCAGAATGTCCATTCCGGTCGCAATCGGGCGCAGTCCTTCAGGCAGTTCCGCTCAAACGTGGCATTGTAGGCGATGATGGACCCGGTTGACCCAAGCAAATCCCGGAGCTGGGCCATGAATTCCGGGCGCGGATCGTGAGGACCATCCGCCAGAAAACCCTCATGGCGGGTTTTTTCTCCGCCTGTTCATGGGGAAGTGGTTTGAATTCCCAGTGAGGGAGCAAGCCGCGTGTTCACCTTTCGGCTTGTCCGACCAATCCTGTTTACCTACCCTCCGATCCAACAGACGCCATCGCTTATTTTCCGCTGGATCTGACCGAATAACGGGGCCCACCCCAAACATCAAGCAACCCCAAAAAACCTATGTCGAAAATCTATTTGATAAATGTTGGCGCAAATATGGCAGATAAATCAATTGTACGAAGCCCTGTTTTCTCAGACGGAGGTTTTTATTATGCCCCATTCACTAAAGAAGGTGTAAACGGGTATATGAAATTCTCAAACGAAATTCGGCCATTTGTTCAAAGACATAAAATGAATGGGAGAGATATCCATTGTGATCCAGACTGGAAAAATCTGACATATGGCGATGGATGGTGCAGGCGCAGTGCTGCCTTATGGCATGCAGAGAGGAATGACATTTTTCTGTTTTGGGCCTTGTTGTGGAAAAATAATGGAAAAGGGTGGATTGAATGGACCGATAAGAAACGGGAACAAACTGACGGAGATGATCCGCGTCAATGGTGTTTGATTGGAGCAATAAGAATTGATGAAATTCTCGATGAAGGCCAACACCCAAGTGATGCTACTGCCAGAAATCGATTGCGGGCCAAAGCAAATGCCCATGTTTTTAAAGGTCTGATCGGCAAAGACAATCGTGTTTTTATCGGACAAAAAAGACATTCTATGCTTTTCGAAAAGGCCGTTGATTTAGGAATTTACAAATCATCGAGTTTATTACTGAAGACTGTTCGAACAGCTTCTGGAGAAAAACTGAATTGGCATCATGGAATCAGGTGGAATTTCTCAACCAGAGCATGTCGTGCAATTTGCGATCTAACAACTCATGATGGTTGGAAGAGAGCTATTATTCTCAGAAACTCCATTCGAAAAAAGAATCCGAATTTTGACCTGCTTGCTGGATTGACTTGGCCATGAAAATTCAGAACTCCTGACATAGGGGGGTACGAGAATGGCCGCTTTTTTGCAACCGAAAGAGGTTTTCTCGAGGGGAGATGTTGTTTTGAGCCCAAAAAAGCGGACAGGTTTGGGTTCGAGGTTCAAAAAACAGTTTTCATAGGAGAAACGGTGCCCTATGTCAGGAGTTCTGAAACTTCCTCGAGGGTGTACTCCTGTTTTGGCGGCAACGTTTTGCCGAGGTCTTTTGCCAGGCGATCCGCTTGTCCGCGTGGAAGCGGTTTGAATTCTCGCAGCGCCAAGAGCCGGCCGGGCCGGAGAATAGCGGGATCCATCTTTCCGAATTCGCAGTTCATCGTTCGTTTGATCTGCATCCGCAGATGAATGTCCGAATCAAAGGCTTCGGTTTTGGTCTCTGACTTAATCGAGGGACGAATCCAAGGTTTCCGGTTCGGAAGGTTGGGCTTCCTTGTCCAATCTGTACTTTTCCCAGTATTTCCGGGGCAAAATCCTTTTCAGCGCCTTGCGGAACGAAAGAAGTTCGCGACGGGAATCCCCAATCAAGCCCTTGGACAATCCAGGTTGGGCGAGATCAAAATCCGGATCACCCCGGGATTCCAACCGTGCCAGTTCGGCAAGACCTTCCCGGATGATTTTCAAACCTTGCGCGGCATGAATCTGCACACGATCACTGAACTTTTGGCAGCAAAACGCAACATCGGTCGGAGCGCCTTTCCACAGGGCCAAAGCCCGCGTCCACTTCCCTTCCTGCACAAAATGGTCAGCCAATGATGATCGAATCAGATTCTGGTCGCATGAATTCAACGCAACATCGCTCGGAACGCCTTTCCACAGGGCCAAAGCCCGCATCCACTGCCCTTCCTGCACAAAATCGGCAGTCAATGTTGATCGAATCAGATTCTCGGCGCATAAATACTCCAGTTGCCACAAATAGTTCACCCCCATTCTCACCAAACGATCCACAACGTCTTTTTTTCCCGCGGCGGAGAAAGTATCCAGCGAAAATGCGAGATCCATGGCGTTGATTGGTCGACGGGCGGCAAAGGGGAGCGCTTTTGCGTAATCGTCGATGCATATATAAAGCCTCAATATGACGGGCCGCATCTTTCTTTGATCCGGTTTTGATAACCGTCGATAAGCCCGCTCAATCCGCGGAGCACTCTGTTTCAAGCGCTTCTGGGTCGACAAGATGACCATCATGGCCCCCTCGAATTCTTTTGCGACCAAAACCTTTTGATTTAGAATTCGCCGGGCCAATCGAAGGCCATCCCGATGCATGCCCAGTTCTCCATAACCGTCCATTTCATCCAAAAGGGTCTTTTTAACCGGGGGTCTGGAAAGATTCGCTGGGCCGGCAGATGATGTAATTGATGATCTCATGCCCATATTCTGCACTTATATCCGTGAGAATATCAGGGCAAAGAATGTCCCCAACATCAGAACGTTAAGGAACAACTGTTTGAAGTGGAAAAAAACTTCAAGGTAATTTTTCAAGATACTTGACTGCCTCGTCAACATGTTCTGAATCAACCGTTCGGACAGAACAGCGCGTCAGATCGGCCCCTGTTTTTAACCCCCATTTATGGGCATTGTCCTCGCTCAAGATATACTTGCCTGTCGTTTTGTCAGCTTCAGCGATGACTTCAACCTTGCTCAACAAGCGACTTAAACTCGTATCCCCGCAAATGAGAATCTGCATTTCGTCACGGTCTTCTTCAACGTGAGGATTGTATGGGCCATAAACACGTCTCATTTCGTCAAAGGTCTCGCGGGATGCAAGTTTATTAAAAACACCGACCGGATCGCTGGTTCGTGATGTCTCGGCAATTTGCAGGGCACAACCACCCTTTTTCTTAAACAAAAAGACCTCTTTGATTACGAAGTACGAGAAAATGCCCACACATCGGCACTGATTAAAGTCTCTTTCCGGATCAAATCCTGCATATAAAACTAAAAGATCGCCTTTCCGTAGGGCCAAAAGGCTTTGAAATTTGGTTGGACCTTTCACATCACCATACGTAAAACGCCGAAATTCAGGATCGTTGTGTTTTGGGATCGGAATGAAATGGTAATAATTTCCAGGAAACATCCTGGACAAGCGTCCGCCGCAACCCGTATCTATGCCAACCCGGATAAATTTCACCTGCCGCTGTTTCTCAGCCGGTGGCGTCGAGTAATAATGCTGCCGTTTTTCTTCTTCCTCATCAGGCCATTCTACATCATCGAGCCATTTGCAGATGGTGCCACGATATTTTCGGACGGCATCAGGCGGCGACATCTTCTCAATCGTCGCCTGTTCATGTAGTGACAGCCAACGAACTGGTCGCCCCTTGATATTTTCTTTTTCAAAACCAGGTAATAGGGTTAGTTGTCCCCGAAGGAGTTCGCCCCAAAGCAAGTTCTGATCCCCGTTGACACAGACAGCTACAAGATCACCCTCACCCGCCTCGGTCAGGAAACGGTGGAGTGATCCCTTGAATTGCCCCTTGGTTCCACTTGATTCACCTTGGTAATACTTTTCGACCAATTCATCAATTTTTTTATGATCCATTCCAAGGCGACACTCGGAAAACGGTATCTGCTTAAAAAGAACCGCTGCCAAGTTGCTGCCTTTAATGATTTCAGGACTGATATTCTCATCAGCCACTCTCAGGAACCACAGTTGCATTTTGAACTCCGGGTTGAGGATTTACCACACTTTTCGCGGTTTGTCGGGAGGCCAAGCTGCTTTTCGTCAGGATACTGCCGCCAAATTGCATCCTTCAGTTTATTAAGGTCGGATTCCACTTCTGTGGAATGGTTTACTCTATGACCTTGCTTCAAATCATCCAACATCGTTTTCAAGTGGTCGTACTTCTCTTGCCAGTTAAGGGTGTTTTCCTCGCCAAAATAACGAAAGTTGTTGATGAGAAGGGCGATTGCTCTTTTACGTTCAGGGAATTTACCAAGATCATGATCGATATTGGAACCATTCTTGTGGAAATCAGATCCTTTTTTCCAACTGTAGTTCACCCCCTCCTTCTGGTAGATGCAGTCGGGACGTATCATATATTTCGGATTGCGGTAATACTCGCCACCTTTCAGCACTTCATCAACTTCTGCTATATAAATCAGTCGCCCTCCGAGTTTCTTGCCTCCGAAGCCGAATAGCCAATCCCCCTTGCAAGCGCTCGATCGAATCATTGGCTTACAGATTGACAAGGAAAGTACTGCATTCGCTGAGTTTTGGGGATAAACGCACGGTGCACCACCGTTATCACACACCATTTTATAAACGTAAAACTTTGGCATCGGATTTTTTATTTGATGGAGAGAATAGGCGTGATTAAGGATTGAACTTTACCAACCCAAACTTGGTCAGCCTGTTCCTGCGAGGGTTGAAAAACAAGGACATTTTTCTCAGTTTCGCCATTCTTCACCCATTCCCGGCATGAAATAAATTTTGCAATGGTGCATGACCGATTTTTGGGCAACGTCTTTCCAATCTTCGCCGCTAACCGCTGTGCCTGTTCAAACGGCAACGGTGCGAATTCCTGCGTGGCCAGGTGGCACCCGAGTCGGATGAGCGCCAGGTCCATCTGGCCAAATTCGCAATTCGACATGCAAATAATCTGCAACTGCAAATGGATGCCCTCAGTCCGTCGGTGAGGTTCAACAACGCCGACAGGAGGTCCGGATTGTCAGATTCCTGTGTCGTCAAACCCATTTCGGCATCTTTCAAGATCATCACCTTCATGCTCGGGCAAAATTTAAATTTTCTGTTCATGAATTTCCTCTTCATCAACCAAGCCGAAGGCCTTCCACTGTTTTTGTGGCAAAATTCTTTCCAACACTTTCCGAAAGGTGAGTAATTCCTTGCGTGAATCCTCGATCAATTTTTTATCCAACCCGGGATGCGAAACATCCAATTCACGATCAGAGTTCTGGGCAAGGTCTTCGATTTCTTCAAGCGACTCATTCAGAATCTTGAGCGTTTCCGCCACACGATTCCGCACCATGGATCCCTGCTTGTCGTAAATCGTCGATTCCTGGGTGGGGATTAACCGCCACATTGACAAAGCAATGTCCAGCTCTCCTATGAACTCACAATATTTCGCCAAGGCGGGCAAGATCGCGATTTCTTTCGGGCGTCCATGTTGGCTCAGCATTCTCCGGCCAAGGTGCGCCATGCGCTTTGCCTCTTTTTTTAGGTCCAGCGCCAAAAAGACCCTGAAAGAGAGCAAATAATCCATCCCGTTTTTTGGACGAAAGGTGGTAAACAACAACGCCTTTCCATGATCACCCAGGCTGAAGTAAAAATCCAGCATCGAGTGGCGGACCTTCCTTTGATCTTTCTTTTTCAGACGAAAATAGGCATCCGTAACCAGCGGCAGTACGGATTTAAGCTTTGTCTGGTGGACAAGAAACGTGTGGATCGCCTCGTTGAAGACTTCAGGTTCCAGACGCGACCTTTTCAGAACCCGTCGGGCCAAAGCCAACGCCTCCTTGCACATGCCCATTTCAGCATAACCAGAAAGTTCTCGCACAACGGAGTGTGGCGACGATTGCTTGTCCGGCGCTTGGGCGCGTCCCGGTGGGTTCATATTGGATCGGTTCATAATGTTTCAAAAATTCACCATGGCTTGCCCCACCGAAGCAATTCGCAACCCAAGATAACGATCTCCGCCTGCCTCCAATTGTGCATTATGGCCCATTCGGATGGCATAGTTGGCCCAAACAGGGTTGCCACCGATCTTGTTGCCTGCCTTGACATGAACAAAAACAGCCGGTTGGCGCCATTCCCATCCGCAGGAAACAATCTTGTATTCCGCCAGGTTGAAGAAATGCGCGGCACCGGGACCAAACGACGGCATGCTTTCACCCTTTTTCTGGCTTTCAAGGTAAGCCGTCGCCAATTCGGTGGCAGCCTGTTGAAAACGCGGCTCGACTTTAAGCCGTTGAACACTGGGAGCCATGGCGCATCCGAGAAAAAGGACGCTTGCGCACAGTGCAGCAAGCCCGGTGAACGAAGAAAGGAAGATTTGTTTCATGTCCATATTCTGCACGCAAAAGTAAAGATCCATCAGGGCAAAGAATGTCCCCACAATCTGCCCTGACGGCGTGAACATTTCATGGTAGGATCCGAACCATGAACAGTTCCCTGCAAACCGACCTCGAACGCCTGAAGAAACTGGCCTATCACCGGGACGAATGGAGCGGGGAACTCCTGCGGAAAATCCATCGGCTGCCCCGGAAATGCCAAAATCATCCGGATTACAGCGTCCTGCAGGCCCTGCACCGCTGGATCTTTGTTCCCCTCACGCTCTGGCCGGTGGACATCAACGGGCTGGGGCTTCATGTTGTGGAGAAAATCCGCCAAGGGCGCCGTTTGGATCACTCCTTGGTATTGCTCACCGATCTTCTGGGGAACCCGCCGGACCATCCCGTTCAGGATCTGGTGAGGCAGCATGAGCATCAGGTTCAGAAGGGGGAGTACTATTCCCTGCTGATGGCGGGCCACAAATATGAGTTTCAGGAACAGGATCTTCTCGCCAACCCGGAATTCATCGCCGAATGGAAGCATATCCAGTCACTGGCGGACGTCCGGAAATTCCAAGACCGGAAGAAGATCATCCGCAGGCGCATGGTGCAGGAACGCAATTTTCGTCCGGATTTTGGGTTCCGGTGGGAAAAGGAAGCCGACCGCTTCCAGGAACTCTTCGATGCCTTCTGCCATCGTTGGAACCTCTACGGAATGAAGGAAGATTTTCCTCTTTTACTCCGTCTGACGGTGAACCTGACCCCCTACGGCACTATGATCTTCATTCCCGCCTACTGGAGTCTCGACTACAAACGCGATTTCAAATGGCGCACCATTGCGGCACTGCACCGGGCGCGGGGTGTGCCCCGACAGGGCCTGAAGCTGGGCATGAACCGCCTTTCCCGCGAAGAGGAGGCCCGGAAAGCCAAGACCCTCTGGGAATCGGCCGTCAAAGCCGGGCTCAAGGGTGATCGCAAGACCAACTGGGTCATGGGACAGATGGGCTGGGCCGCCGGGACCGATGAAAGCAAGCTCAAGCGGTTGCTGAAGGGATAAATTCGGTTGCTGGCAGTGATCCCGCCTTTTTAACGAAAAAGCCCCTTGGCAATATCGAGAGTAAGTTTTAGATTGGGTGTCCCTGGAGTTCTTGGGTAAGGATTCGGTTCCAACCCCAAAACGATAGTCGTATGAACGAAGAGGCTATCACCCTCAGTCATTCCCGCCGCACTAGCCCAACAGCAGAGGCGCCAAGCTCAAACCTTGGATGGTGCAGGTGCGAATCCTGCCGCGGGAACCATATATGGAGCGTCAACCGGACAAGCGTGCCGGCACTCGGTGCTAACGAGATGGTCCCGACTCATCGGGATGGGACGCAATTTTTCGGCGCTCCGCCATTTTAGGGTTGTCTGGGAACAAATAAACGACAAAGAACAAATACCGGGGATATTTGGAAAATATTATGAATGATCGACTCAATCAACCGACTGTTTTGGTTTTGAACCGGAACTGGCAGGCGATCCATGTGAAAACGCCGGCGCAAGCCTTTTGCATGATGGCTTCCGATGCGGCCACAGCTCTGGACATCCAGGGGATGGATGTCATGTTGCCTGTGACTTGGAATCAATGGCTTGCCCTGCCCGTCCGGGAAGACGACTCCTTTGCACAAACCCCGCGCGGAAAAATCAGGATTCCCACGGTCATCGTCTGCGTGGGTTACAACCAGGTACCCAAACGGCGCCCACGTTTTTCAAACCAGGCAATATGGGACCGCGATGGCGGCCTGTGCCAATACACCGGAAAACGGCTTCATCGCCATGAAGCCAGCATCGATCACGTGCGGCCGCGCTCCAAAGGTGGCAAGACTTCCTGGGAAAACTGCGTTCTGGCGCACCGGGAGGTGAACGCCTCCAAGGCCGACCGGTTGCCCGAGGAAGCCGGCTTGAAGCTGCTCAAAACCCCCCAACTCCCCCGCGAGCTGCCGGTCACTTTTTTTCTCCGCAATCCCCATCAAATCCCGGATTGGGATCATTTCTTGCCGCATCGGTGACCGCGCATTTGATTTTTAACCTTTCAGGATGGCCAAAAATTCATCCGGTTGTAATACCCTCAAGGGACATTTGACAAAGTCCTTCGTATTTCTGGTCACAACAGCCTCAGCCCCGACCAGTTCGCCAGCCGCAGAGATCACCGCGTCCTCATAGTCGCGCATGTTCATGGCCAGTGCTCGCTCAAGAACAGCGCGGTTGACCGGAGCGACATCGAAAAGTTCCAACAGATGGCGGAGGGCGGCCCGAGCCTCCCGTTCCGGCAGGGATTGTTCGATGAGATAGTCAATGGTCGTAACCGTTGTCGCGCCCAGAAAGGCTTCGATCTCGGAACGTTCAGCCATGCCAAGGATTTTGGCCGCCGCATGAACAAAAGGATCCCGGAAGAGCAGCGCGTCGAGAACGACATTGGTGTCGATGATCACTTTCAAAGGTATTTCTCCCGGAGGTGTTTTTTGTAATGATCTTCCGAAATCCGGCTGTTCTTAAGAAGGCCCACCAGCGAGGTGGTAATGGGTGGATGGGAGAACGTTTTATCGGGAGTGTCGTCTCTCAACGAATTGAAGAAGTCCGAAACCATCTGGGAAACGGATTTGCCGCGGCGGCATGCCTCCTTTTTGGCGCGCCGAATCAGCGTGTCTTCGAGCCGGAGTGTCAATTTGGCATCCATGACGTATAACATATAGCATATTATACGTCATGTCAATTCCGGAAAATTACCCACCAGAAGACAAATTTCCCAACCGGGCCAGGGGTTTGACCACATTCCGGCGCAGACCTTTCTCGATGTAGGGCAGCAGGCGGCGGCGGATCCAGTTGCGGGGGTGGCGCAGGTCGCGGTTGCTGGAATCCTCACAAAAAGGGAGTTTGTTTTGGCGGGCATACAGAGCCACTTGATCCGCGGGAATTTCCAGCAGGGGGCGGACCAGTTCCAGGGAGGAGTTGGTTTTTGAGGATTTTGTTCCCGGCCATGCGGGCGGTGAAAAAGACCGCTGCATGGCCATGCCGCGCGGTTTTCCCTGCCCGCCGCCAAACAGGATTTTCATCAACACGGTTTCAGCCTGGTCATTCAAGTGATGCGCCACCGCCACCGTGCGGATCTTTCGTTGTTGCGCTGTCTGGGCCAGAAACCGGTAGCGGGCGGTTCGCGCCGCGTCTTCCAACGAGAGACCATATTGGAGGGATCGTTTTGCAACCGCCTCGGCGCCTGTCGCCAAAGGCACCCCCCAGGTCCGGCACAGATTTTTTACAAATTTTTTGTCGCGCCGGCTTTCTGCTCCACGCAACCGGTGATTGAGGTGCGCCGCTTCCGCCCGGAACCCGGCGGCCAGCAGCAAATGCAGGAGAACCACGGAATCCCGCCCGCCGGACAAGCCCACCAGCACCCGGCGTCCCCGTTTCCATCCCAAACACGCCGCCGCCCGGATAAAGGATTCATAAAGTCCGCGCTTTGCGTACGGACGGTCCAATGGCGGAATTTTGCCGGTGGATTTTGAATCTTGATGTTTGGGAATTTCGGAGTTTGCCATGAAAATGGAAATTGCAATTGGATTTTTTCCCGGCGTCGAGCATCTGTCCCGTTCCGCCACGGCGGGAGCGGGACTTAAATCACCCGAACAAATTCCCCATTTTTTTTCCGAGAATCCGGTTGGCGGTGTAAAAAGCCGCGAACAAAACCGCCATTCCCAGCACGCCCAGCGCGCAGGCCACGCTCGCGGCGCCCGGCTCGATGCGTCCCAACAAGGACCAGATGGCTTTGGTCACGGGAAAATACCGTTCCTGCATGGCCAGGATCAGGCTGTCGCTTACCTCAAGAAATGCAAAGGCAAAGGTCAACACTCCGCCCGCCACCAGATGTCCCCGCAAAAGCGGCAGCACCACCCGCCGGATGGTGGTCCAGCGTCCCGCGCCCAGATTCCGTGAGGCGTCTTCCAATGACACATGGAGTTGTTGGAATCCGGCATGGGCGGCGCGAACCAGATAGGGCAGCCGGCGAATGCTGTAACTGACGATCAGGAGGATGATGGGGTTTTCCCGCGGATTCAAAACCGACCGCAACCAGGACAGATCCAGTCCATGCCATTTGACGGGCACATTGAATCCCACCACGTAACCGAAGGCCAGCACCAACCCGGGAAGGGCCAGTGGCAAAACAGTGAGCATGTCCAGCAGGGTTTTGCCGGCAAATTCCCGGCGAACCAGCCAGAAGGCGATCAGCACGCCCAGCACCATGTCCAGCAAGGCGCTCGCCGCCGCGAAAAGCAGGCTGTTTTTAAGGGCTGTAAAGGTCAGGGGAAGAGTAAAAATTTCCACGTAATGGGAGGTTGTCCATTTTTGGGGCAGGGCGCTCATGAACCAGTGATCGCTGAGGGATTGCGCCACCACGCTGGCATGAGGCAGCAGGGACACCAATACCAGAAGTCCCATCCCGCCGAGAATCAACGCGCCTTTGAGTCCCCGCAAGGGTTCACAGTCCTCCTGGATTGTGGAACGTTTTTCGGTCACAAATTCGCCCCGCACCAGCAGCCGGCGGGAAAAGGCAAACAGTCCCACGGTGATGGCCAGCACCACGATGACCAGCGTGTAGCCAAAGGGGTTGAATCCCGTTTCATTCACCTTGTCAAAAATCTGAACCGCCACCACTTGATTCAGACCAAAGACAAGAGGGGTGCCCAGGTCCGTGAAAGCCCAGACAAAAACCAGCGCCGAGCCGGCAAAAAGGCCGGGCATCAACAGGGGCAGGGTCACCGTCCGCCATACCCGCGCAGGGGATGCCCCCAGGCTGCGCGCCGCCTCCCGAACCGCAGGATCGATTCCAGCCAGCGAGGCGTGGGCGTAGAGAAAGAGGATTGGAAACAAATGCAGGGTTTGCATGATGACCACTCCCCAAAAGCCGCCCGCTCCCAGCCAGTCAATGGGGTGGGGATTGGACACATTTGGCCCGACCAAACCCAGCCAGTGATTCAACGTGCCAAATCGCGCGAAAACCTGCTGCATGCCGATGGCGCCGACAAAGGGGGGCAGAATCAGCGAACTCATCATCAGGGTCTGCCACCAGGTCTTGCCCCCGAACCGGTAATGGACAAAGATCTGCGCCAGTGGTGTTGCCACCAGCAGACAGGCGAATGTGGTCAGCGCAGCCAGCCCCAGACTGTTGGCCAGACACCGCCACATCAGCGGGCTTTCCGCGAATAATTTGAAAAAGACCAGGGTGAACCGGTTGCGGCCTTCCATTTCCACCATGAAACTGCCCTGCAGCACGCAAACGATGGGATAGACAAGAAACAACCCCAGAAAACCAAACACCAGCCCCAGCAAACAATGAAATTTCCAGTTGTGTTTCATCAGAAGGGCGGGCTCCTGCGCCGCCACATCGCCAGGAACAGTTTACCGCTTGAATTTGAAGTCGGGGACCACGATTTTGCCGGTCCGGGCGAGGCTGCCCCTGACCAATGCCTTGGCCTTGGCGAAACGATCCCGGGTTGCTATATTGTTATAGCTGAGATGACGGACCAATGCCGTGAGAAAACGCGCGGCCAGATCGGGTTGTTTGCAAAGCATGTCCTGAAAATCCGAATGACGCAGCCGCAGGAAAACACATTCCTGTGTGGTGTTGATGTCGAAAGGGCAGGGGCCTTCCTCGATCAGGGTGGATTCGCCAAAGAAATCACCCACTTGGATCGTCGCCAGGCCTTTCTGCATGCCGTCCACAATGGTGAACATGGAA
Source organism: Verrucomicrobiia bacterium (assembly GCA_028687435.1). Taxonomy (GTDB): domain Bacteria; phylum Verrucomicrobiota; class Verrucomicrobiia; order JABWAM01; family JABWAM01; genus JAQUAF01. Next base: position 16,966 of record JAQUAF010000027.1, on the reverse strand, counting down.
GCTTCCCCGGACAAAAGCAGATGCATGGAGGTTGAGTGGGCGCCTTTGCGGGCCACCGGTTGCATGGCTGGAATGCTGACTTTTTTCAGGTAGGACAGGATTTCCTTCAACTGGTGATCATCCATGTCCGAAAACAAGCGGATGCGGCGCAGATGGGCCGGGCTGACATCGGACTCATCCTCCTTCAGGGCGATGGGGGATTGCAGAGAGCTTCGCAGTTCCTTGATGCTTTTGACCCGGCGCCAGACATCGTTGCCTTCGTCGTAGACCCATGATTCCCCATCGATCAACCCTTGGGCGATCCAGTCCTGCAAAAGGCTCAGATTGGCGGGGCCGTAAACCTGCCGGTCGGCGGCAAACACATAGTAATGCAGGCTGGCTGGGGGAACGACTGCTGTTGTTGCGCTTGGAGAGGCGGTTGTCGGAAGAGGGGAAAAGGGTTTCTTCATCGGAATGGATATGGAATGCCTTTTTGCTGATAAATAACCCGCCCAGCATATTCAAATCATGGCAATAGGCAAGTTGTTTTAATAATATTTTGCTTACCACTTCAACACGAGTTGGTATCGGAAAAAGGTGGCCATGTCACCCATGGAGGGACTGTAATAATCGCCGGGGAAAAAATACTCCGCCTGCAACCAGCCGGAGAGGTGTTCGGTGAATTTGTATTTGAGATAGGTGGAAACAAACTGTCCGCGTTCCTTGCCGGTGTCGCTGAAACCGGCGCTGCCCCGGCGGGTGTTTTCGTCGGCGAACAGCAGATCGTAATCCACCACGATCTCAATCGGTTTCCACGGGTTGAAGCTCCATCCCACATGCGGACGGTGCAGGTTGGTCAACTCCTGCACCTTTGTTTCGCGGGCATAGGTGAATCCAAGCAGGTCGGTCCATAGCGGCCACCGGCCCCAAAGCGGATCAAACGCGCCGTTTGTTCCGCTGGATGGGTCGTCTCCCGAAAGATATTCATACCCCAGGCGAAAATTGTTGTTCAACGGGTCGTTGACAAAATAACTGACGCAGCCGGTGAATCCATAGGCCAGCAATTTTCGGCCGTTTTTTTGCCCCACCTGCGGCGCCATCTCGGCGGAATATTTCCAGTGTTCGTCCAGATTTCCCTCAATCAGGGTGCCGGGAACAAAAATATCCGCATTGTCCCCGTTGGCCAGCACCCTGCGGTCATGTTTGTAAATGAAATATTCGTCCCAGTGGGATTGGGGAATGATGGACTTGTTGCTGGCGTAAAGAATCAGCCCGCGTTCGTCATTCTCGATCAGGTAACGTTCGCGTTCGTAAAATGGCTCGAACCAATGGTCGGAATCGGCGGCCTGATCCACGTAGATCAGGTCGAACAGTGTTTTGAGTTCCTTGGCCTCATAGTTGATGCGGGCGGCGTCGAAAAAGAATGTTCGCGATCCGTCCAAAGGAGTGCCTTCCATGACCAGCCAGCCGTTGCCCAGGCAGATATCCTGTCTTCCAAACGTCAGGGCCAGCGGTTCGCCGCCGATTTCCTTCCATTTGACGTTGAGCGCGTCCACAATCACCTCGTCCAGATTGATGTCGCGCAGGGCAATGGGTTTGCTGAAGTCGCGCCATTCCCAAGTGAGGCGCGAATTGATGCTGAAATGGTCGTTCGGTTTGAAACTTTCCCAGATCCGAGTCCGGTAGCGCTGATAGTTGTACTCGTGATTGGGGACGCTGCCGTTGAGGGTCAGGGCATTGTTGTGGTATTCCTCGCGCACCCGCATATCCATGCCCCATGAAAACCAGTCCACCGGATTTTTTGTGGCATTGAACCAAGCCTCAAGGGAATCCTCTTTGGCGGGAGTTTCCTTCTTCGTGTTGTCGGTTGCGGCCTTTGTTCCGGACGTTGCGGATGTTGTCACGGAAGCTGATTGAGCCAGGGCGGGAAGGGCCGATTCTTCCGCCAACAGCAAAACAAACAGGAATATTCCGCACAAACCTTTCTGCCATTTCATGACCGCCTCATTTCAAGACACGCTTGCAAAATCATCCATGATCAACCCGCCAGGAAACCGCTGGCATGATAATCCTCGATGCCTTGTCGCAGGCTGTACTGCGGACGATAACGCAGAACCCTTCGGGACAGAGTCAAATCCGCTTCCGTGTGGGGTTGATAGAAAGAATAGGGATTGTCGAAGTATTCCGTTTTCAATTTTGTTCCCATCACCCGTTGCAATTCGTTGATCACCTGGTTGAAGGAGCAGGCGCAGCCGCTGCCCGCATTGTAAACTCCGCTGGGCGCGCCCCATCCAAGCATCGTGGCCGCGACCACATCCTTGACATAGACAAAATCACGTTTTTGTTCCCCGTATTTGAACACTCTTGGTCTCTTGCCTGCCCGGATTTGCTGTGCCAGATGATAAATCATGCTGGCCGGCACTCCTTTGTGCGCTTCGCGGGGGCCATAAACATTGAAATATCTGATTCCCACAATGGGTGTCCGGGAAAAACGACGGGCATAATGCCTGGCCAGATTGTCCAGAATGACTTTGGAAAAGGCGTACACATTGGCCGGCTTGGGAGATTGTGTCTCCACATTGATCTGGTCGGTCGATATGCCATAGGTTGCCGCGGACGATGCGTAAACCACGGGGGTTCCGACGTCCGTGGCGAAATCCAACACCCGGCGGAAACCTTCCACATTGTCATGCGTCTGCAATTGCTGGTTATGTTCGGTTGTATCGGTGATGCTGGCCTCGTGAAAAATGACATCGAAGCGCGTTTTGCCGAACTGTTCCCGCCAATTCATCCGCGAAACATCCCGGGCAATCACATCGCCCCGAAAACCCGTCAGATTTTTGAAGTTTCCCGAACGAAAATCATCCACGACCACCATCCACGCTTTGGGGAAACGCTCCTGGAGTGTCAGGACCAGGTTGGAGCCGATGAAGCCGGCGCCGCCGGTGACCAGAATATGCTTTGGATTTGAACGATTTTTCATTGCTGTTTTCTGCTGCGGCCTTCAATCCGCAGCCGGAGGTCCTTTACTTTAAGGTGAGGGAACCGGCCTTGCACCGCCTTCAGGATGTCCTTTTTATGCGCAAAAGAAATCTGGTGCAGCCACCCTGAGTTTTCGACCCGCACGGTTAACACGCCCCGGTAAATTCCAGCCGGATCACAGTGTGAAGCCAGCGTGGGGCCCACCATTTCCGCCCAAGCGTCCATCAAGACACTCTCGCGCAGACGTTCCGCAAAACCGAACCGTTTGCATGCCTGATCCAGAGCTTTGCGCAAATCAGCCGCAGGACACGGACTTTCGTTGGGGAACACGGCGCCCTGCCATTCGCTTAAGACAAGGCGCCGTGTCCGCGGATCCATGAAGACTCGAAGATTCAGCAAAACATCCGTTGTGCGGATGGATTACTTGGCGTCGTTGCCAATGGCTTCCACAGGGCAGCCTTCCATGGCTTCCTTGCACTGCTTTTCCTCGGCTTCGCCGGCAGGTTGTTTTGAGATGTAGGTGAAACCGCCCTCTTCGCTGCGGGTAAAGTTGTTGGGTGCCGTTTCGCGGCAGAGATCACAGTCGATGCATTGATCATCCACATAATACTTGCCGGGCACATTTTCTTTATGTCGGTTGGCGAATACAGCCATGAGATGCTCCTTTTTTAGGTTGAATTGAGTGCGAAATCTAACAGCCCGGCGTTGATTTGCAAAGACAAAGTTTTTGTCCGGATTCCCTGGCGTCTTTTGCGTTTTTGAAATCCATGATTGATTTTCAATGCCTTTTTCCGAGTCAGCCCTGGCCTGCGGCGTTTTCAAAGGCTGAAACCACGGTGTCGCCAAAACGGTATTCGCGCCGCAATATCAAGTGGGTGGGGGGATGGGCCGTGTCCTTTTTGAAATGTTCAATCAATAACAGCCCCTCCTTCGCCAGAAGGGAAGCCAGTGTGGAGGATTGCAGCAACTCTGCGAACCAGGCTGTTTCATCCGGCCTGGGGCAACGGGACTTGTTGTATGGCGGGTCGGCAAATACCAGGTCGAAGCATTGTTTTTCCCCGCTTAACCGTTCCAGGGCATCGCGAACATCGTCGCGCAAAACCCGGGAGCGGGCGGTGTATCCCAATGATTCAAGATTGGATTCCAAAACCGCCGCGCTGCGCCCGTCTTTTTCCACGAAAACCGCCCCGGCGCCGCCGCGGCTCAGGCATTCCATGCCAAAGGCGCCTGTGCCCGCGAAGAGGTCCAGCGTTCGCGTTCCCGCAATTCGCGGCGCAAGACTGGAAAACAATGCCTCCCTGACCCTGGAAGGTGTCGGACGAAGGTTTGACCTTTTTGCCGATCGCAGAAAACGTCCTCCCGCCTCGCCGCTGATGATTCTCATGGCAAACGGGGTTTAACGGTTGGAATGGGGATCTTTGCGTTGCGCCTGTTTGCCGCCGACCTCTTTGAATAGACGGTCGAACAGGGCGCCAGTGAACGCCTTGGTGGCCAGCGGGGCAAACCGGTTTCCCAAGTCATGTTTGGGACGGTTGATTCCCCCCCATGTGCGGAAGGGGATTTCCACCCCTCCGTCAGGCCGGCTGGTTGCGCCTTCCATGGTGCTTTCCGGCAAAAGACCGGCCACATCCTTGGCCAAAGCCAGTTTCATTTGGAATTCCTGGGTTTGATCCGTCAATCGCAGACTGCCGTTTCCTGACAATTCAATGGCTGCGGAAGCCAGGGTTAAGCGGGGGATTTGCAGGGTTCCCGCATGCAGCATCAAATCCAGTTCGCATTTTTTCAGGGGTAAACGACTGTATTCATCTGTGCGATTGAGAAAACCTCCGAGGTAAACCAGCGCTGGCACGTTGATCAGGCGTCCCTCCAACATGCGGATTTGTCCCACTCCGCTGGCTTGCAGGGGGTCAACCAGCAGGCCCTGCAGGGTGAGTTGGGTTTGCAGAATGCCTTCAACCATCCGGTTTTTTGCCCGGTTGCCGGCCATCAAGTCACCTGTGCTGATGCCGTTGGCCACTCCTGAAAGATCGAAAGGCATTTCGGCGGTTGTGGCATCCAGTTTGAACCGCGCTTCCACCGTTCCGCCATAACATCTGGCCTTGAAACGCGGAATCTCAAATCCTTCCGCCCGCCAGAAGAAATCCAGCCTCACTTCGGTAAAAATCAACCCGTATGGCGCATCGGCTTTGCCGCATAAAATGGTGCCCATGCAACCGGGCGAAGGATCTGCGGCAAACGATGCCTTGAGTTGCATTTCGTGAAGGATGATCCGTTTCCGGTCGGGCAGAATCAGAATCAGTTTGCCATCCTCCGTCAAAAGACGTTCCAAATTGATGGGAGGCGGACGAAGCCATGTGGAAACAGACGCTGTCCCCTTGACGGGGTCAACCGCCGGCGGGCCCGTTTCAACGTGATTTTCACCGCCTCCTTCGTCAACAGAAGGCCCGTCTGCATGGGAAACGGTGGCAATTTCCTTTAACGCCCCGGTTACATCCGAACGGCTCAGGTCCAGGGTCAGCAAGGGCGCCGTCAACTTGATTTCCTCAAGGGCGATCCGCTGGTTGAACAGTGCCTTGATAAGATTGAAATGCAAATGCAGCCGTCCGGCTTTCAAAAAATCGCAAGGACGGATGCGGGAACTGGACAGTTGGACGTCATAAAGGTTTGCGCTGCGCCAGAGGTGAATGCGCATGCGGGAAAACTTTACCTCGCATTGGGTTCGGCGGTTTATTTCCGTCACCAGCCTTTTCTGGAAACGCTCGGAATTCAAAAAGGCATAGGCCGTCCCCACCAAGGTGATCAGCAGGACCGCCAAGGCAAGCAGAACGGAGACCACCACAGTCATCGGTTTGCGCACGTTCTTTTTCTAGCAGGTTGCCTGAAAAGTCGCAACAGTTCAGGTGCTGAAGTGGAGTTTTGCCTGTTCCATGAACATGCGCACCTTCAATTCATCCTTGAATCCATCCGGGGCCTTGGTTCCGGTGTTTGCATCCACGCCGAAAGGATGGACTTCGCGCACCGCCGCCGCCACATTGCCGGGGTGGAGCCCCCCCGCCAGCCAGCAAGGAATTTCATATTTCGCGACCATTTGCCGGCTCAACGTCCAATCATTGACCTGTCCCGTCCCTCCCACCTGTCCCGTGGCGGGATTGAATGAATCAAGCACGAACCCATCGGCCATCCCGATGAAAGGACGGCCGGATTCAAGCCCCGATTGATCCGGCACATGGAGTGCCCGCCAGAGTTTCAATGTTGGAAAATGGCGGCGGAGCCGGCCCATTTCATCGGGGGAGATGGAGGAATGAAGCTGTGCCACATCCGGTTGAAGTTCTTCGATGAGCGGCGCCAACTCCTCCAGCCGTTTCAAATGGGTGACCATGACCTTCAAAACATGGGGAAGCGGCGTCATAAAGATATCCCGGGCGGCTTCCAGATTCATAAAATCCCCGCTGGGGTGCCGTTGTCCGACCAAAACCCCAATGGCATCCGCCCCCGCTTCCGCCGCCATTCCGGCATCCTCCACCCGCTTGATTCCGCAAATCTTGACTTGCACCGGTTTGGTCATGTGACATGCCTTGCATGAAAGATGTTTCTTTGCAATAGTGATACCCATGACTTCCCAGACATGCGGAGGCTGTCAATTGCCGGATGATGCGGCCCGGAGCCTTTCTGAATTTGAAAAGGATGTGTTGAAATTCCAGCAAGGGACCCTTGATCCGGAAACTTTCAAAGGCAGGAGAACCCTGTTTGGAATTTGCGATCAGCGGCAGGATGGGGTTTTCATGCTGCGCGTCCGGGTGGCCGGAGGTGTGTTGCCAACCGGGCATGCCAGGGCCATTGCCGCGCTGGCCTCCGAATCCGGCGTTTCCCATCTTCATCTCACCAGCCGGCAGGATGTTCAGTTGCATGGGTTGTCTCTTGATTCCATTCCCCATCTGCTTCGCCGCCTGCTGGCCGCCGGTTTGACGACCATGGGCGCCGGCGGCAATGCCGTGCGCAATGTGGCCGCATGCCCCCTGGCGGGCGTCTGTTCATGCGAATCCTTTGATGTCACCCCCTTTGCGTTGCGTTTGACGGAATACCTGATTGCCCGGAAAGGCAGCTACGGTCTTCCTCGGAAATTCAAGACGGCATTCAGCGGTTGTCCCGCCGATTGTTCCATGGCTGCGCTGACGGATCTTGGTTTTGTTGCCGCCAGCAGGGATGGCCAGGCTTGCTTCCGGGTGTATGGCGGAGGCGGCATGGGCAATCAATCGCGCATAGGGGATTGTTTGATGGATTTCCTGCCAGCCCGGCAGGTCCTGCAAGCCGGGGAAGCCATGCGCCGGATTTTTGAGCAACATGGTGACCGGACCAACCGCGCCAGGGCGCGGCTGCGTTTTGTTGCTCAAAAGATGGGGACAGAGGCGTTCCGGGATCTTTTTTTGAGGCATTTGAGGGAAGTGGCGGATGCCGGCCAGGTTCCGCTTCTGAATGGGGATACGGTTGCCATTGAATCCACCGCGACGGAATTTCCTTCTTTTCAGAAAATGGCGGGGACAATTGGCATACCCCAAAAAGACCGCGACTTGGCGGCTATCCCCATCTTTCCGCCCCTGGGAAATCTGCGGCCCGCGGAACTTGAGCGGCTGGCGGCTTTTGCCGATTCTTTCAGCGCAGAGAAAACATTGCGTCTGACAGCCGGGCAGCAAATCTGCATCCGAAGCGTTGCCCCGCAGGAGATGGATCGCCTTGTGAAGGAAGTATCACGATTGAATCCGGATTTTCTGGCGCCGACCCCCCTGCATTCATGGACGGTTTGCACCGGCGCCTCCATTTGCCGTCCCGGGATTTGCGATTCGAGGGAAGCCGCCAGGCAATGCGCCCGGGCATTGCAGACATCCGGGTTGCCGGAGGATGTTTTGAATGGCGTTCAAGTTCGCGTCAGCGGTTGTCCCAACAGTTGCGGACATCACCCGGTTGGCGAAATCGGCCTGTGCGGCCTTTCCCGGCGTGTGGATGAAAAAAAGGTTTTTGCCTATCGGATCAGTCTTGGCGGACGGATCGGCGCGGACCGCGCCCGTTTTGGCGTTGAAACCGCCACCGTTCCAGTCCAACAGCTCCCCTCCGCCCTGATCAGGATCTTCCGCCATTATTCCGAACAAAGGAAGATCGGGGAATCCTTTTCGGATTTTGCCTCCCGGCGCGATCACGCGGAGATGGAAAAAATTTTGTCGGAGGAATGATTTGATTCGGTTTGACGAATCGATTTTTTTGCGCTGAGCAGGTCCGTTTTTCTTTTTTATCTTCCTTCTCGATGGATTTGGATGAAAAGCTTGCTGTCTCCAGCAAATTGCGCCGTTCGCGTTCGATTTCCAATTGCAATTCCCTGGCTGCGGGAAGCACCAGTTTGTATTTTGTGGCCAAAAGATGTTTGTTTTCGTGCAGAATGGAATAACGCACAATGGAGGAATCCTTTTTGGCGCAGAGGATGATGCCGACAGTGGGATTGTCCCCGGGACCGCGCCGTTGGTCGTCGTACATGCGGACGTACATGTCCAATTGGCCGATGTCCTGATGGGTTAGTTCGCCGGCTTTCAGGTCGAATAAAACGAAACACTTGAGAAGGTAATTATAAAAGACCAGATCAATATAGAAATCCTTTGATTCCGTGCTGATCCTTTGTTGTCTGGCGACAAATGCGAAGCCCTTGCCCAATTCCAACATGAAGGTCTGCAAATTATCAATCAACGCCTGTTCCAATTTCGATTCATTCACCTGTCCCGGATTTGGAAAACCAAGAAATTCAAGCATAACCGGCTCGCGAACCATTTCCCTGGCCGGAGACGCCTGTTTTGAAGCGTTATTTTTGGTCTTGTCGCTTGTGTTTTGTTTGTCACCGCTCATCAGCAGGCGTTCGCAGTAACAGGTGCCGATTTGGCGTTCGAGCGCGCGGGAACTCCAGTTTTGGCTGGCCGCTTCCTGCATGTACCAGAGGCGGGATTTTTCATCTTCCACACGCAATAGGGTGCGGTAATGAGTCCAGCTCAATTCGCGACGCAGTGCGTCGCGAATTGGGAAGGTCTGGTAAAAATCCCTCATGTGTCGCAGGTTGCTGATGTCGAACCCCTTGCCGAATTCGGACGTCAGCCTTTCTGCCAGCCGGGACAATAGTTGAGCCCCGTATTGGGCGCGCGCTGTTCCTCCTTGTTCAAATTCCACGATATGTTTGCCTATTTCCCAACAGGTGCGAACCTGAATGGTGTCCACTGATCTCAAGGCTTGTTGTCTTGCCTGTTGGATGAGTGTGCGTAAATTTGTGAGCAGCCTGTTGAAACTTCTCCGGGCGCCCGGATATTGTTGAGGTGGAGTAAGGACCGATTTCGATGAGTTGGGCGGATTTTTTTTGTTCATGCCTTCCCATGGGTCGATTGACAGAACTTGTCAAATGGATGGAGGAGTTTTCCTTGCACCCCGCCAGACGGCGGCATTTTGGCGAAAGAGGGAACCTCCCGGCTTTGTTTTGCGGGGCGATTCCCAATTCGCGACGCAGTGCGTCGCGAATTGGGCTTGCATCATGCCGGGGTCTTGAGCTACGGCATGCCCGAAGCTTTAAGTCTGAAAAACAAACGATGCAAAAGTTTGGAAAACTGACGCTGGGGAGCCGGCCTGCCGGACGGCGATGGGATGGGGCAGTCTGATGTTTGTCTCCGCCCGGAGGCACTCAATAAAGATCCGATGAACGCCATCCAGGTTGTCACCGACCTATCCGAATGCCAGACGTTATGGCGGCAGTGCGTTCCGCCATTGCCGCCGCCGCCGTGTTATGGGTGGCCTTGATCAAGATCGTGTTGGACCCCATGGGTGTTCCCTCGGCGCCCATTATTTTTGCGCTGATGCTATTCGAGCCATTTTTCAACGGTTTGCTTTTTCTCTTGAACTCCCTTGTCAGTTGCGCGGCGGTTGCCCTTGTGGCCGGGAGAAAGAAAGACGAAGCGGACGCCGCGCGTGTTCCATCCGGGTGCCGCGTCCCGGCGCAATGATGTTCAGGAATTTTTGCGCAAGGCCCTATTCGGATGCATGGCCAAACAACCCCGTAATTTCCGTTTATTCCGGCGCGAAAAGTTGTCTGGCACAGGCGGATTTAATTTACTTCCGTCAGCAGGCAGGAGCGGGGGGGTAATGTTGATTGGATTTTTCCATGGAGAATTTTGACCGGCTTGCCGGTCCAGAAGTCCGTGGCCCGGAGATGGTTGCCAAACCCCTGCTTGATCAAGTCCATGCCCAACCGTTGGGGTGAATCCTTCCAGTTGATCAAAAGGATGCGTGCGCGGCGGTTGCCCAATTCCTGCAGCCAGCAGGATGGGTGTTCGGAACGGAACAAATCAAGGGGGATGCCGGCCTTTCCGTTTTCCGCAGCGACCACTTTTCGGGCCAGTTGCAACCCCTTTCGATTCAACCGCGGCAGGTTGTCGGAAAGATTCACCATTCCGCCGCTGATCAGCGCCATGCTCAGAAGGACTTTCACCTCGTTTTCCCGGTTGCCGACCAGGGATTGGCCATAAGTTGCGGGAACGTCTTTTGACGCGGGTTTCACAAGGACCAGAAGGGGCTTCAAGTTGAATTGGTCGGGATCGCTGGCTGTTTCCAAGCCGCGGCAGAGGACGAAATCCGGGTCATTTCGCCAGAATATCCCATTGCTCCAGAAGCGCGAGGCGATTGAGACGGAGTTTTCGCGGACCGCATCCCAGTTTGCCAGAATATCCGACGAAATCCGGACTTCATCCACACAGGCGTTTCCGGCTTCAAATGGATAATTGCATCCCATGATCGTCGCGTGCGCGGCTGTGGCCCGCCTGATGGGATCGAGAAGGGTTCGGATGATCTTGCCTCGTGGAACAGCCGGATTGGCGAAGCGGGGGGCGCCCAGCGTCTGGCGCAGGAAATCGAGTTTGAAATGGCTGTAGCCAAAACTGACATATCGGCGGAAAATCTTGAAAAGATGTTTTTGGACCTTTGGCACGGTGGGGTCCAGGACAAACCCATGCCGTTCCATGCAGGAAAAGGACAGGCAGGGCAGTCCCGACTCCCCCTTTGCCAGCATTTCGGTTTGGATCTGCGCAATGCGCGCCTGCGGTTCGACAATGGAGGGGGCGATCCAAAGTCCCGCCTCGAATTTCATTGTCCGCAGCTTGCGCGCCAGACGTTCCATCCCGGACGGAAACAGGGAATTGGCCTCCCATTCCCCGTAACAGTATTGCCACCCGTCATCAACGATGATCCGGCGGACATGCCTGGAAAGAACGGGATCCGAGGCGATGAATTCCGCGTTTTTCAGAACATCCTCCTCGGTGACGGTCCATCGGTAGTAATCCCATGAGTTCCAACCGGCTTTCATGGGAGCCGGATTTTTTTTAACCTCCACATTTTCGGCGGCCCATGATCGCATCAGATCATGCCCATTGCTTGAGACGCGCAGGGAAACCATCTCCGCGCAAATCTTTTGTCCCCTGACCGCGTCCCCCGATTCGGTTTCGACCTTGAGATCAACCGTTGAGTTTCCGTGGATTGATCCGGTGATCCAGGTCAGGTGGTTTTGCATCTGGGGATTGGAGATTTGCAGCGATTTTCCCCGATAAGTCAGGATGTGCTGAAAACCGCCCCGGAAAGGGCGTTTTTGTTTCAAGAGCCTGGCCAGGGTCAAATGGCAATGCCCGCCCGCCCGCCCGTGTTCCAACACGTGATCGGCAGGCAGACGCCGGACGCAAAGGGGCGCGAGGGTCAATTTTGGGAGATTTTTTTTGATCCTGCCGCGCAGGAAGATTCGCAGGGTTGGTCCTTCCGGCTGGGTGACGATGACAAATTGCAACGACCATTTGCCAAATTTATTTTCGCATTTGAAGTTTTTGGCGGAACCTCTTTCGCGTTTCCATCGCAAGGGGATGCCGCCGGCGGGGGAATTCCCGAACCAAAGCCTGCTCTGGCTTCGGATGGGGGGATAACCGGGAAGATGGATGCTGAAAATCCCGGTTTTGGGGGAAAGGGAGATGATGTCGTTCAAGGCGGGACCAGGTTTTTTGGGCGGTTTTCGGGAAAACCTTATTCCGATTTTGGATACAGATGATAATACATGTACCCTGGATTTTCCACGCTGCCTCCGGAATACCCCAAATTGTTGTTTATGTCTTTGAATGTTTGCCGCTCGAAGCCCGGACAATGAGGCGGCAGGGCACTTTGATCACTTCCGGATTTTTTTTCTGGGGGGGCGGATTGATGCGCTCCATGAGAAGCCGGACGGTTTCGACGGCCAGAATTTCGTTTTGCTGTTCAACGGTGGTCAGGGAAGGGACGGTGTATTCGGAGATCGCGTCATTGTCGAAGCCGGTGATGGCCATGTCGTCCGGAATTTTCAATCCTTTGGCCGCGCAGCAGGCCATGGCGCCGACGGCCCACAGGTCATTGCCGCAAAGCGTTGCGTGGGGGCGGGGGCGTTGGGCAAGAAGCTGTTCCATTGCGCGATAACCCATTTCATAGGGGTTTCTCCAGTCCTGTTCTCCTTCCGCATAAAATACGCCGCCTTTCACATTTTTACCCTTCGTCTCAAAGGCGTTAATTGCATCCTGAAATCCCTGGATTCTTTCCTGAATTTGCCAATAGGATCGTTCCCGCGGATTGTCTTTCCATCGGCGAATCTGCAGGGTCAGTTGGAGATGCCCCTGCTCCAAAAGATGCCGGGTCAGATCGCGCATGCCCTGGCGGATGTCGCTTCGGATCTGGGGAACGCCTGGCAATCGCATCCCGTCCATGACGGTCATGGGAATCTGACATTTGGACAGCAGGGCCAGTCCATCCCTGGGGATCCACATGGGAGGGGAAATCAGAATGATGCCTTCCGCCCGGGCGCCATGAAAAAAGTCGAGCGAGGGTTTGACGTTTCCCTGAAACCAGTCGATGCAGTGGTGCAACGGCATGCAGCCCTGTTGCTGGAGCAGCCGGGTCAGATGGTGGATTCGAAGGTTGTTGAGGTTTGATGTTGCGCCAAACTGGAGAAGCCCGATCAAACCGCTGCGTTTATTTCGAAGCGCCTGGGCGTAGAGGTGGGGGGTATAACCAAGTTTTTGAGAAGCTTGAAGGATGCGCCGGCGCAAACGGTCGCTGACGCGGGCAGTTGAATTGGTTTTGACCTTGCCCAGCACCGTCGCGACGGTTCGTTGGGAGATTTTCAGTTTTCTGGCCACATCGGCCTGGGTGCAAGGTTTCATGAATTTTGATTCTACATAGTATCATCTTTTTTTAAAAAAGGCAAATTTTTTTACAGCCGCCCCAAAATCGGGCAAGCGGTGCGGGTTCCCTCCTTGTTGGTTTTCTGCGTCGAGCCTTGGGATTGAAGCCATTCCGGCATGGCGCGAATTTTTGGCATGCCGAAATTCCGCCGGAGTCAATTTAATGTTCGGGAATTTGAATGTTGGCGGAAGAAAGGATGCGAAATTGGGATTGATTTTTTTGGACAGGCTTGACAGGTTTTTCGGATTCAGCGTCGAGCATCGGGCTGTTGTCCCGTTCCGCCGTGGCGGGAGCGGGACTTGATTTGTGTTTTGAATGAAACATTCCCCACAACGGATCAGCATGGCTGAATTGGCGCGCCGCCTCCAGCTTTCGACCTGCACGGTTTCGAAGATATTGAACCACGCGTTCGATGGTTTTACCTATGCCCCCGAAACCATCCGGCGGGTTGAGGCGATGGCGCGGAAACTGGGTTACCAGCCGAATGTCCATGCCCGCTCCCTGCGCACCCGTCGCAGCCAGATGGTCGGACTGATTTTGCCCTCGGGACAATTGTCGTTTTTTAGCGCTTTGACAGAAGGCATCGAAACCGAGTTGCGCAAGGCTGGTTACCAGGTTTTGGTGGCGCATAGCGGGGAAAACGTTCGGACCGAGGGAGAGTTGGTGCGGATCTTGCTGGCGCGCGGAGTGGATGGCATTTTGTGGGCGCCGGTGCGATCAAAGGTGCGGCGGGCGGAGGCGGGGCTTGAGGAGGCTTTTCCCCTGGTTTTGCTGGACCGGCCGGGACATCCCGATTCGATTCCGCTGATCGCCACCGACAACCGGAAGTCCGCGGCTGGACTGGCCGCCAGGATTCATGAGGCGGGGCATCGCCGGATCACTCTGTTCAGCGCGCCGCGCGGGGATCGCAGCATGGAGGAGCGTGTCGAGGGTTTCACGTCTGTTTTTGGCGGGGAGGTGGAGGTCTTGAACATGGAAAACACCCCCGCCGCCGCCCGTCGGGCGATCCTGGAAATCCGGGATGGTTCGCGACAGCCGACCGTTTTGGCGGCGCTTTCCCAGGCGCTTTCGATGGGGGCGCTGGCGGGCTTGCGCGAGACGCGCGTGGAAATTCCACGGCAAATGTCCTTTTCCGGATTCGACGATTTTCCGCTGGCCGCCTGCTGGAATCCGCCCATCACCGTGGTGCGGCAGGATATTCCGGGGCTGGCGGCGCTGGCGGCGGAGGTGATGCTGAACCGCATCCAAGGTAAGATGACATTGGCGCCAACGCCGCGGGTGCCGGGTGTCTTGGATTGGCGGGAGTCGGTGGACTGTCCCGGAGAAGCCCGTTGACTTTCGTGGCGCAGTGCGTCGCGAATTGGAGTTGCGGCTGAAAGGGAAGCGGAGGTGTTTGACAAAATTGTTGGTGCGGGATTTTTGCAGGGAAAATGGAGACTATCAGCATCCATATTGAATACAACAGCTGCTTCTTGCCAATCAGCAGGGCCAAAAGTCAGCCCAAAGAGTGCAGTTGTATCTAAAAAGTCGTTGTTTTCCCCTTCAAAAAGTTGTTCACCAACTTTTCTGTCAAGCACCCGAATCGCTGCAAGCAGAGGAATGATGTTGACAGTACCCCTTTTTGTGTTATAGTATTCTAGAAGAGTTGAAAATGACTGCTTGTAAGTGGCAATTTTCTTTTGGTGGTGAGAGTTTAGTGTTTCCATGAAAATTACAAAAATTCAATCTGTCCACAACCAGCTTGTTTCCCTGGCAAATCGTCTTGGTCCCGAAGCCAAGTTGCCAACTGTAAAACAACTCTGCAGGGACTTGCAGGTTAGTGTGGCTACCTTGGACCGGTGTCTGCAAAATTTGGAATTTGAGCATGTGATTGAAAGAAAACATGGCGTGGGAATTTTTGTTTCGCCATTTGCAGGTCAGAAGGTGGTTGCGCTGGCTTCTGACTGCAATTTGTTTCAATCAAATCTCCCGTTGTTCTTTAGAATGTTTATCGAATACATGCGAAACCGGGCGGCGTTGGGAAAGATGAGAATCAAATTCTATTTGGATTTTCCAACCAACGAGGGAGAACCTCCTTCGTACAGCGACCTCGAGTTTGATCTAAATCAAAGGCGCGTTCATGGTGTCATTCTTCTTGATTCAGGAAATTTTCATATTCCCGGCTGGCTTCTTCACTGTTCAACACCCTGTGTTGCATTTTCAGCGCGTGATTGCTTTCCATGGAGTGTCAAAATAAATCATGTGCATCTCGTCGAGCTTGGAGTCAAACTGCTGCTTGAGCAGGGCTGCCATCGCCCCATCTTTCTGCCGCCTGTTTATTCAAATCGGGAGACTGTCGACCATATTATTTCAATATTTCACTCTGGCCTTGCCAAATTCAACCCTGATATTCATTCGAGTTGGGTTTTGAATCCCATGCAAGATGTCAACGCCACTCCTTCGATCCAAGGCTGTGAGGAACTTGCCTATAGGGCCGTTATGAGATTCTTTGAAGAGCGTGAAAAGTTCTGTGGCAATCTTCCCGACGGCTTGTTGAGTGTTGACGATGCTTTGACTCCGGGAGCCATTCAGGCATTGAAAAAACTGGGCTTTCGACTCGGATGTGATTTTTGGGTGGCCACTCATATCAATAAAGGCGCCTTCCTGCCGCAAGCCAAGGAGGATTCCCTAATTCTGCTCCAGATTGATTTAATGCAGGTGGTTGACCGCCTTTGGTCTCAACTTGAAACGCTGGCAGTCAATCAAACACCTGAAGATGCTGTTGTTTGGATTGAACCGCAGGCGATTGAGCTCCCATTTAAGCCCAAAAGAGACTTTAAAAATTAAATAAACAATTTTGTTCCTTTTATTTGACAAATAAACAGTTTTGTCTTATTTTAACCTTAAAATAAAGTTCCTTAAATGGAACATTAAATTATTAATGCACAAGATTTTCACAAAAGTAAAGTCAGAAATATTACCGCGTCCCAATGGTGAGTCGCATTATGTGGCATTGAAGAAAATTTTAAAAACCCAAATATTGACTGGAAAACTTTCTCCGGGCCGACAGATTCCAACAGAAGGGGTTCTCTGCCATCAGTATGGCATTTCTCGCAATACGGTTCGACGCGCCATTCTCGATTTAGTTCAAGAAGGGTTGCTTTCTCGTCATCGCAAACGAGGAACGGTGGTCAATCTGAACCGTTTGCCAAGCCAGCAAAATCTCCTTGGAATGATTTTTTCCAAAACGGATTCCCATCCGGGTGGAATAGAGCAAATCATTCAGGGGGCGCAGGATACGGCACGTGAAGAAGGTTTTCAATTGGTTTGCCTCAATCCCCAACATGATGCATGTGAGCTGTTGAATATGGCAATCCAATTGAACCAACTCAAGACCATGGGAACTCTTTTTATGCCAATTTGCGGCATCCATGGAACCCAAGCCAATAATGAGGCATTGGCAATTCTTCATGGGGCAGGACAAAAAGTGGTTTTAATAGATTCAGAAGCAACTGGGCCATTGCAAGATAAAGTCAGCAGTGTGACCAGCAAAAATTTTGAAGGAAGTTATCAATTGACGAACCATTTGATTTCCTTGGGATACACACGGATTGCATTTTTGAAAGGTCCCGCGCCATGTGTAAGCGCCGGTCTGAAAATGTCCTAAAACCGCCGGTTTGAAAATGTTGTTATTTTGTTGGTCCGTGTTGTTCCAAGTTCGGTAAAATTTTTTGTTCAGTTGTTGTCTTGTTTGGGAGGGGGT
>JAQUAF010000026.1 GCA_028687435.1 Verrucomicrobiia bacterium | reverse complement strand
CAGCGACCAACCAGCAGTTGTGCCAGTTCCTCCCTGCCAACTGGCTCGCAGAAAAAAAATAAGCAGACCAAGTCCTAACGTAATGACCACATTCATGCCCCCAATCTAATCCCCAAAAGGGGCAGCTCGCTAGATGCTCACCGCTTGACGCTTACCTTCGCCTGACGCTTACTTTCCAAACATGCTCATGTAGATGTTAGCGGCAGGCGTGAATGTCACAACACTTTATAAAAGTTCTGACCATCATGCTTTATCCAATAAGCGTACACCGAAGGCTTCCCTTCAAGGCTGCCAACACCCTCGGAATATTTTGGGTTGTAAACCCGCGGTTGCGGATAGTGCACTGCGCAGTCCTGCTGCAAAGCAAACAGGCACATTGCCGCGGAGATCGGCTTCGGCCCGAAAGGTGCAAAAGCTAACTTCGACGAACATTCACGACTCAGGCGATAAATTCGGTCGAAGGCTGCACAAAGATCAACGGTGCCCACACGGTAATGTTGAAATTTCCCTCTTTCACGCGCCGATTCGAGCCTATAGACAGACTCCCATGCCCGACGCAGCATTGAGACTGGCGATGGAAACGGGATAAGTAGTTTGACAGATTCGTGTCTAATAATGCTCGCGAGGTGATTCTGCATGCTCTCGACCATGAAGCCAATGCTGGCGACTAAAGTTTCTGGTTTGGAGCCATAGCCGTCTCCTTGAAAGCCTGGGAGGGTGAGCCAATCAGTTGCATTTTCGCTTAATGGTTCACCATCGATATAACGGCCAGGGCAAGTATAGGTGACAAGGAGGTCTCGCACTTTTTCGCTTCGATGAAATTGACGGAGAAGCGGAAAAAAAAACCGTTTGGGCAGAGCTGTTATGTCTAACAACACTGAATCACCGTTTTGGGCCTCAACCTCCTGAGCAATAGTGACAATGCGGTGCAGTTCAGTAAGGAGTTCAACCGATCTCGTAATTTCACTCGCCTTGCCTCCAACGCTGCAAAACTCTTCCTCGCGGAGATGAAGAAGTGTTTCGGCGAGCTGGCTGTACCGTGACGGAAGATCGCGAATCTCCAGCAACCGGCAAGAAGCGAGGTCGCCCAACTCTGAAAGCCACTTCCACGCGCCAAGGCAACGCTCCTCTGTTCCTAAGGTACCAAGAAATTTCCACTGGCGCCGATTCGTCAGCTTCAAAGCCCAATCCAGCAACCCCCAAGGACGATATGTCATAATAAAACCTAGAACAGTTTGAGCTGGTTTGGGTCCTCGTCGCGTTGGACCATGTCGGCCAAGGATTCCGTCTTTTCCAAGTCTGCCCCTTCACCGACACACGATCTCGGATTTACTGCAAAAGGCAGTTGAGCAGCCTTGGCAACTTGCATCACGTCAAGCACGCTCCAGTACAGAGGCTCCTTAGTGTGGGCCGCAGGAATCTGGAAAATAGGCGAAAGTACTGGATTCAAATAGAATTTGACGCGCCTTTCACCACGTTGACTTTTTGTTGTATGTTCTGTGGCCACAAGGTCGCCGCAACCTACTGCCTCAGTTAAGAAGCGCAATAGGTCTCGATTTTGAGAAAGTTCAAGTTCGTCCCTGCGCAGTGAAAATCCGTTGGCACCCGGATAGCTCATTGGCAAATCGTCACGAAGTTGCTCTCTGAATTTTCTCCCCAATTCATCAATAAACCGCCGCCGAACATCGCCTCCGGGCTGCTCGCCCAGTTTTTCATGCCATTCACGGCTAGCATTTTGAATTCCTGCTGCCTGCGTGTCCTCGGGTATACTGGCTCCGTCGAGCAAATCCCGTCGTTTTGATGCGGGCTCAATAAGCCTCTGCTCCTTTAGAAAAAGGTCCCATACTGCGTGGCATAGGTGCAGAAATACGGTAATATTTGGAGCACTCAAACTAATCAGGTCCTTGCTGCCCCACCATAGGAGCCGCTGTGCGCGGCGGGCGGCCAGTTGGAGAACTCCTTGCATTAGCCGTTCTTTTTTCCACCATCTCTTCATCCATCTATCGTCGCTGGGGGGCGGTTTTTCGCGGTTGGCCGTTTTTCGGTTTCCACCGCCGGTTTGCCTTCCCCAGGCAGCAGCCAGCACTGCGTCAAGAGAGCTCTTCGCTGCTAGCTGTCCCAACCAATTCTTCCAATCCGCAGACCAGTTTTCGCTCTCAACGAGTCGTAGGATCCGGTCAATTTGGTCTGGCGCACGGGTATTGCCAGCAAATTTCGCGGCTCGTTCAGCAGGAGTTGGCTGTTTTCCAAATATACCTGCAAATAATCTATCGTTTGGTTTCTCTTCTGGTTGGAGCGCCCACTGTACACGACGACGGAAGGCGTTAGCGGCAAAGGAGGGAAATGTCCATCCCTTACGTCTCTCTTTCCGGGTAAGCGTATCCTCGAGGTCAACAGGCAGGTAATCACGGCGAACTTCCAATCGCGCCCCACTTCCATGGACAATTAAATGTTCGGGTTGATTCCAGCCATAACGGCGGGTTCCAATTCGATAATGGAGACGCAAGTCGCGAGAGGCAAAAGCTCGGTTTAACATTTGTCGGAACCTGGCACGTATTCGACGCTGGTGTTCACCCGCTTCCTGGTGAAGCTCCTCCAACTGGTCAACACGAACAAACACTTTAACATCGGCTTGAAGCACCCCGCTGCGCTTTAGGCATTCTACGGTGCGGGCAATTGGCTCGCCAATTGTAGTCTTCGTTGTTGCGAGCTTTTTGGGTAACCCAATGTCTGGATTACTTATCCACTGCCGATAAGTTTTGATTCTTTCGGACAACTTTTCCTGAATGTCATTCAGCGACCGGCACCCATCCAGCAAACCAAGCCAGCAGTCCTGCGGTACAAGAGACTCGGCAAACTTAGCTCCATTGGCTGCATTAACAATTCCATCAAAAATATCTGAATGGTCGTTGATGATTACCAGAGTCTTAAGCAGGTCTTGGACAACCAAACCATTGAAGAAATCAGCGAAAAAATATGCTAAATGTTCAACATCGAAATCATCGCCGTTTCCGAGGGAAACTTGACCGATGTCACAAATTCCACTTTTGATTAGATTCACTCCAGCACTAACAAACCGAGAGGAACGAATATCAACAGGGAAAGGCACTTTTTTGTTTGCGTAGGCGATTCGTGTTTCCGGAAAAAGCAAACGAAGGATCATCGATTTTCCGCAACCCTGAGTGCCAAGGAGGACCACATTGCCTTCCTGGAAGAGGGGGTTGATCGCCGACGTCAGGGGCACCGGACTGAACAGCTCCACAAAAGCTTCTTCATTAACGCTGTCAGAAAGATACAGTTCTTGGAATGGATTGATTTCCCAGTTCATAGTTTTACTGAACCCGTGCGGAGCGCGGAAACAGCGGTTGCCAGCTGCCCGTCTTGGGTTTGTGGTGAATTAAGGGTAATGTGTTGTTTGACGTATTGGAATAGGTAACAAATGACGAGCCGGTCTGCCTGTAACCGAATGCGGTGTGCGGCGGAGTGTTTTTGTTTGTATGGAGCCCACCGGCTACTTGCTCAAAGGTGTCGCGTGCAAGTCGTTCAATCTGATCGGCATTTGCCATCCCATCCACGCCGTTACGCTTGGGACCGAGCAAATCACGTTCGGCGAGAGTGATCAAGGGGCTCACGTGCAGTTTGCTGACAAACTTCTTGCCGATTTTCTCGAGTTGCCGAGCCCCTGGAGCACAAATAACCAGGGGGACAAACAAAATAGGTATATCAAGTTTTGACGCTGCCCACGTAATCGGACCAGATACCTGTGTCCCTGAACCAACAAAATCTTCGAGTAAGACCAAGCGTTTGAGTGGCGGTGCAGAGTTCGTTGGATTTGGGGCTTGGATGAAGCACTTAAGCCCTGCATGGCCAAACTTTTTCAGGTTGCGAAAACGCGGTTGATAAGAAATCCCGCTAATCTGATTTATGTGGCAGAAATCGCTAATGTTCATGCTTTCAGTAACAGGACAATACCAAGTTCGCTTGTGGAGTTCGTCAGAAAGCCGAGTTTGGAATTCCGAATCAAAGAGCGACAATCCTTCCTGTTCGATGATCCACCGAGTGATGGGGCCTGAAAAGGCAGCTTGGTAAAGTGCGAACAGGTCTTCGTGCGAAAAAAAGGATAACTGCAGCGAGTATTCGAGCAGCAGTTTGCAATCTTCTGCCCGCTTCACATTTCCAATCCACCCTGCAAGTCTGGTCATATAGCTCGTCGAGTACTCTGGGTTATGCGCGGGCGTATACTCGGACCATTCGATTTCCCCGAACCACTCTAATCTGTCGAGAATGCTCTGAAACTTCGATGCCGCGGACGGACGCTCGTCAGGATTTGTCATGTCCCACTCTTTTACCATCTCTCTAAGAGCTTTCAGATGCATCATGTCCTCCCCACAAGACCTTTCACAAATTCCGCAGCAACAGCCGCTAACGGGGGCGGTACCGCATTCCCAATCAGTCGGTACTGTGCTTGTTTGTTGCACTGGAAAACGTAATTATCGTCAAAACCTTGAATTCTGGCAGCCTCACGCACAGTAAACCCTCTGTTTTTGGATGGATGAAGAAAATAGCGCGGCGAGCCAAAGCGCGTATCGACTGCACAACTTGGCTTGTCCCACGAAAGCCGTCGAAATTTTCCATTGAATGTTCCAACCAAATCTACCCCATCTCCTGCGCGTTTCAGATATCCTTTGGTTAAGAGCGAATTTACGAGCCGGTGGAAACGACCACCCAGAGCTGCTCTGAGACGCACCAGTGACACGGGATCTGCGTCGCCACGGTCACGCTGACGATCCTGCCTCCGCAGTCGCCTAAGCAACTCGAGAACAGTACGTTCATTTTCGCTGACATGACCAAAAACTTCAGGGATCTCCCAAGCGGCAACCGACTTCGAACCCCCTCGAACATTGCAGAGTTTTTGCCCAGCTTTGATCCTTCTTGCGATTCGCCATTCAATACTCCCTGTTCGCAATTGCTGCGGGTCATGATTGGATTGTGAGCTTACCCTAGCAAGCACCGTGCGCAGATTGCTAGGTGGAAGCTTGGGGAGGACAAACTCCATATCGCGCCCGGTGCGCCAGGCAAAAAAAAGGACACGACTTCTGAGTTGGGCCATTCCTAGTTCCGTTGCCTGACAGCGAATCGTGTGTGTTCGCCAACCTGCGGGGCGCATTGTCCCATCCAACTCTCTCCAATAGCGAGCATGATCACCGGCCAGTACACCAGAAACATTTTCTAGCACTAAAACCTTCGGATTTATCCGCAGGGCCAAACGTGCTGTGAGAGGGACAAGATGGTTTCGCTCATCGTGAAGCAATCGTTTTCCTGCCGTTGAAAAACCTTGGCAGGGTGGGCCAGCAATCAGTGTATCGAGGCCCATTAGTGAGTGCTCATCAGGAACACCATTGTTCAAATCGACTCTCCTAATTGGCCCCCCAACGTTTGCTGCAAAGTTCTCAACAGCATCGTTATCATGATCGTAGGCCCCGCATGGGCGAAAGCCTTTTGCGACGAAGCCAAGATCAAAACCACCACAACCAGAAAAGAGGCTGGCAAATGTCAATGTTCCTGTGCGCATGTTTTCTTGAATTAAAAGTACTACGATTTTTTTCCAGACTGGCAAATTTCACATTGAAAGACGAGACCAAATTTAATTCGCCTGTCACGTGCGAAACTCGTAGCTGTGACCACCTCAGTTCCAAGAAAGGCCGTCGGTGCGATTTTTCGAAAATTCCAAGGTGGAGCCGTGCCGAACCCTAGTGTTGTGTCATAAATAACTAGACATATTATGGATTTCTGTTAGAGTATGGGTATGCCAAGAAAAAGCAGCCCCGTGATGCTCGGGCAGGACGATCTCCGACAACTTAAAGAGTGGGAGGTGGGCCACAGTACCCCCCAGCAGGTGGCTTTGCGTTGCCGCTTGGTGCTGGCGGCGACCGCGGGGCTGGAGGATTTGAAGATTGCTGAGCAGTACGATGTGAATCGACACACGCCTGCCCTTTGGCGGCAAAGGGTGCGTCAAGAAGGGATTGGTGCGATTTGGCGGGTGGCCTCTGGCCGCGGTCGTCGCCCCCTTTACGATCAGGCCAAACGGGATGCTATCATTAATGATACGCTACGGAGTAACCCCAAGGGAATGACCCACTGGAGCTGTCGGCTGATGGCTGCCGCGCATGGGGTGAGTTCACGCACGATTAACCGGTTATGGCAGTTGCACAATTTGAAACCTCATTTGCAGCGGACGTTCAAGCTGTCGCGGGATGTCCGGTTTATCGAGAAGCTGACGGACGTAGTGGGGTTGTATCTGAACCCGCCGCAAAAGGCCTTGGTCCTTTGTGTGGACGAGAAAAGTCAGATCCAAGCGCTGGATCGGACTCAGCCGGGCTTGCCTCTGAAACGTGGCCGCTGTGGTACTTGGACCCACGACTATAAGCGCAATGGGACGACCACATTGTTTGCTGCTCTCAATGCGCTGGACGGTAAAGTCATCGGGCAGTGCCACGCCCACCACCGGCATCAAGAATTTCTGAAGTTTCTACGGCAGTTGGATCGAGAATTTCCCTTGGGGATGAACCTCCATTTGGTGATGGACAACTATGGCACCCATAAAACACCCGAGGTGAAACTCTGGCTGGAGAAGCACCCGCGTTTCAAACCGCACTTTATTCCCACCAGTTCCAGTTGGTTGAATTTGGTCGAGCGTTGGTTTGGCCATCTGACCGAAAAGACGATCCGGCGGGGAAGTTTCCTCAGTGTGTCGGATCTCAAACAGGCCATTGAAGCATTTTTGCAAGCGTGGAATGCCAACCCGCAACCGTTCGTCTGGACGGCAAAAGTCGAAGATATCCTTCAGAAGTTGGACCGGGCACGTTCCAAATTGGAAGAAATCCAGCTTGGCTGTACCCAGCCAAGGCGAAGAAAACCTCAAAAATGATATGTCTAGTTATTTGAGACACACTACACTAGTATTGCCCCAATCGGATGCCGAAAGTTGCCCGGAGGGTGCGACGGTTTCAGTGTTGGAATTTCTAGCGGGAGACCCTGAGGGCGATTCCCTACCCCTATCACCCCTGATCCCCATGTTCCTTTGTCATGTGGCAAGGACGAGTTGGGCTTCCCTGTCCTTGTTTGGGTCGCCATTTGATTCAGTGCCGCGAGCTTCACAGTAAAAAATTGCATAATAAAAAGCATAACGGGTGGGGTTTGCTGCCATTGTTTTTCATTGCCTATTTCCAGAGTGAAAACTACCTTTTCAGAGGAGCTCCGCTAAGGCCGTGAGTTCGAATCTCACCTCCTCCGCCATTCGACTCCGCCCTCGCGGGCTTCGCTCATGGCTAGCCATTATTAGTGAGTCGAACGTCTCTGAAACTGTAACAAGATTTGCCATGACTTGCCTGTTTGCGAGGATTTTGCATGATTGAAAAGGGTGGGGGGATGAAAAAAGGTCTTCAGCCAATTGATGGATCAACCGTCTTCCACCGATGGGCAGAGGTCGACAGGGAAATCCAGCCTTGCTGGATGCTGGCCGGACCAACCGGTTTCCTGTCATGTAGGCGAATTTTAACCATGGACAAGTTCCGCTTCCATGGGATGGTCTTTGCGGAATTGGCTGACTCCCAGCACGCTGAAACCAACGACGTTGCCTTGCTCGTCCAGTCGCTCCATGACGGCGTCGTTGCCGGTTTCCTTCATGACACCGGGTTTGTCGCAAAATTGAACCTCAAGGAAGTCAGCTTCCGGATCAAACCACACTTTTACTTTGTCGGCCATAGGGTTTCTCCTTCTTTGGGGTTATCGGTGAAATAAGCGGTGGTCGTTTTCATTGATGCGTGCGATGCCTTCAATTTCACATGTATTTGTCCGATCAATCAAGATAAACCATTGGGGTGCGGGGTTCTTCTGACCATGGTGGAAGATTTCAAACCATGGAGGGGTGGCCACGTGGAACGTGATAAACCTTCCGGACAACCGTTTGTCTCGCAATAGCGTTTTCTGACCGCATGGGAAAAAGGTCAACAGGGATTTTGCTGTTGTCACTGTCTTTCCTGTTAAGGGATAGGTCTTGTCCTGACACAAAACTTCTGTGCCATCTGCCGTTCGGAATGCTCTCAACCCCACGCCGAATCAGATCGAACAAGCCATATTCAGCTTCTAAGGCAAGAGAACTTCGCGGTAACACCTCCTGAGATTGTGCACGCAGTGCGTGCACAATTTGGGATGGATGTGATGCGCTTTTAAAAAGGCAAAAAAGCGTGATTGTATCGGGTGGAGATTTTGGGGAATATGAGAGGCGGCAACCCTATGGAATCACCGAACGCAGCGGAACATCGAAAAATGGCGGAAACGCTTTTGCTTTTCATCCGGCAACGGATGGGGCAGGGGAATTTCTCCGGGCCGGTGGATGTTTTGGTGATGGGCGGTCTGGACGAGGCGGTCGAGGGGTGGTTGCTGGGCGAATTGAACGAGAACAGGGAACGGGTGCGGTTGGTCCGGGCGGTGGCTTCCCTGGATGAATCACGGAGGTGGATCGAATTTTTTGGCTCACGGCTGCCGGGCGCGCAGGTTGTGCTGCTGGATATGGGGAGTGATGTGCTTCAGCAGGGGCGGATGGCGGGGGAGTTCGAAGCGGTGGTGGTGGCGGGGATGGAGGAGTGGCTGTCCGGCGGGATGGAAAGCCTTGTCAATCTGAAGCGGATGCTCAAGGGAAACGGATTGCTGATTCTGGAGGGGGAAGCCGGGATGGCCCAAAAGTGGAAGGAAGCGCTGGCAGGGGCCGGATTTCTGAAGATCAAGGCCAAAAGCGACGGATATCAGGACAAAACGCTCTTGAAGCGGGATTTGTTCATGGCGCGAAGCGACGGACAGGTTTTGACGACCGGGGCGAGGACGGGAGAAAAAAATGCTGTCGTGGCGGATATTGAGAAGAGTTCCTCAAACCAGCCGGATTCAAAGGAATCCATTCGTGAACAGCTCACGGTTGTTTTGGGCCGGGTGTTGGAGATTCCGCCGGTTGAGATTGACGGAAAAACGCCGTTTGCGGAGTTCGGCGTGGATTCGATCGTGGGGGTGGCGTTTGTCGAGGAGTTGAACCGTCAGTTTGGGACGGAGCTGAAACCGACGGTTCTGTTCGATTACGGTTGCGTGGAAAAACTGGCGGCGTATCTGGCTGAAAAATGCCAGGTGAAGAGCGCGGCGCCCATTCAAGAGGCGAAGGTTGTTTCTTTCGGACAGCCCATTGAGACGGCGTCGGCGGCTGTTCTGAAAACGGACGTGGCGATCATCGGCATGTCGGGACGTTTTCCGGGCGCGGCGAACGTGGGGGAATTCTGGCGGAATCTGGCGGCGGGACGGAATTGCATTGTCGAGGTGCCGTCCGACCGCTGGGATCACAGCCGGTTTTACGATCCGGCGGGTCGGCGGACGAACAAGACCAACGCCAAGTGGGGCGGTTTTCTGGAGGATGCCGACAAGTTCGATCCGTTGTTTTTCAAGATTTCCGGACGCGAGGCTGAGATCACCGATCCGCAGCACCGGCTTTTCATCGAGGAAAGTTATCACGCGCTCGAGGATGCGGGGTACATCGGGCCGTCGGCGCATGTGGCGAGGAAGTGCGGGGTGTTTGCCGGGGTGGAGCCGGGGGATTACCTGCACAGCCTGATGGAGTTGAAGGACCGCCGCGAAAACGCGCCGGTGTTCCAGGGCAACGCGGAGTCGATCCTGGCGGCGCGGATTTCCTATTTTCTTGATTTGAAGGGACCCAGCATCGCCATCAATACCGCCTGTTCCTCCTCGCTGGTGGCGATTCATCTGGCCTGGCAAAGCCTGGCGACCGGGGAATGCGATCTTGCCCTGGCGGGCGGGGTAAGGGTGTTTTCCGCCGGGAAAAGTTATCTGGCTTTGAGCAACATGGGCATGCTTTCGCCGGACGGCCAGTGCAAGACGTTCGACGAGAGCGCCAACGGATTTGTGCCGGGCGAGGCGGCGGGCGTGGTGGTGTTGAAACCTCTGGCGGCCGCGCTCAGGGACGGGGATCATGTTTATGGCGTGATCAAGGGATCGGCCATCAACCAGGACGGGCGGACCAACGGGATCACCGCGCCGAGCAGCCTTTCCCAGACGCAGGTGGAGTTGGAGGTTTATGAAAAGTTTGGTCTTTCCCCGGAAAGTTTTCAATATGTGGAGGCCCATGGCACCGGAACCAAACTGGGCGATCCCATTGAAATCCAGGCGCTGACCGAGTCGTTCCGGAAGTTTACTTCCGCCAGACAGTTTTGCGCCATTGGTTCGGTGAAAACCAACCTGGGACATACCTTGGCGGCATCGGGTGTGTGTTCGATGATCAAGGTGCTGCTTTCCCTGCAAAACCGCCGGTTGGCGCCCTCGTTGAACCTGCGGAAGATCAATCCGTACATTGATTTTGCCAACAGCCCGTTTTTTGTGAACACGGCGTTGAGGGAATGGACGGCGCCGGACGGACGCCCGCGCCGGGCGGCGATCAGTTCGTTTGGTTTCAGCGGCACCAATTGCCATCTGGTGGTTGAGGAGGCGCCTGCTGCGGAGCAGCGGGGGAGTGTCAAAAACAAACCGGCCTGGCTGATCACGCTTTCGGCCAAGACTTCGGAGGCGTTGAGCAGGCGTCAGCGGGATTTGCTGGCTTGGCTGGAGACGCATCCGGACGCATCCCTGGAGGATGTCAGTTTTACCCTGAACCTTGGCCGCGAGCATTTGGAGATGCGTTGGGCGGCGGTGGCGGGTTCGACGGATGAGTTGCGCGGGATGCTGCGGGTTGGCGGGGGGGAAACGCCGGCCGCGCCGCCCGTGACGGAGGACGAAAAAGTTTACCGGGAAAAGCTGGCGGTCTTGAAGGACCAGTATTTGGAGGGGCGGGAGTTGGATTGGGAGGGGCTGCATCGAAATGAGCCGCATCGGCGGATTTCGCTGCCCACCTATCCTTTTGCGAAGGAACGTTACTGGTTGCCGGTGGAATCTCCGGCGGAACAGGTGGAAATTTCCGGGCCGTTTGCGCCGCATCCATTGGTTCAGCGGGATGTTTCGACTTCCGGACAGACGCAGTACGCCGTTGTTTTTAATGGGGAGGAATTTTTTCTCGCGGATCATCAGATTGGAGGAAAAAAGATTCTGCCAGGGGTGGCGTACTTGGAGATGGCGGTGGCGGCGGTCAGGC
Organism: Verrucomicrobiia bacterium; assembly: GCA_028687435.1. Taxonomy (GTDB): domain Bacteria; phylum Verrucomicrobiota; class Verrucomicrobiia; order JABWAM01; family JABWAM01; genus JAQUAF01. The sequence goes on along the minus strand of JAQUAF010000026.1, from coordinate 52,689 downwards.
AGATCATGCGCGGGGATTCGTTTGCGTTGAGCAATCTGGCCTGGATGCGGCCTTTGACGGTGGAGGGGGAAAAGGAAGTTTTGATACGCCTGACGCCGGAGGGGCAGGCGGTTCGGTTTGAGGTGGTTTCGGATCATGGCCGCACGGTACATGTCCAGGGCAAGGCGGTGCGCAATCAAGGGGGATTGTCCCTGCAATGCAATCCGGATGAGATCAAGGCGCGTTGCGCGAAGACGGCGGATGGCGGGGAGATTTATCAACGTTGCGCGGATGCGGGGTTGTGGTTTGGGGAGAGATTCAGGGCGGTCCGGCAGGTGTGGTTTGCGGAGGATGAAGCCTTGTCCCTGCTTGAATTGCCCGCGGCGTTGGGCGGCGGGGCGAATGCTTTCACATTGCATCCGGTTTTGATGGATGGCGCGTTGCAGACCACCGCGGTGCTGGGAGGGGGCGGGGGATTGCCGGTGCCCTTTGCCGTGGCGGAGGTTGTGTTCAGTCCGTTGCCCGCGCGTTGTTACGCCCATGTCCGGCGCGAGAAGACGCGGCAGGGGTTGCGGCGTTACGAGGTGGTTTTGATGGATGAATCCGGACGCGCGGTTGTCCGGTTGGATGGAATGGTCATGCGCGCCTTGCCGTCCGAATCGGGGAAGTCCGCGCGGGAGGATGCCGGGGGGGATTCTTTGCCGGTCCAGCCGGCTGCGGCGGAAACAACGGGGGATCGGAGGGATGTTTTTCTGGGATATCTGGCGGAACAGTTTGCGAAGCTGGTGAAGCTTCCCGTGTCGCGGATCCGGCCAAAGGACGCGCTGGAGAAATACGGCATCGATTCCATCATGGTGATGGAATTCACCCAGCGATTGGAGGAAACGTTTGGCGAATTGCCGAAGACGCTGCTTTTCGAACACCAGACCCTGGCGGAACTGGCGGATTATTTCCTGACCCACCATTCGGGGAAGGTGGATGCTTTACTGGGGGAAACGCTGAAAAAAACGACTGGCGTTTCGACCGCGGAAACCGGCGCGGCGGAGGATTGGCCGGTCATGAAATCTCCGGCGGACAAGGTGCGGGATGCCCGTCCTGTTCCCGCGGGCGGGGAGGAAGAGATTGCGATTGTGGGGCTTTTCGGCCGTTATCCGATGGCGGACGATCCGGATCAATTCTGGGACAACCTGCGCAACGGACGGGATTGCATCACGAAAATTCCGCCGGAGCGCTGGGATTACCGTCTGTTCTACGATCCGGCGCCGGGCCGGCCGGGAAAGACCCGCAACAAATGGGGCGGATTCCTGAAGGATGTGGACCGGTTTGACGCGCAGTTTTTCAGCGTCATGCCGCGCGAGGCGGTGGCGTTGGATCCGCAGGAGCGGTTGTTTTTGGAGACTGTGTGGCGGACGGTGGAGGACGCCGGTTACAGCCGTTCCGCGCTTGCGAACCGCAAGGTGGGCGTGTTCGTGGGGGTGATGTATGGGGAGTATCAGTTGTATGGCGCGGGCGATGTGCGGCAGGGAAAGGTTTTTCCGCTGAGTTCGTCCTACGCGTCGATTGCCAACCGGGTGTCGTACTTTTTCAACTGGCATGGTCCGAGCCTGGCCCTGGACACGATGTGTTCCTCCTCGCTGACGGCGATTCATCTGGCCTGCGCGAGTCTGCGGCGCGGGGAGAGCGAGGCGGCGGTCGCGGGCGGGGTCAACACCACCCTGCATCCGCACAAGGACATCCTTCTTGCGCCGGGCGGTTTTGCCTCCAGCGACGGGCGATGCCACAGTTTCGGGGAAGGCGGCGACGGTTATGTGCCGGGCGAGGGCGTGGGCGCGGTTTTGTTGAAGACGCTGTCGCGCGCCCTGGCGGACGGGGATCACATTTACGCCGTCATCAAGGGCAGCGCGGTGAATCATGGCGGCAAGACCAATGGTTACACGGTGCCCAATCCCAAGGCGCAGGCGGAGTTGATCCGGACGGCTTTGGCGGAGACGGGGGTTGAGCCGCGGTCCATTCAATATATCGAAGCGCATGGAACGGGCACGTCGTTGGGCGACCCGATCGAGATCGCGTCGTTGACCAAGGCTTTCCAACAGGCGCCGGGAACCGGGGCGCCCGAGCGCCAGAGTTGCATGGTGGGTTCTGTGAAGTCGAACATCGGGCATTTGGAATCCGCGGCCGGCATTGCGGCGGTGACCAAGGTTTTGCTCCAGTTGCGGCACGGTCAGATCGTTCCCTCGCTGCATTCGGAAAAACTCAATCCGAACATTCGATTTGACGAGACGCCATTCGAGGTGGCCCGGACCCTCAGAGACTGGCCTGCCATCAAATTGAGGAAGGATGGGGTGGAGCGGCGGCAGCCGCGGCGGGCGGGGATCAGTTCTTTTGGCGCCGGAGGCGCCAACGCGCATTTGATTGTCGAGGAATTCATGGGGGAGGCGCGGCGGGAAGGGAAAATCGAAGGGCCTTTTTTGTTTGTGCTTTCCGCCAGGAAACCGGACCGCCTGATGGCGCGCGCCAGGCAATTGCTGGAGTTTTTGAGACAAAGGGAATCCCTGGGGTTCCCGGCGCATTTTCTGGCTGACATGGCTTTTACCTTGCAGGCGGGGAGGGAGCCGCTTGAGGAGCGCCTGGCTTTTGTGGCGAATAGTGGCACGGAGGCGATGGCGCGTTTGCGTCAGTTTGTGAATGGGGAGGCCGGGCCGGGTTTGTGGCGGGGGACGGTCCAACCCGCCAGGGCCGAGGCGATGCCATGGTTGGAGGGCGGGGAAGGCAAAGCTTTTCTTGGCGCGGAAAAAAGCCGGCGCAAATGGGACCGGCTTGCCCAGGCGTGGGTGGAGGGGGGGCAGGTGGATTGGGAGGTGTTTTATCGGGAGGGCGGGGTTTGCCGGATGTCGCTGCCCACTTATCCTTTTGCGGGAGAACGTTACTGGGCGCCGGATAATCCGAATTTCGCCCCGTCCGCGCCCGTGGCTGCGGCGCAACCGGCGTTGGTTTTGAAGGCGCCATCCGGCGACGCCTTGGATGAAAAACCTTCGGCTTTGTTGTTGCGGCCTGTGTGGAAAAAGAGCGCGGAGGTTGCGTTGCCCGCGGAACAGGCTCGCGGGGTGTTGTGGTTGTTCGATGCGGAAGAGAATTTGCGGAGGGAGATCGAAAGAAAATTCCCCGCGTTGTCGGTGACGCGGATTTTTCCCGCCGAAAATTTTGGACAAGAGGGAAAAACCATCTGGCTCAATCCAAGTTTCGATGACGACTACCGGCGTTTGGTTGAGACAGGCTGCCCGGACTTGGTGATTCACCGTTGGGCCTGCACTCCGCGCGATCCGGGACATGCTTTGGAAGTTGGGCTGTATTCGTCTTTTCGTCTGGCCCGGTCGCTGATGCAGCGGGGGGTGCGGAAGGATGTCCGGATGTTGTTCTGTCATCCCGTGAAAGAGAGTCCGGCGTTCAGCGCGGTGTCGGGCCTGGCGCGGACGCTGGCGCAGGAACAGCCGCGTTTGCAATTGCGGATGTTGCAGACTGAGACGGCGGGCTTGGAACTGGTGGCGGAATTGTTTGCCGGGGAAATGGAACGCGAAATCCGGCGGCAACAAGGCAAACGGGAAGTCCGGATTTTTGAGCCGTTTGAGATGGCGGCGGGAACCGGCGGTGTTTTGCGGAAGAACGGCGTGTATTTGATCACCGGCGGGATGGGGGGCTTGGGGCGGATTTTTGCGGGGCATCTGGCGGTTCATTATCAGGCGCGGCTGGTTTTGACGGGGCGTTCCGCTTTGAACGATGAAATGCGCGCCGTCATCCAGGGGATTGAGAAATCGGGTGCGGAAATCCTCTATGCGCAGGGGGATATCAGCCGTCATGAAGACGCGCAAAAAATCGTGCGGCAGGCGCGGGAGCGTTTTGGCGGGTTGAACGGGGTGGTCCATGCCGCCGGGGTCATCAAGGATGCGCTGATTTTGAACAAGAACACCGCTGATTTCTCGGCGGTGATGACGCCCAAGGCGCAGGGCGCGCTGGCGTTGGACGAGGCGACAAAAGCGGAATCGTTGGATTTCTTTGTGCTTTTCTCCTCGGCTGCCGGATTTTTTGGCAATGTGGGGCAGGCGGATTACGCCTCGGCCAACGCGTTTCTGGATGCCTTTGCGCGGGTTCGCGAGGTTCAACGCCGGGCGGGGGAACGCCGAGGAAAAACGGTTTCCATCAACTGGCCGCTGTGGAAAGAGGGCGGCATGCAGATGGGTGGAGGAAGCAAACAGGCGCAATTGGAAAAACTGGGGATCTTTGCGTTGCCCAAGGAAGCGGGCGTTCCGATTTTTGAACAAGCTTTGCAAGGGAATGAAACCGGGTTTGTGCCGCTGTGGGGCATCCGCCGTCTGTTGGAGAAAACCCTTTTTGGACGGGAAATGACGGGGGAGGAAAAGCGCGCGCCGGTAAAATTGGCGGAAGCGGATTTCCTGCCGAGGGTGGAGGCTTATCTCAAACAAACCCTGGCGAAAGTAACGCAGTTGCCGGCGGCGGACATTGACATTGAACAACGCTTTGAGCAGTTGGGCGTGGATTCGATCGTGGTCAACGATTTCAATCTTCAGTTGGAGAAAGATTTGGGCGAGATGCCCAAGACCCTGTTGTACGAACATCAGACCATTCAATTGCTGGCGAACCATCTTTTGGCCGCCTATCCATCGCAGTTGGCGCGGTTTTTCGGACAAGGGGGAATTCCTGACGCCGGCAGGAAAGAGATGGAAACCCGGAGTGTTGCGGCTGAGCCGGCCGCGCTTCCGGAGAAGTCCAAGGTTGTGCAAGAAAATGCGGGCGTTTCATCCGCGGCGGCGCCGTTTTCCCGTTCGACGGAGGATATCGCAATCATTGGTTTGTCGGGACGTTATCCGCAGGCGCGGGATGTGAGGGCTTTTTGGGAAGCGCTCAAATCGGGCAGGGATTGCGTGACGGAAATCCCGAAGGAGCGCTGGGACATCGAGGAATATTACGATCCCGATCCCGCCAAGGCGATCGAGGGGAAGATGTACGCGCGGTGGGGGGCGTTCCTTGACCAGGTGGATCAATTCGATCCGTTGTTCTTCGGCCTTCCGCCCGTGGAGGCGGAGCTGATGGATCCGCAGGAGCGTTTGTTCCTGGAGACGACCTGGATGACGTTGGAGGACGCGGGATATACGAGGAAGGATTTGCGGCGCCGGGTGCGGAAGGAATACGCGGCGAGCGTGGGGGTGTTTGTGGGGGTGACCAACAACTCCTACCAGTTGGTGAGCCATGACCAGGGCGGGGATCGCATGCTGCCCACCTCTTTGCCGTGGTCGCTGGCGAACAGGATTTCTTATCTCTTCAACTTCAATGGCCCGAGCATTCCGGTGGATACCGCGTGTTCCTCCTCGCTGACGGCGATTCACCTGGCTTGCGAGGCGATCCGGCGCGGCGAATGCCAGCAGGCTTTGGCAGGCGGGGTGAATCTGTATCTGCATCCGTCGAAGTATGTAGCGATGTGTTTGGTGAAAATGCTTTCCACCCAGGGAAGGTGCAACACTTTTGGGGCGGGCGGGGATGGTTTTGTGCCGGGCGAAGGCGTGGGCGCGGTGTTGTTGAAACCGCTTTCGCTGGCGCGGGCCGACGGGGACCATGTTTACGGAGTGATCAAGGGGACGGCGGTCAATCATGGCGGCCGGACCAACGGTTATACGGTGCCCAATCCGGTTGCCCAGGCGGAGTTGATTGCCCGCGTTTTGCGCGAGGGGCGGATCGATCCGCGGACGCTTGGCTATATCGAAGCCCACGGCACCGGCACTTCCCTAGGAGATCCCATCGAGGTGGCGGGATTGGTCAAGGCTTTTGCGGATGCCGCCGGCGGCGCGCCGGGTTCCGCGGAACCCTGGTGCGCGCTGGGATCGGCGAAATCGAACATCGGCCATCTGGAGGCGGCGGCCGGCATCGCGGGATTGACCAAGGTTTTGCTGCAGATGAAGCATCGCCAGCTGGCGCCTTCGCTGCATGCGGAACAGTTGAATCCCAAGATCACCTTTGCGGGAACGCCTTTCCGGGTGCAGCGGGAACTGGCGGAATGGCAGCCGTTGCGGAAGGCGGGGGCGGCGGATTTGCTTCGGGCCGGGATCAGTTCCTTTGGCGCGGGTGGCGCCAACGCGCATGTGGTGGTGGAGGAGTATCGGGAAGAGGTTGGGGGGAAGGTTCAAGGTTTTAGGGGACAGGGGACAGAGGGGCAGAGGGTGGAGGTTGAGGAGCCGGCTTTGATTGTTTTGTCGGCGCGGCAGCGGGAACAACTCAAGGTTTATGCGGGGAATTTGAGGCAATTTTTGATGGAGACGCCGGCGGAGGAGACTCCCCTGCAATGGATGGCGTTTACCTTGCAGGTTGGACGCGAGGCTTTTGAGGAACGGTTGGCGTTTGTGGTTTCATCACGCGAGGATCTTTTGCTGAAACTGGAACGGGTGGCTCGCGAGACTGCGTTGCCGGAGGAGTTTTTTAGCGGCAGGGTGAAAAAGGAACGGGTGCAAATCGTGGCGGAAGGACAGGCCAAAACCGTGGATGCCGCCGCGATGGAGGCGGTAAAGGCCGGCGATCTGGCGCAGATCGCCAAATGTTGGGTGGGCGGCAGCGAGATTGATTGGCGGGAGTTTCATCGCGGCAAAGGCGCGCGGCGGGTGAGTTTGCCAACCTATCCTTTTGCCCGGCAGCGGTATTGGTTGCCGGAAATCCGCAAAACCGGGGTTGCGACCGGCGCGGCGCGGTTGCATCCGCTGGCGCATCGGAACGAGTCCACGTTGAGGGAGATCGTATTCAAGAGCCGGTTCAGCGGAAACGAGCCGGTGTTCAAGGATCATCAGGTGGGCGGTCAGGCGATCATGCCCGGAGCGGCGACCCTGGAACTGGCGCTGGCCGGTTTGCGGCTGGCGGGTGGAATCACGAAACCGCAGTTGCGCAATGTGGTCTGGACGCGGCCGGTGAAGGCTTTGCCGGAGGGAACGGAGATTGCGTTGCGTTTTTATCCGGAGACCGGTGGCAATGCGCGTTTCGAGTTGTGCGACCGGAACGGAGAGGTTTTGGTTCAAGGCAAGGGAGTGATGGCGGAGGCGGTTGCGCCGGCGAATCTGGATTGGACGGCGATTCGGTCGAGGTGTTCGCAAACAATGGCGGCTTCCGCGTTGTACGACGGGTTTGCGGAGAGGGGCTTGAAATATGGCGAGGGGTTCCGGGTGATCCGGGAATTGGGTTATGGACAGGATGAAGTTTGGATTTCGTTGAGCGTGCCGCCGGTGTGGAAGGGCGAGGATTATCGTTTGCATCCCGCGTTGCTTGATGGCGCGTTGCAGAGTCTGGCCCTGTTGGGCGCCGGGCAGAACGGTGTGGAGATTCCCTATGCGGTGGGTGAGGTGCTGGAATGGAAAAAACTGCCGGATCAATGCCTGGCATATTGCCGGGTGAAGGTGGATGAAAAAGGCGCACGGCGTTATGAGGTGCAACTGGCCGATGCGCAGGGGCGGGTGTTGGCCTGTCTGCGAAACGTGAGTTTCCGGCGCGTGGATCAACCGGCCAGGGCGGAAAGGGCGTCCAAAGAGCCGGTTGCCGCGGCCAAGGTGGTTGCGTCACCGGCAATCAAGGCGGATGGGGAGGGCGCGCCTGATGTCCGGTTGATGGCTGATTTGAAACAGATGGTGGCGAAAGTGCTGCGGCTGGACCTGTCCGTGCTGGATGAGGAATCTGATTTGAGCGAGTACGGGTTCGATTCCATCACGTTCACTTCGTTGTGCAATGAGATCAACCAGGCTTGGGGACTGGAGATGACTCCGGCGATCCTGTTCGAGCACCAGACGCTGAAGTCGTTTGCGGATTTTCTGTGGAAGGAACACGACGCGGTGTTGGGGAAATATTACCAGGCTGTTGCTCCAACGGTTGAAACGGCGCGGGATGTTTCAGCCGGGGAAGAGGCGGTTGAGGCGCCGGTGTTTTCGGACGGGGAAATTTCATCGGAGGCCCATGTGCGGCCAGGACGGGAGCCGGTGGCGGTCATCGGAATGAGCGGGGCTTTCCCTGGATCGCCGGACCTGGATAAATTCTGGCAAAATTTGGAGGAGGGGAAGGATCTCATCACCCGGGCGCCATCGGAACGGTGGGTTTTTCCTCGGGGCGCCCTGCCTGCCGAGGCGTTGCGGGAGATTCCGTGGGGCGGGTTCGTGGAGGGGGTGGATCAATTCGATCCTCTTTTCTTCGACATCTCGCCGCGCGAAGCCGAATTGATGGATCCGCAGCAGCGCATGCTTCTCCAGATGGTGTGGAAGGCGATGGAGGACGCCGGTTATCGGAAGACGGATCTGGCGGGAACGCGCACCGGCCTGTTTGTGGGGGTGGCGGCGAATGATTACGCGAACCTGCTGGCCATGAACGGCATCCCGGTGGAGGCCTACAGTTCCACGGGCAATGCGCATTCGGTGCTGGCCAACCGGGTGTCGTACTTCTTCGATTTGCGAGGGCCGAGCGAAGCCATTGACACGGCCTGCTCCAGTTCCCTGGTGGCGATCCATCGGGCGGTGGAATCCATGGAGTCCGGCAGTTCGGATATGGCGATCGTCAGCGGCGTCAATGTGCTGCTGAATCCGGCGGTGTTCATGGCTTTCAACAAGGCCGGCATGTTGAGTCCGGACGGGCGTTGCAAGACGTTCGACGAGCGGGCCAACGGTTATGTGCGCGGCGAGGGGATTGGCGTGATCGTGTTGAAACCCCTGAGCCGGGCGAAACGGGATGGCGATCCCATTCACGGGGTGATTTTGGGCAGCGCGGAAAACCATGGCGGTCATGTGCAATCCCTGACGGTTCCCAATCCCAATGCGCAGGCGCAGCTCTTGCGGGAAGCCTTCGCGAGGGCGGGGGTTTCCCCCTGGAGTGTCGGTTGCATCGAGGCGCATGGGACTGGCACTTCGCTGGGCGATCCGATCGAGGTCAATGGGTTGAAAAAAGCTTTTGGGAAAAACACCGGCGGGATTCCGCAGCCGCGATGCGCCGTGGGATCGGTGAAAACGAACATCGGCCATCTGGAGACAGCGGCGGGGATCGCGGGCGTGATCAAGGCGCTGCTGGCCATGCGGCATCGGCGGATCCCGGGGAACGCGCATTTGCGCAAATTGAATCCGTACATCCAGGTGGCGGACACGCCGTTTTATTTTCCGCAGCATGCGGAACCGTGGGAACCGTTGCGCGACGCGCAAGGCCGGCCGTTGCCCCGGCGGGCAGGGGTGAGTTCCTTTGGTTTCGGAGGCGCCAACGCGCATGTGGTGTTGGAGGAGTATCGGGAAGAGGTTGGGGGGAAGGTTCAAGGTTTTAGGGGACAGGGGACAGAGGGGCAGAGGGTGGAGGTTGAGGAGCCGGCTTTGATTGTTTTCTCGGCGCGGGACGAGGTTCGGTTGAGGGAGGTTGCGGAAAACCTGGCGGCTTTTGTGAAGGGACAGTTGGAGACGGAACGCATCGGTGAGGCCGTGGAAAAAATCAGTTTGCGGCAAATGGCTTATACCTTGCAGGCGGGCCGCCAGCCCATGGATGCACGTCTGGCGTTGATTGTTTCCAGCCAGGCTGAACTGGCGGAAAAGCTGGGGGGTTTTCTCCAGGGCGGGAAAGACATCGTTGGTTTGCATCTGGGAAATGTGGCCGCGAACAAAAACGCCGTGCATCTTTTGCGGCAGATCCAGGACGACCGGCAGATGACGGCGCCTTTGCTGGCGGGACGGCAGTTGGCCAAGCTGGCGCAGTTGTGGGTGGCGGGCGTGGAGATCGATTGGAAAACCATGTATCAGGGCGGACGGATGACCCGCGTCAACCTGCCGACCTATCCGTTTGCGCGGGATCGTTATTGGGTGCCGGCAGTGAAGCATTCCGCCGGCGGGGCGAAGGCGGAAGGTTTGCATCCGTTGGTGCAGCGGAACGAATCGGATTTGAAAGGGGTGTGTTTCAGCGGTTCTTTTTCCGGCGAGGAAATCGTGCTGCGGGATCATCAGGTTGGAGGGGAGAAAATAATGCCGGGCGCGGCCATTCTCGAAATGGCGCTGGCCGGCGCGCGGCTGGCAACGGGTTCCGATGAGGTCGTGTTGAGGGAAGTGGCGTGGGTGCGTCCGTTGAAGGCGGGCAGCCAGGGGGTGGAGGTCAGGCAATACTGGCGTCCGGCGGAACATGGCGGGGCGGTTTTTGAAGTGCGGCAGGCTGACGGAACGCTTCTGTCGCAAGGACGGTGCGAAGCGGGCAAAACCTTTGAAAAGGAAACGCTGGATGCGGCCGGAATCCGGGAACGGTGCGGAAGGAAAATCGATCCGTCAAAGTTTTACGCCGGATTCGCGGAACGCGGTTTGGTTTATGGCGAAGGGTATCGGGTCATCGGGGAAATTGGCGTGGGGCAGGGCGAGGTGTGGTGCCGCATGGAAACGCCGGCGGTTTGGGGCGGGGAAGCCTGGCGGTTGCATCCCGCGTTGCTGGATGGCGCGTTGCAAAGCCTGGCGGCGATCCGGAAGGATGACGACGGGTTGGAGTTGCCGTTTGCCGTGCGCGAGGTTTGGTGTGGCGGTGTGTTGCCGTCGAAATGCCAGGCGTATGGCCGGATTGAGGAGGACACGGGCGGGGTGCGGCGGTTCGAAATCAAATTGATGGATGAGAATGGCGTGGTGATGGCCCGGTTGGGCGGGCTGACCGTGCGGCGATTTGGCAGATTGGAGGGCGAAACCCTTTATTACCGGCCGGTGTGGAAGAGTCAGGCGGTGAGAACGGACGGCTTGCCGGCGGCGGGGACCTGCCTGTTGTTCGATGAAGCTTCGGATCTGGCGGATGAATTGCGGCGGAGCGGGGTGCGGGTGGTTCGGGTGACGCCGGGCGAGGCATGGCAATCGGACGGGCAGACGGTCGCGATGCGCCGGGATCAGGATGAGGATTACCATCGGCTGTTGGGCGAGGTGAAGTTTGATTGGGTGATTCATCGGTGGGCCAGGGCGGACGCGGGCTTGGATGATGCTTTGGCGCGGGGGATTTTCTCTCTGCACCGGCTGGTGCGGGCGGGGTTGAAGGGCAAATTCAAGGGGGTCGGGCGGATACTTTTTGTCTATCCGGCGGGCGAGGCGGTTTGCGAGGCGGCGGCGGGTTATGCGAAAAGTTTGCGTTTCGAGCAACCGCAGTTGCGGGTGAAAACCGTGGGAGTTGAGGGCGCTTTGCCAACCGCGGCGGAGTGGCTGGGAGAGCTTGAGGATGAATCCTTTGAAGTCCGTTACCGGGAGGGAAAACGGGAGGCTCGGACGCTGGAGGAGATCACTCCCGGGGCGCTGGCGCAACCGCTGCCCTTGAAACAAGGCGGAGTGTATTTGCTGACCGGCGGCGCGGGCGGATTGGGAATGATTTTTGCCGGGTATTTGCTCGAAAAATGGGATGCGCGGCTGGTGTTGGCGGGGCGTTCGGAATTGGGCGATGAAAAACGGCGGCAGTTGGAATCCTTTGGCGGAAAGATTCATTATTGCAGGGCGGATGTGAGCGACCCCGAGGGGGCGCGGCGGGCGGTGGGGGAAGCCAGGGAACGGTTCGGACGGCTTGACGGAGTGATCCATGCCGCCGGGGTGTTGCGCGACGCGTTGATCTGGCGGTTGAAGGAGGATGATTTTAGCGCGGTGTTGCAACCGAAACTGACGGGGGCGCAGGCGTTGGATGACGCCATTGGGGATGAGCCGCTGGATTTCTTTGTCTTGTTTTCGTCCATGGCCGGTTTGCTGGGGAATGCCGGGCAGGGGAATTATGCCTATGCCAACGCCTGTCTGGACGCCTTTGCGCGGCGGCGGGCGTTGAGCCGGAAAAACGGAGGACGCACCCTTTCGATCAACTGGCCGCTCTGGCGCGATGGGGGAATGCAGGCGGGCGACGGCGGCAAGCGGAGCGAACAGGGATTGGGTGTGGCGGCGTTGGGGCGGACGGACGGATTGAAGATTTTTGAAAACGCCTTGCGAAGCGGCGAGGCGCAGGTTTGGGGATGTGTGGGAAATCGGGAGCGCATTCAAATGCTGCTTTTGGGTGGGACGCCGAAGCCGGGGATTGCGCATCCGTCCGCGGAGCCGGTGGCGGCGGCGGCGATGGCCGGGGATCGAACCCATGAGGCCATCCGCGATTTTCTGGTGGCGCAACTGGCGGTCCTGATCAAAATGCCGCCGTCGCAGATCAAGACCGGCGAACCGCTGGAAAAATACGGTTTTGATTCCATCATGGCGGCGGAGTTCGGCGGGATTTTGGAAAAGGAATTTGGCGAAACGTCCAAGACGCTGGTTTTCGAATATCCCACGGTCGAGGCGTTGACCCGGTATTTCCATGCCCGGCAGGCGAAGCGGACCGAACCCGCCGGGGAAACGGCAAAACCGGCGGAGCCGGTCGCGGCGACGGCGGTGGAAAACGCGGTGGCGGGCGGCGGACTGAAACAATGCCGTTCCATGGCTCTGGCGCCCATGGATTACCTTTTTGTCGGACGCCAGCGGCTGGCCATCCAGGTGCTGTACTATTTCGAGGAAGCGCTTGATTACGAGCATTTGCGCAAGGGGCTTCAAAAAGCCGGGGAATTGTTTTATCCCGTGAATTCGGAGCTGACGCCCAGCGGCGAACGCGAGTATTTGATCAGCGAATGCCGCGACGAACCGGATTTTCAGGAGATCATTTGCGAGCCGGAGGTGAAACTGCCGCAACCGGACCATCCGGAAACCACGGCGCCGTTCCATGTGGATTTCGATCCCACTTTGCCGGGCGAAAAACTGGCCAGGTTTCGGCTCTTCCAACTGGCGCGGGGGAGCGTGTTGAGCGTGAACATGTCGCATGCGATCGCGGACGGTTACAGTTTTTATTATTTCATGTCCGCATGGGCGGCGATTTGCCGGGGGGCCGCGTTTCTGCCTCCGGAACATGCGAGGCGGGTCTTGGGCGAACTGGTGCGGGATTATCGGGCAAAGCGGGAGAGGAGGGATGCGGGATTGGGCGGCGAGGTGGAGTGGACGATTCCCCTGCTGGCGCCGGACACGGATCCCACCACCGATCAGATCGAAACTCTGATTCTTGACGCCGCCGCGTTGATGGCCGAGGCGCGGGCCGGGGCGCAGGGGCATGAGGCCGCCAAGCTGACGGAAAACAGCGTAGTGACCGCCAAGCTTTGGAAGCTGTACGCGCAGACCCTTCCGGCGGATGCCGGGGAACTGACCCTGGCCTGTCCGGTGAATTTCCGCCGCAACAGCGGGAAGCTGACCCATGCCTATTTCGGCAACGCGGCCACCCCGGCCATTGTCCGGCGCGAACGCGAGCGGGTGTTGAACGATTCGCTGGCCAGCCTGGCGGCGCAGATCACCGACGCGGTGCGCGCTTGCGACGAATCCACGCTGCTGAGTTTCAATGCCGCCATTGACGATCTGCGCCGCGGGAAGGGCCTCGATGCCATGAACCGGGCGGCTCTGGTGGATCCGCAGCGCGGGTTGATTGTGACCAATGTGGCCCGTTTCCCGCTCCCGCCGATCGATTTTGGCAGCGGCCCGTTCCGTCAGGAATTTTCCGCGGAAAATTACGCTGGCACCGCCGTCATGATCAGCGCCGAGGGATCGATGTTCAAGGTCCGGCTGGGCTATCCGCGGCGAATGGCGGACCGGGCGGCGCCTGCGGGATGAGAGGGGTGATCGGCGGAAAATTCTTTGAGATGAATCCGGCCAAGTTGAATTTCAAAACTGTTTAACTTTTTTTCATGTCCCTGCCCAATCTTCAGGAAGTATTGAATGCTGCCCAGGTCGGCGAGTCCGCCGATTGGGAATTCAAATCGGCCAAAGGCGGTTTGCCACGCAGTCTTTGGGAAACCTACAGCGCCATGGCCAACACGGAAGGCGGGGTGGTTGTGTTGGGCGCTGTCGAACGGGATGAAAAGGTGCGATTGGACGGCCTGACGGCGCCCGAAGCGGCCAAGGTGCGCAAGGAATTGTGGGATAACCTTAACAACCGCGGCAAGGTCAGCGTCAATCTTCTGCGCAACGAGGATGTGGGGGTGATTCCCCTTGGCGAAGCGCAATTGATCGTTCTCCGGATCCCCAGGGCCAGCCGCACTCAACGTCCCGTTTATCTTGGCCCCACGCCGTTGGGAAACACCTATCGCCGCCAGCATGAAGGGGATTACCGTTGTGCCGATGATGAAGTGCGACGGATGTTGGCGGATGCCGATCCCCTGGCGCCGGATCATCGTGTGCTGGAGCATTTCTCGCTTGAAGATCTTGACTCCGCAAGCTTGACCCAATATCGCCAGCGGTTTCGGGCTGCCAAGGGCGATCATCCCTGGCTTGCCTTGGAGAATCGCGATCTGTTGGAGAAGCTGGGAGCCTAGCGTCATGACCGGGGCACCGGCAAAGAGGGATTGACCCTGGCGGGACTTCTCATGTTTGGAAAAGATCAGGCCATTCGCGATCCCGAGGCCGCCCCCAATTTTTTTGTGGATTACCGGGAACGGCTTGATCCGTCCAATCGATGGACTGACCGGATTTATCCGGATGGCACATGGGAATCCAACCTGTTCCAATTCTACCAGCGGGTCTGGCCGAAATTGTCATCCGGCCTTCCTGTGCCGTTTCATCTCGAAGGCGCCATGCGGCGTGATGAAACCTCTGTTCACGAAGCCTTGCGTGAAGCCTTTGTCAATGCGCTCATCCATGCCGATTACAGCGCGCCGGGCGGGGTGGTGGTGGAACGACTTCCGGATCAATTTGTCATGGAAAATCCCGGAACTCTGCTGGTTTCGCTCGAACAATTTCGCCGGGGAGGCGTTAGCGAATGCCGAAATAAAGCTTTGCAACAGATGTTTCTCATGGTCGGGGGCGGCGAAAGGGCGGGATCCGGCGTGGACAAAATTCGCCAGGGATGGAGAAGCCAGCATTGGCGGGCTCCTTTGATTGCCCAGCAACTTCAACCGGAACGAGTCCGCTTGAAACTCCCCATGATCAGCCTGATTCCGGAAGAGGCTTTGGAAAAATTAAGGGCTTATTTTGGGGAGTCGTTCAAGGGAGTGTCCAAGGAGGAAGTCCAAGCCATGGCAACCGCTTTGTTGGAAGGGGATGTTTCCAATGTTCGCCTGCAGGAACTTTTATCCAACCACCCGGTGGACATCTCCAGGATGCTTCAGGGACTTTGTGATCGTGGGCTTCTGGTCTCCGATCAAAAGCGCCGATGGACACGCTATCGTTTGCCTTCGCAAGCACTGAAACCCATGCCTTTGTTTGACAGGGGAGACATGGTTGGACAGGCGCCAGAGGACTCCTCACATTTGGATGGGGACTCCTCACATTTGGATGGGGACTCCTCACGTTTGGCTGATAGTTCCAAGATAATAACATCCTTGACATCAAAGGAAGATGAAGCCCTTAAGCAAATTGCTCGTGAGGTAGCTGGAAAAGGCAAGATCAGCCAGGAACAGACTCGCAAGGTATTGGTTCGATTGTGTCAAGGAAGGATGTTGACTTTGGAACAAATCGCCCGTCTTTTGGAACGCAATCCACAAGCCATCCGAAACCGATTTTTGACGCCAATGGTAAGGGAAGGGCTTCTGCGACTCCGTTTTCCCGATGCGCCCAATCGTCCGGATCAAGCTTATACTTCAACAACGCAGCCCATGCAAAAAAATGAAGATCCAATTTGACGCCAAACAGGAATATCGAATTGCCGTCGTCAATGCGGTGGCGGACGCTGTTCGCGCTGCAGCCGGTGAGACGGCTGGATTGAACCATGGCAAAATTTCAAAGCCAGCCAATGGGCAGGGTTTTTCCTTTTCCAACTTGGCGGGGCCCGGTCAACAGGAGGACGGGGAACTGTTCCGCCGCCTTGAGGCATGACTCTTCCAGCGTCCTGTGATGGCAGGCGGGGGTGTGGCTATTATTCATCTCAAATGCAAGCAAAGTGAGGGGGGCTGTCGATGTTACAATCTGAAATGCGGGTTGACTGCGCTGAAACACACGAATTGCGAAAGATAACCAAGCGGGCTGTTCAACCTTTCAGGGCGGCCAGGAATTCATCCGGTTGGAACACCCTCAAGGGGCATTTGGAAAAGTCCTTCGAGTTTCTTGTCACCACGGCCTCGACCCCGACCAGTTCGCCGGCTGCGGCAAGCACCGCGTCTTCGTAGTCGCGCAGATTCATGGCCAGTGCGCGATCAAGAACGGCGCGATTGACTGGCGCAACTCGCCTTCGCGCAATCCCGCGGCGCTGGTTTCGGTGCGCCCGTTTCGATACCGAAGAAGTTGCTCGTAGGCGGCATGCAGCGGATTGGCGGCGTTGGGACCGCCGATCTTCGCCTCCACCACCACCAGAGGGATGCCGTTCACGAAGAGGACGATGTCCGGCGCGATGAAGCTTTTCACGCAGCCCGGCGTATTGACGCGGAACTGATTGATGGCGTGAAAGACATTGCGCTTTGGATGGGCAAAGTCGATCAACCGGACCACCGGATCGGATTCCCTGGTGAGTTCATTCACGTCCACCTGGGCTTTGAAAAGGAGGGCCTGCACCGCCTCGTTGGCCTCCAGCAAGGTGCGTCCGGGATGCCGCAAAAGCTGGTCGCGCAAATCGTCGAGCTGGCGGCTGGTCAGCCACGGGTTCAGTTTGAGGACGGCTTTGCGGAAGATCTTCGGCAGCAGCCATTCGCGGAAACTCCCGCGCAAACTCGACGCCGGATAATCGTCGAATTTTCCGAATTTGCTCATTTCCAGCCTCCCGAAAAATCCGGCGAATTTCTCAGTTCGGAGGCTTGCTCGTCGCCACGCAGACCGGCGCGCAACAGATCCAGGTAGATCTGCACATCGGAAACCAGAGGAAATCCCCGCACGGTCTGTGACGGATAAAGCGCCCCGTCATCTTTTGGCATTACCAGCCGCAAAGCGCCGCCGCTGTCGACTTGTCGCGCCAGCAGGGCTTTTTCGATGTCGGAATTGGACGGGAAGGTCTTTACATACGCTGTCACCACCACCGGGTTTGTGTAAGGACGCCGCAGCCATCCCGCCAACCATTGCGTGAAAACAGGAGGGTCCGTTTTTAACGCGTTTTGGAGTTGCTCCGCCAGGCGTACCGGATCGTTCTCCAAAACCGAGTATTCGCGTGTCTGGGTTCGCTTTGACCAGTCGTCAACGCGGGCCCAGGCGTCCAGCACGGCGTCCGGCTTGGTTATGCGCAGGCCGTCCGTTTCCTCCCGGGCCCATTCCCTGGCCAGCAGTTGCTGCCGGACCGCGCTCACCCAGCCGAGACTGACCCGGGCGGATTCCGCCAGCGCCGTCACCTTCCATGGACGCAAGGGGCCTTGCAACAACGTCCGCACCACCCGGGTTGCCCGCGGCGCGAACAGCGAATGCGATTCCCGTTTTTCGTAGAACGGATTGCCCGCGGATCGGGTTTCGATGAACACCTGGTCGAACGACAGCCGGGCGTTTCCGGCCAGATCCGCATAACCGATGCCCGCTTCCGCGCAGATGCGCGCCGATTCCTCTGAAATGAACGGCGCCAGCAGGAGGCCGTAGCGCGGTTTAGGCAAATCGGCCAGGCAAAGCTCCAGTTGCAGAACCGCCGCCCTGACCTCGCGCGGCTGGCCCAGCCGCTTGCTTTCGGCCACCAAGGCGTAGCGTCGGGAACCGGCCCGAACGCGCGCGAGCCAATCCGCGCGATGCTGACCGGACTGCCCGAGCCGCGCGTTGCGGGTCAATGATTCGAGCTTCAAAAACGGCGCGCGCGCCGCCAGCCCGCGCAGCAAAGCCTCGAATTGGGAATCGAGATCCGTTTCTTTCAGCTTTTTGACCAATTTCATCCTGTGCTGAAAATACGCCGATTAATGAAAATAAACAAGAGGCAATTTCAGTGAAAAGGCTATTTTCATCTTCTGGTGAAATTAGATTGAAAAATGAAATCAGTTGACCGATACCCGCACCCGGCCGGTCAGCAGATCGGCCATCAGGCCCTGCTTTCACTCAATGAATCTGAAAACCGGCGTGAATGAAATGGCGGTCGGTGGTCAGGGCCCGCTTGAGTCGCAATTCACGCATCACCACAAAGCTGGCGCAATCGGTGAAGGAGAAGTCATGGTCGTCATACTGGAAAAACATATCCCGAGCCTTGATGGACCGTTCCACAGTGATCAATTCCCATCGCAATCGCATGCTGTTTTCCACCTGACGCCACCAGTTTTTTGCGGCCGCAAGCCCCAATCGTACGCGAAGAAGCGTCAAGGTCTCATCCGCCACATAATCGGTTGTCACCAATAGTCCGCCGTCCTCCAGCCATGCGTCCCGGGATGCCATCATTTGTTTGTGCGACGGATCGTCCTCATCCGCGCAGGCCATCCAGCCGGCTGTATCCACGAAGAGACCGTTCATTTTGGATAAAGCGTGGCGTCGTGATCGCTTGCGGAAGCTCCGTCAGAGGAACGTCCCACCGGTTGGGCGTGATAAAGGGAGTCGCTTTCAAGCAAGGTGAGGGGGGCGCTGGAACTGTCGACCGGCACAATCTGAAATGCGGGATGACTGCGATAAATCACCGTGAAACGCGCTCCCTTGCGCACTTGATCCACCAGCTTGGGCAGTGAGTTTCGGAGTTGTTTTGCATTAATGATGGCATTCATGACATTTTGATTTTGAAGTCTCTGGAGGTTAACTCAAGTTGACCTCATTTGAAGGTGCTGTCAACTCAAGAGTTAAAAGCAGGAGGGGCATTTTTGGTGTCAATCGGGCAGGCATCCTGCTTTGCAAGGGGGCAATGCAGATTTGGATTGACTGGCATCCCAATTGGATGACGATGGCGCGATGAAAAAGAATGGCCGTTCAAAGGAAGCCGAATTGAAATTGCCGGCGGCGCACAATTGGAAAACCACGGACGAGGAGGAGATCAATAAACGTCGTTTTCGAGCGCAAACCGAGGCGTTGAGGATATCCAACACCGATCCCCGATATCCGGTTTTCTCGACGTTTCAAGTCCGTTCTCCCAGCGGCCTGACTTATTCGGTGGAGATTCGCGATGTCGCCAATCGTCTCTTTGCCTGCGATTGCGTGGATTTCACCAGCAACGGACTGGGCACCTGCAAGCATGTCGAAGCGGTTCTTTACTGGCTTGAACGCCGTCATTCGCGCGATTTGCGGCGGGCGGAGAATGGGTCGCCCCGGACGGATTTGGTTTTGGACCGTCATGCCGGCGCCCTGCGTCTGGAGCGCAATCCCCATCGTCTGCCTCCCGGCATTCGGGAATGGTTTGACGACTCGGGGTTGCTCAAGGCGGATCGTTCTCCCGGCGAACTTTTGGCCATGTTCGGAAAACTCAGGATGCCGTCGGTTCGCGTTTCCCAGGAAATCGCTCCATGGCTGGAGAACCGGCTCCGTGTTGAGGAAACCAAACGCCTGCGCAAGGAGTATGAGAGCCGGGTGCATGCGGGCGAATGGCCGGCCCATGAAACCGTGGTTCCCCTTTATCCCTATCAGCGCGAGGGCATGTTGCATCTGGCTTTCACCGAACGCGCCCTGCTGGCCGATGAAATGGGGTTGGGCAAAACCATTCAGGCCATTGCCGCCTGCGCGCTTCTTTCCCGGTTGGGCAAGGCAAAACACGCGTTGATCGTCACGCCGGCCTCGCTCAAGACGGAATGGGAGGCTCAAATCCAACAGTTCACCCGTCTTCCTTATCAAATCCTTTTCGGTTCCTATCACCGCCGTCTTGCCGCCTATGGAAACGCCCCGTTTTTCACCATCGTGAATTACGAGCAAATGGTGAAGGACGCCCTTGACGTCAACACCCGTCTCAAGCCCGATGTGATCATCCTTGACGAGGCCCAGCGGATCAAGAATTGGACCACGAAAACAGCCCAGGCCATCAAACGCCTCAAGAGCCGTTACGCCTTTGTTCTCACGGGCACGCCCATTGAAAACCGGATCGACGAATTGCATTCCATCATGGGTTTTCTCAATCCCGCCGTGCTCGGGCCTCTTTTCCGTTTCAACCGGGAATACTACGATTTGGATGAACGCGGCCACGCCCAGGGCTTCAAAAATCTCGACCGGTTGCACGATCAAATCCGTCCGTTCATGCTCCGCCGCCGCAAGGCGGATGTGGAAACCGAGCTTCCTGATCGCACGGACAAGAACTTCATGGTTCCGATGTCGCCCCAGCAGGAGAACAACTACGCTCCCCATGCCCAAAAGGTGACCCAACTGGCCAATATCCGCAAGAAACGCGCGCTGACCAAGAAGGAACTCGACCGGCTCATGATTGAACTGGCCATGATGCGGATGATTTGCGACACCAATTACATTCTTGAGGACGACGATAAAACCTGCCCCAAACTCCTTGAGTTGGGCAAGATATTCGAGGAATGCCTTGCCGATCCCGACGCCAAGATGATTGTCTTTTCCGAGTGGGAGCGGATGCTCGACCTGGTCCGGGGATTGGCCCAAAAGATGGGGATTGGGTATGCCTGGCATACCGGTTCGGTTCCGCAGAAACGCCGGCGGGGCGAAATCATGATTTTCAAAAGCGATCCCAAGTGCCGTCTTTTTCTGAGCACCGACGCGGGCGCCACCGGCTTGAATTTGCAGGCGGCCAATTTCGTGGTGAATTGCGATTTGCCGTGGAATCCCGCCAAGTTGGAGCAGCGCATTGCCAGGGCCTGGCGCAAACATCAGACCCGTCCGGTCACGGTCATCAATCTGGTGAGCCTGAACACCATCGAGCATCGAATGCTGGGCACCCTGGCTTCCAAAAAAGCCCTGGCGGACGGCGTGCTTGACCGGTTGGGCGATCTCAAGGAAATCAAGTTTGGCGGCGGACGCGATTCATTCTTCTCGCGGCTTGAGCAGGTGATGTCTCCGGCCTCGTTGCAGCCGTCTCCCACGCCGGCGCCGGGGACGCCGCTGCCCGTTGACCGTGCCCAGGCTTTTTGCGAAAAGGCGAGGGAACAACTGGGCGGCGCCTTGTTGCTGTGCGAGGAGCGTTATCCTCACAACGCGCCCCACTCGGTGATCTTTCTGGTGGTCAATCGCGAGGCGGCGGCCAAGGGCGAACAACTCAAGCCGGCGTTTGACAAATTGTTCGGCCCCGGCCAGTCAGATCCCGCGGCGCCGACTTTTTTGGAAGTGATCGATTGGGAAACCCACCAGGCGTTGATGCGTCTTGAGAAAAGCGGATTGATTGCCGGCGCGACCCGCGCCGCCCGGCCGCTGTATAATCGCGACCAGCCGCCTGCGGCGTCCGCCGGGGAAATGCCGCCCGAATTGCGGCAGAAAATGGATGTCCATCTGCAAGTGGCCGCTCGAAAACTCAAGATGGGCAGGCTGCTCGCGCAAGGCGATTTGCCGGACGAAGGTTTTGCCGCGGTTCAGCAGGGGTTGCTGGCTGCCGGCAAAGCTCTCGCGGTGCGGCACGCCCTTCCGGAGCCAAGGGAGTTGGACGAGCTTTTCAAATCCTCGCATGCGTGGATTTGGACTGAGCGGTTGGATCCCCTTCGCCATGCGCTGGCGCAGACTCCGCCCCAGCTTCCCGGGTTGATCCAACTCACTGAACAGGTGATTGGCCAGGTTGTTTAGACTGCGGGCTGTGGAAATTCAAAGATGAGCGCTGAAAACTACGGTCGATTTCGCGATCTTTTGCGGCGCGGGGAATTTCGCGGAGCCCTGGCCCTGGCCGAGGAGGAATGCATGCGGCGGGGCGGGAACGACGTTTTTTGGCTCAACCAACAGGCCTTGGCGCGGATGAGGATGGGATGTCCGGAAAAGGCCATCCGGCTTTCCGAACAAGCCCTGGCGCTTGACCCGCGCAACGCCTATGCCATGGTGTGCCGGGCCGACGCTTTGCGGGAATTGGGCAAGACCACCGAGGCCATTGCCGGTTACGAGGAAGCGGCCCGCTTCGAAAAAACCGCCCCGCGGGCCCGAAAGGGGCTTTTGGAATGTTTTGCCACGGGGCACGAGTGGTCCAATATTCTTGTCCGGCTTGCGGAGTGGGGGTTGCCTGAAATGGAAGCCGCTCCATGGCGGATCAAAGCCTTGGGCGCCTTGGGACGCAACGACGAGGCTCTGGAGGTTTGCCGGAAATGGCTGCAACTTCAACCCGACCATCCTTCCGCCCTGTGGGAACTGGTTCGTTTGGAAATTGAAAAAGAGGGATTGGCGGTTGTGAGGGATCGCTATGGCAAACTGGCCCGCATTCCCTCCCGTCCGCCCGTTTATGGCGAGATCCACGCTTCCCTTTGCGCCCGCAGCGGACAGGTTGATGAGGCCGCATCCCAATATGCGCGGCTGGAACGCTCGGCGGCTTCTCCCAGGCTCAAACGAAAGGAGGCTTTTTTGATGGCCAGGAACATGCGGGAAAAAGAGGCCATTCCGATCATGGAGGAATTGTTGCGAATCGATCCCAGGGATATGTATATTCACAGTTCCTACCAGGCCGCCTGCGGCAGGATTGGCGGGATTCCCCGGGCCGTGAATTTCTATCGGGAACTGCTCGCCATTCATCCCGATGAACGTTCACTCCATGGCCGCATTCGCAAACTGCAGCGAAAATTGGAAGGGCAAGGTTGACGGAATTTGGGATTGAGTGGATGGATGCCTTGACGCAGGATGCCATTCCATCATGAGTCAGGCGGAGCATCTCAAAATCGGCGACTTGATCGAAGTGCCGCCCGTTCAAACCGTCATCCGGTTGGAGGAGGGCCGCGCCGCGCCGGATGTCATCAGCCGCAGTTTTGTGTTCACGGCCCAGGTGGCGGCCCATTTCGATGTTCTGGCCGAGGCTTTTGCTCGGGAGACCGGGCAGGGGTATTTCTTGCAGGGCGATTTTGGCTCCGGCAAATCCCATTTCCTCGCCGCTCTCACGGCATGGCTGGAGGGATCGCCCGCCGCCGGATGTCTTGAGACACAACATCCCGGACTGCGGCGCCTGCGCCAGACCGGACGCCGTTTTTTGACCGCCGCCGTTTCGCTGGTGAATTTTCGCGCCTCCACTCCGCTGGAGAGAATCATCGTTAATGGCATCGAGGAATCCCTTGCCCGTCACCGGCATCACGTTTTTCTCACCCCTCTCGGGGCTTTTTGGCAGTCCTTCAAGCAAATTCTCGCCGAGCCCGCACTGGCCGCCCAGTTTGCCGGCGAACAGCAAATTTTGCCGGATCAGTTGGACGATTGGTTTCATCGCAAACCGCGCGAGTCCTGCGCCGCCTGCCTGCGTTTTCTCAAAAAGCAGGGCCTGGCCGCGCCGGAAATCCTGGTCGAGGATCGCCATGAAACCTTCCGCCGCGTTCTTGACGAGGTGAAAAACGCGGGATTCAACGGTCTGGTGTTGTTGCTGGACGAGCTTTCGGAGTTTCTCCGTTCCAAACCAGGCCCGGCCCAGCTTAACGAAGACGCGCGCACGCTGCAATTTCTTGGCGAAGCGGGCAGCCATTCGCCGGTATGGATCCTGGCGGCGCTTCAGGAGAGCGTCGAGCGCACGGGGGACATTGCCCAGCCGACACTGCGCAAGATCAAGGATCGATATCCGGTCCGGCTGCCGCTTTCCACGGTTCACATCCGGGATTTGCTGGCCAGGCGGCTGGTCAAGGTGCGGTCCGGGGCGGCGGAGAAATTGCACGATCTTTTTGCCTCGCGGCGGCGACATTTTCCGGCATTTGACTGGTCTTATGACGAGTTTCGCGCCAGCTATCCGGTTCATCCGCTGACGCTCAAGTTGTTGGACGGTTTGAGCGATCTCTTTTCCCAGCACCGGGGGATTGTTGATTTTGTTCATGCCCGGGTGGCCGGGGATGCCTCCCGCGCGATTCCGGGCATCCTTGACCATCCCGCATCCGAACTGCTTGCGCCCGACAGCATTTACGAGCATTTCGCGGAACGGCTGGCCGGGTTTTCCGCGTTTCATCTTTATCCGCGAAGCGTCATTCCGCATTTTGACGAGGTGATCGGCAAGATTCTTTCCGAGAAAAGCGATCAGACGACTGCCCGCCGTCTGGTGCGCATTCTGGCGCTTTACGCGGTTCATCCCGCCGCCAAACCGCCACCGGTGAGGGTGTTGGCCGAGTTGGTCTCCTGCATGCTGGCCACCCAGGATCCTGATCTTAACGCCCAATATGTGGCCGAGGTCATCCTCGATCCTCTGGTCAAGGAAAGCCGTTTTTTGACCAAAACCGCCTCTGTGGAAGGCGGGCCGCTTGACGCGGTCTATTCGATTGTCACCCAGGAAAATCACGCCAAAATTCTCGAACGCCGGGTGGCCCGCATTGCCGGGGAACTGCCTGCCGGCGACACCCGGGCGCTCAAGGAGGTTTTGCTGGAACTGTCCGAATCCCCCTCGTGGCCTGGAGCGGAGGTTGTTCGCGCGCCCCAAATACGCGTTGTTCACTGGCGGTTGAGCAGCCGGAGCGCGGCGGTTGCCTTTGTCGATGACACCAATGACGCCGTGACGCAACAGATGGCGGACGACAGCCATGCGGGGCGGGTTGATTTTGCCTTTGTCCTGCGGATGGGAAAGGCCTCTTCCCCGGCGCCCCACACCGCTGTGTGGCTGATTCCACCGCCGGGGGAAACGGAGGCCGTCCCTTTGAGGGAGTATTTCGCGGCCAAAACCGTCGCCGCCGAATTGCGTCCTGCGAATCCGTCAGACGCCCCGCTCATCAGTCATGCCGCGGAAATGGTCCGGCGGCTTGAACCCCTTGCCCGCCAGACGGCGCTCAATGTTCTTTACGCCGGACGGTTTGCGGATGATATTCCGCAGCCGGAACAGGCGGTGCGGCAGCTCCGGCGTTTCGACCGTCTGCTCGAACTGGCGGGGGAACATTTGCTGGAAAAGCGGTTTCCGAAATTTTGCGAGATCGCCCCGCGGTTGCAGGCGCCGTCGCCCCGCCTGTACCAGCGCCTGATTGATGAGTTTGTCATACCCGGCGCCATTTCCCTGCGCGACGCCCGGACCCGCGGCGTGGCGGAGAGCATTGAGGCGCTGGCCGCCCCCCTTGGGTTGGTGAGCACGAAGGCGGCTTCCTATACGGTTTCTCCCGATCCCTCCACCCATCCCTTTCTCCGTTATTTTTTCAGTCTTCTCAATGCCGCGAAGCCGTCGCCGCTTGCCGGTTTGCTGCGGGAATTGCAAACCGGCTGCTATGGCGCGCCCCGCGATACCGCCGCATTTTTGCTTGCGGCCCTGGCCCACGGGGGGTGGGTTTCCCTGCTCAGCCGCCAGCGCACCCTGCCCGTGGATTTTCTCCGTCTTGATTCCATCGACAAGGCGGACGCCATCGCTCCCGGGGAACTCATCAGCCAGGCGGATCGCGACACGCTTATTCATGATTGTCCCTTTCTCGCTCCGCCCCAGGGTTGGGCCGGTTTTGGCCTTCGACAGCAACGCGATGCCTGGCAGGCGGCGCTGAAGTTTTCCCAAAATCTGCGCGCCACGGTTCTTGATCTGAACCGGGCTTTGAATGGCGCCGCGGAATATTCCGCCTTTGCCGCTTTTGATCTCTCCAGCATTCAGGCCAGGCTTGAAGCCGCCGGACGCATTGCCGAGTCGGTCAGGGTTTCCTTTGCCGCCCGCGAAGGACTGGAGCGTTTTTTGCAAACCTGGCGTGGCGCCGGTCTCACGGCGGCGGATATTGATCTCCTGCAGCGGCACCGCAAATTTTTCCTGCGCGTCGGCGAACAATTCATCTTTATTCACCATTATCTGCGCCACCGGGCGGTTGAGACCGCCGCGGAGTTGGATTCCGGCCTGGCGGAACAGCGGGATCATCTGTTGTCCCTTTTGCGGAATCCGCAGGAGACGATTCTGCCGGACGAGGGCGCCGCCTTCATTGCCGGATTCGCGGCTTTCCGGGACGCTTATGTCAATCTTTACCGTCATGGCCATGGTGTTTTCCACCAAACCGCCGCCAAACCCCATTTTGACAAAACTGCCCGCCGGGCGCTTGATGTTCTTCGGGCGCTTGCCGACATTGCTTCCCTGGACCGGCCAGCCGGTCTTGACCTCTTCTTGCAAGCCGCCACGACCGCGCCCAAGCCGGTTTGCGACCGCAATCTGGCGGAGGAGCTTCTTCGATCGCCGGTTTGCGGCTGCGGTTTTCAAATTGGCGAAAAACCGCCGAAGGACGGGAGGTTCGACGCTGCCGCCGCCGTCGAGGGCCATCTTCAATCCTATGTGGAAATTTTGCGTCAGCCGGCGGTTCTTGAACCTCTCGCGGCCCGCTCCTATGCCCTCCGGGACATGGATGCCCGGGCCTCCGAACGCCTGCGCCGTTTGGGCGATTCCCTGCGAAATGATACGGCGATAAAACCCGCCGCCCTGCTGGATCTTCTGGACAGCCCGGCTTTGCAGGAACTGAAAGTCGCCTTGAATGACAAAGCCCGGCTTGCCGAACGTCCGCTGGCCGGTCTCACCGGAAAGTTGGCCGGCAGACGTCTGACCGCCGACAAGATACGAACCCTGGTCAATGAATGGCTGGCCGATCCCGGGGATGGAACCATTTTTGCCATTCAAGGCGAATTCGACAGGGGCGGCGGCATTTCGCGGGGAGACGGGGTGGCGCCTGAAAAATGGTGGCCGCTTCTTCATGAAGGACTGGTTTCTCCGGCCGCCGCCGCTTCCCCTTCGGATCCCCAATTGGTTTCCGGGATTGCCTCGACGCTGGAGGAATCCTTTCCATCGGAATCCTTGCGTCCCGCCATGGCCGGCTGGCCGGCTTCCCGGCTGTGGTCTTTTCTGCAAACCGAACCCTGCCATCTCCGGGCTGTTCAGGTTGCGTGGGAGATCCTGGTGCGCCAACTCATGGATGGAGCGCCTGGCAGGTTTTCCCCGGCTGTCACGGTCCGGTTGTGGCCGGCGGAAAACGCCGCCGCTTTGCGAACTCGTTTGGCCGGTTTGGCGGAGTTGAAGGACACACTGGCCGCGCCGTTTCCGGAGCGTTTGGCCGTGCGTCCCATGCTGGCGCGAATCTGCCACGATGCCTGGGCCACCCGCGAAACCCAGGAAGCCTGCCGCAAGGTTCTTGATCGCCTGGAACAAGATGCCGAGATGTGGATGCATGCCTTGCCCTCCGTTTCCGCTGTTCCCCTGGCTGAACCCCGGCTGTTGGTTGTTCTCGATGCCCTTTCGCCGGATATCTGGCTGGAGATCAAAATCCGGATCAAAGATGTTCCCGAGACCCAATGGCAGCGCTTGGACGCTCCGGCGGCGACGGTTCATTCCTTGAACGCCCTGTTGGATCTTCCGCTTGACAACGATCCTGCCGAGGAACTGTCCCGGCGGGAAGTTCCCTATTGCCGGTTTGACGGGTTGGAGACCGCCAGCATTGCCGAGGATTTGCCGGCGCCTTCTGTTCAACGTTTGATGGTGATTCATCTGGCCGCCTTGGATCGGGATGCCCACCGCGGCGAGGCGCGGCTGGATGAACAGGCTGGACGCGCGGAGCAGTTGCTTCGGCGGCAGCTTCCCGGTCTGATTGCGTTTGCCCGCCGCC
This sequence comes from Verrucomicrobiia bacterium, assembly GCA_028687435.1. Taxonomy (GTDB): domain Bacteria; phylum Verrucomicrobiota; class Verrucomicrobiia; order JABWAM01; family JABWAM01; genus JAQUAF01. The sequence continues at coordinate 25,220 of JAQUAF010000026.1, read as the reverse complement.
ATTCCCGTCCGCTTCTCCTGACCACGGATCACGGTCTTTCCTGGGATACCCGCGGCCTCACGCATGGCAAGGGAGGCGTTTTCGAACGGGCCATCTTCCGCGTGGAATTTGCGCCGCGATGATGGTGGGCCCGCCGCGACAGGCTGGATTACACTTCCTTTTTTGCGCGCTCCCTGGTGAATCCTCAATAATCAGCAGTTGATCCGGCGGCCGGAAAAATCCCTAATATGCGCATGAAAATCCAGGCTGTGATCGATTATGTCCAAGGCAAAACCGGATATCCCCTGCGGTCCGACGAGGGATTCATCTGGGGTGATGCGGAGCGGGAGGTGAAAAAGGCGTTTTGTTGCTGGATGATGGATGCCGGCGCGATCCAGGCGGCGGCGGATGGCGGTTGTTCCCACATGATCGTTCATGAAAGCCCGTTTTTTCCGTGCGGCGTGATGGAAACCTCGCATGCGTTGGGCGAATGGGCCGGATGGCCGGTGAATCGCAGGAGATTGGAACTTCTCAAAAAGCATGACCTGACGGTGGTGCGCATTCATGGTTCCATGGATGAGATGACCATTCTCGATTGTTTTGCCGATCAGTTGCAACTGGGCGCCCCGGTGGTGAAGAAACCGGAATTTGTGAGGATTTATCAAATTCCCCCGACCCGGTTGGAACCGTTGATCGAAAGGGTGAAGAAGGCGGTGAAAATGGACCGCTTGCGTGTGGCTGTTCCGCCGGGATTTGACCGGACGGTTGAACGGGTTGGATTGCCTTGGGGCGGAATGGGCTTGTTTGTGAATGTCGGTTATTTGAGGAATTTGCTGGAGGAAGGGGCGGGGGTTTTCATCGGAGGCGAAACCGATTCCTATGCCATGCGTTTTGCCACGGAAGCAGGGATTCCCTATATCGAGACCAGTCACGAGGCCAGCGAAACCGAGGGGATTCGCGTGTTTGCCGAATGGATAGGAAAGGATTTGGGGATTAAGACCATTTATTATGAGATGAAAACGCCGTGGTTTGCGGCCTGATGGTCTCCTTTTGAGCCGTCGAAGTGACGTTGACCGAAAAAACTATCGCTTGCCAAAATCTTCATTTCAAATCATTCTGACGTCCGGTTCGGGTGCGAAGATTCTCGTCATGGGTTGATCAAGCGGCGATGAATGCGCAAAACCTGTTCCATTTGACCTATGATGAAAGCGCCACAGCCCGATATGGATTCCCTGCCAGGAGGCAGTGAAACGATTTTGATTGTTGAGGATGAACAACCCATCCAAAGGGTTCTCGATGATTTTTTGCGCCGGTTGGGCTACACGGTGGTTTTGACATCCAGCGGCGAGGAAGCCTTGGAAAAATTTAAAAAAGATCCGGCCGCCATTCATTTGCTTCTGGCGGATATCATGCTGCCCGACGGGATGAATGGGTTGGAGGTGGCCAAGGCTTTCCGCCAGATCCGTCCGAATATACCCATCTGTTATATGACGGGGTATGACCGGGCTGTTGTGATGCTCGAAAAATGCGAGGAGGCGGGGGAGTGGCTCCACAAGCCATTTAGGATCGAAAAGCTCGCCGCCCGCGTCCGGGCCTCGTTGGATCAGCCGCATTCGTGAGGATGGGCGTTGGCTGTTCCTGTTCTTGCCGGCGCCTTTTGCAAGAGCCTCTGTTGTCCTTTTCATTTGAATTTCAGCTTTTTGATGAAATTTGATGGGCAGGTTTTTTAACCCCCTAAATCAGGTTTTGGCCAATTTACGGCATTCTGCTTGTGGCGTAGGGTGAAGTGCAAAACACCCCTTGCTATGAATGCCCGCCATGCACCTGAAGTGTTCGAGGAATTTACCGGTGACTTTCTGACCGTTGAGGCCAGTTCCTGGCCCAATTTGATCCGGGGAGTTCACGGGGTGGGATGTTGGTTGGAGCAGAAAGATTTTTTTGTCCATAAACGCCCTTCCCAACCGAGAGGCGCCCGTCAGCTGTGCCTCAGTTCAGCCAGCACATTGGAAATTTTGATGTTGTCAAGCGGATAATTTGAGAGCTTTTGCAGGGGTCTCCCTTGGATCGTTTTGGATTTGGATGAAAATCCGGGTTAAGGATGTGTCAATCAATAACCTTTACAACCTGACTGGCTCTTTTGTTCGCCGACTTTTTTGCGCGCCGTTTACAGATCCACAGGGGATATGCTCCCTCCTTGCGCCTTGTTGGCGGGCAAAATTCCTGCGTCATCCTGTAAACTTTATTTTTTGACGCATCCTAACCATGAGCGGAAGGTCCGCATGGGGGAGGGCGGTGTGATTTTATACTTGTAATCATGCCGCCTGTTTGTCATTGCGAATCCGCGAAACGGAGAAATGGAAATGGTTTTGTCCCATTGCCTCGCGCGCCGCCGCCAGTCTCCTTCCGCCATTCCGCATCAGCAGTGGATTGGGGGAAGGGCAGGATGACGCGGGGGAGGCTTGCAGTTCAAACATCAGATATTCATGCCCAAGGTTTACATTCGGACATATGGTTGCCAGATGAACGTCCGGGATTCCGAGCAGATGGCGCGGCAATTTCAGGATCTGGGGTATGAGTTGACGGAGGACGAGGCTGAGGCGGATGTGATTTTGCTGAACACCTGCAGTGTGAGGGATCAGGCGGAGCAGAAGGCCTTGGGCAACATGAACCGGTTGCGGGAGTTGAAACGGGAGAAGCCGTGGCTGACGCTTGGAATTGCGGGCTGCATGGCTCAGAGCCGCGGAGAAAGATTGCTGGAGAATCTGCCGGATGTGGATTTGGTGGTTGGGACGCAGAGGATTCATCGTGTGACGGAACAGGTGGAACGGATCCGGAGTCATGGCGGCGGTTTGAAAGTGGTGGATGTCGGGATGGAGGAGGGGAGCGAGCGGGCGATTCGCGATCATGTGTTGAATGGGCCGAGGGCTTCGGCGTTTGTGTCGATCATGCAGGGATGCAATCTGCGGTGTTCCTTTTGCATTGTGCCGGCGGTGAGGGGGGCGGAGCGGAGCCGTTCGATTGACGAAATCGTGGATGAGGTCCGCCAACTGGCCGCAGCAGGAGTGAAGGAAGTGATGTTGTTGGGGCAGGTGGTGAATTTTTATGGAAACCGGTTTGCGGAGAAAAAGGCGGGCGAGACTCCATTTGTGCGGCTTCTGGAGGCGGTGAATGAGGTGGAGGGGGTGGAGCGAATCCGGTTTGCCTCGCCACATCCGCTGGGGTTTCGGGATGATTTGATCGAGGCGATGCGGCGGCTGCCCAAGGTTTGCGAGCATGTGCATCTGCCGGCCCAGTCCGGTTCGGACCGCATTCTGCGGCTGATGAGGCGCGGCTACACGGCGGATCGCTACAGGCGGCTGGTGGAGCGGTTGAGGGAGATGATCGCGGGGGTGGCGGTGACCACGGATTTGATCGTGGGATTTCCCGGAGAGACGGAGGCGGAGTTTCAGGACACGGTGAGCCTGGCGCGCGAAATGGAATTTGACCAGGCGTTTGTGTTCCGTTATTCGCCGAGGAAGGGCACTCCCGCGGCGGGCATGCCCGGGCAACTGCCGGTGGATGAGAAGCGCCGCCGCAATCAGGAATTGCTCGAAGTGGTCAATGAGGTCATCAAACGCAGGATGGAGGACGAGGCGGGCAAGGAGAGGGAGGTTTTGGTGGAAGGCCGGAGCCGTTTGAATCCCAAACGGATGACCGGACGCACCCGGCAGAACAAAATTGTGGTTTTTGAGGGGGATGAGACGTTGACCGCCCGGTTGGTGAGGATGCGGATCAAACGGTCCCTGGGATTCAGTCTGCTTGGGGAGACAGTGGCTTGACGAGGCGCCAGGTTTTCCTTTATTGGAAAATCAGGGGGAATTGCCATGGCGTCCGTGTTGAGGACGGCTGGCAACAAAAGCCCGATCCAAGGGGGCCTTTTTGCAAGATGTGGCGGGGGATGCCGGGAAGGGGGGGCGGGGCGCTGCGAAACCTTTTCAAAATGAAAGGGATACGCAGAAAAAAGAGGGGGCTGAAAAAAAAGAAAGATTTTTTCAAATTGATGTTGACGAATTGAAGTCTCTTGCATAGATTGCCCGCCCATTTCGTGTCGAAAGGCTCTTTTTTCCCGTTTTGACGTTGGCAGCAGGGACGAGAACGGGGGAGGGGTTTTTTGCCATTTTTGCCTCTGAGGGAAGGAGGTGTAAAAATGGGGGATGCCAGGAAGCTCGGTGGAAGTGGAACGAAGGGATTCGCCCACGTAGCTCAGTTGGTAGAGCACGTCCTTGGTAAGGACGAGGTCACCAGTTCAATCCTGGTCGTGGGCTCCATCCCTCTCCGAGCGGGATGGACGGAGTTAGGGATGAACGGGAGTGAATGGATTGATGATCAACAATAAAGAACGTGGGAAACCTGCCGCGCGGCTGGAAAGCGGGGCAGGGGGAATCTCGCGAGAAACCCTTAAACTAAAATAACACTATGGCTGGCAAAGATAAGTTCGTACGCAGCAAACCGCACGTGAACGTGGGAACCATCGGACACGTGGACCACGGTAAAACCACTTTGACTTCGGCAATCACCACCGTTCTTGCCAAAAAAGGCTTCGCCGAAGCGAGGGCATATGACCAGATCGACAACGCTCCCGAAGAGAAAGAGCGCGGCATCACCATCAACACCTGCCATGTTGAATACCAGACCGCAAACCGCCACTATGCGCACGTGGATTGCCCCGGTCATGCCGACTATATCAAGAACATGATCACCGGCGCGGCCCAGATGGACGGCGCCATTCTTGTGGTCAGCGCGGCTGATGGTCCGATGCCCCAGACCCGTGAGCACATCCTGCTGGCCCGACAGGTGGGCGTTCCGGCCTTGGTGGTTTTCCTGAACAAGTGCGATATGGTGGACGACAAGGAGTTGCTGGAACTGGTGGAAGTGGAAGTCCGCGATCTGCTTTCCAAATACGAATTCCCCGGCGACAAGGTTCCCATCGTCAAGGGCAGCGCAGTCAAGGCTTTGGCTGCGGCGGATAATCCGGACAGTCCCGATTGCAAATGCATTTTTGAGTTGATGGAGGCTGTGGACAGCTACATTCCGACACCGACCCGCGATGTGGACAAGCCCTACCTGATGCCTGTGGAAGACGTTTTCTCGATTGAAGGACGCGGCACGGTGGTGACCGGGCGCGTGGAACGCGGACGGGTCAAGGTTGGCGATGAAATTGAGATTGTCGGCTTGAAGCCCACTGTGAAAACCGTGGTGACCGGCGTCGAGATGTTTCGCAAGGAGCTCGATGAAGGCATTGCCGGCGACAATATTGGCGCGCTGTTGCGAGGAACGAAGAAAGAGGAGGTGGAGCGCGGCCAGGTGCTGGCGAAACCCGGTTCCATCACGCCCCATACCAAGTTCAAGGCCGAGGCTTATGTGCTCAGCAAGGAGGAAGGCGGACGCCATACGCCGTTCTTCAACGGTTATCGTCCCCAGTTTTACTTCCGGACGACGGATGTGACGGGTGTGATCAAGCTGCCCCAGGGGGTGGAAATGGTGATGCCCGGCGACAATGTGACAATTGAGGTGGAACTGATCAATCCCGTAGCCATGGAGAAGACCCTGCGTTTTGCCATCCGCGAGGGCGGCCGCACGGTGGCTTCCGGACGGGTGAGTGAAGTGGTTGCCTAACCCCTCGTTCCCCCATGCCACGCGAATTCATCCAGCTTGCCTGTACGGAGTGCAAACGCCTGAACTACATCTCCACCCGCAACAAACGGGTGCAGGGGAGCGAGCGTTTGGAAATCACGAAGTTTTGCAAGTGGTGCCGGAAACACGTTCCGCACAAGGAAAAGAAATAACAAGGCGACCCGGCTCTCACGGCAGTAGCTCAATTGGTAGAGTAGCGGTCTCCAAAACCGTTGGTTGGGGGTTCGAGTCCCTCCTGCCGTGCCACCCTTCGGGGCGGAAAACGCGGCTAGGTGTGTTTGCATGAATAATTGGATCAAAAATGTGAGAGGATTTTTCCAGCAGGTCTGGGAAGAGCTTCTCAAATGCACCCGGCCCACTGGAGCCGAGCTGAAGGAATCGACGGTGGTCATCGTCTCCACGATGGCGGCCATCGGCGCCTATATTCTGGTGTGTGACAGCGCCATCACGATGCTGCTCAGCGCCGCGATCCGGTTCAATTTTTCGTTCTGAGGCAACATGAGCGACAAGCAAACAACCCAATGGTACGTGTTGCACTGTCTTCCCGGACAGGAGCAGAAGGTGATGGACAGCATCGAGAAGCGCAAGAGCCGGGAGGAAGTGACGGATCTGATCCATCGCGTGTTGATTCCCACCGAGCGGGTGGAGGAGGTCAAACGCGGGAAGCGCGCCACCACGACCCGCAAGTTTTATCCCGGTTATTTGATCGTGAACATGGATTTGCTGGATGAGAACAATCAGCTGATCGACCGGTCCTGGTATTTCATCCGCGACACGCCTGGCGTGATTGGTTTTGTGGGCGGTGAGAAGCCGATTCCCTTGCGCAAGGAGGAAGTGGACAGCATCCTGGCCCAGATTCAGGATCGCGAGGACCGGGTGGTGCCCAAGATCAATTTTGGTTCGGGAGAGACCCTGAACATCAATGACGGGCCATTCAAGGGCATGCAGGGAGTGGTGGAGGAGGTGGATCAGGAGCGGGGAAAACTGAAGGTTTCGGTTTCAATTTTTGGACGTTCGACCCCCGTGGAATTGGAATTCTGGCAGGTCGAAAAAACTTGATTGGACGCATATGGCAAAAGAAGTAACAGGCATTATTCGGTTGCAGATTCCGGCGGGACAGGCGAATCCCGCGCCCCCGATTGGCCCGGCGCTTGGCCAGCAGGGCGTGAACATCATGGCGTTTTGCAAGGAGTTCAACGCCGCCACGCAGAAGCAGGCCGGAGAAATTCTGCCGGTGGTCATCACGGTTTTCAAGGACAAGACCTTTACATTCATCACCAAGTCGCCGCCTGCGCCGGTTTTGCTCAAGAAGGCCGCCAACATCGCCACGGCCAGCGGCCAGCCGAACCGCAACAAGGTGGGGAAGGTGACCCGCAAGCAGATCATGGAAATTGTGGCCAAGAAGAGCAAGGACATGAATTGCCGGAGCCCGGAAGCCTCCTATCGAACCATCGCCGGCACCGCCCGTTCCATGGGGATCGAGGTGGTGGACTGAGTTCCGCCTTTTTTCAACGCACAGCCGCTACACGTTATGCCCAACAAACGATATACCGAAGCTTTAAAACAGGTGGATGCCCGGAAGGTTTATCCCCTGGCCGAGGCCGTCGAGATACTCAAAAAGATGCCCCACGCAAAGTTTGACGAGACAGTGGACCTGGCTTTCAAACTCAACGTGGATCCCAAGCAATCCGACCAGATGGTGCGCGGCACCGTGCCGTTGCCCCATGGGTCAGGGAAAAAAGTCCGGATTCTTGCTTTTGCCGAGGGATCGCAGGCCGCGGCCGCAAAGGAGGCTGGCGCCGAATACGTGGGCTACAAGGACATGATTGCCAAGATCAAGGGCGGCTGGTTTGATTTTGACGTGGCCGTGGCCACGCCCGAGACCATGCAGGAGGTTCGCAAACTGGGCAAGGAGCTTGGTCCGAAAGGGCTGATGCCCAATCCCAAGACCGGCACGGTTTCCGAGGATCTCGCCAAGGCTGTGCGCGAAGTGAAGGCCGGACGGGTGGAGTTCAAAATGGACAAAAACGGCAATTTGCACGTGGTGGTCGCCAAGGTTTCCTTTGATGGCAGGCAGTTGATGGAAAATGCCCGCGCGGTGATCGAGGCGGTCGTCAAGGCCCGCCCGGCTTCGGTGAAGGGCCTGTTCCTCAACAGTTGCATCCTTTCCTCCACCATGAGTCCGGGCTTGCGGATTGATTTGCGCGAGTTTGTGGCTGCCGCATCCTAAATTTTTATTCAGACGGAGATTATCATGCGCCCCGAAAAAATATCCATTCTTGCCGAACTGAAGAAGAACCTTCAGGAGTCGCCCTATGTGTTTTTCACCGATTTCACGGGGCTTAATGTCGAGAATTTCAGCCAGTTGCGTGAACGCCTTGGCAAAATCAACGCCCGGGCGATGGTGGTGAAGAACAACATGTTGCGCATCGTTTTGAAGGATTTGAACATGCCGGATTGCGGTTCCGCTCTGCAGGGGCCGACCGCCATGGTGTTTGGCGGCGACGAGGCGACCGGGGTCGCCGGCGCAATCCGCGGGTTTGCCAAGGAGTTTAAAAAGTTGAAAGTGAAGGCCGGCGTGATGGACGGCGCCGCGCTCACCTGCGAGCAGGTGGAGTCGCTGGCCGATCTGCCTTCGAAGGATGAATTGCGCGCCCAGTTGCTGGGCTTGTTCATGGCGGCTCCCTCCCGTTTTGTGCGCCTCATGAATACGCCGGCTTCGCAGCTGGTTCAAGTGTTGCAGGCCAAAAGCCAGAAGGCGGCTGCTTGAGAAAACGTTTTGGATTGCCCGTTGAGGAATGGCGGGCATTGAATGAAACACATGAAACCCTAACAGGTAAATCGTCGTCCCCGGACCGTTCCGGGGTGAAATCAGCGCGGGCGGCCGCGTGACGATGACACCAAGGAAAAAGATATGTCCGAAAACAAGGAATTGATCGATAAGTTGAGTTCTCTCACCGTGCTGCAGATGGCCGGCCTGGTCAAGGAACTCGAGACGGCCTGGGGCGTCAGTGCCGCCGCTCCGGTTGCCGTGGCAGCCGCCGCAGGGGCCGCAGCCGCCGCTCCCGCAGCCGAAGCCAAGACCACCTTCGATGTGGTTTTGAAGGAAACGGGCGCCAACAAGATTTCCGTCATCAAGGAAGTCCGCAGCGTCACCACCCTCGGCTTGAAGGAAGCCAAGGATCTCGTGGAAGGAGCGCCCAAGACTGTGAAGGAAGGTGTTGCGAAGGAGGAGGCGGAGGAGATCAAGAAGAAGCTCGAAGCCGCCGGCGCCAAAGTGGAAATCAAGTAAACCGCTTGTTGCCGGAAGCCGCCTCCGGCTGCGGAAGGCGGAATCTTGGGGGTGCGGGCGCCTGGGCCGGAAAACATCCGCCAGGGCGTCTGCGCTTTTCCGGGCAGGGGGGGATCGCAGCCAAAAAACATTGCAGCTAAACCAAAACGGAATGCTTCATGGAACGCACGAACTTCGGTAAAGTGTTGGAGGTCATCGATCCACCCAACCTGATTGAAACCCAGAACCGCTCGTATACGGAGTTTCTTCAGGCCGATGTGGCGCCTGAGAAACGCCGCAATATCGGTCTTCAGGCGGTTTTCAATGAGGTTTTCCCCATCGAAAGTTATGATGGCAAGGCCGTCCTCAATTTTGTCCGGTACGAAATTGGCGACAGCCCCCAATCGTGGCTGGATGCCCTGCGTGAAGGCACGACCTATGCCGCGCCGCTTCACGTGATTTTCCGTCTGACGGAAGATCATGAGGGGCACAAGCAGTCCAAGGAGGAAAAGGTTTACATGGGCGAGGTTCCGCTCATGACCGTGCAGGGGACCTTTGTCATCAACGGGGCGGAGAGGGTCATTGTCAGCCAGTTGCACCGGTCGCCCGGCATTTGTTTTGAGGAGACGATTCATCCCAACGGCAAATCACTCTATTCCTTCCGCATCATTCCCGACCGCGGTTCCTGGCTGGAAGTTCAGTTTGACACCAACGATCTGCTTTACATTTACCTGGACCGCCGCCGCCGCCGCCGGAAGTTTCTGGTCACCACTTTTCTGCGAACCATTGGTTTTCCGAAGGACGACGACATTATCAAGCTTTTTTACGCCGTCAGCGAACTGAACCTTAAAAAGGATCTTACCGAGGAGGAGCTGAACAACAAGGTTTTGACGGAAGACATGGTTGACGGGGAGAAGAATCTGATTGTGGCGCGCGCGTTCGAGCCCCTTTCCAAGGTCATCGTGAGGCAGTTGCTGGATTTGAAGATGGAGAAGCTCAAGGTGATCGACACCAGCGTGGATGACGGTGCCATCATCAAATCCCTGAAGAAGGATCCAGCCCGCAACGAGGAAGAGGCTCTCAAGGATATCTACCGCCGTCTGCGGCCCGGCGATCCACCCACGGTGGCCAATGCCCGGGCGTTGATCAAGCGGACCTTTTTTGATCCGAAACGTTATGATCTCGGGCGGGTGGGCCGTTACAAGATCAACCAGAAACTTTTTACCGGACGCAAAGCGGATGCCGGAACGGAGGACCCCGGCCAGCGCATTCTGACGAATGACGACATGATTTCCGCCACCAAGTATTTGATCTCCCTGTTCAAGGGCGAAGGCAGCGTGGATGATATTGATCATCTTGGCAGCCGCCGGGTGCGCACGGTGGGCGAATTGCTTGCCAACCAATGCCGGGTCGGTCTTGACCGGACGGAGCGGCTGGTCAAGGAACGCATGACGCTTTTTGACACGAACATTGAGACGATGACGCCGTCGAAGCTGGTGAATCCGAAGGCGCTGTCGGCTGTGGTTCGCGATTTCTTCGGGCGCAGCCAGCTGTCGCAATTCATGGACCAGACCAATCCGTTGTCGGAACTGACCCACAAGCGGCGCCTCAGCGCCCTCGGGCCCGGGGGTCTGAGCCGTGATCGCGCAGGGTTTGAGGTGCGCGACGTGCATCCGAGCCATTACGGGCGCATCTGCCCCATTGAAACGCCGGAAGGTCCGAATATCGGCTTGATTGCCTCGCTCAGCACCTTTGCCCGCATCAACGAGTTTGGTTTCATTGAGACGCCCTATCGCAAGGTGGAAAACGGGCATGTGTTGGAGAAAGTGGATTACCTGACCGCCGACCAGGAGGAAAAATACATTGTGGCCCAGGCCAATTCGGTGGTGGACGGTCATCACCGGCTTGTGGGCTCCAAGGTCAGCGTCCGTTTCCGGGGGGATTTCCTTGAGGTGGAACCGGCCAAGGTTGACTACATGGATGTGTCGCCCAAACAGCTGGTTTCAGTGGCCGCCAGCCTGATTCCATTTCTTGAGCATGACGATGCCAACCGCGCGCTGATGGGTTCCAACATGCAGCGCCAGGGGGTGCCGCTGCTGTCACCCGAGGCTCCGATTGTGGGGACCGGCATGGAAGGCCGGGTTGCCCGCGATTCCAAGATTCTGGTGATTTCCGAATCATCGGGCCGCGTGGCTTCCGTGACCGCGCACCAGATCGTGGTGACCAAGGACGGGAAAATACCGGTCAACAAGAAGAAGCTCAAGACCGAGCCGGATGAGGATCTTTACGTTTATGAACTGCGAAAGTTCATGCGTTCCAATGCGGGGACCTGCATCAACCAGCGGCCGATCGTCCGGCAGGGGGATGCGGTCAAGAAGGGCCAGGTTCTGGCCGATGGCCCGTGCACTCAGAACGGCGAGCTGGCGCTTGGACGCAACCTGCTGGTGGCCTTCATGCCATGGCATGGATATAATTTTGAGGACGCCATTTTGATCAGCGAACGTGTGGTGAAGGAGGATCTTTACACCAGCATTCACATCGAGGAATTTGAAATCGGCGCGCGCGACACGAAGCTTGGACCCGAGGAAATCACGAGGGACATTCCGAACGTGGGCGAGGAGGCCCTGCGGAATCTTGGCGCCGATGGCGTCATCCGCATCGGCGCCGAGGTGAAGCCCGGCGACATTCTCGTCGGAAAGATCACGCCCAAGAGCGAGACGGAACTGGCGCCCGAGGAACGCCTCCTGCGCGCCATTTTTGGCGAGAAAGCGGCGGATGTGAAGGACACGTCCCTTACCGTTCCCAGCGGCACGTTTGGCATCGTGATGGATGTGCGCGTGTCGGGACGCAAGGAGGTCAACCGTTCCAAGCTGACTCCGACTGAGACGCGGCGCCAGTTGAAATCCCTCAAGGAGGAATATGCGCGGCGGACCACCGAGTTGCGCGAGGAATTGACCGAGGCCCTCAGCAACATTTTGCTGGGCGAGAAGATTCCGCTGGATGTGGTGAACGCCGAAACGGGCGAGATCATCATCCCGGCCAATCGCAAGATCACCAAGACCCTGTTGCGCAAGCTGGCGGCGGTTTACGACCACATTGAAATCGATCCCAGCCCCATCCGCATCAAGATTCGCGAGATCATCAGCGTTTTTGAAAAGAAATTCCTTGATCTCGACATGGAACACCAGCAGAACATCGACCGCCTGGAGAGCGGGGATGAGGTGGATCCCGGCATCATCAAGCAGGTGAAGGTTTACATTGCCAGCAAACGCAAGCTGAGCGTGGGTGACAAGATGGCGGGGCGGCATGGCAACAAGGGCGTCATCGCCAAGATTGTTCCCGAAGAGGACCTGCCTTTTCTCGAAGATGGAACTCCGGTGGATATCGTGTTGAATCCCCTGGGCGTGCCTTCGCGCATGAATGTCGGCCAGGTGCTGGAGACGCACCTGGGATGGGCGGCGCAGATTCTGGGCATGAGGATTTCGACCCCTGTTTTCGACGGCATCAGCGAGGCGGACATCCGCAAGATCATGAAGGAGGCCAAGCTGCCCCAGCATGGGAAAGTGCGGGTTTACGACGGACGGACCGGGGATCCATTCGATCAGGAGATCGTGGTCGGACGGATTTACATGATGAAACTCGGCCATTTGGTGGCGGACAAGATCCATGCCCGCGCAGTGGGGCCCTATTCCCTGGTGACGCAACAGCCGCTGGGCGGCAAGGCGCAGTATGGAGGCCAGCGTTTTGGAGAAATGGAAGTTTGGGCCATGGAAGCTTACGGCGCCGCCAACGCGCTTCAGGAATTGCTCACAATCAAGAGCGACGATGTGGCGGGCCGCACCCGCACATACGAATCCATTGTGAAGGGGGACAACACCCTGCAGGCCGGCACGCCGGAATCGTTCAATGTTTTGATGAAGGAAATGCAGTGCCTTGGACTTGACGTCCGGGTTCACAAGAGTGGAGATCAAGCCGATGAATAACGACGAGGAAAATAAGTTCATTCAATCGCAGGGAGTCCGCCAGGTTCTCGGTCTCGACGAGGACAAGGAATCGGCCTGCATCAGCATCCGGATTGCCGCTCCCGAGGTGATCCGGTCCTGGAGCAAGGGCGAAGTGAAGAATCCCGAGACGATCAACTACCGCACCTTCAAGCCTGAGAAGGGCGGGTTGTTTTGCGAACGTATTTTCGGCCCGATCCGCGATTGGGAATGCAATTGCGGCAAGTATAAACGCATCAAGCACAAGGGCGTCATCTGCGACCGTTGCGGCGTCGAGGTCACCCTGTCCCGGGTGCGCCGCGAGCGCATGGGGCATATCGACCTGGCGGTGCCCGTTTCCCATATCTGGTTTTTCAAGTGTCTGCCCAGCCGCATGGCCATGATGCTCGACATGACCGCCCGCCAGTTGGAGCGTGTGATCTATTACGAGGATTATGTGGTGATCGATGCGGGCAAAACCCCGCTGGCCCGCAAGCAATTGCTTAATGAGATGGAGTATCGCGAGGCCCGCGAGCAGTACGGCGAGGATTTCAAGGCCGGCATCGGCGCCGAGGCCGTCCAGCAGTTGATGTCCCAGGTTGACATGGCCGGGGAGATCAAGATCCTTGAGAAGGCGGCGGATTCAACCAAGAGCAAGCAGATCCGGAAAAAACTTTCCCTCCGGCGCAAATTGATGATGGGCTTTTTGGAGTCCAACACCCGTCCGGAGTGGATGATTCTCAATGTCATCCCGGTGATTCCCCCGGATTTGCGTCCCCTGGTTCCCCTCGAGGGCGGCCGTTTTGCCACCTCCGATTTGAATGATCTTTACCGCCGCGTCATCAACCGGAACAACCGGCTCAAGAGCCTGCTCAGCCTGAAGACGCCCGAGGTGATCATCCGCAATGAGAAACGCATGCTGCAGGAGGCCGTGGACGCCCTGTTTGACAATGGCCGGCATGGACGCCCTGTGACGGGCGCCGGCAATCGCCCGTTGAAATCCCTGGCCGACATGCTCAAGGGCAAGAGCGGACGGTTCCGTCAGAATTTGCTGGGCAAGCGCGTGGATTATTCCGGGCGTTCCGTGATCGTCATCGGCCCCGAGCTCCACCTGCATCAATGTGGTCTTCCCAAAAAGATGGCCTTGGTGTTGTTCGAGCCGTTCATCATCCGCCGGCTCAAGGAGATCGGCCTGGTGCACACGATTCGCAGCGCCAAGAAGATGATCGAAAGGCAGGCGCCGGAAGTGTGGGATATTTTGGACGAGGCGACCCGTTTTCATCCCATCATGCTGAATCGCGCGCCGACGCTGCACCGCCTTTCAATCCAGGCTTTCGAGCCGGTGCTGATCGAGGGCGAGGCCATTCGCGTCCATCCGCTGGTTTGCACGGCCTATAACGCCGACTTCGACGGCGACCAGATGGCGGTGCACGTGCCGCTGTCCGTGGAAGCCCAGATGGAAACCCGCCTTTTCATGCTGGCCAGCAACAACATCTTCGCCCCCTCGAGCGGCAGACCCATCACGACTCCGTCGCAGGACATTACGCTGGGATGTTATTATCTGACCCAGAATCCGCGTTCGTTGGCCGCCGACACCCAGCGCGCGCCGAAGCATCTCAAACATTTCACCGATGCGGACGAGGTTTTTTACGCGCGAGACATTGGCGCCGCGCGGACCCACGAGCGCATCCTGTTGCGGAACCCCAATCTTGGGCAGGAAACCATTTACGGCAAGAAGGATCTCAAGGTGATCGAGACGACCGTGGGCCGGGTGGTTTTCAACAGCATCTGGCCGGAGGGGATGGGATTCTACAATAATCCTGTTTCCAAGAAGCAGATGGCCGAGCTGATTTGGCGCTGCTACCAGGTGGTGGGGCACGAGCGCACGGTTGAGACGCTGGACCGGCTCAAGCAACTCGGGTTTACGGAGGCCACCCGCGCCGGGGTTTCGATCGGCGTGGATGACATGATCATCCCGAAGGAGAAGGAGGCCGAGATCAACGAGGCCCGCAAGGCGATCGCCGAGGTTGAGAAGCAGTACCGCAACGGCGTGATCACCCAGGGCGAGCGTTACAACAAGATTGTGGACGCCTGGACGCATGCCACCGAGAATATTTCCAACGTGATGTTCCAGACCCTGCAGCACAACCAGGGCAAGATGGAATACAATCCCATTTATTTGATGGTGGATTCCGGCGCCCGCGGCAACCGCCAGCAGGTGCGCCAGCTGGCCGGCATCCGCGGCCTCATGGCCAAGCCGTCCGGCGAAATCATCGAGCGGCCGATCCTTTCGAATTTCCGGGAGGGACTCACGGTGCTGGAGTACTTCATTTCCACGCACGGCGCCCGCAAGGGGCTTGCCGACACGGCCTTGAAGACCGCCGATTCGGGTTATCTGACCCGCAAACTTTGCGATGTGTCCCACGACGTGATCATCAGCGAGCCGGATTGCGGCACGGTCAATGGCGTGTGGATGTCCGCGATCTATGAAGGCGATGATGAGATTGTCAAGTTGCAGGACCGCCTCGACGGACGCGTGGCTTGCGACGACATCATTGATCCGGTGGGCAAGAAGAAGGTGGTGTCCGCGGGTGAACTCATTACCGAATCGGTTGCCGAGGCGATCGTGAGGCTGGGTGTGGAGCGGGTGAAAATCCGTTCCGTGCTGACCTGCGAATCCAAGCGCGGGGTTTGCGCGACCTGTTATGGCCGCGACCTTGCCACCAGCCACCATGTTGAATTGGGCGCCGCGGTCGGCATCATGGCCGCCCAGTCCATCGGCGAGCCGGGCACGCAGCTGACCATGCGCACCTTCCACATTGGCGGCACCGCCAGCCAGGTTTTCAAACAGCCCCAGATCAAGGCGAAAAACGAGGGAATGGTTCATTACCAGGAATTGCGCGTGGTGCAATCCACCGAGGGCGGCTTTATTGTGCTCAACAAGACCGGTTCGGTTGTCATCCAGAACAAGGATGGACGCGAACTGGAGCGCCATAATCTGGTGATCGGATCGACGATTTCCGTGGCGGATGGCGGAGCGGTCAAGAGGGGCGAGAGTTTCGTGAAATGGGATCCCTACAATGTGCCGATTCTCACCGAAAAAGCCGGGCGAGTGGAGTTTCATGACATCATCGAAGGCGTTACCATGCGCCGCGAACTTGATGAAATGACCGGACGTGTCGGCACCGTGATCATTGAGCACAAGGAAGATTTGCATCCCCAGGTGGTCATCAAGGACGACAAGAAGAATGTGCTGGCCAGCTATTCGATTCCCGCCGGTGCGCACGTGATGCTGGATGAGGGCGACCGGGTGCAGGCCGGGCAGACGCTGGCCAAGACACCCCGAAAAATGGCCAAAACCAAGGACATCACCGGCGGTCTGCCGCGTGTGGCGGAACTTTTCGAGGCCCGCTGTCCGAAGGATGCCTGTGAGATCGCCCGGATCGACGGCATTGTGGAGTTTGCCGCCAATATGCGCGGCAAACGGCGCCTGGTCCTCAAGGATGCGAAAACCAATCTCGAGGAGGAGCACCTGATTCCCATGAACAAGCACGTGATTGTGTTCAAGGGTGACATGGTGCGCCAGGGACAACAGTTGACGGAAGGGCCGGTTGATCCGCATGAATTGCTGGAAGTCAAGGGGCCTGCGGAATTGCAGCAATATCTGCTCAACGAAGTGCAGGAGGTTTACCGTCTGCAGGGGGTTGAGATCAACGACAAGCACATCGAGATCATCCTGCGCCAGATGCTGCGCAAGGTTCGCATTTCCAACCCCGGCGACACGGTTTTGCTGTGGGGCGATCATGTGGACCGGGTGAAGTTCGAGGATGAGAACCGGCGTGTCATGGAGGCGGGCGGCAAACCCGCCGAAGCGCAACCCGTGCTGCTGGGCGTGACCAAGGCATCCTTGGAAACCGAGAGTTTCATCTCGGCCGCATCCTTCCAGGACACCACCCGCGTTTTGACCGAGGCGGCCACTTTGGGGCGCATCGATTATCTGCGGGGATTCAAGGAAAATGTGATCATGGGACATCTGATTCCCGCAGGAACCGGTTTCCCGCTCTACCGGACGGTGAAGCTCAAGCTGCTTGCCGAACCCGCTCCGGAGATTGTTCAACCCCAGGAACCCGCGGCAGAGGAGGCGCCAGCAAAGGAATAATCTTCCCTCTTGCAGGATTGACTCCGTACGGATACTATCCCACCCCTTTTTCAAACGCCATGCCTACCATCAACCAACTTGTTCGCAAAGGACGACATCCGGTCGTGTATCTCCCGAAATCCAAGGCGCTGGCCGCCTGCCCGCAACGCCGCGGCGTTTGTCTTCAGGTCAAGACCATGACCCCGAAGAAGCCGAACTCGGCGTTGCGCAAAGTGGCCCGTGTCCGCCTGACCAATGGCAGCGAAGTTTGGGGGTACATTGGCGGGGAGGGGCACAACCTCCAGGAACACTCCATCGTGCTGGTGCGTGGAGGCCGCGTGAAGGACCTGCCAGGTGTCCGCTATCACATTGTCCGGGGAACCCTGGACACCCTTGGGGTGGACAACCGCCGCCGCGGGCGTTCCAAATACGGATCCAAACGCCCGAAAGCCGGGGCCAAGGCTGGAGCGGCCAAGGCCGAGGCAGCTGCCGCGCCTGCCGCCAAGAAGTAAACGAAACCCAAAGCCGACTCAAAAACCAAACCATCCATTTCTATGTCACGACGACATCGAGCTGAACATCGCCCCGCTGCTCCCGACAGCCGCTACAACAGCGTCACGGTCAGCCATTTGATCAACACCGTCATGTGGCGCGGAAAGAAATCCGTTGCCCAGCGCATCGTATACCGTGCGTTTGAACGATTGAGCGAGAAAGCCAACAAGGGCGACCCGCTGGAGATTCTTGCCAAGGCGGTGGACAACGTCAAACCCCGCGTGGAGATCAAGTCCCGCCGCGTGGGCGGCGCGACCTATCAGGTGCCGGTGGAGGTTTCTCCCGAACGGCAACTTGCCCTGGCCTTGCGATGGATGACCCGCTCCGCGGACACCCGCAAGGGGGCGTCCATGTACATGGCGCTGGCGGACGAGATTTTTGACGCCTACAACGGACAGGGCAGTGGGGTCCGAAGACGCGACGAAGTTCACAAGATGGCCCAGGCCAACAAGGCGTTTGCCCACTTGCGCTGGTGAAAAACGAAGCCATTTAACCGACGATTCCCGACAAACCGACAGTTTATTATGCCTCCTCCTCCCAACGCGACCGTGGCGGTCAACCCGAAACTGAATGATCCCAAGCGTCCATTTCCGCTGGAATTGACGCGCAATATCGGCATTGCCGCCCATATTGACGCCGGGAAGACCACCACCACCGAACGAGTTCTTTTTTACACCGGCATGATTCACAAGATCGGCGATGTGGACGACGGCAATACCGTGACCGACTGGATGGAGCAGGAACGCGAGCGCGGCATCACCATCACCTCGGCGGCCACCACCTGTTTCTGGACCCAAAAGCCGGAGGAGGGGATTTTAAAGCTTTTCAACGGGGTCAAGCATCGCGTCAACATCATCGACACCCCGGGCCATGTGGATTTTACCGCGGAAGTGGAACGTTCCCTGCGCGTGCTCGACGGCGCGGTGGCGGTGTTTTGCGGTGTGGCAGGCGTGCAGCCCCAGTCTGAGACGGTGTGGCGGCAGGCGACCAAGTACAAGGTTCCGCGCATCGCCTTTGTCAACAAGATGGACCGCACCGGCGCCAATTTTTACAAGGCGTTGAGCGACATCCGCGTGAAGCTTGGCGCCAACGCGTGGCCGATCATGCTGCCGGTCGGGCAGGGCGAGAATTTTCGCGGCGTGGTGGATGTGGTCAACCAGAAGGCTTTTGTGTGGCCGGATGACGCCGAGAACGAGAAGGGCAACGGCATTTTCTACAAAATCACCGACGTTCCCGCGGACATGGCCGAACAGTCCAGGAAGGCGAAACAGGAACTGATCGAGGCTGTGGCGGACAAGGATGACGAGGTCGGCACCCTGTTCCTCGAGGAAAAACCGATTTCTGACACGGTGCTCAAGGCCGGATTGCGCCGTCTCACCTGCAAAATCCAGATTGTTCCCGTGCTGTGCGGTTCCGCGTTCAAGAAGCGCGGCATCCAGCCGATGGTGGACGCGGTGATCGATTATCTGCCCTCGCCGCTGGAAATTCCCTCCACCGAGGGGCAGGACCCCGACGACGCCGAAAACCGGCTCGAGGTCAAGACCGACGACAATGGCAAGTTTTGCTCGCTGGCCTTCAAGTTGTGGACCGATCCCTATGTCGGCAAGCTGGTTTTCTTCCGCGTTTATCGCGGCAAGCTCAACAAGGGCGACACCATTTACAATCCGCGCACCAACAAGCGCGAACGCGTCAGTCGCGTCTTGATGATCCAGGCGGACAAGCGTGAGGAAGTGGACGTGACCTACGCGGGCGATATTGCGGCCTTGGTGGGCGTGAAGAACATCACCACGGGCGACACGCTCTGCGACGAGGATCATGCCGTGTTGCTGGAACCCCCGACCTTCCCCGAGCCCGTGATTTCCATGGCGGTCGAGGCCAAGACCAAGCCGGACCATGAGAAGATGAGCGTGGCCCTTCAGCGTCTGGCGGAGGAGGATCCCACGTTCCGCGTCAAGACCGACGAGGAGACGGGCCAGACGATCATCCAGGGGATGGGCGAATTGCATCTGGAAATCATCCGCGACCGCATGTTGCGGGAGTTCAAGGTGGAGACCAACGCCGGCAAACCGCAGATCGCTTATCGTGAGGCGGCGACCAAGCCTGCCGAGGGCGAGGGCAAGTTTATCCGCCAATCCGGTGGACGCGGCCAGTACGGCCATGTGGTGATCAAACTCGAGCCCGGCGAACGCGGCTCCGGCCACGTCATCGAAAACAAGGTGGTGGGCGGGAATATTCCCAAGGAATACATCGGGCCGGCGAAAGATGGCATTGAAGAGGCGCTCATGGCCGGCATACTGGCCGGTTATCCGGTGGTGGATATCAAGGTGGCCATCATTGACGGTTCCTACCATGAGGTGGACTCCAGCGAACTGGCGTTCAAGATGGCAGGCATTTTCGCCTTCAAGGATGCCATGAAGAAGGCGGCCTGCATCATTCTGGAGCCGGTCATGAAGGTGGAACTGGTGACCCCCGAGGAGTACCAGGGCGACCTGATGGGCGACCTCAACCGGCGCCGCGGCCGGATCATGAATATCGAGGCGCGCGAAAATGTTTGCGCGGTCCATGCGGAAGTTCCGCTGGAGCAGATGTTCGGTTACGCCACCGACATCCGTTCGCTCAGCAAGGGGCGCGCGTCATACTCGATGGAGCCTTCGCATTTCGAGCGCGTGCCGGAACAAGTGCTTGCTAAAATCCTCGAACAGAGTAAAAAATAACCTTTTTGACCGCGGACGCAGCCGTCCGTCTCAAGCCAGCCAAGAGCCATGGAACATCAACGAATTCGCATCAAACTCAAGGGTTTCGACTATCGCGCCCTCGACACCTCCGTCACGGAGATTGTGGAGACCGCCAAGCGCACGGGCGCGAAAGTGGCCGGACCCATCCCGCTGCCGACCCGGATCGAGCGTTATACGGTCAACCGCTCGCCGCACGCGGACAAGAAATCCATGGACCAGTTCGAGGTCCGGACTCATAAACGGCTGCTGGACATCATCGACCCGACTGCCAAGACGGTGGACGAGCTGAAGAAGCTGAATCTGCCCGCTGGCGTGGACATTCAAATCAAGATCTGAACATGAGCGTTGGCATTCTTGGAAAAAAATTGGGCATGACCCAGCTTTACGACGATAAAGGGGTTTTGCATCCGGTTACCGTCATTCAGGCCGGGCCTTGCACGGTGTTGCAGGCCAAAACCATGGAGAAGGACAAGTACGTTTCCTTTCAACTGGGTTTTGAAGACCGCAAGGAGAAAAATGCTCCGGCGGCGGTCAAGGGGCACTGCAAAAAGGCCAATAGCGCGCCCAAGGCTTTCATCCGCGAATTTCGCGCGAAGCCGGACGAGGCGCTCAAGGTGGGCGACCAGGTCACGGTCAAACGCTTTGCCGTGGGGCAATTTGTGGATGTGATCGCCATTTCCAAGGGCAAGGGCTTCCAAGGCGTTGTCCGGCGCTGGCGTTTTGCCGGCGGCGGCGCCTCCCACGGCTCCAAGGCCCATCGCCGTCCCGGCGCCATCGGCAATCGCACGTGGCCCGGACGCATCTGGAAGAATGTCGGCATGCCCGGTCACATGGGCGATGTGCGGATCACCATCCAAAACCTGCCGGTCATGCAGGTTCGCGAAGCCGACAACATTCTGTTGATTCGCGGCTCCGTTCCGGGAACGGAAGACAGCTACGTGGTGGTGCGGCCGTCCGTGAAAATCAAGAAAACATCCGCAGCCTCAGCCAAGAAGAAGTAAGGCGGGCGAAGACTTGTCCTGTTAAGTGGATCATTTGGAACTGATCCAGCGGGCGAGTGTTTTTTGGAGGGTGTCCAGACGGATGGGTTTGCTGAGATAATCGTCCATGCCGGCCAGAAGGCAGCGTTCGCGGTCGCCTTCGAGCGTGTGCGCGGTCAGGGCAATGATGGGGACGCGGGGTTTTCCAAGGTTTTTCCGGCGGATTTCCGTTGTTGCCTCGTAGCCGTCCAATTCGGGCATCTGGCAATCCATGAGGATGGCGTCGTAGCGCCGGTTTTGGGCTTCGATGGCTTCGAGACCGTTGGCGACGGCGTCGGCCGAGCATCCCAGTTTGCCAAGCTGATTGAGCAGCACCTTCTGGTTGATGATGTTGTCCTCCGCCACCAGCACGCGCGCGCCTTGAAGCGGAAGCCGGGCTGGCGGCGGGGTTGCGTCCCGCGCCGATGGAGGGCGGTCTGTTTCGGCGGCGCCGGTTGAGAGGGATGCATGATGAAGGACCGTTTGGATTGCATCATGGAGAACCTGGATCTTGGGCGGTTTGACGACGCAGGCGGCAACGCCTTTTTGCTCCATTTCGCGCGCAAGGTGGCGATGGGTGACGGGGAGCATCAGGATGACCGGCATGGAGGTCCATAGCGGATGTTTTTTTAGAAATTCCACTAGGGAGAGGCCATCCATGACAGGCATGATCAGGTCGATGAGCGCAAGATTGAAACCCGGGGAAGCCTCTTTGGATTGTTCCAGGAGTTTGAGAGCTTCGGGTACGCTGGCCGAGACGGTGGTTATGGCGCCGATGGATTCAAGTTGCCGGCTCAAGGCATTGCGGAAACCTTCGTGATCATCGACGACAAGCAGGCGCAGGCCATGCAGATTCAGCGGCGCCAGGGTTTCGCTGAAGGGGAGGGCGCCTGAAACACGGCCGAAATGGGCGGTGAATGAAAAGGCTGCGCCTTTTCCCGGAACGCTCCGGACCTCGAGATGTCCCCCCATCATTTCCACCAGTTGTTTGGAAATGACCAGGCCAAGGCCGGTTCCCCCGAATTTGCGGGTGGTGGAGGAGTTGAGTTGCGAAAAGGGCTGAAAAAGCCGTTCAAGGTTGGCGTCGGAAATCCCGATTCCCGTGTCGCGCACCTCAAAGCGAAGGATCGTTTCGGCGGCATCCTGTTTTTCCAGGGAGACGGTCAGGACGACTTCCCCGCTGTCGGCGAATTTGACGGCGTTGCCAATGAGGTTGTTCAGGATCTGCCAGAGCCGGCCGGGATCGCCATGAACGTGGGTGGGAACCCCGGGTTCAATCACGGCAGCGAGGTCGAGTCCCTTGTCGTGCGCGTTGCCGGCGAGCAGGTCGATGGGGGTGGCAATGGCCGTGTGCAGGTCAAAGTCGGTCAATTCCAGACGGAATTTTCCAGCCTCAATTTTCGAAAAATCAAGGACTTCGTTGATGATGTTCAGAAGGCCTTCCCCGCTGTTGCGCATGGTTTCCACAAAGTCGCGCTGCTCGGGAGTCAATTCAGTTTGCAGAAGCAGCCCCCCCATTCCGATGATGCCGTTCATGGGGGTCCGGATTTCATGGCTGATGGCGGCAAGGAACGCGCTTTTGGATTGGTTGGCAGCCTCGGCGGCATTCCGGGCGGCTTTCAATTCCAATTCGGTTTTTTTGAGCTGGGTGATGTCCACAATCAGGCCGTCGTAGGAGATGAGCGTTCCCAGGGCGTTGCGATTGGGGATGGAGGTGTTGCGAATCCAGCGCGGGGAACCATCCTTGTGAACGATCTGGTGTTCGATTGGCTGGGGTTCCATCCCCCCAAGAATCTGCTGGATTTGATTGAGGACAATGGGTTGGTCCTCTTTTTTGACCATGCGAAGCCACAGATCGGAGTCCGCTTCGCATTCCGCCTGGGAATAACCGGTGACCTCGGCCATGCCCGGATAATAGACGGTATGGGTGGGGTGTCCGTTGCTGACAAAAACCGTGAAGATGAATCCCCTGGTGGCGCGCACCAGATGTTCGTAGCGTCTTTCAATTTCGGCAAGATTTGTTTCCAGACGCTTGTGGTCGGTGATGTCGATGCCAAAGGAAATGGTGCCGGCAACGGCGCCGTCGACGGTGTGATGCGGACGGTTGTTCCAACTGATGAACCTTTCCTCGCCGCTCTTGGTCTGGATCGGATTTTCATAGTGCATGGAAAACTCGCCCGCCTTGGCCCGGTTGAATTCCCTCCAGACTTCCGGGTAGCGATTTTTTGGAATAAGCGTTTCGAACCAGTTTTTCCCCACGAGATCCGCGTTGGTGTAGCCGGTGAGGGTTTCAAAGGCCCGGTTGACAAACAGAACGTTTCCCTGCGAATCCAGTTTGACCACGAGGACATTGGCGGTCTGGATGAGGTCGTCCTCATAACGCTGGCTTTCCGCCGTGATATTGCGGACGCACTCGACGACCGCATTCACCTTTCCCGATTCATCGAAATGCGGAAAGGAATGAACTTCCAGCCAGCCGGCAATTTTTCCGTCTTTTATCCATGGGATGTTTTCCCTGCAAGGTTTGCCCTCCCGCAAAGCGCGAAGAGAGGGGCAGTTTTCATAAGGCTGGGAACGCTGATGATAGACTTGAAAACATTTCTTTCCCCGCAGGGGGCATTGATCGGCATGCCATTGTTCCATGGTGGAGCTGGCAAAGAGGATGGTCGAATCAGGGGCGAGGATGTTGATGCCAACATGAAGTTTGGTCAGAAGGTCGCTGTGAAAAACATCAACCTTTTCGCCGAATTCTTTGAAGGGAAAATGCATGGTTTTCGGCTTGTAAAATAAATGGAATGAAAGCTGAACCTTGCAAAAACCACTGACTGACAATTAATATTACATGTAAAAGTTTAGCTTAACAAGCGGTAAAAAAATCATAGAAATAATTATTTGTTGCCTTTTATTTTAAAGGCGCGCAATAGCTTGATGTCCAACAGATTGCCATTGAAATCTTGATGCAAAGACGGGAGAGGGCGGTGGCGTGACCGGGCTAAGGACTGCAGAGCGCCTGCCAGTTTTGGATGCATTTTTCCAGCAAATGGTCGATGGATTTGCCGCTGCGGGAACCCAGTTCGAAGGTGATGGGGCCGTCATAACCGGCTGTTGACAGGGCGCGAATGACTGCCGGCCATGGAATGCTGCCTTCGCCGCAAGGCAGGTGAAGGTCGCCTCCCGCTCCGGATTTGATTTCGCCGAAATTGTCGTGAAGATGCAGTTGTTTCAGGAAGGGACCCGTCTTGAGGATGGCCTCGGGGATGTTCAGGGGCGTTCCATAAAACGCAACAGCTTCAAATAGAGGGGGATCAGCGCGATCATCACGCCGGTTTGAATCCCGAAAACCAGCGCGTCGCGGCTTTGGCGGCTGAAGAAGGTGAAATACCCCAGAAAAACAAGGTCAAAAATCACCAGCCCCCCCAATGCGATTAAAACCACCCACGACAGGTGGCGGTTCATGCCGGCGGGCGCATCGCCAATCGCCGGTTGCGGCGGCGGACGGGACAGCAATTCTCCGATGCTGAAATTTTTCGTG
Source organism: Verrucomicrobiia bacterium (assembly GCA_028687435.1). Classification (GTDB taxonomy): domain Bacteria; phylum Verrucomicrobiota; class Verrucomicrobiia; order JABWAM01; family JABWAM01; genus JAQUAF01. The sequence goes on along the minus strand of JAQUAF010000026.1, from coordinate 341 downwards.
GGCGCGCTGTAACCGTCATCCGCCCCCAGCCGCTTCCAAACCCGGTAAACCCGGTAGTTGAACACAAGGGTTGGCGCGAGAAACACGGTTTGCCACACGTAAATGAATCGATAGGAGAAAGGACCGTCCGAAAAAATGTTTTTCGTGGAATCGATGAATAATCCGGCAAGGATGCCACCGATCATATACGCGCCCGAACGCAGCAGCGATTGAGCTGTAACGGCAACAAATAACTGTCCGAATTTCAACAAATAACTGTCCAAAATGTGTGTAAACACCGCGTCGGTGGCCATGCACGGGAGGGACGGAATGGCGCACCGACTGCGGGGGATTGAGCGTCA
>JAQUAF010000106.1 GCA_028687435.1 Verrucomicrobiia bacterium | reverse complement strand
GGCATGGCGCGCTTGGCGGATGTTGAAGTCGCTTACGATCTTTACCAGAAGTGAGTTTTTTTGTTGCATGGTCTTAAATGACCTCGCACCCATTGTGCTTTACAAGATGTGGGTAAAGATCAGCTTGGCAAGGAGGGGCTTAAATTGAACCTCCCCTTTTCAAAGGAGGCTTGTCCCGCCGAAGTCCCGCAAAGCGGGACGAAGGAGGAATTAAGGAGGGGTATTGGCGTCGAGCATCGAGCAGTTGCCATGCCTTGGGCCCAGCCTAATTTATGCGTTTGCCCGCTTTTTTTGCAATCTCTGCTTGTCAACGGGGGGCGTCTGTTGTTTAATCCATCCCCCTTATATGAAAACCGGCATTCATCCCGAATACTCCGATACGGTCATCACCTGCGCCTGCGGCGCGGTGATCAAGACCCGTTCCACCAAATCGAGCATGCGAATCGGCATTTGCTCGAAGTGCCATCCTTTCTTTACCGGCACCCAGAAATTCGTCGATACGGCAGGCCGGGTGGAACGCTTCAACAAACGCTTCAAAAAACAGGCTGCCAAGTAAGGAGGGAGGATCATTCCTCCCTGATCCATACCTGCATTTCGCCTGCCCGCCGGTTGGCCCATTTGCAATAGGGAATGGCTTGCAACCGGCAGATTTCCTTCCGGGATTTGTCAATGGATTGGTAGAGGGGGCTGTTTTTGTCTTTTTGCCTCCGGATCGCCTGCCCCCGGATGACCACCGTGCCGCCCAACAACCCGGGTTCGAAACGGGCCTCCAACCGGCTTGAACGCGGCAATGCCAGGTCCGCGATGCATTTTGACGAGAGCCAGCTCGATTTCCGGATGGCCGCAATAACCGCGTTTTTTCCCCTTGCCGCGTCCGAATGTCCTGTCAATTAGGCCCGCATAACGGCTCATGACGTCCTTTTTGCGAACGCTCCATCCCCTCCAGTTTCTTTTCAGGGGAAACGCCGGTTGGCGCCGGTCAGATCGCGCCTTGGGCGATCATGGCGTCGGCGACTTTCACGAAACCGCCGATGTTGGCGCCAGCCACATAATTGATGAAGTCCCCCTGCTTGCCGTAACGCGCGCATTGGGAGTGGATCGCCTTCATGATGTCGTTCAGGCGGCGGTCCACCTCCTCGCGGGGCCAGCTGAGAAGCATGCTGTTCTGGGACATTTCCAAACCGCTGACCGCCACTCCGCCGGCATTGGCGGCCTTGCCCGGGCCGTACAGGATCTTGGCGTCCAGGTACACCTTGATGGCGTCCGGATTGTTGGGCATGTTGGCGCCTTCGGCCACGCAAACGCAGCCGTTTTTGACCAGCGTCTTGGCTTCGTTGCCATCCACCTCGTTTTGGGTGGCGCAAGGCAGGGCCACGTCGCATTTGATGCCCCAGGGATGTTGTCCATCAAGATACTGGCAGTTGAACTTGTCGGCGTATTCCTTGATGCGGCCGCGCTTGATGTTTTTGAGTTCCTTGATGAATTTCAGCTTCTTTTCATCGACGCCGTTGGGGTCGTAAACCGAGCCGTTGGAATCCGAGAAGGAAACCACCTTGCCGCCCATCCGCATGGCTTTTTCAGCCGCGTATTGCGCCACGTTGCCCGAGCCGGAGATCGCCACGATTTTGCCCTTCAGAGTTTCCTTGCGGGTCTTCAGCATTTCCTCGACGAAATAGAGCAATCCGTAGCCGGTTGCTTCGGGACGAACCAGGCTTCCTCCCCAGCCGTATCCCTTGCCCGTCAGCACGCCGGTGAATTCATTGCGGAGTTTTTTGTACTGGCCGAACAGAAAACCGATTTCGCGTCCGCCCACGCCGATGTCGCCGGCGGGAACGTCGGTCTCCGGGCCGATGTGGCGGAACAGTTCGCTCATGAACGCCTGGCAGAAACGCATCACTTCGTTGTCCGATTTGCCCTTGGGATCGAAATCCGTGCCGCCCTTGCCGCCGCCTATGGGCAGGGTGGTCAGGGAGTTTTTGAAGACCTGCTCGAACGCCAGGAACTTCATGATGCTGAGATTGACCGAGGGATGGAAACGAAAACCGCCTTTGTAGGGCCCGATGGCGCTGTTCATTTGCACACGGAATCCCCGGTTCACCTGGATTTCGCCCTTGTCGTTCACCCAGGTGATACGAAAGATGATGGTCCGTTCCGGTTCAACCAGCCGTTCCAAAATCTTGTTTTTTTGGTAAACGGGATTTTTTTCCACATAAGGCATGATGGAGTCGAACACTTCGTACACGGCTTGGTGGAATTCCACTTCTCCGGGATTGCGGGCCACCACTTTTTCAACAAAAGCTTCAACGGATCTGGACATAAATTTCTTCAGGGTGAATTGGGTTTTGTTTTAAAAATTGATGTTGGAAACGGGGGGCAACCTAGGACATCCGGGGGATCAACGCAAGAGTTTCCAACCGGCTGGGTGGAGGGAAAATTCCGGAATCCGTCCGTACTTTCCGTTTTTTTTGATGGCGGCAATTTTGCGTCTTGAATTGCGGGGGGGTGATGGCATTTTGAGCGAGTGGTTTTGATTCGTTCCATTTTCAGGCGTTTTTTCGTCCAGTGGCGCGCCAAATTTTCATGGGGTTGCGCCATGATCGTTGTTTTTTCGACGCTTTACTTCCTTTTGCAGCATGTGCCTTTTCGTGAGGCTGTGGAAAGGACGCCTTCCGCCATTGACCGGGTTGTTCCTTTTGTCCCATCCGCGATTTATGTTTATCTGTCATTGTGGGCGCTGATGCCGCTGGTTTCCCTGCTGCAGGACACCCGGGATGGGGTTTTTTCCTATTACAAAACCATCGCGTTTGCCTTTGTTTGCGGTTTTGCCATTTTTCTTTTCTGGCCCATGTCCTGTTTTCGTCCCGAACCGCCGCCCGGCGCGGATCCGGTTTATTGTTTTTTAATGCGCATCGACAGGAATCTCAATGCGTGGCCTTCGCTTCATGCCGCGTTTGCGGTGATTGGAGTCGCGGCCTGGCCGGGCATGGAGGGATCGGCCAGATTCAATGGCTGGTTGAGACTGGGACTCGGCGTCTGGGCTGCGGCCATCATGCTGGCTGCGCTTTTGACCAAGCAACATCTGTGTGGCGATGTTATTGCCGGCGCTCTCTTGGGGCTGGCCAGTCATGCGCTGTTGCGAAAGACAAATTGGCGGCAGCCTCCAAATCCCCGCATGCGCGGAAATGACGGGTGAGGGATGGAATGACGGAAGGGGAAATTGCGAGCCATTCCCAACAATCCGATTTTTTGCCGTTCCCGCGCAATCAGGTTCCCAACTGCACGGGGCAAAGAATCTCGTTGAGCATGGCGCAGGTGGAGAGAAGGGTCAGATAACTGGTCTTGGGGTTTGCCGGGGAAGGCACGTTTTCCGTCCGGCAGGTCATGCGTCCAAATGCCCCCACGATTTCCACCTCATGAATGTTGCATGTGATGTTTGGGCCGGTGAGCAGGCGGACTCGTGTCTTGTCAAAACCCACTCCCGCCAAGCTCAGGGTGGCGGCCACGTTCACATTAAAGGGGAATGCTTTGACAGCCTCGCGCGCCGTCCCGTCGAAAACAACGGTTTCCTTTGTCAGATTTGACAGATCCAGATTTTTTTCCTTCACATAGGGAGCCTCGACCAGGGAAGCGGCCGGTTTCCGGGTGGTCAGGCAGACCGAGGTGACTTCGCTTGTCATGGCTGCCTGCAGCCCGTCGATGCCCGCAATGGCGCCGGAAGGCACATAAAGGCGCGCATTTTTCTTTTTGGCCAGTTCGTAAACCTGTTCGTAAATTTCAACCAAACCGCCCACGCTCAAAGCCATGACGTCCCTCCCCATTTCCAGGGCTTTGGGAACGATTTGCTGGCAGGCTGCCGGGCTGGCGCATTCAATGACCAGATCGCAATGGAACGGCACCGATTCCAACGGCAGCACATCCGGGTGAGGATTCAATTCGTTGGAGAGAGTTTGAGCCCGTTCCGTATGCCGGTCGCAGAGCACGATCAGGCGGACTCGATCCTTGAAATACATCTGGATGGAGTGCGCCAACTGGCTGCCAATCGCGCCGCATCCCACAATACCCACTCTTTTAAGATCTGGCATAAGAAAAAATATAAACCTGCTCGGAAAAACCGACACCCAACAACCTTCCTGTCCGGACTCAAATGAATCAGGGCAGCGAACCGGCGTCCGCCGATGTCACCACCTGGAAATTTGCGTCAAACTTTTCCCGGGGTGTGGACGGTTTCTTGTTCGGATCGGGAGGGGTCATGCGGGGCACAATGGCTAGATTCAGAACCCGTTCTTCAAAAAGTTTCTTGATTTCAAAGGGAGGGCCAAAACTGGCGATCGCAACCAGCTTGGGCAATTTTTGCGGAAGGGCTCTCAGTTGCTCATCGGTCAGACGCGGCGCCCCCAGAAAGGAAACCAGCGCGTCCGCATCGGAATGTTTTTCCACGGTCCTGATGTAAAAGGATGGAGGCAGCGATTCCATCATCATGAATTCCATGTCGTTGGTGCCGGGGGAATAGGCCTCGATGGCCTTGACGGCAACACCGGTCTTCTTGATGGCTTCCTGGAAGGATTTCAAGCTGGCATCGATGACTACATTGGGTTGTTTTTGGAGGTCCATGGTCATCAGGACGATCTGTCCTTTGTTTTCCAGCATCTTGCTGGTTTCCTGGGCGGTCACTTCCCCCATGGTTTGGTAGGGGGTGAGATCCAGTTTGGGTGTCCCTGTTCCGCTGCATTGGGTGAAGTAAATGGAAGTCAAGGAAGCGATAATCAACAGAATGGAGACGACGGTGACAACGGGTTTGTTCTTTTCGCTGACTTTCATCATAAAGATCCTCTCTTTTCTGGGGGGTTAACGGTTCGGCGGGAGTTTAGCGGTCTTGGTTCCGCCTTGTCGAGAAAGAGTTTACGTGTAATACCGGGGGTGTTGACCGGGCGGAAAGCGGGTCGTGAATTCGCGGTATCTTTCCATCAAGTGGACATGCTCGGCGGCCTGCGGGTCGGCCTCTCCCCGGGACGCCATTTCCTCCAGGGCGCGGCCGCAGAAAATCGCCGCGCGAATGTTGAGATCCTCCACGGTTAGGCCCAGGGTTTCCATGAATTCCGGGCAGATGTGGCGGCAGGATGGGCAGGTCCTGGCGTCTCCCTCGACGATCGGCATGCCCATGACTTCCCGGTCCGATCCTTTTTCAAAGGTGAAAGGACATTCATGCGCCCCTTCCTTTTGGCAGGGAAAGATTGTTTCTGTTTGAGCATCAGGAGGCGCCACCGGCCCGGCGGCAGCGGGTTCGTGGACGGTTTCCCCTCCCTTGGGAGCGGCTGCGGGTGTTTCGGTGGATGAATCGGGAGGGTAGGGAGGGGCTTTTGATTGACTTCGCCATTCCTTTTCCTTCGCATAACTTTCCTCGAAAAAACGGGCGAAATCCTCGATCCCATGGGGCTGGCAGGGTTCCGCAAGACGTGCGGCCATGGTTTTTTCGAGGAGTTCGGATACTGTCAGATTCTTGTCAAAGATTTTTTCCCGCCCGGGCGCATGGTCTGCCGTTTCTTTCATGGGAGCGTTGCTGACGGTCAGGCTTTTCCCATCGGTCGCATATTCCAGGCAGACATCCGCCCACACCCCGAACTTGACGTGCTCATACACCACGGCCACCAGTTGTTGTTCCGGTTTGACCAGGCCAAAAAGAAGCACTCCGGGCATTTGGGGGATGAGAAATGTGCCGGCAGGTTGAAACCCCGCGTCTTTGAACGATTGGATGGCTGCCTCCGCCTTGGCCTGATCCTTCCATTTTGGATTGGGATCGGGGGTCAGTTGAATCCGGGAAGGAATCGAAAGGGGGGTGGAGAGTTTTTCCAGGCGTGTTTTACGGAAAATAAAAAAGAGCGCCAGCCCCATTGCCAGAATGATTCCTAAAACAATGAAAAAGAGGGTTGCCATGCGTTGATGGACGGTCAGTGTGCCATTTTCCACTGCAGTGGAGCAAGCCGATTCACCTCAATGCCTTTTTTCTTCACGCTTTTTTTTCCAGCGCGTTCAACACATCCAGATGACCGTTGTGTGAAGCGTAGTGGCTTGCCGTGTCGCCGTATTGGTCCTTGATGGATGGATTGGCGCCTTTGGCGAGAAGATTGTTCACCACCTCCAATGCTCCCTTCTGGGCGGCGTGCATGAGGGCGGTGCGCCCGTATTCATCCTGGGCCTCCACGGATGCTCCGCGTTCCAGGAGAAGTCCGGACGTTTCACGGAAGCCTTCGCTGGCCGCCATCATCAGCGCGGTGGTCCCGTCTTCCGCGGATGTGTTGATTTCCGCTCCATGATCCAGCAGAACCCTCGCCATCTCCGTTTGTCCCCGTTGGGAGGCCAGCATCAGGGGAGTCATGCCGAAAAGATTTTGGGCTGTGACATTCGCGCCTTTTTTGATGAATAACCCGGCCATTTGAAGATGACCTGATTCCGCGGCGCGCATCAGGGGGGTGTTGCCGTCCACTCCCTGCGCGTTCACATTCGCCTTGGCGGCCAGCAGCCGTTCCGCCGCCTCCGAAGATTCCTGCCACGCCCCGTGCAGCAGGGCTGTATGCCCCCGCTCATCCGACAACTCGACCTCCGCCCCCATTTGCAGCAGCAAGTCCACCATCCCCGCATGACCGCAAAAGGCTGCCGCCATCAGCGCGGTGAAACCGTCTTCTTCCGCTTGATTGACGTCCACGCCTTCCCCTGCCATCGCTTTCACTTCGCTTTCCTTCCCGCTGATCACGGCCACCAGCAGCCGTGAGTTTTTGCCGGGATATCCCCCGGCTTTTTCCAGTTGCTCGACCATTTTCATGCGCCCATGCAACGCGGCCAGCACAATGGGCAGCCGCCCGGTTCGCCCCGTGACGGATGGATCCGCGCCATGGGCGATCAGTTCCTGAAGCATGGTCTCATCGCCTTTGACAATGGCGTCTTCCAGGGCAATATTGATTTCGTTCATGTGGCTGCAGGGTTGTCAGACTGAAGGGGAGGCGGAGTAATGCTTTGTCCGTGCCAGGTTTGGATATCTTGAGTTTTAACCGTGAATCTTTTGCGCCAGCCAGATGAGGTTTTCCGTGAAACGATCCACGGTTTTCAATCCCTCCTCATCCTTTTGCGCTTCCCCGGCTTCCCGTCCGAAGGCGATGTTCCAATAGGTTGATCCGGGAACAATCATGTCATTGATCATGAACCAGAAAAGCAGCTGGGCGAAGGTGAAATTTTGCCCCGCGCGACGGGCCACCACAATGGGGCCGCCCAGTTTTCTGGAAAGCAGGCCCCCGTTTGCCTTGGAAACATAACCCGCGCGGTCCAGCAGGGACATGATTTCCGGAGTGGCTGAACCGAAATAAACCGGACTGCCCGCCACCACGATGTCGGCTTCGAGAATTTGTTGCAGCATGCCGTTGAAATCGTCGCTTTTGATCACGCAGGTTTTATCCATGGTCTTGCGGCAACCGCAGCAGGCGGTGCAGGGACGGATTTTTTTCTCGCTCAGCAACAAAATTTCCGCATGGATGCCGCCTTTTTTAAGGCCTTCCATGCACCGGGTTAACAATTGTTCGGTGTTTCCGCCTTTGCGCGGGCTTCCGCAAATAAGAATGGCTTTCATGCCGGTTTTATAGCGGTTGGTGTTTCCTTCCGCAATCCCGCAGGCGGAGGGGCTTTGAAATCTTTTGAATGCCTGATCCGCGGGATATCCGGAATGGAGACGATGACGCCTTGATGTTCCCTGACAATGGAAGATGAAGAGCCGCGCCGTTGTTCTTGTTATTTTGAAGTGGAGGACGCGGCGGCTTCGGCGTTTTTCAGCAGTTCGGCGATTTCTTCCTGCCGGTTGTGGCGGGCGTACATCCAGGCGGTGGCGCCTGCGCTGTCTCTGACGCCGGGATTTGCGCCGGCGGCCAGCAGCATTTGCGCGATGTTGGCGTGGCCTTTCACAGCCGCCACCATCAGGGCGGTAAGACCGGCCCTTTTGCCCCCGCTGGCGCCTGTGTCGGGATTCGCCTTTTTTTCGATCAGCGCCTGTGCCATTGCGTCCTGCCCGTTTTGCGCCGCCAGCATGAGCGGGGTGAATCCGTCTTTGGATCCAAGATTGGGATCTGCGCCGGCCTCCAGAAGCAGTTTGACGCTTTCGAGATCGCCCTTGTTGATGGCGGTAAGCAGGGCTGTGTTTTCGTTGAGGTTTTCTTTAAGATTTAAATCCGCGCCACGGGCGATGAGCAGTTTCACAAGATCGCTGCGCTTGTGCAGACAGGACAGCATGAGGGCGGTCACATTTTGATCGGCCCGGATGTTGACGTCAGCGCCCCTTTCGAGAAGTTGGGTGACGATTTCGGGGGTGCCATTCATGGCTGCAAACATCAGGGCCGTGTAACGGCCCGCGCGGGCGGCCTGTTGGTTGACGTTTTTCGTTTTTTTAAGAATCAGCGCTGCGGCATGGACGTTTTTCTTGGTTAGCGCGGCCATCAATGCGGTGCTCCCATTCTTGTCGGTCAGATCGGGATCGGCGCCGCCTGCCAGAAGGCTTTCCGTGATTTCCGCTGAACTGTTCAGGGCCGCGAGCATGAGGGGGGATTGGCCTTCCCGATCCGGCAGATTGGGGTTGGCGCCGGCTTTCAGAAGGGCTTGGACAGCGGCAGCATGTCCATGGGCCGAAGCAAAGAGAAGAGGGGTTTGTTTCTGGTTGTTGGCCAGGTTTGGGTCGGCTTTTGCGTTGGCGAGAAAAACGACAAAGTCGAAATGCTTGTTGCTGGCGGCCCAGTTGATGGCGGTGGTTTTTTGGGCGTTGGTGGCGTTGGGGTTGGCGCCCTTGTCCAGCAGGAGTTTTGCGATGTCGGTGTTCCCTTGATGGGCGGCGATCATCAAGGGGGAGACGTCGGGTTGTTTGGGGGATGATGCGCCGCCCAGTTCCCATGCGCTTTGGGCGGCGAGTTGCTGCAGGCCGTCTTTGGCTCCGCCGTTTTCGTTTGGATTTGCGCCCGATTCAAGGAGGATCCGCACCGTTTCCGGTTGATTGCCGTGGCAGGCGCTGGTCAGAGGAGTCCATCCGGCTTCGGAGGCGGCATCGGCTTTCATGCCGGCTTTCAGAAAGAGGGAGACGGCGTTGGTGTTGCCGGCTTGGGCTGCGGCGCAGAATCCCTGGGGCGTAAAGGAAATGCTCATCTCTTCGAGCTGCTGGCGGGGACTTTTGCCGCAGGAAACCAGCAATGGAATCACTCCCAGGAGGAGCAAACGCAAAAGGATATTCATGGATATCTGCGCTGTTTGTATTCAAAAACAGGCAAAAACTCAATGCTAATCTGCGCGCGATGTTTCGATCTGTTCCACCGCTTTGGTCACCTCGGTCAGTGCGATTGGGTCGGGGGTGTTTCCGCGGCGCAGAATGCGGACGTTTTTTCCGCGGGGCGCCCAGACGCGGGGATCGGTGGGGCCGAAAAGGGCGATGGTTGGGGTGTCAACCGCGGCGGCCATGTGGCTGATGCCGGAATCGTGGCCAATGAAAAGGCGGCATTTTTTGAGAACGCCTGCCAGGCATGTCAGGGGAAGCTGATGACAGCGCAGGCATCCTTCGGCTCGTGTGTCCCCCCGGAAGATTTGTTCAGTGCTGAACTCGGCGGGGCCGGTGACGACGGCCACACGGTATTTTTTCCCTTTGAGCCAGGCGGCAAGGTCCAGCCACCGGTCAAGCGGCCAGTTCTTGGTTGGAGAACCGCTTCCGGGATGGAGAGCCACGGTTGGCATGGGATGGGCGGAAAGCAGGGTTTCGGCTTCGGCCAGGTCTTCTTCCGAGGGATAAAGCCGCGGCGCGGCGGTTTGCGTGGGCAGATTGATCTGGCTCAGCCACCGCGCAAGGTGCTGGGTGGCGTGGAGTTGGCCGTCCGGACGACAGTCCGCTGCGATGACTCGCGGTGCGCAGGCCCGCCTCAGGTTGTTTTGAAAAATCTCGTCCGGATCGTAGAGGTAGCTTACCACCAGATCGAAGTCCGAGAAATAGTGGCGCAGGGATTCATCGAGTTCTCCTTTGCGGGCGAAGAAGGCGGCCACGCTGCGTTGGTCGATGAAACTGACCTTTTCCAGATAAAATCGTTTGTGCGCCAGTTCGGCGGTTTGACGGTATCCCATCAATTCCAGGTGGGCTTTGGGAAAATGATCGCGAAGGATGTGCAGGGTGGGCAGGGTCAGGATGAAATCGCCCACGGCTCCGCCGCGTATGATCAAAATGGAGTTCAAGCCAGGAAAGCCAGGATGATAAGCGTGATTCCCGATGCCGCTTTCAGCTGGCAATTCCAGCGCCAGAGCTTGGGTTTTGAGCCCAGGAAATTCGCAAAATCCCGCAGCCAGTGGGGGGCGGCGACAAGGGTAATGCCCGCCAGTACCCAGAGATAAGCGATGATGACGATGACCAATCGCAGGGGTTCATCGTGAAGAAAACAGATTTTTAGCAGGGGTTTTGCGGCCAGGATCAACAGCAGACCCGCGCTGCGCGCGCCAAGGTAGTTGGTGACATGAGTGATGATGAACCAATAGATCAACGGTCCGGCGTAGAGGATGATTTGCTTGTAGATATCCCAGTCGCCCAGCCGCATTAGATGAAAGAGCCAGAGCGCCCAGACCGTGTTGACAAGCATCAGGAATTTGCCCAGCGCCTGGTTTCGGGGCAGTTCCTGAAGAAAACGCAAAACAGTGCCGGGTGAAGACCACGCCCACAGCGCCACCGCCAGGCACAACATCCCGAGACCGAGAAAAAGAATCTGCAAATCGTTCATGAGATTGCGGTATCAGATAGGCGAATAGGCCGCGAAGCAAGCAGAATTGCTTCGGAAGCCCGGATTCGGTTTTCATCGCCAAAACAAAAATATACCTCAATCAAGGAACGATCGTTCCTTGATTGAGGTATATTTAAACTTGCTTTTTGAGGGATGTGCAGGCTAGGTGATGCAAATGAACCGGTTTGATTGGGCTGAAATTCTTGATTTGTTTTGTTGGGGGATTGGCAAGCTTTCGCGGCCGACACTTCACAACCTGTTGGCGGGGCGTCCGGAGTTTGCGCATGGAGGAAAGGCGAGCCGATTGCTGCAAAGATTGGAGAAAAAAGAATTGGTGGAGAGGAAAGGGAGGGGAAAAGATGCTAAATTTGCCATCACTTCCAAAGGGGATGATTTGCGGCGTTTGGCTGATCCTGCCGCTGCTTGGGGAAAAGCATGGGATGGATCATGGCGCTTGCTGATGTTTGATGTGCCTGAAACGCGTCGCAAGGATCGCAAACGGTTGTGGGGGATTTTGCGTGATCGCAAGTTCGGTTTTTTACAGCGGAGCGTCTGGATTTGGCCGCATGACCTGAAGCCCGTCTTGAAACAACTCATTGAGGCGGAAGGCATTCCTGAGTGTTTTTGTGGTTTTGCGGCGCAAGAATTGTTTCTTTGTTCAAACGCTGAAATTGTTGCTGCGGCATGGGATTTTGAAAGCATTGGACGCGCGCAAAGAGCGTATGAGCAAAACCCGGCTGTTTCGCCGGCGAATCTTGACAAAATAACATCTCTTTCAACCTTGGCAGAGGCCGTATGGATTGAACATAAAGCCTACAAAAAGGCGTTTTTTCTGGATCCACTCCTTCCGTATGCGTTGTGGCCTGAGGGATATCACGGTCAGGCGGTTTGCCATCGGCATGAACAGTTTCGACGCTGTCTTGCCCGTCGCCTTGCTCAACTCATTGATGAATGAATTTACTTCAAACGAGGAACGATCGTTCCATGATTAAGGTAAATTGAAAAAAATAGTGTATGGCGGGAGGGGAGGATGTTGATTGCCTCTGACTGGTGCCGGGAGTTTGTTTTCAGGTGGAACGCAGGGCTCCGAGAATATCCACTTTGCCGTTGGAAACGAGGGCGCTGAAGATGCGGCCGTCGGATGAAAGGGGATCCAGTTTCACGGTTCCGCCCGCTTCCTGCACCATGAGGATGCCGGCGGCGATGTCCCAAATCTGAATCTGGGTTTCATAGTAGGCTTCCATCCGTCCCGCTGCGATGTAAGCCAGATCCAGCGCGGCGGAACCCCATGTGCGGACTTTGCGAACGCGGCGGACCAGGGTTTGATAGTTGCGCAGGCCGTTTTCGATGCTTTCGGCGCTTTTGGCGAATCCCACGGAAATGATGGCATCTCCCAGCGTGGTGCGATCGCTGACTCGCAAGGGCCGGCCGTTCAGTCGGGCGCCCTTGCCTTCCCCGGCTGTGAAGATCTCGTCGCGCATCGGATCATAAATGACACCCAACACGCTTTCGTATCCGCCGCATGGGGCGGACAGGGATGTCTTGGCCTGCCGCCGCTGGAGGGCGATGGAGACGCAGAAATGGGGCAGTCCGTAGGTGTAGTTGACCGTGCCATCCAGAGGATCGATAATCCAGCGATGTTCGGCGCGGGGATCTCCCTGGCTGTTCTCCTCGCCCACGATGGAATGATCGGGAAACAGTTTGAGAAGGCGGTTTTCAATCAACCGCTGGCAGTCCACGTCCATCTGCAATTTGATGTCGTGGGATTCGGTTTTATTGATGGTCTGCTGGCGTCCGAATCCCTCACGGAGAAGGGCGCCGGCTTCACGGGCAATTTGGGTGATTTGCTCAAGCATGGCGGTGACGGTGCCATGCGCGGGGCCCGGGTGCAAAGCGAAATTTTCACCGATCACCCTTTTGGACGGTAAAAATGGGAAGGATGAAGCCCGAGGGATTGGGCCGCGGCAAGGATGCGGGAGCGGTTTCCGATGTCTTCGATCTGATGCGCGTCGGAGCCAATCGAGAATTTCAACCCTTTCTCCATGCCCAACCGAAGCACGTCCAGATAGGATTTTCGCAATCGTTCGGTTTCGAACCGGTGGAGCACATTATCATTGATTTCAATGGCCACATTGTTTTTTGCGGCCGCTTCGAACAGACGTTCGAAGTCTCTCAACACCTCTCCGCTGAATTCCTCGACAACGCCATTGCGGCTGAGCAACCGCCCTGGGTGGGCCATGCCATTCACCAGGGGATTGGTCACGGTTTTCTCCATGATCCGAAACCAGTCGCGGTAAATTTTCTCTTTTTCCGCGCCCGTGAAGGACAACTTTTCATGCCAGCCCTTTCCCAAGCCGGAGTAGGCGTGGGTGCTGACCAGCACGGGACGCAAATCACCCGGATTGAAATCCTCAAAAACCAAATGCCCCTCGCGGGTGTAATCCGGATCGATCTCCATGCCGATCAACACCTCGATCCTTGTCTCCACTGCCGCCACATCCCGCTGAATCGCCTCCATGGTCGCCGGCCCCATCAGTGAATAGAAGCAGTGTTCGGTCAGGGCAATGGATTCCAACCCGATCTGTTCCGCCTTTTCGACAATGGGCCGCACCAACATCTCCGGGCTGGAATGTCCGGAGTAAACGGTGTGAATGTGATAATCGACCGCGGGCAGTTTCATGAAGTATTACTTTTCCTGAAGCTCCATTAACCAGAAGCGTTCCGGTTTGTGAAATCTTTTTTCCAGCACCGCCCAGGAGCTGAATTCCGGCTTGGCGCCATCGGAGAATTTGCCCAGATCGGAAAGGGGGATGCGCATTTGAACGGTAGTTGACGGCAACTTGGTCGTCATAGACATGACAGCGGCATGTTCCCGTAGCCGAATCGGGGACCGTATCCACCCAGAGAAGAACCTTGGAGGCGTCCGAGATTGCGGGCAGCGGACGATTTTCGCATCCTGTGCTGCCATAAGATGTTCCATAAAGGCCTGCATTGATTCCATAGTTCTGCCGCTCCAGCGTGAGGAAAATGATCAGGCCGGTTGGCGTGGAGACGTCCAAAAGATCCAGATGGGATTCGGAGATCATTTCGAAATCCACCCTGATTTTTTGCCCCCATGGTGGGACTTTGGCAGACAAGCGCAAAGCCAACTGGATTCCCGCTTTCGCGCATACGCGTCAACCTAAGGAATCAATGAATCATGTCTCTATCATAGGCGGTGCGGGAGCCCCGCCCTCCATTTTTTACCGTGCAGACAATGGAGGGCGGGGCTCCCGCACCGCCTCCATCAGAACGGAATGGTCCCAGATTGGGCAAATGTTAGCGGCGTTGGGTGGGACGCCCTTGTTCCCAGGAAAGGATCTCAATTAGCCCGAGTTTCTCAGATTTCGTAAAAAATGCGCAATTTTTGCAACTCCTTCCCTGATCATGTAGATGTCAAGGGGCTGAGTCTCCAACACATTTTTTTCGATGCCTCGAAATTGGCATCCCTTT
>JAQUAF010000105.1 GCA_028687435.1 Verrucomicrobiia bacterium | reverse complement strand
TTAATGGAATGCATGCGGCCAGATTACGTGAACAGAAAAATGGTGTCCAGAATAATCTGCGGGCAATCCTCAGCTTGACAAGGAGGGGTTGGGGAGGTCGGCGCAACTTGGACAGGCGCATCAAAACTTTGAATTTCCTAAACATTGAATTAGGCTTGTCTTGAAAGCTGGAATAAAAAGGGCATTTAAACATCGATGATAATCCGGAAATGCACCCGGGCAGTTTCGCCGATCGGAACTGAATGCATCAGGCAACCGGCATACCATGCCATCTATTTGAACTGTTGTTCGACGGATTCAGGAACGAGATGATCGGGCACGCCCACCAGGTAATGAAAGCCGTCTTTACCGCAACGGGCGGTAAGGACGCGGATGATCGTCTGGCATTTTTCGTGGGAATCATGGGGGCCGGCGATGAATAACGGCTTGCCCTCGTGACCAAACGCAAAGGAGCATGCGCAACGGCCATCGGGCACATGTTTGAAGATTTTGCGGGCTTTCTTGTAATCGGGATGGGGATTGAAACCAAAACGTTGCGCATAAGCGGCGGCTTTCTCAATGAAATGGCGGGCGCAAGCGGGGTCAACCATCCCGGCCCGTTCGTTGTCCGGGTCGGAATTGCCAATCAACTCAAGAAGACTCTGTTTGCTGATCTCGGTATAAAACGCGTTCTTGATTCCGAGACAAAAGACATCAACAAGAAATACGCCGCAATTGAAATATCCATCCGGGCGGGCAAAAGCGATAATGACCTCTCCCATGCCATTCTCCTGAATTTTTGCCGGAATATACGCTGTGCAAAGAGACGCCGGATCTTTTGGTTTGCAAAACATGGCGGATAAAATGCCGCCAAAAACGCATCACGTCAAGTCCGCCCACGACTTGGCAATCATCTTATTTTGAGCTTTTTTGTGCCTTTTGTGGCTAAAAATTGTTTGTACTCCTTGGCGTCATGAGTGGAAAACGGCTGCAGTTTTAAGTAAAATGCTCTAAACGATGTGGCGGTTCATAGCGGCCTGTCACGCAGTCAACTGGCTCATCTTTTCAAACAACAGGTCGGCATTGGACCGATCGAATTTCAAAACGAACAGCGAATCGTCCTGGCCGGACAGATGCTGCGAATGTCGTTTTTATCCGTCAAACAGATCGCGTCGGAATTGGGATATAAAAATCCGAAATATTTCAGCACATGCTTCCGCCGGATGACCGGCGTCAGCCCAAAACAGTATCGGAAAAGGGAGCTTCTGCGGGCCTCCCGACCGCATGCCACTTCACGCCCGGAAGGAAAACAGTAAATACACCCATCGCATCAACGCGCCATTCCCTCCCCGGATACCGTCATTTGCCGCCCGCCGCGGCGCCAGCCTTCATTTTTTCGATGTGTTCGGTCATCTTCCCATCAATATAAACCGAATTTTCCTTGGGACACGAGTGCCCGCATGGGCTGAAGTGGGCAGACAGGTGACATCGATGAACCCGACGGCAATGAACGTTTCCGCCTTGATCCTCGCGGCAAAATAGGGGACGGTCCGCACGATATCCTCATTCCTGGGGTTTCCGTCCTGATGAAGCCCGGCCAGCCGCAGGCTTGTGCGGTCAGAATACCGGTGTGATCGCACATGGCCGGAACATCCGCCACGCACAAAGTCAGGAGGCCCATGGCCACGGCCCAATCCCGCCATGCGGCGCGAACCTCCTCGCGCATCCGTTCCACCCCCGTTTTCTCACAAACCGGATGACCTTGGCCAAAGCGGTTGTCGCCCAAAGGGTTGTGCGTCTTTTTTTTCGCTGGCGGCGTTGTGTCGCTTGGGCAAGCCCGCCTGCGTGGCCGAAGCCACTCCGTCGAGGCGAAGGCCCGTTGCAGGGATTGCCCAAGCTCCACGCCTTGCCAGCGAAAAAAATCCGCAACAACGCCAAGTATCGTAGTTTTGCAAGAGCCTCATAATGCCTATTTTTCCCCCAAGTCAAAATCAAGATGACTCATTAAGTCATAACGGAGCCTTTCCCCCCACATCAGCACCGCGGCCTTTCCGCGCCTCACATGATTTTTAAGTTTGGCAAAAAGCTGCCCGTATGACTGGGTGGCCACGCCAGCCTGGCCTTCTTTCCGATGCGTGAATTCCCATTCGTGCGCCGGAATGAAAAACGGATCGAAAAGCCGCGTTGTTTCCCGGACAATATCCCTGCCTGATGCCGTCCAGAGGGACGACAGAAAAAGATCGATCCTGACGCCATTTTTTTTCCATGCGCCCAAAACGCGCGAAAACTCATCGCCATCAAAGAGATCCCCCTTGAACAACAGGCTGATTTTGCCATCGACGGTGATTAAATACGCATGACATTGGACCTCGGGTGAAACCGACTGCCATCCCCGGTGGACCCGGACAGCCAGCGTCCCCACCTTGAAAGAGTTTTTTCCCCCATCGAACACCGTCAAGCGCTTCCTGAAAGGAACATCCTTCCAATATTCCAGATGCTGCGGGGTCACGATCACTTTCCTTCCATTGCGCGCCAACTCTTCGGCCATTTGATAACTGACATGATCAAAATGATGGTGCGTGTGAAAAGAACAATCAATCAGCCGCGCCAATCGTCTTCGTTGTTGTTGTTTGAAACAGAACGGGGAAACCGGCCCCCCAAGAATATTCCGGTTTGGCCCCTCGCAAAGATCCACGGCAAAAACCATTTCCGGCGTCTTTACAATAAAACTGCTGGCGTATAATTTCCAGACGACCATTCCCCTGGCAACCTTGATTTTGCCGATGTCCTCAATGACCGCATCCACCTTTCCTTGATAGCTTTGCGCCACTTCCGGGTCTTTTTCGGAAAAAGGAGCCGAGAGGCGTTGATCCATTTTTTTCAAAACCTCCAGTCGTTTTTGAAAATTCAATGAATTTTGCATTTTTAGAGCCTTTTTAAATGACTTATCAATCGTCAATGGTCGCAAAATTTCAAATAGCCCCACAAGCACGGAACTTTTCCACCCGGAGCGCCGCGCCATATATATTGCCTTCCGCGATACTCTTACGTTCCGAAGGGGAAACACCCGTGTTTTTAATCTGACTTTCCACCAATAGACACGGCAAACCTTTCCGTATCTCCAAATGAAGTTCCATCTCGAATTGGCTCCGAGAGGAATCATCTTCCTTTCCATCGCGACACAATCTCAAGACAATCCGAACCCTCTTGCAATCATCCCGGTCCGTCATCATCTCCACCTGGGTCTTTTTCGGCAAGACGCAAAAAGAACCGCTCCGATCCTGCGCTCCGGCCTGCAGCAAACAACCGCCAACCTTCAGCCACTCATATCTTCGATGAAAAAAGACGAATTGTTTTCCCTCGGATTCAAGAAACACCTTGTCGCTGCCGATATCGCATCTCAAACCACCGGCAAATGACGGCAAAGTTGAGGCGAACAAAAAGGCCAGCAAACCCAGGATATTTATTTTTCCCATTTCCGGTCCTTTAAACGCTTGCGCGCATTTTTGGCCAAATGTGTAGTCCCCGCCCTCCACCGCGCCTGAATCTTGAGGTTTTGCACTTCACTTCCGGCAACCTGGACGGCCTGTAGAAGCTGATCAACCAGAAGCCGCCCCAAATAATCCGGATTGAACTCCAACCGGCTCCACTCAAATCCATCCGGAAGGGCAATCCCCCTGTTGCCGAGGGTGATGATCGGAAGATCTCCACCCGGTTTTTTCCCCATCTCCGCCAGCGCGGCGACCACCGGCGGCAACAGATTGTCGTCGGAAATATACAATGCCTCGGGACATCCGGTCTGTTTATCGAAAAGCCTTTTGACCGCGGCGAAAACCTGGCTTGTGTCAAGAGTCGTATATTCGACCTGCCGATGGGAAAAACCGCACAATTCCATGGCTCTCTCGTAAGCCGTTCCCGCCATGTTTTGAAAAACAGGCGTGGTGACCGTTGACAACATGGCTATGCGCTGGAGATTCTCCCTCGCAAAAATGCGAACAGCCCGTTCAACGGACTCCACCGTATCAAATTGAATCAACGGGTCATGATTCAACGGATGAGTTGCCAGCCAGAAGAAAATGTGGGGGATTCTTCGATTCCCCAGGCATTTCAAAAACAAATCCCCCCAGGAAGCCAGCACCAGATAACCATCGCACACATCCGTCTCCAACAATCCGGCTATGCGCTCTTCCGGGGGCAAACCAAAATGTATCGCCTTTTGCGCCTCGTCCTCATTGAAAACCGGATAGGCCATCAAATGATGCCCTTTTTCGCCGGCCCGGTTCAGCATGGAACTTAACAAACGACTGCTCGTCGGCCCTGTTAGAGACAGATCGCTCAACAAGCCCAACTGCAACTTCCGGGATGATGTCCGAAAAACCGGACTGAACTGAAATCCATTGCCCCCCGCCAGCAAGTCAACAGGGTTCAAACCAAACGCCATGAATGGATCCGGCCTGTCTTCTGGAAGGTGAAGAACACGACGGATGAATGTGCCACTGCCCCGCACACGGGTCAGTAATCCCTTATTCTCCAACCGGCCCATCACCTGACGAATCACGCTCTGATCTTGCTTGAAGATCGCCGCCAATTCTCTTTCCGGCTTAAGCTGCAACCCTGTTTCAGCCGGCGGACGCGCAAGCAAATACTCAATACAATCTGCAATTTGATCCGCACTTTTTGAAGACACATGAAACCATAACCCGGAATAAAAAAATTTTCAAGATAAAACCGTTTTTTAATTAAAATTAAATAAATCAATCGTTATTATTGATTTATAAATCTGTTTCACCGACATCCCATAATTTTTCAGAGATTGCTTCGGCCCCTTTTTCCCAAACCTCGCAATGACCCCCTAAATTGTCATTGCGAATCCCGCCACGGCGGGAGCAACAGGGGGTGACCCGCGCTTCGCCGAAGGCTTCGACGAGGCGAGAGCAATCTCCAGATTCTTAATCTCAGCTTTTGACTTTTCATTTCATTCTCTGAACGGAAACGAAAATTTGGCCATTTCACGAAATTATGGGATGGCTCTGAATCTGTTTTTAGTTTTGCCATTTTATGATTTTGTGATATCATATGGTGATTCCATATAATATCACAAAATGAATTTTGCTCTTCCCATTGAAAAACCTGCCGCGCTTCATGTGCAGATTGAGCACCTTTTGAGGTCGCAGATCCGGATGGGAAAATTGCGGCCGGGATCTTGTTTGCCTTCGACAGGCGAACTGGCGCGCCAACTGGATGTGAATCCTTCCACTGTGCAAAAGGTCATGGCCCGCCTATCGGCGGACGGCCTGATTGTCCGGCTGCCCAAGCGCGGCACCTTTGTCAAAAGCCAGGAAAGTCCCATGGTGATCGGCGTGCTGGTCGGCGCCAGCCTTGCCAACGATGCCTCCTATTTTCAACGCGCCATATTTGAACACTTGCGACTGGCCATCACCGAAATAAATCCACGCTGGACCTGCCGCTTGTACGATGCCCTGACCGCCCTTAAAAAAACTCCCGATTTTTCCCATACTTTCACCTATCAACATTTCATCGACGATTTTCAAAACTGTCCTTTCAAGGGATTGATCCTGATCTCCGGCGACGTGGAGGATGAAATTCAAAAAAACAGGATGATTGCCGGACAGGATCTTCCGATCGTGCGATTTCATCCCGCATGGGACAAATCACCATCGGATGTCATGATGGATTTTTATCATTTTGGAAGAGAATCCATCGAATTCATCGCCCAAAAAGGGTTCAAGAAAATTCTTTATCTGCGCACATTGAACGATGCCACCGACCCCACCTTTGATCTCAAAGGAATTGGCGACGCCAGCAAAGCCCTTGGATTGCCCAAAGTCGAAATCCACCCGTTATCTTGCGACTGGCTCACCGGCAATCAACTGGAACAAACTGCATTCAAGGAAACCCGGCGCATCCTTGAAAAAAACGAAAATGCGCGTCCGGACGTCCTTCTTGTGTCGGATGACATCGCCACCCGCGGCGTTGTTCGCGCCTTTGTCGAAAAAAACATCTGCTCCCGAAACCTTTCCTCCCCTTCCTCAAATCCGGACAGGACAGGACCGGGCATTCTCACCATGGCCAACGAGGGAATCGACCTGCACTATGCCCTTCCGGTGACACGCTATGAATTCTCCCCAAAAACCCTTGCCATGAAATTGCTGGAAATTCTTCAACGGCGAATCACCGGGCAATCCCTTCCAGATCTGCCCATCCGGATTCCGGGAAGCATTCGCGTCAAAAATCCATAACCTTCCACCCCAAAAAACATGCACCCATCATCACCTTCCATCCGGCCTCTCCCGCGCGCGGATTTCATCATGCCAGCGCAACGAAGATCCAGGCCCGCAAAATGGACTGCCGCCGCCTTCACGCTCGTGGAGCTTTTGGTCGTTTTGGCCATCATTTCCATTTTGGCTTCCCTCCTGATGTCCGGCGTCACCAAAGCCAGGGACAAAGCCAAGCAGATATCCTGTATGAACAACCTCAAACAGCTCAGCACCGCGATCCTCATGTATGCCCAGGAACACGAGGACCGGCTCCCCCCTCTCTGGGGAGCGCTCGGCGACAACTGGTGGGATATGACCTCTCCCTATATGGGCAAGCAAGTCACGAGTCTCGACGAACGAAACCAGATCAAAATCTTCAAATGCCCCGCCGAGCTTTATCTGACAGGAGGTTCCAAGGGCCCGGTTTACGCCATGAACAACGCGTTGAAAGACACAGCGTTGTCGAATGCCTCCCACTATGAGGGGTGCGCCCTTTCAGAGATAAAAAACGCCGCCTCAACCATGCTGGCGGGCGATGGTTTTTACAATTCGACATGGGGCAACAGCAGTTCAATCCTCTCCTCAATCAGCGACGGCGTCAACACCGGCATCAGTTACCGCCACATGAAAGGCGCCAATTTCTCATTCATCGACGGCCATGTCTCATGGCAGGAGCAGCCGGCCCCTTCCAGCCTTCTCACGAAACAATAACGTCCCGATATGAAACCCCTCCATGTTCTGACGGCAATCACCCTGGCGTTTGCTGAATTGAATGCCGCGCCCAACGGACTGGTCGGCCACTGGCCGCTCAACGAAGGGGAAGGCAAAATCGTCAGGGACATCAGCGGAAACAACCTTCACGGAGCGGTGGAACAGCCCCTTTGGGACTGGGATGATTCCAGAAAAAACACGGCGTTGGAACTTCGCGCCAACAAAAAAAGCAGCGTGACCGTGCCCTTCAAACCCGCCCTGAACATCACCGGCGAACTGACCATCGAATCGTGGGTTTATCCCACGACATTGGCGACCGCGGAAATCGTGAGCAAGGGACGATGCCACTGGAGCTGCGGTTACCAGCTCTTTCAGCAAAATGGAAAAATCGCCCTGTGGGTGGCCACTGAAAACCGCCTCCCCAAAGACCGCCCCATCGCCTATGCGGTGACCTCCGATCAGGATGTGCTGAGGGAAAAAACCTGGTCCCATGTCGCCTGCACCTACAGCGCGGCGGCCAACAAGGTCGCATTGTATCACAACGGGAAAAAAATAAAGGAAGCGCCCGCCGACGGAAAGATCACCCATTATCTTTACCCCTCCATGCGCCTGTGTTTTGGCGCCGACGCCATGGCCGGCGGTTACTATCGTTATTCGGGGCTTCTTCGCAACGTGAAGATTTACAACCGCGCCCTGGACGAAAAGGAAATCCATGACAGTTTCCAGGAAAACCGTTCGCTGGCGGAATCCGGAATCGCATTGTTCGCCGACACCCTGGCCAAAATTTCAACCTCAACCCTGAAAGTCTCCACGCTGGACGCGGACACCGGCCGGCCCATGGGATGCCGGGTCAGCGTGAAGGGAAGCAACGGCGTTTATCTTTGCCCGGAAAACGGACGCCTGTCGCAGTTTTTCGCCGATGATTGGGAATGTTTTCACACCCCAGGATCGTTTGACATGAAGGTTCCGCCCGGCGAAACGAAATTGATCGTGACACGCGGTTTCGAATACGAAGCAAAAGAAGTCAGCGTCACCCTTGCGTCCAACGAAAGCCGGGAGTTGCCCGTCAAACTCCGGCGGCTCCAGCGTCTGCCGGCGGAAGGCTGGCATGCCGGCGATCCGCACCTGCATTACATCCACTATTATGGGGAGCAGGGCATGGGGGAAAGAAGCCATCTGGCCGCCGCAACCGAAATTTGCAAGGCGGAGGGATTGAGTTACGCGGCGTTCCAATGCGGGGTGAAAGACCATCCGCAACTCCCCTCAACCGCCGGCGAAGATTTCATCGCCTGCCTCGGTTATGAATTCCGCAACGATGCCGCCGCGCATTTCACCTGGCTCAATCCCCATTCCACCCGGCTCCTGACCTCCACCCGCGACTTCGATTGTCTTGCCCAAATCGACGAGGCTGCGGCAGACGGCGGCATCCTCTATTACAACGACATCGCGACACTTTCCAAGGACATCACCAATGTCAGCGCCCATGGATACTGCCGCGAACTGCCCATCACCGCCGCGCTGGGGAAAATGCCCGTGGCTGAAATCTTCTGCGCGGGCATATCCTCAGCCGATCCCATCATCAAGGAATGGTATCGTTACCTGAACCTTGGGTTCAAACTTGCGGCGGCGGCATCCACCGATGGAGGCGTATTCGGCGGCATCACGGCCCATCCCTTCACGCCAGGTTTCTTTCGAACTTACGTCCATTGCCCGGAACTGTCGTGGCCGGCCATTGTCAAAGGTTTCCGCAATGGCAGGCTTTTCGTCACCAACGGCCCCCTCATCCGGCTGGCGGCCAACGGCAGGGAAATTGGGGAAACCGTGACGCTTGATGGAAAGCAATCCGCAAAACTGAATTGCGAAATCAAGGCGTCAGCCTGTCTTGGCATTGAAAAGGTCGAGATCGTCAAAAACGGGGAGGTGATCAAAACCATTGTTCCCGATCCCGGAAAAGACAATATCAACACCCGCTTTGAAATGGATATCCGGGAAACCTGCTGGCTGGCGGCGCGCGCTTGCGGCAAAAGCCGGAAGGAAATTTTTCCATGGGCGGCCCGCCAGACTTTTGCCCACACCAGCCCCATTTATGTGCAATTCGGCGATCTCGGCATGAAGGCAAACCAGGCCGACGTGGATTATTTCCTGCGCTGGCTGGATCAATGTCGCGAGTTCGCGCCCAAATGGGCGGCGGTCAACAAACGCGACGCCTCCGATCCCTCCCTGCGGCGTTACATGGATCTTCTGGAAAAAGCCCGGACCATCTACGCCTCCCTTCCCTCAAAACCCAGGACATGGCTGGCCGCGGATGCTCAAAACAGATAATCTGTCAGGCGGCGGTGCGGGAGCCCCGCCCTCCTATTTTTATCATAAAATGGAGGGCGGGGCTCCCTCACCGCCGCTCCGCCTTGTCCGGTATTTTTTAATTTTAAACTTTTAATTGCCAATTGTGACCCCTTGCTAAATCTCGGTGGCGTCAAAAATCAACCAGAGGGTATAGACCGAAACCAGGGCTTCCTCCCAATAAACACGATTGCCCAAGGCTTCGTTCTGAGTCAGGATTTCATGGAGAAATTTGCGTCCACCCGCCTGCATCTCATTGTACCGATGAATCTCCGGCCCGAACAGGCGGTCGCACAACACCACGGTCTCCCTCAAAACCTCCGGATAGCGGCGTTCCTCGTACAACTTCTCGATCTGCCTCACGCTTTCCAGAATGGAACGCACCGCGTCCTCACCCAGCTTGTTTTTCCAATGTTTTTCCACGGAACGCCGGAGGCGGGTCGCCATGCGGCGAAGCTCCTCGCCATAAACCCGTTCCTCGCGGGTCAGCAACCGGTAAAAACGCCCCTGTTCGCCAAGCAAATCTCCGACGGAAACGGAAAGCTGGCGTCTCACCACCGGCTGGTCGCTGGCCACCAGTTTTTCCAGGATTTTCCACAGCGCCGGCTTGTACCCAAGCCGGCTCAAGGCGCTGGCGGCACAGGTGGTCTCAAACACATCATGGCTGGATTCCAATTGTTTCAGGATGGCCTCGATGGCCGCCGATGAGCCGATTTCCCCCAAGGCCATGGCCGCGTATCCGCGAAGCTTCGGGTCTGAATGCCGCAGACACTCCAGCAACGGCGCGATGCTGCTCTCATGGCGGATGTTCCCCAGCGCCCAGGCCGCCTCGTACTGGATGTTCGCGTTCTCATCCGACAACTTGGCCAGCAGAGGCTCCACCGCGTCCTGATCCCGGATCCGCCCCATGGCCAAAGCCGCTTCCCGCCGGACAAAATAGATGGGATCGTCCAGGAGATTGATCAACTCGCCGATGACAATCGGACTGCCCAGGCGGCCCAGCGCCACCGTGGCATTCAGCCTGTCCTTTTCGCTAAAGCTCCGGTTGAAAGCGAACAGGTTCAACGCCAGCTTGATGGGATTGACCATCACCAGATTTCGCAAAATAACCATGGCAGGCTTGCCGCCCGGTTCTTTCAATTGCCGGATGAAAAAGAGCGGCAGAACCGAAACCAGCCCGGTGATGGCAAACAACACATGATATTTGCCGATTGGATAGCCGAAGCAAACGACGTTGAAATCCCGGCTCAAGAGAACAATGGCGCTCCCGATCAGGGGCGCCAGAAAACCAACCACCCCGGTTGTCACCTGATAGGTGGCCAGGTATGCGGCGCTGTGTTTATCAGTGGAAACCCCCATCAACTGGTTTTCAAGCGCGCCCAAAAGTCCGGCGGTGGCAATCCCCGCTCCAACATGAACCACCGGAATCAAATAGTATTGCTCGGGCGTATTGAAAATCCACATGAAGGCCAACAATGACAGGGGCGCCGAACACAGCAGCATGACCGGACGGCTGCCGTACTTGTCCACGAGATATCCCCATATCACTGCGGCCAGAATATAGGATACCGAGGCCAGAATGCCAAAAATCGCGATCGCGGTGAAGGAAATGCGCAATGTTTCCAGCATGAAAACCGTCGTGAAAGGGCCGCACAAACCGATTGCAAACACATAGGCCGAGGCAAACAGAATAAATTTCCGATACCCCGGATCCTTCCAGGGGATCATCAGATTGGACAGTTGGAAATCCATCGTCCTGCTCGCTTCGCCGCCTCTGTCCGGCAGCTTGAAATAAAGCGTCAAAGCCATGAAACCCACCAGAGCGGAACAGCCAAAAACAATCAGAAATCCCTGGGGGGTGCGAGCCGTGTCGATATACCGTCCAACCAGATAGCTGGCCGGCATGCCCAAGGCCGTCCCGATAATCATCAGACGGCCAATAAAATTCCCCCGCTGCCCGTCCGGCACAATGCCCGAAACCCACAGGAACCACACGGTATCCTGCATCTTGATCGCCGCATAAGCGACCGCCATCAAAAAGAGACACAACAACACCTGGGCCGCCTCGGAACTTTGCCGGAACAGAAAAGGAATGGCTCCCAACAGGGCATGCGAAGCGTAAAAAACAAACAGCAACCCCACCACCCACTTTTTCGGATGCCGGTAACGCACCAGCAGATAAGCCCCCAGAACGGAAGCGACACAACAAAGCGAGGGAATGGCCGCGATCAAGCCGATTTGAAAACTGCTGGCCTTCAACAGCAGGAAAAACCCCGTGAGATAAGTGATGCCAATGCCCGCAAAAGCCACTCCGTGCGGCACCTGGGCCCATGCCAGCCAGCGTTTCGTCGATTTGATTTCCAAGGGGGTAAACATGGCCATCCTTTGAGGAATAGATCAAACCTACCCCTTGCGCCCCAAGAGTCAAGAACCGGACGTTCATCGACTGCCAAAGCGAACTGAATTCCCGCTTTCGCGCATAGGCGTCAACCTAAGGAACCAATGAAGCATATCTCCATCATAGGCGGTGCGGGAGCCCCGCCCTCCATTGTCTGCACGGCAAAAATGGAGGGCGGGGCTCCCGCACCGCCTCCATCAGAATGGAATGGTCCCGGATTGGGCAGATATTAGCGGCGTTGGGCGAGACGCCCTCGTTCCCAGGAAAGGATCTCAATTAGGTTGACGTGTATGCGCTTTCGCGGGAATCCAGCGGGACGCATTGAACAAATCTTGCGCAAAAACTGTTTCGCTTCCTGTTTCAAAAACATTTTTTGGATTGAAAAGAGGCTGTCAATTTCGCCAAATAGCATGATATGAACAACGATCTTCGCCTTTTGCTTGCCAAACCCGCGGTGGTTCCCCCCTTGGAACCAAACTTTCGCCCCATTTCCCTCGGCAACCGGAAATACCGTCAAGCCGTTGCCAAGGCATCCAAAAAAGAGCCCTTGGGCCTGGCCTTGGAACGCAATGACGGCTGCATCTCCGTTTTCAAAACCGAGGTTTTTTCCCCGGGGTCGGAATATGATCAGGACACCCTGGTTTACATCGAGCGCCTGGTCAAGTTCCTGCTGTGGCAGAAAGGCGGATGGAAACTCACCGTGGCAGGCCCCGAACAAATCGGCAAGGGAATCCAAAAAATCTACTCCGACAAGGGCGGGCGGGCTTTTGACGTGGATCTGATGGGACGGGTTTATGAGAAGTCTTTCGTGGTGGAAGTCGTGCCCTTCAACCAATTGCCCAAACAACACGAATCCGCCATGGCCTTGGGAGGCCACATGGAAGGCTGTCGCATCGGTTTCGACCTGGGCGCCAGCGATTACAAGATTTCCGCAGTCAAGGATGGCGAGGCGGTGTTCACCACCGAATTGCCATGGGATCCCAAAGTCGAGCCCGATCCGTCCTTCCATTACCGCAAAATCAACGAGGGTTTGAAACTGGCCGCCAGCCATCTGCCGCGCGTGGACGCCATTGGCGGCAGCTCGGCGGGAATCATCATCAACAACAAGGTGAAGGTGGCCTCGCTCTTCCGCGCGGTTCCCAAGGATCTGTTCGAGAAAAAAGTGCGCAACATCTTCATGGATCTGCAGAAGGAATGGGGCATTCCGTTTGAAGTGGCTAACGACGGCGATGTCACGGCCCTGGCCGGCGGTCTCTCCCTCAAGGCCCACTCCGTGCTGGGCGTGGCCATGGGATCCAGCGAAGCCGCGGGTTTCCTGGACAATGAAGGACGCATCACCGGCTGGCTCAACGAACTGGCCTTCGCGCCAGTGGATTACCAGCCCAACGGTCCGGCCGATGAATGGTCCAAGGATCTCGGCGTGGGCG
Source organism: Verrucomicrobiia bacterium (assembly GCA_028687435.1). GTDB lineage: Bacteria > Verrucomicrobiota > Verrucomicrobiia > JABWAM01 > JABWAM01 > JAQUAF01. Next base: position 1,455 of record JAQUAF010000105.1, on the reverse strand, counting down.
CTCAGTATTTCTCGCAACAGGCCGTGGTGCGCCTGGCCCCCGTCGCCGGCATCCAGCTCCCCGAGGGACATCAGGCAGTGCAATTAAAGTTCGTGCAGGATCTGCACAAGAAAGGCGACAAACGCACCCGGCAAATCTTTGAAACCATCGGCGTTTACCTCGGCTATGCCTTGGCTCACTACGCCGACATGTACGGCTGCAAGCATTTGTTAATCCTGGGCCGCGTCACATCAGGCGAGGCGGGCGACATCATCATCAAGCGGGCCCGCGAAGTTCTGGAAACGGAATTCCCCGAATACGCCAAAACCCTGGAACTGCATCTGCCCGACGAGAAAAGCAAACGCGTGGGCCAGGCAGTCGCGGCAGCCAGCCTCCCTGAAACCGCAAAGAAGTAATCCCGACACAAATCATGAAATTCAGCCAGCCAACCGCAGCCCTCCTCATTCCCGACCAGCAACCCGTCGAGAAAGCCCTTGCCCGAACCACCCACCTGGCCATCGGAGCGCATCTCGACGACTTGGAATTCATGTCCTGGAGCGCCATTCTGGAGTGTTTCCAGCAGAACGACAAATGGTACACGGGCGTTACGGTCACTGACGGACGCGGCAGCGCGCGCGCAAACCAGTACGCCGATTACACCGACGAACAGATGGCCGCCGTCCGGCATCGGGAACAGATCAAGGCCGCCCAGATCGGCGAATACGCAGCTCTGGCCATGCTCGACTTCAAGAGTTCGGACATCAAAATCCCGGGAAATCCGGCGGTGATCGGCGACATCAAAGACCTGCTCCTGGCCGCTTCGCCCCGGATTGTGTTGACCCACAATCTGGCGGACAAACACGACACCCACGTCGCCGTGGCCCTGGCCACCATCCAGGCCATTCGCGAACTGCCCGAAGACAAGCGCCCCAAAACGCTGCATGGATGCGAAGTCTGGCGCAATCTCGACTGGATGAGCGACGAGGACAAGGTAGTCAAGGACGTCAGCGAACGCGAAAACCTCATGATGTCCATCATGAGCGTTTTCGACTCCCAGATCAGCGGCGGCAAACGCTATGACCTGGCCACCTTTGGACGCAAGCGGGCAAACGCCACCTATTTTGCCTCCCACGCCACCGACAAAGCCTCCCTTCTGGAGTTCGCCATGGACCTCACCCCGCTGGTGAAAGATCCCAAGCTGGATGTGGCGGCTTTCGTGAGCCAGCACATCGAGCGCTTTGCCAGGGACGTCGAGACCCGCCTTCGCAAGTTTCAGAAAAAGTGATGATAAGGTTGTTTAGGCTGAAGGCTGAAGACTGTTAGGAATTCAATTTGAAAACGGCGGTGCGGGAGCCCCGCCCTCCTGCTATGGGGATTGTCAAGCAAACCGGAAAAATTTCGCCTCGCTGTCGCTGGATTTGTGGGTGGATTGGCCATTTTTCCTTGGAAAACTTTGCCCAAGGTTTACTTCCATAA
>JAQUAF010000104.1 GCA_028687435.1 Verrucomicrobiia bacterium | reverse complement strand
CTCGGAAAATATTCGTCCGTTAATGGAATGCATGCGGCCAGATTACGTGAACAGAAAAATGGTGTCCAGAATAATCTGCGGGCAATCCTCAGCTTGTCAAGGAGGGGCTTAAATTGAGCCTCCCCTTTTCAAAGGAGGCTTGTCCCGCCGGCTCGTCCGACAAAGCCTTGGCGCAGTCGGAAGTTCCGCAAAGCGGGACGAAGGAGGAATTAAGAAGGGGTGCGTCGAGCATCGAGCATCGAGCGTCAAGCCGTCCCGCCGTGGCGGGACTTAATTCAAAAATACGATGAGGAAACGGATTTGACATGTCTTGGCGCAACTGCAAATGGTGTGGCTCGACACTTCAGACCGGGCATGGTAGGTTATGGCAAATGAGAATCTCACAAAAAAGAATCGCAAATTTCCTGCGAAAACTCACCGGCATTCGCGGCATGAGCCAGGACGAAAAGATTCTTTTTGCGCGCAGCCTCGCGGCGACACCCGACGAGCGCTGGCGGCTTCACGAAAACTTTCTCCGCTCGCTCAACTTGTTCACGCGTTCCGGCAGGAAGGCATGCGGATTCAAATAGCCGGCATGTCGGCGGCCATTCTGCAAGGAGTCCCCGCAACGACTTTGGATACCGACATCTGGGTGGATCTTCCCGAAAGACAATATTTCCGCGTCTTGAATCTTTGCCGCAGTTTGGGCGCGACGATTTTGGCTCCAACCGTGGTGGCGCTCCGGGATGACTCCATGGTCAATTTTCTCTATTGGATCAATGGATTGGGAAGTTTTGAAACCGAGTGGAAAAAAGCCGTTCAAATGCGTTGTTTTCGCACGACGGTGGCTGTGTTGCCTTTGAAGAGCATTATTCGCAGCAAACGATGGGTGGGACGTCCAAAAGATTTGGCGCATTTGCCGCTTCTTTCGCAGGCTGTCCGGTTGAAAAGAAAGCTGAAAGAACAAGGCGTTGAGTGATGATTCAGGCATGGAATCTGGCGGAATGACCTGATGCCGACGTTCCATTGTTATCCCCTTCAGCCTTCAATCTAAAAATCACTTCTTCAGCTTCCCGACAGGCTGGGAGAGGATGATTTGCTGGCTGGGACGGAGCCCCATGGTTTTGGCCAGGGCTGGCCGGTTCACCATGCCCAGCACCACGGTGGCCAGGTCTTCGGATGAGCAGAACAGATAAACATTCTGGCTGATGAAGCCGGTGTCGATGCCTGAGTAGCGCATTTTGTCGCTGTCCGAGGCATCGTCCATTTTTTTGTAATCGGCGACAAAGATGAGGACAACCGGGGCGTCCTTCACAAAAGGCTGGCGTCCGGCGTCGGCGCGAATGTCCCGCGCCAGCGCAGGCTGCAGGGTGTTTGCCTTGGCGTCGTAAAGATAAAGCCCTTCGGCCATGGCGACGTAGAGATCGATTTCCTGCCAGTTCCGAGCCGATGGCGCGGTGCGTTTGCCCGAGTCCGGACGGTTGATGCCAAAGGCCGCCCAGAGGAGATCGGAGAGGGTTTGGGGTGGGAGTTTTTCGGGGTTGAAGGATCTCAAGGTCTGGCGTTCCCTCAAGGCCTGCATCAGGGGTTTTCCCCCGTCCATCCGGGGTTGGGGGAGTTGGATGGGCTTGAGTTCCTGTCCGGAACACCATGCGGCGTTCAGAAGCAGGGCGAGGAGCAGGCAGAGGATGGGGGCAATGTGGTTTTTCATGATGATTCCTTGTGTCAGGTTGATAGACTGAAGACTGAAGGGATCAAGCGAATTCCGTGGAATTTAAGTTTTGAGGCTTCCTCCCCGGTCACTTTTTCCCAATCAAAGCGGCGTGGGCTTCGGGACTGATCTGGCGGTAGCGGGTTTCGAGCAGGTCGAATTCCTCGCGCAAGGATTCCACACGTTCCTCAATGTAACGGTCGATCCAGAGCGGTTCCATCAGACCGGACAATGCCTTGCGCAAATTGCCGGACGCAGCCTCCACGTGAACCATTTGATCCTGAAGGTTTTTAAGGTGTTTGACCGTGAAACCAGCCGGCAGACGACGGGGATCGCGGGTGAGGGTGACCAGCATGCGCCGCAATACCCTGACCAATGTCCATGCATGGTTCTGTGACTCGCTCATTTTGTCCAAGGCCGCCTTCACCTTGCCAAAACGGATGCCTTCGCCGATTCGTTTCAACTCGCGGCGGCAGGCTTCGATGCCACCCTTGGGCGGTTTGCCGTCGTGCAAGATCACTCCGACGTTCAACGCCGAATCCAACGCGCCGTCGATGGGTTCGTTCTGGCAGGCGCTGGTCCAATAGCGGCTCCATGCCGTGGCAATCACCCCGGCAAAGCCGTGGCGTTGCGCCGCCTCCATCCATCCCACCGCATTTGCCTCGTGTTGGGCGATGTTGGGCAGATCGGCGTCGATTCCGCATGCGCCCTTGTACGCGGTTCCTCCCCAGAGGGTCAGACCGTGTTTTACAAAACGTTCAAACATGGCTTGGTTGCAATGTTTCTTCATCGCATAGGGGTGCCCGTGATATCCCCACGGAACCAGATCGGCCTGGCGGGCCAGTTTTCGGAGCGCGGCGGAATCCCATTCGCGCATCATGTCGTGCCAGAGCAGGGGGCGGATTTTGCGCCGGTTCAACTTGTCCAGCAGGGGTTGGACATGATGCAGATACAGCGCGCCCTTGCCATGTTTGGAAATGTATTTCTTTGTGTCCGGATGCGAACCAAAGGTCCATGCCTCGTCGCCGCCAAGGTGAAAACGTTTCACTCCCGGCATCAAGGCCAGAACGTCGTCCACCATCTTTTCGATCAACTCCCGCGCCCCCCGCGCCAGCGGATTCATCACGGCGTCATCATGGGGAAGTTCCCTCAGATGTTTGTATTCCGGCAGGCGCAACACGGTTTCCATGTGTCCAAGGCATTGGACCAGTGGAATAAGCTCAAGTCCCAAGTCCGCCGCGGTTTTGACCATTCTTTTGACGGTGGAGGGTGAATAGGCTGTTTCGCTTTGAAACCGCTCGTTGACCGTCCATGGAAAGGTGTCCTCCCATTCGACCAGCACCGAAGTGTAACGCGCCGCGGCAAAAAACCTGAGCAGGCTGATCAGCCGTTCGGGCGTTGGCGGCACGCCTTTCAGGTCAAGATGAATGCACCGGTGTTCAATGATGGGTTTGGGGGATGAAAACAAGGGGGGGGATTTGCTCATGATTCGTTATTCCTTACACTTTCGAGGTTTTGCAGTCCAATTCATAAATTCCTGCGGTTTCAAAAAATCCTGTCAATTTTGTTCAACTTGCCTAAAATTTGCCCAGTCTTTTCATCTTCAACTTCAATCCGCTCATGAAACTTCCCTCCATTTTTTCCGATCACATGGTTCTCCAGCAAGGCCGGCCTGTTCCCGTTTGGGGGTGGGCCGGGCCGGGGGAGAAAATCACCGTCACTTTTGCCGGCCAGACCGTCCGCGCGACAGCCGCCAGAAACGGACGATGGCAGGCCATGCTTTTCCCGCTCAAGGCCGGAGGCCCCTTCGACATGACCATTACGGGAATCAACGCCATCACTTTGCACAATGTGCTGGTCGGGGAGGTGTGGATTTGTTCCGGCCAATCCAACATGGAATGGCCGGTGAAACAAGCCGCCAACGCGGAGAAGGAGATTGCCGCCGCGTTGAGATATTCCCGGATTCGCCTGTTTAAAGCCGCAAAAACCGCGGTTGTGGATTCGCAACAGGACGTTCATGGCCGCTGGGATTTGTGTCATCCCGAAACCCTCGCTTTCTTTTCGGCGGTGGGCTGGTTTTTTGGGCGCGAATTGTTCCGGCATCTCGATGTTCCGATTGGACTGATCAATGTTTCGTGGGGCGGGACCATTGCGGAGGCTTGGACAAGCCGCGAGGCGTTGCTGGGGTGTCCGCTGTTTAAAAAAGAGGTTTTGGAATATGAAAGGAAACTTGTCCACTTCGCCAGGGAAAAGGCCGCTTATGACGAACTGACCAAGGATTGCTTCAGGAAAATTCTTCCCGCTGATCCCGGCAACGTTGGATTTCGCAAGGGGTGGGCTTTGCCGGAAGCCGATATTTCAGCATGGAAGACCATGGACATGCCGCGCGCCTGGCAGGCTGACGGCCTCAATTTTAGCGGCGTACTTTGGTTTCGTAAAGAAGTCCAGATTCCCGCCAAATGGGCGGGCAGGGATCTCGTTCTGAATCTTGCCCCCTGCGACAAACACGACACCACTTATTTCAACAATCAAAAAGTCGGCGGCATTGGGCTCGAAAACTCCTTTGCCTGGTGCACCCCGCGTTCGTATGTCATTCCCGGGCGTTTGGTCAGGGCCGGCCTCAATACCATTGCCGTGCGCATTTATTCCTTTGCCTATGCCGGCGGCATGTTGGGGCCTGTCGAACAGATGAGCTTGCGTCCCGTTCGCGCCCCCCAACGCCAGGCCATTTCCCTGGCCGGTTCGTGGCAGTACCAAGTGGAACACAATTTTGGCCTTGTCACGCCGCCAGCCGAGATGATGCCCAAAGGCCCCGGCAATCCCAATTCGCCCTATGCCCTTTACCGTGGCATGATCGAACCCCTCATTCCATTCGCCATCCGCGGCGCCATCTGGTACCAGGGCGAATCCAACGCGGAACGCGCCAAGTCCTATCGCACTCTTTTCCCGCTCATGATCCAAAGCTGGCGGCAGGCTTGGAATCAGGGCTGTTTTCCCTTTCATTTTGTGCAACTGGCCAATCATCATGCCGTCTCGCCGCAACCGGTCGAAAGCGATTGGGCTGAGTTGCGCGAGGCGCAAACCCTGACGCTCCGGCTGCCCCGCACCGGCATGGCCGTGACCATTGACATCGGCGATGCCCAGGACATTCATCCCATCAACAAGCAGGATGTGGGCAAACGCCTCGCGCTGGCCGCGCTGCATCAGGATTATGGATTCAAAAAATTGACGTTTTCCGGACCAATTTATCGTTCCGTCAAACAGCATGGCAACCGCCTTGTCATCAGTTTCGACCACGTTGGCAAAGGATTGACCGCCAAAGGAGGCAAACTCAAGGGCTTTGCCATTGCCGCGGATGACCGCAAATTCGTCTGGGCCAACGCAAAACTAGAAGGAACTTCGGTGGTTGTTTGGAATGATCAAATTGACCAGCCGGTTGCTGTTCGTTATGCGTGGGCGGATAATCCGGTTTGCAATCTTTACAATAAAGATGGTCTTCCCGCCTCGCCCTTTCGCACCGACCGATGGCCGGGCCGGACAAAGTAGTGACAGCGGCGTCCCGCCGTAGTCCGATGAGAGACGAAGGCGGAACGGCTCTGCCACTTTTGATGGTCAGGAATTTCAAGGTTTGGCGAAAAAGGCGGTGCGGGAGCCCCGCCCTCCATTTGCTGCAAAATGATGGAGGGCCGGCCTCCCGGACGGCTCTGGGCGGTTGTATCCCGCCTTTGAGTGATCGTTTTTGCGTCGAGCACTTGTCCCGCCAGCTTGTGGCGCCGAAGCTTTGGCGAAGGCGCAAGCTCGCAGAGCGAAGGCGGATCGAGCATCGGGCGTCAAGCTGCCGTCCCGCCGTGGCGGGAGCGCGGCTTAATTTGATGGAAGATGCGGGAATCCAGCGTGTGCGGAAAAAAATAATTTGGAAAAAAGCTTGCGCAGGCATGCCTTTCTCGCGTAGAAGGACACCGTCACTCGTTCGGATGGCCCCGTGCCAGGTTTTGCTGATCACCAAAAGTCCTGTAAAACCTTTCATGTTGGTTCACGGGCAGATGTTCTGAATAAAGAGGTTGACAACAACAAAAACCGGCACTGGGTGTCATAACCCACCAATCGCACGTGAGAAGAAAAACATCGACCAATCGCGCCTCATCAAGGGCAGCCGCAAAACCTGCGGCATCACAAGAAGAATTGCCCAATCTCGTGCCGCCGGCATCTCCCGCTCCTGTGGCTGCCGCTCCAACGCCAAGTCCGGTTGAAACGCCTGTGCCTGCAACAATGTCGCCAAGTCCCGCGCCTGCGCCGATCGCTTCGCCTTCTCCGGCGCCCGCTCCCGCCCCAGCGCCAGTACCTGCAATGCCTGCGCCCATGCCTGCCAAGCCCTCGCCAACACCTGCGCCGGTTTCAGCGCCTGCCCCTAGGAAGGAATATCCCAAAACCCGGGGCATCCTCGAATTATCCGACAAAGGATTCGGTTTTCTGCGCCAGGAATCCAAAAACTATCAGCCTTCCAAGGACGATGTTTTCGTCAACCCCAATGTGGTGAGGGAATTGCAATTGCGCGAAGGGCTTCTTTTGGAAGGCGACATGGTTCCCACTCCTCGCGGCGGGTTTGAAATTCTTAACATTTCAAAAATCAGCGACCAAAAGGTCGAGGATTACCGGAAAAGCCAGCTTTTCAATTCACTTACGGTCATTGATCCCATCGAACCGCTGCATCTCGAGACCGATGCCGCCATCATTTCCACGCGATGTCTGGATCTCTTCTGCCCGGTCGGCAAGGGAACCCGCGGTCTGATTGTGGCTCCTCCCCGTTCCGGCAAAACCATTCTGCTCAAGGAAATTGCCAATGGGATTGCCAAAAATCATCCCGAAGTGGACCTCATGACGTTGCTGGTGGATGAGCGGCCTGAGGAAGTCACCGATTTTCAACGCTCCACCAAAGGACAGATTTTCGCGTCGTCCAACGACGAGGATCTCAAGAGCCATGTCCGCCTGCCCCGGTTGGTCATCGAGATCGCCAAGAGGCGCGTGGAATTGGGACGCGACGTGGTCATCCTCATGGATTCCCTCACCCGCATGGCCCGCGCCTTCAATAATTACGGACGCAACAGCGGGCGCACCATGTCCGGCGGTTTGGATTCGCGCGCCATGGAAATCCCGCGCAAGATTTTCGCCTCCGCCCGCAACACCGAGGAGGGCGGCAGCCTCACGATTCTGGCCACGATTCTCGTGGACACCGGTTCCCGCATGGACGAGTTGATCTTCCAGGAATTCAAGGGCACCGGCAACATGGAGTTGGTTTTGGACCGCAACATGGCCGAGCGCCGCATCTTTCCGGCCATCGACCTTTACAAATCCGGCACACGCAAAGAGGAGAAACTTCTGCCGACCGACGTGCTGAACAAGGTCCACCTGTTGCGCCGCGAACTTGCCGGACGCAATCCCATCGAGGCCACCGAAAGTATCGTCCGCGCCATGCAAAAGACCAAGACCAACAGCGATCTTTTGACCATGATCGCCAAGGTATAACTTTTTCGCCGGTTCTGCTTTTGCTTCAGGCTTTGGCCTTCAGCCTTCGGTCTGAAAATGCGGGTTTGCAGCCTGTCTTGGTTGCAGGTACATAGAATGGAATGCAGGACGAGGTTTTCATGCGGATGGCGTTGCGGGAGGCCCGCAAAGGATTGGGGCGGACTTCGCCCAATCCGTGCGTGGGCGCCGTGGTGGTGAAAAATGGCAGGGTTTTGGGCAAAGGCTGGCATCGCGCCGCCGGGTTGCCGCATGCGGAAGTGGAGGCGGTGCGCGATGCGGAACACAATGGTCATTCGGTGCGTGGCGCAACCCTTTACGTCACGCTTGAACCGTGCAGCACGTGGGGGCGAACCCCGCCATGCGCCGGGCTGATTGTCGAAAAGGGAATTCGACATGTGGTGGCCGGCGCAACCGACCCCAATCCCCGCCATCGGGGAAAGGGATTGCACTGGCTGAAGAAAATGGGAGTGCGCGTGACGGACGGAGTCTTGGAAAGGGAGTGCCTCAACTTGAACCGGGGCTGGAACCACTGGATCGTGAACCGCACGCCTTGGGTGATTGCCAAGTGCGGAATGACGTTGGATGGAAAAATCGCCACCGCGCAACAGGAAAGCAAATGGATCACCGGCGCGGGCGCAAGACAGGAGGCTCAACGGTTGCGCTCCAGAGTGGATGCCATCCTGGTGGGAATCAATACAGTGTTGGCGGACGATCCATCGTTGACCGTCCGGTTGCCTGGTTATCACGGCAAACAACCCTGGAGAGTGGCGCTCGATGCGAAAGGCCGCATCCCTTTGAAGAGCAGGTTGGTTCAGGGAAATGAAGATGGCCGCACGTGGATCTTTGTTTCCAAAAACACAAGTCAGAGACGGGTGCGGCAGCTTCTTGAACAGGGAATCAAAGTCAGCCGGGTCAATGAAAGAAATGGACGCCTGAATGTGGCGGCCGTTTTGAAGGGGCTGGGAGATGCCGGCATTGTCAACCTCCTGGTCGAAGGAGGAGGTGGAGTATTGGGGTCTTTTTTGGATGAGCAATGCATCCATGAAGTATGCCTCTTCGTGGCGCCCATGATCTTGGGAGGGAAGGGAAGCGTGAAAGCTTTTGGTGGAAAAGGTGTTTTGAAATGGAGCGAATCGGCAAAGATCAGTGAATGTCAAGTTTTTAAAATAAAAAAAGACTTGATTGTCAAAGGATTTATTTAGAATCTTTAATCGACAAATGCTTTGGTTGTCATTAGCTTATCCAACTATTGAAAATGAAGAACCTTAGCCTCTTGGTGCTCAATGGCCCCAACTTGAATATGTTGGGTTCCCGGGAACCGGGAGTTTATGGACGAATGACTCTCTCTGACATTGAGAAGGCTGTTCGCCACAAGGCATTGAAATTGGGGGTTAAGGTCGAGTTTTTCCAAACCAATCATGAAGGGGAATTGGTGGAGCGGGTGCAAAAGACCCGGGGACGCAAGCAGGTCATCATCCTGAACGCCGGCGCCTATACCCACACCAGTATTGCCATTCGTGATGCCATCGCGGCTGCTGAGACGCCGACCATTGAAGTACACCTGAGCAATGTCCATGCCCGGGAGCCTTTTCGACGCCATTCCATGATTGCCGATGTTTGTGCCGGCCAAATCACCGGTTTTGGCGCTGATAGCTACTTGCTGGCCATGGAAGCGGCCATTCGGCTGGCTGATCGCTGATCAGAGCCACATTGCCCAACAACAACATTTTAGGAGGACCCGTGGAATTCAAAGAGATCAAGTCGATTGTGGAGTTGATGACCAAAAACGGTCTTACCGAATTTGAATTCGAGAAAGATAATGTCAAGATTCGAATCAAACGCGGTTCGGATGATTCTGCTGCGGTGGTGACAACCCTTTCGGGGGAAACCAATGGAAATGGAACCCATCAAGTGGTGATCCCCGTGGCTGCTCCAGTTCCCCAATTGGCAGCGCCTGCCGCCGCCCCTGCGGCGCCAGCTCCTGAAGCGATCAATTCAAAGGAGATCAAGGCGCCCATGGTGGGAACCTTCTATCGCGCCCCTTCACCCGACTCACCGCCTTATGTCGAGGTGGGCAAGGTGGTGACGGAGGAAACCGTGGTTTGCATCATCGAAGCCATGAAGGTGATGAACGAGATCAAAGCCGAGATGAAAGGCGTGATCACCGAAGTCCTGATCGAAAACGGCAAGCCGGTGGAATTTGGCAAACCCATGTTCCGGGTCAAGGCTTGAGATGACGAGATTCCAGCGCCCAAGCCATCCATTCTATGTTCGACAAGATATTGGTTGCCAATAGGGGAGAGATTGCGTTGCGCGTGATTCGCGCCTGCCGGGAGATGGGAATCCGCACCCTGGCGGTTTATTCCGAGGTGGATATGCATTCCCTCCATGTTCAGCTGGCCGACGAGGCGATGTGCATCGGCCCGGCCACGGCATCGGAAAGCTATCTTAAGATTGACCGCATCATTTCCGCCGCCGAGGTGGGGGATGTGGATGCCATTCATCCGGGATACGGTTTTCTTGCGGAAAACGCGCATTTCGCCGAGGTTTGCGAGAGTTGCAATATAGCCTTTATCGGACCGACCCCTGCGGCGATCCGGGCCATGGGCGACAAGGCTTGTGCCCGGGATGCGGCCAAGAAAGCGGGTGTGCCCGTGGTGCCGGGCAGCGATGGCGTCATTGACAACGAGCAGGAGGCTTTGCGGGTGGCCAAGAAGTTGGGGTACCCGGTGATGATCAAGGCCGTGGCGGGTGGCGGCGGACGCGGCATGCGCATCGCCCATAACGATGTCAGCCTGGTCAAGGGGTTTCACACGGCCCGCACCGAGGCCGAGCGGGCGTTCAGCAACCCGTCGGTTTATCTCGAAAAAGTCGTCATCAATCCCCACCACATCGAATTTCAAATCCTGGGAGACAAGCATGGCCATGTGGTCCATTTTGGCGAACGGGAATGCAGCATCCAGCGGCGGCACCAAAAATTGATCGAGGAATGTCCCTCCCCGCTTTTGACCCCCGACCTGCGCAAACGCATGGGCAAAGCCGCTGTGCGTCTGGCGGAAAACATCGGCTATGGCAGCGCCGGAACCATGGAGTTTCTCGTGGATAACAAGGGCAACTTCTATTTCCTGGAAATGAACACCCGCATCCAGGTCGAACACACCGTGACCGAGGAGGTCTATGATGTGGACCTCGTCAAGTTGCAGATCCGGATGGCGGCCGGGGAAAAATTGCCCTTCAGCCAGGGCGACATCGCTCCCCATGGGCATGCGATCGAGTGCCGCATCAACGCCGAGGACCCGGCAAACAATTTCAGACCCTGTCCTGGATCGGTCGAACTGTTCCATCCCCCAGGCGGGCATGGAGTGCGAATCGATTCGCACGTCTATAGCGGCTATATCATTCCCTCCAATTACGATTCCATGATCGGAAAACTGGTCACTTACGGACATGACCGGATCGAAGCCTTGGATCGGATGAGCCGCGCCTTGGATGAGTGCTTGATCCGGGGAATCAAAACCACCATCCCCCTGCAGAAAACCATCCTTCGCGATCCCGATTTCCGCCGCGGCCGCTACAGCCTCGATTTCGTAAACAACCTTCTGGGCATCGAAAACAAACCTGCGGAATAACCATTGCCAATACGCAGGGAATGGGAGAGTGACGCTCCCTCCCCGCCAGTTTTCTGAGAATGATCCGCAGGAATTTCCCGCGATAACGGGTTGTGAGCTTCAGAATGTCTGACCCCATGGCGGCGGCGCCTCCCAAAAACATCGTTTCCCGGAACCCCCCCCGGTAAAACTACGGAGGAAAATTTGGTTCCACTTTCCTTCCATGCCTGCAACCCCAACAGGGTCAATGGGTTGAAAAATAAGGGGTTTTATCTTTCGTTTCTTGTCAAGGTTTAAGTATGTAAAAATAAATTATTGCTATTTTTTAGTTATAAAAATACTTGATCTTGCGATTGGGTGGTGGTAAGTTCTAGCCTGTTTTCAAGAGACGGCATGAGGGGCGTATTTTGGAGGGTGAAAAGATGATGAAAATCGGCTTACACAACCTGTCTGTAACGGGCAAAACGCTTTTTTATGGGCCGATCATGAATACTTTCTTGTCTCTGGCGGGGGCCGCGCAATCAGGGGTGGCCGCCCGGCCGGAAATGCAACCCAAACAGAAAGGGGAGTTATGTTGAGCAACCTTGGTCTGCAGGTGAAACTGGTGGTGATTGGAACCGCGCTGATGGCCGTCCTCTCATTGTTCCTGCTGGGCATGATGATTTGGCAGAATTTACAGATCGTTCACAAGACGGAACAGGGATTCAAGGAAACCATGGTGGCGGCCATGGATCAACTTGTTCGTGATGTCTATACGCTTTGCGAAAGCCATGACAAGGGAACCCGGCGCGCGGCAACAGACAAGGCCGGGACAACTCCGGCTGCGGGAGGAGGGGTCGATGCCGCAACCTTTGCCGCGGTGAGGGAAGCCATTATGGCTGTCAAGATTGGGCGGGAGGGTTACGTGTTTGTGCTCAAGGGAACCGGGCCGGGGCAGGGGAGTTACGTGGTGTCGAAGGATGGCAAACGGGATGGGGAAAGTATTTGGACTGCCCGCGACAGCAACGGGGCTCTGTTCATCCAGGACATGTGCTCGAAATCGGTGTCTCTGGCCGCCAAGGAGGTCGGGGAACTGCGCTATCCATGGAAAAACAAGGAGGATCGTGTGGCGCGGATGAAGATCGCCCGTCTCATGTATTATCAACCCTGGGATTGGGTCATTGGCGTGGGCACTTATGAGGACGACATTTTCCAGACCGCCATCCAGGTGCGGGCGTTCAGTTGGAAAATCGCCCTCACGGTGTTGGGCATCTGCCTGGTCTTGTTGGTGTTGTGCGGGTTGGTGTGGCACCGGTTTGCAGGCAGAATTGCTGCGGATGTGCGGCTGGCCGTCGATCAAATCAAACAGGGGGCTTCCCATGTCTCCGTGTCGGCCGACCAGGTTTCATCCACCAGCCAGTCCGTGGCAAAGGGCGCCAGCGAACAGGCCGCATCGTTGGAGGAAACCGTGGCGTCGATCGAGCAAATCACCGGCATGATCCGCCGCAACACCGAAAACGCCCAGAAAGCCAAGGAACTTTCCGACGCGGCACGGAAGGATGGCGACACCGGCGCCCATGAGTTGGGGGAAATGAGCTCCTCCATGGGCGCGATCAGGGAATCAAACGGCGAAATCGCCAAGATCATCAAGACCATCGACGAGATTGCCTTCCAGTGCAATATCCTGGCCTTGAATGCCTCGGTGGAGGCCGCCCGCGCTGGCGCGGCCGGCAAAGGATTCGCCGTGGTGGCGGACGAGGTTCGCACGCTTGCCCAACGCAGCGCCCTCGCGGCCAAGGATACCTCCAGCCGGATCGCCCAAGGAATCAGCACCACCGATGGCGCCATGAAAATCAGCGCCAAAGTCGTCCAGCGCCTGCAGGGGATCATCGAAAAATCAAGAACGGTGAACGAGTTGGTCGGCGAGATTTGCGCCGCCTCCCAGGAACAGGCTCAGGGCATGGAACAAATCAGCAATGCGGTCGGCACCATGGACCAGGTCACCCAGGGAAATGCCGCCAATGCCGAGGAATCCGCAAGCGCAGCCGAGGAATTGAGTTCCCAAGCCATCTCCCTCAATCATACCGTCAGCGAATTGGCCGCATTGATCGAGGGAAATGCTGCTGCAGCAGACCGGTCCCGAGCCCCATCCAAAGAGGAAGAATGGAGTTCCGATCATGACTCGATTGTCGCGCCCACAGGCAGAGAGGTCAAACTGGTGGTGGCCAACGCTCGCGCCATGGCTGCATTGAAGACACCCTTGAAACGGGAAAAACCGGCCTTGGCCTTGGTCGGTGATAAAACGATATGATCAATCGTAACGGTTTGATGATCTGATTGATGATTTTTGAGTTGGTGGGGGTCAATATTTGCAAATTAGTCATGCAAAAATTGCGTATAGATGCAGATTTTGCGGTGTTTATTAATTGTTGACAAAGTAAAAATTCATGTAAAATATTAAATTTTATTTCGTAACATATTCGTTATAAGGTAGATATAAAATATGAATATGGATTTTTATCGAATGGGTTTTTAATAGTTTCATTTATGCAGAAATGGCATGATTGGTGCTATTATTTCCCGTGTGAATTCTGAATTACGTTCTGAAGAACCGTTGCGACAATTTTTAAAATGGTTGCTTCACCCGTTCACGATTGCAGTTTTGGTTTTTTTAAGTTTGGTGGCTGCGCTTCAAGCCGATATGTTGCCGGTCCGAAAGGCATTGCAGGTGACATTTTCGGATGGTGATTCCGGTCGGTTGGATGCAGGTGGAATGATGGAAAAAAGGGGCGGTCAATAAAGAAAAATGGAGTCGCCTTTGGCCAGGGTGACTGTTTTCTCAATGTCAGCTCACAACGCATTTCCCATGACTGGTTCAATCACGGCGGCACCTTTGCTGAAGGACAGCCGCCGGGGGTTGTTTCGCGATCGTGTGTTGCGCGAGATCAAGGAGGATACCACCTTGCCGGCCATTTCAGGATCGGCGCAAAGGTTGCAGACGGTTGTGGACGAAAAGGATGTTTCTCTGGATGAGGTTGCCCAGATTGTGAAAACGGATCCGGGGCTGGCCTCGAAGTTTTTGAGGCTGGCGAATTCCTCGTATTTTGGAGGAAAATCCATTGCCAGTATTGAGGATGCCCTGTTTCGTCTGGGAATGGGGGAGGTCCGGCGCATGGCCCAGGTGGTGGGGGTGATGGACCGCGTTTCCCATCTGAAGGTGAAGGTGGACTGGAAGGTTTTCATGTTGCATTGTCTTCTGACGGGAAGACTGACCGAGCGGCTTGCCGCCGCCTTTCGCGAGTTGAGCGGCAAGGAGTATCTGGCTGGTTTTTTGCATGACATGGGCAAGCTTTATCTGGAACATTTTTATCCTGGCGAATTCGAGGCGGTGATATTGCGGGTGTTGGAGCGCGGGACGGCGATGCATGAGGTGGAGGAGGAATTGATCGGTATCACGCATGCCGAAATTTCGGCCCTCCTGTGCGAAAAGTGGAACGTCAACAAGGAGGTTTGCCGTTCCATCCGTTTTCATCACGAGCCGGATTCGCCTTTCAACCGCAATCCGGTGAACCCCGAGGAGCAGATCTTGCTGGCGGCCTGCATTTGTTTTGCCGACGCCCTTGCCAACATTTGCAAGGCCAACATCCATGGGACCCAGCATGTTCAGGATGTGGATTTTGAAACGCTGCAGGGATGGAGATTATTGCAACAGCTTGCGCCTCGCGCCACTCTGGATCTTGATGTCGAGAAGGAGTTGTCCCAGTCGGTTGAATTGCTCAATTCGTTCGGTGTCTAAATTTTTGTTTAGGAATTTTGTAAGCGCCGGTGGCAAAATGCATGAAAACCGCCGGTTTGGAAATGCATGTCAAATTCATGCATCTTTTTTGGGCAAAGGCTCCTGCCTGGACCGAAAGCTCGATCCTTTGATTTCGATGGTG
>JAQUAF010000025.1 GCA_028687435.1 Verrucomicrobiia bacterium | reverse complement strand
CGCCAGCTTAAGAACTTTTCCAGATTGTTTTTCAGACAACCCGCCGATAGTGTGAACTTGTTGGTTATTCATAGGGTAGCCAGTTTGGCCCGCTCGGGCGGGCCCTGGCTACCTTCATGTTTTCTAATCCTTAAGGGTTCGACAAAAAGTCCGCAAACGGACGCGCGCATACTTTTTCATTGCCTGATAAACAGGCTCCATCAAAAGGTCGATGGGCTGGAAACGATCTTCGTTTTTCGCCAGTCGGCCGCGGGTCTGATCCGCGAAAAGCTGATGCAATTCAGTGGCAATATTGATTTTTGCAATGCCGCCGCCAATCGCCCGCATCAATTCGGCGTCTGGCGTTCCGGAACCTCCATGCAAAACCAGGGGAACCGGAACAGCGGAGGCAATCGCCTCCAAACGGACAAAATCCAATTTTGGCGGTTCCCTGTAAAAACCATGCGTCGTGCCGATGGATACGGCCAGGGCATCCACCCCCGACGCCTGAAAAAAACGCGCAGCCTCATCGGGACGGGTGAGGCAGGAAGCGTCAACAGACACCGCGCCAAACTGGACATGGCCGATTTCAGCCTCGAGGGATGCCCCGTATCGTTTCGCCAACGCCCGGGCTTGAAGAGTCAGTTTCAGATTTTCCTCAAAAGGATGCTTCGATCCATCCATCATGACCGAGGTGAAACCGGCATCGAGGGCTTTTTTTATCAACTCGATACTCTCGACATGATCAGCATGAAGAACAATCGGCACCGGCGCCTGCGCCGCCATGGATCTGGCCAGGACCGCCAACTGGGCCGCCTTGTCGCCCTGCAGCAAACGTTGATAGACTTGGACGATGACGGGCAAATTTTCCTCAATTGCTCCATCCACCACAGCGCGGAGGCTTTCATGGTTGGCAATATTGAAGGCAGGCACGGCAACATGCGCGGCCCGGGCGGAAGGCAAAATATCCTGGAGAATAACAAGTGGCATGGGAATCCTTGGCGTTCGACGATGGGGTCACGGAATGACACTTTCGATATCAAGCCATTTGCACAGGTTTTGCGCCTCATCCCCAATCCACCCATGGACCAAGGTATAATGATGCTCAAACCCCTGATCAAGGATCACACGGGTGAAATCGTCCACCGGACATTTCATCTTCACCCGCAAGGGATTGCCCCGGATGATACAATCGGTGGGCAATCCTTCGCCGGAGGCAATGAGAAGCCGATGCCCATGACGCCCTTCGCCAAGCCGCAGGATGGTGACAGGACCTTCCTTGACGGGAAAATCATTTGTAACTCCCTTGCGGTCGCCGCCATCCATGATTCCATGGTGACGCAAGACCCCGCAACCGGGTTGACGACAAAGGGAGGCTGGAACCGCTCCGCAATGCCAGAAAACGCAGGTGTTATCCGCCGGGTTGGCAGCCACCATGTCCATGAAAAACGGGGCGGATCCAGCCAAATGGGCTGCCATGAGCATGGAAACGGCTCCATAAACATCGCCTTCACATGCCGTTGGGAACCCCGCATCGTTGAGCATGCCAAGAGTGGCACAAACGGCGACGCCAAAAAAATCGCCAAATTCCGGCCAGCATTTGACCGCAAAACCATCAAGCTCCCGCTTTTGGGCAATCGCAATCAATCCCCGATACAAAGCGCCCGCCTTGCCCAGCTCCTGATCGGTGGGCCCCTTCACCGCCCCGGCGCAGGCCTTGACTTCCATGGCCAGATCCGACGGGCAGGCGGTCAACTGCCGCCCGGCAACCTCAAAGAGTTCGGCAAGATCGATATGTTTCACTTCCACTCCAAACTGCGAACGCAAAGCCAGTTCATTGAAATTGGAGGCGTAAAAGCCGGGCACCCGGTTGCCGACAAGCCCCAGACGGGACTCCCTCAGATTTTTCATGCAGGCGATCGCAGCCAACTGGGATTGCAATGGTTTTCGGATGTCGGCTTCGCTGCCAAAAAGATGGGCGCAGGGCCGCTCCATTTTCCACAAGGTGTGGCAGTTCATGTTGAGGGCGCAAAACGAATTGGCCTTCAAACGTCCGCCATCCATGACGGGTTCCGGAACACCCCAGAGGATCATCGGGGCCCGCATCCTGGAGATCAGAATGGGGATGATGCTGCCCAGGGAAAAAGTGATGAAATGAACCAGCAACACATCAACCTGTTGGGCCGCAAATCGTGCGGCACAATCGCGAGCCTCGTCGTCAGCGACAACAGTCTTGCCGCTTGATATCAGCTCAACATCAAATCCCCTCAGGAAAGACTCCGCCTGTTGTCTGGCGGTTTCGACGCGATCATCCAACCAACTGGCTTTTGCCAGGGGAAGATATCCCAGCTTGATCTTTAAAACAGGTTTAGCGAGGCTCATTTTTTCTTTCCTCCAAAAAGCGTTCCACCTCTGTTCTCGTGGGAATGCCTGTGCGTCCGCCGAGTTTGAGGCATTTGATCGCCGCGGCGGCGGACGAGAAGTCAATCATCCTGGCAAGCGGCCAATTCTGCAGGCAGGCATAAGCCAGGGCGCCATGAAAAACATCGCCAGCGCCCGTCGTATCCACAGCTTGAACGGCAAACGCGCGCCGCTGCAGAATCCCTTCACGGGAGGCCGCGCACACGCCTTCGCTTCCCAGCGTTACCGCGGCAATCCGGGCGCCATGAGACATCAATTTCTCAACCTGCCGGGCTGGGGGCAGGCGGCCCAAAAAACGGTCGGCAAAAGACGAGGAAACAACCAAGAGATCGGCAAGCTTCATCAAATCCTCAATCCCATCCAAAAACGATCCGGCATCAAGAGAAACGGTGGCGCCGCCAGACTTGGCGATTCTCGCCGCATGCGCGGCAGCGGCCATGTGGTGCCCGTCGAGATGCAATAAACGGACGGATTGCAAGAGCTCAATCTTGAGACTGGCCGGCTGCAAAGATCCGACAGTGCCGCGAGTCCAACCAATGCCGCGCTTTCCATTTCCACTTTCAACCCAACAATAAGCGGCGGGCGACCGGGTGTCGGAACAAACTCTCAGGCTTTGGGTATTCACCCCTTCCATTTCCAACCCCTTCACGATGGCCGCGCCTGATGGATCATCCCCCACAACGCCAAGAAAAGCCGTTCTCATTCCAAGCCTGGCGGCCGCAACTGTGGCGGTGGCGGCAGGCCCGCCCCCTTGAACCAGATGTTCCAGAATCTCAACCTTGTCATCCTGCGGAATGGAGGGCATCAAGCAAATGTGATCCAAACCGCAATACCCCAAGCCGATCAAATCAAAGGCAAAATGTGAATTTGCAGGCATAAAAAAACCGTCCGGCCAGATATCAATAAAAACCGGGATGAAGATACGGTTGCTGGGAGGCAAACATTTCATCGGTCAATTTCCTTATTTGGGACAATGAAAGCACTGCGGCGGTCAAGGGATCCAATGCAATGGCTTGAAACGCCAGATCACGATCATGATGAATGGCCGCCCGGGCGGCCAGTTCGTGGACGTTGATATTGGTGAGATTCAGGGCGGCCAGTTGCGGGGGGAGATCACCCACCACCACCGGATGAACACCGCTGCGGTTCACAAGACATGGCACCTCGACACAGACATCCGGAGGAAAATTGCGGATCATCCCCTGGTTTGAAACATTGAGATTCACACACCGGGCGCAATCGGTCTCCAGCGAATGGATGATGTCGACCGCATACTCGCCGGAATGGCCCTGGGTGATCTCGCGCCGGCCACTGATCAATTCATCGATCTCCCGGTCCTGGGTTTTCCGGTTCTTGACCACCCATTGATAACCCATTTTGGCGGGAATGCCGAAATCCTCGATCAACCGGGGATCCTTGCGAAAATAGGGCACGTATTCGGAAAAGTGATAGCTGGATTCGGTGACAAAACAACCAAAATGCCTGAGGATCTCAAAGCGAACCCGGTCACGCGCATGGATTTGGGGATCCAGCATTTTCTCGCGGAGGAGCGGATAGAGATCCTTGCCTTGGTGTTCGAGTTTGAGATACCAGGCCAGATGGTTGGTGCCAGCCGTGAAATAAGTAATTTCCTGATGGCGAACACCACAGTATTCCGACAGTTCTTTGGCGGTGTTGACCACGCTATGGCAAATGCCAAGAACCTTTGGTTGACGTGCCAAATGGAGCGCGCGGGTCACTATGGCCATCGGATTCACGTAGTTAAGGAGCCAGGCGTCCGGACATACCGCCCGCATATCCCGGCAGACATCGAGCAAGACCGGAACTGTGCGCAACGCGCGAAAAACCCCGCCAGGTCCCATATTGTCGCCCATGCATTGGCTGAGGCCGTATTTCAACGGAATATCCACATCAAGTTCGCAGGCCTCAAGCCCGCCCTGACGAAAAAGCGTAATGACATAATCGGCGCCAGCCAGGGCTTGCCTGCGATCGGCATGGGTTTCAATCTTCACGTGACGCAATCCCTTGAATTCCACCACCTTCCTGGCCAATTGACCAATCTGGTCGAGGCGCCTGGCATCAATATCCATCAGCGCCAGCACACAATCCTGAAGCTCGGTGTAAGCAAGCACATCCAAAATAAGATTCTTGGTAAAAACCGCGCTGCCCGCTCCGATAAAAACAATCTTGATCATTGGCTCAATATCCCCCATGATGGGCTTTATTGCCACGTCTGAGTTAACAATTTATGGTTGTTTTTTAACACCTCGTTTCTCATTGTCCGGGCCATGCCGTCATTCAAGCCCGCCAAGGCACAATACGAGAAGGAATATCAGTCGGTGGAAAGTTCTTTTCATTATGGTCACCGCGAAGTCCGCCGCTGCAACCGGCAATACCACTTTCACGCCGAATACGAAATCATTCTTTTCCTGGAGGCGGATGGTTGGAGCGTCATCGGCAACGCGATCAGTCCTCTGCAACGGGACGAATTGCTGCTGTTGCCACCCCATCTGTCACATGGTTGGTACAGTCCGCCGACAAGCCGGCGAGTATCGGCCTCCTTCCTGCAATTTTTGCCGGCTATTTTGGGGGAACGCTTTCTGGGATTGCCCGGAATGTCCGCGGTAAAACAGCTCATCAAAAGATCCGGGCGAGGGTTGATTTTCTCACGGGCAACCGCCCTCCACGTGAAAGGCCTGCTGGCATCGTGGACACATCGAGATGCCGGAATGCAATTGTTGGGATTGCTGGAAATTCTGCTGGAATTAAGTCGCGACCGGACGGCCAAACCGATTTGCAACTTAGATTTTCGCACTCCATCACCTACCGGACATGAGGCGGAGCTCAATGAGATGTATGAACATCTGAATGCGCATTATGGAGAACCGGTGCGCCAGGCCAAATTGGCCAAAAACCTTCGTCTGCATCCCTCCGCCTTCAGTCGCCTGGTCAAACGCGGCACTGGCAAACGTTTCGTGGATATCCTGAACGAAATTCGCATCGGACAGGCCTGCCGCCTGCTCATGGAAAGCGACAAGATGATCTCGGAAATCTGTTACGCCTGCGGATACGAGAATTTATCCCATTTCAACCGGCAATTTAGGAGGATAAAAAAACAATCCCCAGGCGAATTTCGGCAATCCCTGCCCCAAGGACCTTCGATGCCGGGAAAAAAAGCCAGCTAAGAATCCGCGCAAAAATGACTTCACATTCTGCTGGAGGGACACGGCGCCTTTGCCAGAATGTGAATTAATTTTTGAGAGGATCCCAACCTGCCCCCTCAGGCTTTTTGCAGCACCTCCAGCAGCCGCTGGTAGAGGAGTTCCCACATCATGCCG
This sequence comes from Verrucomicrobiia bacterium, assembly GCA_028687435.1. Classification (GTDB taxonomy): domain Bacteria; phylum Verrucomicrobiota; class Verrucomicrobiia; order JABWAM01; family JABWAM01; genus JAQUAF01. Next base: position 59,960 of record JAQUAF010000025.1, on the reverse strand, counting down.
TTGAGTTCGTAATTCCGGTTGCGCAACACATAATCCCTTTGGGCGCAGGCCGTCTTTTCGCGGGCGGCCTTGTCCAAAAGCAGCGGCTCCAGCGCCTTCTCCCAGTCCCCGACCGTGTTCTCCGCCAGCAGCACAGGCTCATCCGAGTAAGGATAAATGTTGCTGGCCACCGCGACCGTCCCCACCGCCGCATACTGGTAAAACTTGATGGCGGAACGGCACCGGTTGAAAAGGGTGTCGCGAATGGGGCACAGGCCGATATCCAAATCCATGGCTGCCAGCGCCGCCGGAAATTGTTCGTAAGGCACCGCAATCCCCACTTCGCACGAAATATCATGCAAATGATGGATCAGCGCCACCGCGTCTTGTTCCAACCGCCTTTTCAAATCCTCAGGCAACAGGCCGTGCAGACGCACGAGCTTGGCGACCTGGCTGAAATGATGCGGAAAGCCGCCCAGCACAAAATCGAAAATATACTTGCGCCGCAAATTGCGCACCGCCTCGGCAACAATGGGCAGATCGGCAAGATGGGTGGCCCCCCCCATCCAGCCAACCCTCAGCCGTTCATGGGATCGCGGTCGCATCGGGTATTTCGAAAAATCAATCATGTTCGGCAGCACAAAGACATGCCGGTGGTACAACGACATCACCTTTTGCAAAACCGTGCCCGTGACCGTCACCGCATGGCATTGCAAAACCACCTTCTGCAGAAACTCCCACGGCAGGGTGTGTTCGCGCAGGGGATTCGTGTCGGGAACCTCCGGATAGCAATCATCCGTGTCGAACACCATCAACTTGCGATGCTGACGGCAGTATTCCACCATGCGCATGAAAAGATCCATGATGGGCGGCGTCACATCCACATTGGTCACCAACAGCACATTGCACTGCGCAAGCGCCCCCTCAACCGCCTCCCACGCCAGCGTGCCGTCAGGTTGCACCAACGACTCCATGTCTGTGATCCGATGCCCGCGCTTTACCATGTAACCGAGCGGTTCGAGCGCCCTCACATACTTGGGGCATTCGGGCGTCCGGCTCCGGAAATAAAGCACATGCAAGGGAATGCTCATGCGTCCGCCCCCTCACTTCGGGCCGCCTCCGCCACTTGCAAAAAGCGGTTCCGCCACGTGTGCTCCGCCAGAAAACGGCGGTATCCCGCCTCCGCCACGCTCCTCAACAATTCGGGCTGGTGCAATGCCTGGCTGAGGCAATCGGCAAAATCACGGTCGTCCCGGTAACAAAGCATCTCCTCCCCCGGCTTGTAACACTGGGCCAGTTCAGGCTTGAAATCCGACAGCAACGGCCTCCCGCTGGCCGTGGTCTCGAACACCCGGAACGGAATGCCGCCCTCCACCGACTGGGGATCCGTGGCCTGCAAATGCAACCCGCCAATGTGATAAAGACACCCGATCTGGTGCAGCGGCACATGGTCCGTGGCAATGAACTTCACGGGACAGGCGCTGCCGCCAATGTCACACGTCAACTCATCGGCCGAGGCAAACGTCCTCTCGGAATGTCCGCTCAAAATCACCACCTGCCTCTGCCGGGCGGCCAGCCGCAGGATGCGCAGCCGCACGTCGCGCTTGCCCTGCATCCACGCCAGACGCTTGACCAGAATATCCTGCCCGGCATCCTCGCGAAAATGCTCCACAATCTTTCTGGACTTGGGCTGCAACCCCGCCTGAACCTCGGCCAGCGCGTCATAAGGCAGCCGGGCATAGGGCGATTCCGCAATGACCCGTCCCACTTGTTCCAGCATTTGGGCGCACGGCAATGGCAACAGGGCCATCTGTTCCCGGAGATATTCCCGGCTGGGAATGTTGCCGATGAAAATCAGCGAATCGTCATACCCTTTGAAATGGGTGGGTTCGGCGGGACCATAATCAACCTCGTCCGCCGCCAGATGGATGGGATAAGCCGGTATGGACAGACGATCCTTGAACTGTTTGCGCCAATAACCGTCCCATACGCAGGTTCGCAGACGGGCGCGCGCGCACAGGCTGCGGTGTTTCCCGGTGAAACGATGAATGTAGGCCGTCCGCTCAAAATCGTCGAACCACATCGACACCTTCGGAACCGCCCTCACCCCGTCCGCCTCCAGGCATTCCGCCACCGGCAGCACCCCGTCCATGATCCACATGATCAGATCAGGCCGATGCGAGGCAATCTCCCGGGCAAGCTCCGGCGCGGGACGAAACTGTTTCCGCTCATCGCGCAGCCAGACCACCTCCGGACGCCATCCGGCGCGAATCGCCCCCACCCGGAATCCCCGCGTGAAATGCCGCTCGGTATGGTAATAACTTTCAATGAAAAGCACCGTGCTCATGCGCACCCCCATAGTGCACCACACAAGCGCCCGGATGCAAGACCGGCGCGCATGACAATTTCATAAGGAGATTGACAAAAGCAAGTTGTATTGTATCATTAAATACAATGAATTGGCTGGAGATCATTGCGCAAAGCGACGGCTTCGATTGGAACAAGGGGAACGTGGGAAAAAACGCGGTGGCTCACCAGGTATCGTGCGAGGAAGCAGAACAGGTTTTCATCAACCGCCCGCTTTTTTTCGCCGCTGATCCAACCCATTCCGCAACAGAACTGCGAATAAAGGCTTTTGGCAAAACAGACGAGGATCGCTTGCTCACCATCAGTTTCACCATGCGCGGCTCCAAAATCCGCGTCATCTCCGCCCGCGACATGAACCACAAGGAAAGGAAAATCCATGAAACCCGCCATCCCTAGCCGGGGCTTTGTTCCCGTTGAGGCCAAGGACAGCACCCAACACCTCGACCTTTCGCAAATGATTTCCGCCCCTGACATGCCCAAACTCAAATTGAGCACTGAAACAGTCACCTTGCGCATGCCCCGCAGTCTTCTCCATAATCTCAAAATGCTGGCCAACAAACGCGACGTGCCTTATCAATCGCTCATGAAAGTCCTGTTGTCCCAGGCTGTTGACCGGGAATTGCGCCATAAAGCCGCCTGATCTCTTTTCCGCCAGGGAAGATTCGATCAGGCCGCAGCCTCGCTACCGGCAGACCGTCTCAATGCCGCGCAACAGCGCGCGGCAAATCCGCTCAAGCTGGGATGCGGTGACGCAAAAAGGCGGCATGATCACCAGAATGTTGCCGATCGGACGGCTGATCACGCCCAGCTCCTTTGCCGCCTCGCAAACCCTGGCCCCCATCCGGTCCGTCCATGGATAAGGCGTCTTCGTCTTCCAATCTCGAACCAATTCAATGCCCGCCACCAACCCCGCCCGGCGAACATCGCCCACGTGGGGATTTGCCCAGAACATCCGCAGCATTTCGTCCAATTCCTTTCCCCGCTTTTTGACGGCCGCCAGAACATCCTCCTTGTCGAACACCTCCAGGCTCCCCAACGCGGCGGCGCATCCCAACTGGTTGGCGGTATAGCTGTGGCCATGGAAAAAAGTCTTCATTTCGGAATACCCGCCCAGGAACGCATTGAAAATTTTTGACGTGGCAAAGGTTGCCGCCAACGGCAGATAACCGCCGGTGATCCCCTTGGCCACGCACAAAAGATCCGGACTCACCCCCTCCTGTTCACAGGCAAAAAGGGTTCCCGTCCGTCCAAAGCCGGTCATCACCTCGTCGAGAATCAGCAACACATCATGCCGCCGGCAAAGCGCCGCGAATTGTTTCAGATATCCGGAGGGATGGGCGATCATGCCCGCAGCGCCCTGAATAAGCGGCTCGATGACAGCGGCGGCAAAAGGCTTTCCTTTTTTCCCGGCGGACCGGAATTCCTTTTCCACCGCCTCCATGCATTCCCAGCCGCATTTTCGATAAAGCCGGGCGTCCCGCCTTTCGGGACAAGCCCGGTTGAATGGACAGCGGTAACAATAAGGCGACATCACCTGACGGGTTCGAAAAAGCAACGGACGAAAAGTCCCATGAAACACCTCGATGTTTCCAACGCTCATGGCGCCCACCGTGTCGCCATGATAGGCTTGGGAAAGATTCAAAAAAGCCCGTCTCCCGCCATCGCGCCGCCGCCGCCCTTCCACATGTTTCCAATATTGAAACGCCATCTTGAGCGCCACCTCCACCGCCGTGGCGCCGTCGTCGGAATAAAAAATCCGCCTGAGGCTGCCCGGAACGCGCCGGATCAGTTTTTCCGCCAGAAGCGAAGCCGGCTCATTGGCCAATCCCAAGGCGCTGGAATGGGCAATCCTCTTGAGCTGCGCCGCAATGGCCCGGTTGATCCCCGGATGAACATGCCCATGCAGATTCGTCCAGATGGATGAAATGGCGTCCAGATACCTCTTTCCCCGGGCATCCACCAAATACGGACCCTTGCCGCGAACAATGACCGTGGGATCGCCGGCCTGCCACTCCTTCATCTGGGTGAAAGGATGCCAGATATAACGCTTGTCGAGTTTCGAAAGCAACCGGTGGTTGGTTTGTGTCATGTCATTCCACTCATCGCACTCAGTGCCCCAGTGCCTTGGCGCCTCAGCGCCTTGTCTCGGAAACAAAGGAATGATCCTTGGGAATGCCATAACGCGCCAGAACCCTTCCTGTCGCCTCCTGCAGCGAGGAGGCATCGAGCACCAGCCGCCGAAAGGCCTTGGTTTGCATGAAATCCACGATGTGGAAATCACCCATTGGCGACTTCAATGCCCGGGCAACGTCCTCAACCCGGCTGACGCTCTTTCCATTCACCTTGTCCACGATCAGAAACCGGTAATCCTGATAGCCGCGGTTGTAGGCATCCGGCAAAACCTGCGACAAAAACACCAGCGACGGCCGTTCCTTGGCGGGATCCTCATGGGTGCAATAAACCAGACGGAACGGCGCGCGTTGAGCCCATTCCTCGCCCCATCCCTTCAAATAAGGCAGCACCAGCGGCTGGAAAACCAACCCTCCCGCGATCAGGTAATCCGGTTCCTGGTCAAATGCCGCCATGGGAACCAGATTCGCCCGGTAATCCACCGGCGGCAGGCGGTAGGAGATCTGCTCCTGGCGCCCATTTCGCAACACCGTCATCTTCAACCGGTCGCCCGCCACATGATTCCGATTGGGCAGATTCTCAAACATCAGATAACCATAGGTCGGATCGTCATAATCCCCCTTGTCGTCCACCTCGAAACCGTCCACGTTCAAAATCACATCGTGCTGTTTCAACCCATCCTCATGGGGCGGCCAGGCCGGAATCTGGGTGACAATCACGCCCGACGGACCGCCCGTTTGTCCCAAATACCGGAGATTGGCCGCGTTCTCCCCGGGTTGCCAGTAAAAGGGAAAATAGCTCAACCCTTGGAATGCGCCCTTGCGCTGGGCATCCAAAACCGACCGGATCACCGACGCCGGCAAAACACGCAACATATTGCCTTCATGGGAACTCGCCAGCCCCACCAACCGGTCATCGCGCGTGATAATCTCCGACCACCCCGCGTTGCTCACGTTGGAGGTCAGCTCCAACACCACATGACAGGAAAAACTCATCTCCCCCTGCCCCACAGCCACCTTGCTCACCTCCGCCTGCCAATCCTCAAGATTTCCATCCTTCCACATCCGCACACGGACGGAACTTTCATCCCTTGAAAGGTCCGCCAGCCTGGCCGTCTTGGTTCCATGCCAGAAAACCGGATCATCCACCGTCAACAATGCCATGTTCGCATGGTAATCCAGCCATTTCACCTTGGCGTTCCACCACTGGCCCCGCCCATGTTTCCGAACCCGCACCAGGGTCCGATCCTGCAAGCGATCAGCCGTCGTCAGGATCTCGCGCCCTCCAATGACCACCCCGCCTTTGAGGAAAGTCTCGTTCCTCCGGCTCCAAGGCTGAAAGTAATCGTAATGTTTGCGGTTGATCTCAACCACAACAACGGAATCCTTCCAAAAACCTGCGGAATCATTCTTCCTCCCGCACCCCAAAAGCGCCAACGCCAGCCCAACGGCAAGGAAAACCGTGAACCGCGAGCCGTAAACCCTTGAATTAAGCCGCGCTCCCGCCGCGGCGGGACGGCAGCTTGATCCGCCTTCGCCCAAGCGCTTCGGCGAGACAAGTGCTTGACGCTCGATGCTCGATCCGCCTTCGCCTCGCTCGTGGCGGCACTTCGGCGAGACAAGTGCCCGATGCAAAAAGAGCGGAATACAACCGCCCGGAGCCGTCCGGGAGGCCGGCCCTCCATCGTTTTGAAGCAAATGGAGGGCGGGGCTCCTGCACCGCCTTTTCCACCAAATATTGAAATTCCTTAACATTGAATTAAAACCGTCTTTCATAAACGCCGATCCTTCTGGATGCCGTAAGTTTTCAAAATTTCCGCGTCCACACGTTCAACCTCGGTCCGATCCAGGCATTCAAATTCGCCCTTGAGAGTGAACTCCACCACATGAAAAGGCGTCTTGCCCGACTCAAAAGCCTTCACCACATCCTCCAGACAATCGATGCGCACCCCGTTCACCTTGTCCACCAGGGTGCACCGGCGATGCTGCAAATCGGCGTTGACCGGATGCGCCAGCACCGTCGCCAGCACCACAGGCTCCTTCCGCTTTTTATCCGGCTTTTCCACGCTGGCAAACCCCAATTCGTAAAGCAGCTCGGGGCTTGATTCCTTGGCCCAATCGCGTCCAAGAGTCTTGAGATAATCCAGACTCAACGGCACGAACACCAACCCGCCTTTGACAAAATAGCGCGGCAATACGTCATACTGGTTCCCCTCCGCGCGATCCTCCCGGTAAACCGCCATGGGCACCGAAACATCCGCCATCCGTCCCTGCCGCCATATCTTGAGCGGCAAATTTTCACCTGCCTGCACCGCATCAAAGGCCACCCCCGCATTCACCCGGTTTCCCTGATAGAGAATGGTGGCGTCGCCGGCCACATCAACCCCCGCCACCTGCAGAATCACATCATCCACCTGCATGACCTTTGCGGTGCCGGGAATGGGCAGCATTTGATCCACCCGGGCGCCGCCGACATTCTCCGGCAGCTTCAAAAAACGGCGGTAAGCCGGATTCTCCAACGGCACCAGAGCCAGACCGCAATCGGGAAAACCATCGTAGGTTCCATCCGCGATATCCTTCAGAAAATGCTCGATCACAGGCGGCGGAATGAAAAAACCCGTGTTTTCCAAACCCCGGATCCCCTGAAAAGCCACCCCCACCACCAAGTCATCCTGAATCACCGGCCCTCCGCTGTTGCCCGGATTGATGGCTGCGTCCGTCTGCACGGTCAGGTAGGAGCGGTTGCCAATGTGGCTGTAATTCTGCATGTCAATCCGCGAAACCACGCCTCTCGTATAGGAAATCTGCTCCCCCCCCGCCGGATAACCATGGGTCACCACGGTGGATCTCACCTTGGGCAGCGTCCCGAACTTCAGCGGCGCCACCCCTTCGAAAAAAGCCGGATCATCCGTCTCCAGAATGGCCAGGTCGCAATCATGCGCGATAAATCTGACCTTGGCGGCCACTGGCCGGGAATCCTGATACCGTTTGACCAGGATCTCCTTCGCCCAACTCACCACATGGGCGTTGGTCATGATCCGCCTGCCGGCAATCACAAAACCCGATCCGGTCGCCTTGCGCACCTGGTCAAAACGCCATGGAGCATCCCAAACCGGCATCTGGATGAAGGTGGTGATGTGCACAACCGACCGCTCCACCCATTTCGGCGCATCCGCTCCGGCGCACCACAAGGCGCCCCCCAACAAAAACACGATACAAAAAATCCTTCGCATGAAGGGGGAAAAATGGGGAACCTGCCGCACGGAGTCAATTCTTTTCCCTCAGAGACTCTTGCAAAACTCCAATCCCCATCCATGGCATGGCTTGCGGCAAACCTCAGGCCACCATGCAAACGGAATCCTCATCGAAAAGATCCTCCACCATCGACAACAACCCATCGCATTTGGCCGGCCTGGCCAGAAACCGGCTCTGGTCGTTTTTCTGGCATATATAGAGACACTCCTTGTCATCTTCCACGGGACCGGCAAGAAAAAGAACGGGGATTTTGCTGTAAGAGGGCATCTCCCGGATTTTCCGAAAAATCTTCCATCCGTCCGTCAGGGGCGCCTTCACATCAAGAACCACCAAATCCGCCCTGCTCACTTTCAATGCCTCAAGACATTCCGCGGCATCATTCACGCCAACCACGCAACACCCGGTTTTGCCAAATACCCGGCACACGGACGCGATCCGTTCCGGATCATCGTTCACCACCAAAACCATTTTTCCCTTCAAACGCTTGTTCCCGTCCCGGGACTCCTTTTCATGCGTGTCGATGGTTTTCATGGGATGCCTCCATTCGAGGCTTCACTTCAGACCAACTGAAGTGAAACCTCGCGATTCAAGATTTAAGTTCCAATCATACGGTCCTGTCGATCCGGCTTTGTCTACAGGCCGGCCACTTCATTTTTGGGCGGGGTGATGGCTTCGATTCGGAAAGAGCGGATCAGGGTCTGGTAATCCAGGCGGGGCTGGGCAACCAATTGATCCTTGAATTGGATGATCACCTGGTAAAGGGCCGGCGGCCGGATGAAAAAAGTGGCGATCCGGGTGGGCCGGTCTTTTGGGCCATTGGCAAGCACAAAGGTTCGGGGAAAGAGACATTCCATGCCGGGATCAAGCCGGCTTGTTCCCTTGTCCACAGGGGGAGGCGTCATTTTTTGAATCTCCTTCCTGTAAAGCTCAACCGCATCCTTTTCATTCTCCGGTTTTGAGGCAAGGGGTATCATGCGGATTTCAATCGAACACCCCTCCACAGCGCGATTCACATAACGGGCCAGAAGTCCGTCCCCCCCTTCAAAAAACAGCCATCCTTGGGCAAGCGCAAATGAATGATCCATGTCTCCCAACTCAAAATGGTTGATCTCAATCGTCCGGCCGTTCTCAGCGCAATAACTCTTGTAGTGCTTTATTTCCTCTCCCTTCAGGGCAAAACTCAAAACAAGAAGCATGACAAGGACGGACAATGAACCGCACAAATGGGTTGTTTTCATGGAAATGTCCTCTTTTTCAAACGGTTAATACTCAATCCATTGGGCAAGGGAATAGCCGGTGACCAGCCCCTGGTTGCCTAACGCCTCGTCATAATGAATGTCTATCCCCCCATGAGCTGTAAATGTCTTCCCAACCATGGAACCGTAAAACGCCTTGTTTCCTCCGCCATTGACCTCAACGTTGGCGCTGGGAGCGTACAGCGCGGCATGGGTTTCGCAGTTGCCGGAAAAGATGACCGATGTGCAGGTGGGAAGGCCGTAAATCTGGAGATTGGAGCACTTGGCATCGCTCGTGGCGTTGCAGTCCTCCGTTCCGTAAAACTTGATGGTCGGACCATCAACATATAACTCCACCCGGTAAGTTGTCGCGCCGCTCGAAGGCTGGATGATGCTGATGGTGTTGTTCCCGCCCAAATCAATGCCGCCGGTCACATGAACCCGGATCACCCCTCCGGCGCCGCTGGCATCGCCAAAAGTCATGCCGCTTGCAATGGCAGGCATGACATAATCTCCCGCGGCAGTGATGGCGGCCGGGGTGGAGGCATAGGTCGTCGGCGAGGAGGAAAAGGCCGGGCTGCGGGGCAGAGAGGCATCCGGAATCGAAACCCGGGTATCGGATGTCCAGTAATTGGTGCCGGTATCCGGAGCAACAGGCTGGATGGGCGACGCCCCCGTCCATGCGCCCCCAGGTCCCGTGGAAGGACTCCCATACAAATCAAGCCCCCCGGTATTGTTCACAAGCCCGTTGGTGCCCACATTGCCATGCGCCCGATAACCATCGGTGTGGCCGTTGGAATAGGCATGGGTTCCATCGTAAGCTCCATTATTGGAATTCCATGAATCCACGCGAGCGGAATTGGCGTTGAAGTTAATGTCATTTCTGCACAGAATCGCGTAATTGAAGGCGCGCACCGGATCGAGCACCGCTTTCACGTTCCGGGTGACAGTGGAGGCCATGATGGGGGAGGAAGCCGTGCCGGAGGCCATGATGGTCATGCCGCCCGCAGGCGAATTGGTGATGACCGTGGCGACAAGGGTGGACGTGGCGTCCGTCCCGGCAAGCGCCACCAGGGACGTGCTGGACAATGTCCACGTGCTGTTGCTGTACGGCCCGTTCCATCCCGCCATGAACGCGCCGTTGGTGTTGATGCCAGTCAGGCGGTTCAATTCATTCCAGCCATATTCCACCCCGGTTTCCGCGCTGTAAATCGCCTGGTTCCAAGCCAGCGATCGCTTGCTGAGCTTGAACTCCTGCAAGGCAATGTCGAGAAGCGATCCGGCCATGGCGGCAAGAAAAATGACAAAGAAAAGAACCGCTATCAGGGCTGAACCCTTCTCCGATTTCAAATGGGTATCATGCATGGTTTTCATCAGATACTCCTTTTACATGTTGCGCAGCCGGACCCGGGTCTGGAGCAGATCGCTGGCGACCCGGAATGCCGAACTGTTGGTTATGACAAGGGAAACTCGTATTTCATAGGTGTTGGCGTTTGAGGTGGCGGGTGTTCCCGGCTTGGTGTAGCGCTCGAAGTTGATTGTGGTGACGTTGTCGGTCAGCTGTTTCTGCAAAGTGCTGCCCGAAACGGTGACGGTGCGGATCAGATTCTGACTGACCAACTGGTAACGCACACGGCTGACGCCGCCGCCCGAATTGACCACATCCATCGTGATGTCGTTGGAGGCAAAGTTGACCAGGTTGCTGGCGCTGCGAATGTCCCGGCTCAAATAGGCGAGAGAGGTCCGGGCATTTTCGTGCACATTGCGATAGTTGATGCCAGCCGAAAAATTCTTGTAAAGTTCGATCGAGGCAAGCGTCACAGCCCCCATCATGGCCACACCAATGCCCATGGCGACCATGACCTCCACCAGCGTGAAAGCCCGGCGCCCGGCACGCCTCGAAAATGGACCTTTAGTTGACATCGGCGGTCATCCCTCCCTTCGTGATATAGGTGGTCAGACTGTTGGTAAGGCTTCTGCCATTCCAGGATTCCCACGACACCACTACGGTGACCTTCACCCCCTGCGTGGTTCCCGTGAAGGTCGAGGGGCTGAAGTACAAGTCGCGCTTCACATTCTTCAACCGAATCCTCATCGGATCAGAGGACTGAAGCTCCAGATGCGTGCAAACCGGACTGCAAGTGACTCCGTTGATGGTCACCTGGCTGATGGACTCCGTCATGTTTGTGCTGAAATGCGAAGGAGCGGATGTGGACGTGGTGACATAACGGTTGGTCAGCAGATTCCAGTTCTGCATCTTCAAAAACTCGATGTTCGCCAGCGCGATATCCTCCGCGCGCGACGTCTGTCTCAATCCATCCAGAATCCGGATGCTCTGTCCGTAGGACATGTAAAGCCCCGCAAAAGCCACGACAAAAACCGATGCGGCAACCATCACCTCCACAAGCGTAAAGCCGTTTGCCAAATGATTCCGTCCGATTTTCCGAATTGAGTTCATAAACAAGAGTGTTCGCACGGATCTGGAGAGCAAACCGGATGCCATTGAAAAAAAACCGGCAACCAACCATGCGTTTCTTTTTTTCAGAGGGAGATTTTTAAAAACGCATTTCCTTCATTCAAAAATCACCCCTTGACAATAAAAATGTCCGGTTTCAATATATCGTGTCCGAACGCTTTTTGGGGTTGAATGTCACAGACCCATTCTATTGCTTTTTTAAAGGTGGCAGAGCCGTCCCGGCTCTGGTCCTGAAGAACAGCGGCGGGACGCCCAATGCCGCCAACATGAGCCCCATCCGGGACCATTCCGTTCTTGATGGAGGCGGTGCGGGAGCCCCGCCCTCCCTTTTTACCGTGCAGACAATGGAGGGCGGGGCTCCTGCACCGCCTTTTTCGCCAAACATTGAAATTCCCAGGCATTTGAAATAAAAAACCTTCGCAATCCCCGTTTTTAATGCGTTTGACCCGGAAAAGTTTATGGAATTAGACGGGCAGGTTGGGTAGAACTGAAACATGCGCGCATCGTCCTGGTTCAAGCGTTTCTTCGATTCACCCCGTCTGGTCTGCGGATTGGCGGGACTGATGATGGCTGCTGCGAGCATTCTGACCCATCTGGACCAACTCATCGACCTGCAAACAACCAACCTTTTCTTCAAAAACATCGGCGCCCGGTTTGCTCCCGACAACCGGATCGTGCTGCTCAGCATCGACGATGTCGCCCTGCAAATTTTGGAGCCTCAATTCGGACGATGGCCATGGCCCCGAACCCAGTTGGCCCGGCTGATCGCCGCCTGCCAGGAAGCCCGCGCCATCGGGGTGGACATTTTGCTTCCCGAACGCGATCAAGCCAGCCCCCAAAACGATCAGGAACTGGCCGTTGCGCTTCGCTCCAATGGGCGGGTGGCCTTGGCGGGAACTTTTGTGGAAGATCTTGTGCGCAGCGCGAAAACAATGGAATCCTCCGTCAAAACCAGTCCCTTTCCAAACTCGTCCCGCCCCATTTTCATCCACCATCTGCACGCCCAGTTTCTGCCGCCCATCCCCTTGTTTGCCGGGGCGGCGGCGGCGATCGGACACGCCAATTTTCGCGCCTCTGAGGATCAGTTGCTTCGGGCCTATTCCTTCTACGAAACAACGGACCGGGGATTGCTGCCTTCCCTGGCCATCGCCACGCTTCAAGCCGCCTCCCTCAATCCATCCGTTCCAGGAAATTGGGATGACAGGGAGCTGGTCTATTACAACACACCCTTTGCCCGCTATTCTGCGGTCGATATTCTCAAAAAAACCGGAAGCCGTGTCGCGCCAGCCTGGATGCGCGACAAACTGGTTTTGATCGGAGTCGAAGCCCATGGGTTGTACGATCTGCGGGCCACCCCCATCGGCACCCGCTCGGGTCTGGAAATACATGCCACAGCCCTCAGCAACTGGCTGCAGGGAATCCGCCTTCTATCCCTCCCCCCTTGGATCATCTGGCTTGGCGCCTGCCTGGCCGGATTGCTTCCCCTTGTTCAATGGGATATGCAGATGCGCCGGATGGTCTTTTGGTGGCTGCTCGCGGGAACCGGCTACATCGCCCTGGCCGGCCTGGCCTTTCACTTTGCAACCTTGCGGCTGCCGGTGGCCGCCCCCCTGCTGGCCAGCCTGGCAGGCATATTCAGCCGCCTGGCCATCGTCCTCAACCGGGAAAAACAACGCCGGCTGCAACTCGAGGAATTGCAGAAAATGAAGCAAATGCTCAACAACATGCTGCTCCACGATCTCAACGCCCCCCTGAGCAACATGATCATGCTGGTCGAATCCGCCTTGTCCACCGCAAATGAAAAAGGCCAGCGGCGCCTCACCGACGCGCTCGCGGAAGGACGGCGTCTGGCGGAACTTCTCCACACCCTGCTGGATATCCAGCGCATGGAATCCGGCCACGGCAAATTGCGCCTGGTCCAATTCAACTGGTCCGATCTGGTCCAGGACACCTGGCGCCGGCTGGCCGCCCAGGCTGAAAAGGGCGAATTGACGCCCGAAATCTCCGTGGAGGGAACGCCTTCCGAAATGGAGGGCGACACCGGCATGCTGGGCCGCGTGCTGCAAAACCTTCTGGACAACGCCCTTCAACATGCCGCTCCACAAACCACCGTTGTCTGCAAAACCCAATTTGACACCCCCCACCCCGGCTGGCTGACCTTTCGCCTGATGAACCACGGCCCTGTCATCGCCCCGGAAGATCAGACCAGGATTTTCGAGCCCTTTATCCAGGCAAAAAACCTGAAAGCCGGCCTTTCCCGGCGTCATGGATTGGGATTGGGCCTTGCCTTTTGCAAACTTGCGATTTTCGCGCATCATGGTAAGTTAAGGTGTGTATCTCCAATTCCGGAATGGAACGATGGCGTGGCCTTTGAGGTGGCATTGCCCCTCAAACAGGCCAATCCACCTGATGCCAAATCACCTGATGCCAAATCAAAATGAACCCCGCACCGACAACCCGCCTGCCCGCCAAAGCTCAAAACCGCGGCGTCACGTTGATTGAGCTGATTGTCATTTCTTTTGTTATCGCCTGTCTTGGAACATTTTCCTTTCTTGGGGTGCAACAACTCCGGCACGCCTCCCAAATCACGCAATGCCTGTCCAACCTGCGCCAGATTCATCAGGCCATGGTGCTTTATTTCGGCACCAACGAGGCTTTTCCTCTTCCGGATGAAACCCTTTCCCTGAAAGATCTGCTCCAACCCTACTTGACCGGCGGGACGACGGCAGTGTTTCATTGCCCCCTTGATTGCAACTCCATCTCGGACAGTTACAGTTATTTTTACGCTCCCCGCGGCATCCAAAGCGAAGCCGACAGTTATGTCCTCGGTTGCAATCGTCATCAAAAAAGCAGCCGGGGCGTGGCGGTGTTTTCCGGAAGCCAGGCCGAATCCTACCATGCCGCCCCGATCCAGCACAACGGAGTGGCGGTAAAACCCGGAACCGAATTCAACTATGGAACCATGACCTTTGCCGACGGCAGCCAGGCTTCAGTCAGCGCGGGCGCCGCGGGCAATGCCGCAGCGTCGAAAAAGGAAATCAACGAAAACAGCATCATCTCCACGCCGGTGATCAGCGCCCTTTTCTCCTACCAGCGTTCCAATGGCCAGCAATGCACCGTCATCAAGATGAAGGATGGCACCCATGGCACGGTCAGTTTCGACATTGTTCCGGGGCATCATTTTGAGGTGGTCACTCCCGCCGCGGTCATCGCCGTTCGCGGCACCAAATTCAGCGTCACCACCCTTCAGATCGGCGGAAAACCCGCCACACGCGCCGAGGTTTCCTCCGGTGTGGTGGATATGGAACCCGTCGCCAAAGGCAGGGGCATCCGGCTGACTGCCAACGCGGGGGAAAACAAAGGACTGGCCATACGCGGGGAAACTCCGCAATACGAGTGATCCGGCAAATTCCGTCCGAACCGGAGCCCGGCATTTGATACGCGATGCAAAAGGCGCCCGCCATTGCGTCGCGGAGGATTTAGGTTTCCCCCTTGAGTTTCATCAGGCGCCGCAGTAAAGCCGGTCGTGAAATGCCCAGCTGCCGCGCAGCCGCCGCGCGATTGCCGCCCTGCTTCTGCAAAGCCGCCTCAATGACCTGCCTCTCATGCTCGGAAAGGGTTTTCGCGCCGGATGCCGAGGGGGCCGGGGGCGGAATGATCGACGACGCCGACTTGCCTGGCATCTGGACCAGCGGCCCTTGAAAATCAACCTCTTCGCCAACCCCCTGGATCACCGCCTGTTCGACAAGATTGCGCAACTCACGCACGTTGCCCGGGAATGAATGGGTTTCCAATTTCTTGAAAAACGATGGCGCCAGCCGCCTTCCCGGTTTGCCATGGCGGACACAGGCATCCTTCAAAAAATACCCGGCAATCGCCCCAATATCCTCGCGATGATGACGGAGCGCCGGCAGTTGAATCTTGTAAACCGCCAGCCGGAAATACAGGTCGGAACGGAATTTTCCTGTCTGCAATAATTCCTCCAGATTCCGGTTTGTGGCGGCAATCACCCGGGCTCCAAAAGAAAGCGCTTTCGTGCCGCCAACCCGGCGGAACTGGTGGGTTTCCAAAACCCGCAGCAGGCGGGACTGCACATCGATGTCCAACTCTCCAATTTCATCAAAAAAAACCGTTCCTTCCTTGCACAATTCCAACAATCCTTCCT
The DNA here is from genome assembly GCA_028687435.1 of Verrucomicrobiia bacterium. GTDB lineage: Bacteria > Verrucomicrobiota > Verrucomicrobiia > JABWAM01 > JABWAM01 > JAQUAF01. The sequence continues at coordinate 44,354 of JAQUAF010000025.1, read as the reverse complement.
TGACCCGGTCCGCCCCGGTAAAAGCCCCCTTTTCATGTCCGAAAAGTTCGCTCTCAAAAAGGGGCTTGGGAATGGTGGCGCAATCCACCTCCACCCATGGCTGGGTGTCGCCCCAGGTGTTTTGATGAATCAACCAGGCCACCACCTCCTTGCCCGTGCCGGTCTCGCCATTGATCAAAACCGGCGTTTGAGGGGCCTTCGCCACATCCATCACAATCTGCCGCACCTTTTCCATGGCCGCCGATCCACCCACCAATTCATGCCCCGCTCCGGACACAAAGGGACGTTGCGTCTGACGAACGGTTTCCGCATGCAACCGATGCGTTTCAATCAACTGCCCAAGCCGCCGCGCGACTTCCGTCACGACAAATGGCTTGATGAAATAATCCGCGGCCCCCTCCTTCATCAATCCCACCGCCTGCTGGACATCGGGAAAGCTGGTGATGAAAATCACGGGAATATGAGCATGTTTTTCGCGCATTTTCCGGAAAAAATCCGCGCCGCTTCCATCCGGCAGGTTGTAATCCAGCAAAACGGCGCGCACCGGTTTGGATTCCAGCAGCCTGGCCGCCTCCTGGCAGGCGCCGCAGGACAAAACCTCGAAACCATGCGCGGGCAGATCCTCAACAAGCAGACCGGTGACGACAGGATCGTCGTCCACCACCAAAACAAGATATGGAACGGCAGATGAGGGTGTTAGCTCCATACGAAAAGCCATATTACCAAAAAAAACGCGGCAGGCAAAGCAAATGGTGAGATTATGCGGATGAGGGGGGCAACCCGGACAACCATTCGTCAATCCTTGCCAGCGCCTCCCCTGCGGCAAGGTCGGCAACCAGACGGCCCTTTTGAACCCATGCGAAGGGCACGCCATAAGGGCGCCAAATCCTGGGGTCCGTGGCGCTGAAAAGCACAAATACCGGTTTCCCCACGGCCGCCGCCACATGCATGGGCCCTCCATCGCCGCACATCAGAAAATGCGAACGCGCCACCAGGGCCGCAAAATGATGAATCGAAGGCGGCTCAACCAGGGCCCGGATGGAACGCCCGGCATGACGCTGCACCTCGCGGAAAAAGCCCCGATCCTCCGGCACCCCGCAAAGCAGCATGGGCAGTCGATGCCGCCGCTCCAGTTCCCTGGCGGTTTCCTGGATGGCGCCCGAGGTCCAACGCGATTCAGGACGCCGGGCGGATCCGTTGAACAAGACAAACCCCCCGGGACGCAAACCGGCGCGCCCCAAGGTTCGGGCGGCATACGCTTCATGCTCTCCATCCAGGCGGATGCTCAAATCACAGGAACGCCGGGCAATGCCCAGCGGATCCAGAAAACGCAGGCAGCTTTCCACCTGATGCTCGCGCTCATCCGGCAGTTCGACTCTCAAGTTGAAACAGAAATCCATCGGATGTCCGTGGCTGGGCACATACCCCAGTCTCCAGGGAATCTGTGTGGCATAGGAAACCACCCCCAGCAGGGGGGAAAATCCCCCCTTGATTGCAACCAGCAAATCATAGCCCTGCTCACGAATCGGACCGACGATTCTCGGCAGGTTGAAATAATGATTCCTGAAAACCCCCTTCCCCCGCCAATAAACATGCACATGGTCCGCCACCCCCAGCCGGTCAAGAACGCAGGCATTCTTGTCGCTGGCCAGAACATCCAGCTTCACTCCAGGCCAGGCGGCGCGAATATTGCGGATCAACGGCAGGGCGCAAATCATGTCCCCAATGCCGTTGCGCCGGATCAATAAAACCTTCCGAACCTTGTCCGGGGAAAACGCCCCCCCGGGCGGACGGGGTTTCCCATACGCCATTTGCAGCGCCTTCTCACGTAAAAATGGGGAAATCATAAATCAAGTCCCGCCCCGGGCGGAACAGCTCGATGCTCGACGCTGCCCAACTTCCTGTCAATTCTGTTAATCCTGTCAAAAAATCAATCGCAACTTCGTTTTCATCCAAAAACCTTGAAATTCCATGAATTAAGCCGCGCCGGAGCGCGGCAGCTTGATCCGCCTTCGCCCAAGCGCTTCGGCGAGACAAGTGCTCGATGCTCGATCCGCCTTCGCTCTGCGAGCTTGCGCCTTCGCCAAAGCTTCGGCGTCACAAGCTGGCGAGACAAGCGCACGACGCAAAGCCAACTGGATTCCCGCTTTCGAGGGAATGACAATGGTGAAATGGGCATACTCCCCTCCGTCATTCCCGCGGATGCGGGAATCCAGAGACGGTGAAATCTCATTTCCATCCGAAAACTTTGAAATTCCTGAACATTGAACATTTGGGCTGCGACTGTCAGGAACAGATGGCACGATGAATGGCGGGATGTTTTTTCACAACTGTTTGTCGCAGCAACTGTTTCGATTGGCGGCTAAGGAGCCGGTTGGCGTGTGATTGGCTCCTAAAAGCCGGTTGGCGTGTTCCAAGGCGGCGGGATCGCGAACGTCAATCCACAAATCCTCGATCACCTGTCCCTTGAGCCGCAACCCGTCATGCGCCATCTGGCGGAGGGCTTCCGTCAACTCATATTCGCCGCGGGGAGACGTCCGCAGGCGGGCTGTATAGTCGAAAATCCCGGGTTTAAAAACATAAACTGCGGCATTGTACCAGGGCTTGATGTCGCCAAACCGCCGTTTCAAAGCATGGATTTCGGCGTCATTCGGCTTTTCGGCCAGCTCCTGCAAAAAGAAATCACGGTCAAAAACAAGCAATCCGCCATGTTTCAGGTCCTCCCCGATTTTAACGGTCAAAATGGCATCCCAATCAGCGGAAGCCCATTGTCCGGCCAAACGCTGATAGGTGGATGAAGCCACCAGGATGTCGCCGCAAGCCAGCAGAAAGGAATCGTTCCCCGCAAATTCACGGGCAAGATGCACCGCACGCCCCGTTCCGTCCTGCACAGTCTGCCGGAAATAGGAAATCTCCACTCCCCAGCGGGCGCCATCTCCAAAATGGGATTCGATGACTTCGGCCCGATAACCGGTCACCAGCAAAAACTGGCGGATGCCTGCCTCCCGCAAAGCGCCTACAATCCGCTCAAGGATCGGTTGTCCCGCAACGGGAATCATGGGTTTTGGCAGGTCTCCGGTGAGGCTGCCCATGCGCGTGCCGCGTCCCGCGGCCAGGACAACGGCTTTTTTTAAAGATGAATTCCGGCTTGTCATCGGGATATGAGTGGGTAAGAGTTTCCACGTATGATTCCCCATTGTTCGTCTGGCTGCAAGTTGTTCTTGATAATGATTGCCGCGCTGCTGTCGGCGTCATCCCCCCCCAATGCCCATGCCGGCGCGCTGGTGACCAAAACCGGGCAGGCCGAAGTGGGAAACCTTTTGGAAAACCCGTCCGGAGTTTCTCTCCAATCGGAATATGGGGCGGTGGAACACAAAAAGGATCAATTGCTCTGGTTCAACACGTCGCGCGAAGTGGACACGCTGTTCAAGGCCGGAACCCTGGCGCGCTCGGAAAACAACCTTCAGGCGGCCGCCATTCTCTTTGAGCAAAGCGCCGCCAGGGAACCATCCTCCAACTCGCAGGCAAAAATCGAATGGGCGGCCGTCAAGGAAGCCCTTGCCTCACAACAACAAACCAAGGTCGAACAGACGGCCTCCAAAGTTGAGCCCCCCCCCGGCGATGCCATGACACCCGGGGAAAAGGTGGAGCGCGGACGAAAGCTGATCGAAAACGGCAAAACCATGCTGGGACAACGACGCATCGACAGCACAGCCGATGCGGCGGCGGCGGATACCGCCAAAAAGAACATCGCAGAAGGCGAAAAACTCCTGGCAGAGGGCGAAAAGGAACTGGAGGAACAACGCGCCCGGGAGGCGGTCATCAATGCCAAAAAACAGGAAATACGCGAGGCGGGGGTTGCGTCGGCAAAGGAATCCCTGGCGGCAACCAGCACCTGGACCCGGGAGGAAATCCTGGCCAATATCGCCTTGGCGGCAATTTTTGGGCTGGTGGTTTTGCTGGCGCTCTGGCACATCACTATGAAGGAACCGAAAACAAACTGATTCTTTATGGCCAACCAACCCATCCCCTCCCCATCCTCACCCGAACTGCTTCCCAATGAACGGGAAGTTTCCTTTGAAACCATTTATGCCTTTCTTGTCCGCAACCGGGCGATCATCACTTTCGCGGTCCTGACTCTCATCATCGTCGCGGCGGGAGCCCTTTTCCTGCACATGCAGGAAACACAGCGGCGCCATGATGCGAAAATGCAACTGGCAAGGGCGCGAACACCCCAGGATTATGAAAATGTGGCGCGCGAATACGCCGGCACAACCGCCGCCGCAACCGCATGGCTGCGGGCCGGGGAAATCCGGACCCAGCAGCAGGATTGGGACAAGGCCCGGACAGCCTACTCCGCCCTGATCGGACAACACCCCGAATCCATGCTGACGCCTTCCGCAGCCGCCGGCATGGCGCTCATTCTCGAATCCCAAGGCAAACTGGCGGAAGCCATCGCCGCCTATCAAAAAGTGGCAAAGGATTACCCCAAATCCTTCCAGGCTGCCCAAGCCCTCTACAACGCCGCCCGGCTCATGCAGGCAAACGGCCAGACCAGGGAAGCCCGGCAGGCTTTTGAGGAATTGGTCACAGCCCACGCCGGCTCGGCCTGGGTGCGCGACGCAGGCGAAAGGCTCAGCCAGCTCAAGCTTCAGGAAAAAGCCGCGGCAGCCAGAATCTCCGCGCCAACGGAAAACCCCGCCCCCTCCGCCCCTCCTCCCTCCACCGCCACCCCCCCGGCGAAAACAAGAAAAAAGACCCGCTGATCAACACGCATCGCCCGATGCCTGATGCGGAGGAATGATGCTCGTTGCCGTCATTCCCGCGGCTGCGAAAATCCCTTTTTCCTTCAACCTTCAGTCTTCAGACCATCAGTCTAATCTGAACCATGAAACCCATCATCGACAAAACCCTTAAACTCCTCGAAAACGCCGAACCCAAACTGGCTGCCTCCCACTGTCTGGTGGGATTTGATGGTTATGTGGACCAAATCATCCGGGTGGTGGACAAAAGACAGAAAGACGGCACGGCCACCTTCATTGAAACCATCAAGGCTTTCGGACATCGCATCCAGGCCGCTGCGGGCAAAAGCTCCAAGTTCGAGCTTAACGTTCAACAAACCAAACTCGGCGGCAACGGCCCCATCATGGCCAACGCCCTGGCGCATTATGGATTGCCGCTGATCTATATGGGGGTGGTGGGAAGCCCGGAAATCCACCCCGTTTTCAGGCCCATGGAAAAGATCTGCAAGCTGGTCAGCATCGGCGAATCCTGCTGCACGGACGCCTACGAATTTAACGACGGCAAAATCATGCTTTCGCGACAGGAACCCGCCGACCGCATCAACTGGGAAACCATCGAAAAAACGGCCGGCGCCCGGCAATTTTTTGAATGGCTGGACCAGGCCGACCTGGTGGCCCTCAACAACTGGGCGTCCACCCCGCACATGACTGAAATCTGGGATCGCATCCAGAAGGATTTTTGCCCCCGTTTCTCCCGCAAAACACGGTCTTTTTTCATCGATCTGGCCGATCCGGAGTTCCGCCTGGCCGACGACATCCGCGCCGCGCTTGGGTGCATCGGCCGGTTTGCGCAATGGTTCGACACCACCCTGGGATTGAATCAAAAGGAAGCCTTGGAAATCATGGAAGTCCTGGGGGAAAAACCCCGGGGAAACGACCGCGACCAGGTCCGATACATGGCGGAAACCATCCGTAAAACCATCGGCATCCAGGGAGTGGTGGTGCACCCCACCGCCTACGCAGCCGCAGCCTCGGCGGAAGGTTCGGCCTTGGTGGAAGGTCCCTTTATTGAAAGACCCCTCATCTCCACCGGCGCCGGCGATCACTTTAACGCGGGCTATGCGCTGGCCGGCTTGCTCGGAGGCGACCTCGAACAACGGCTGCAACTGGGAGTGGCATCTTCCGGCTTCTACGTTCGCACCGCCCAAAGCGCGACCCTCTCCGATCAACGCCAGTTCCTGAAGGAAGTCGGCCAGGGGTTGCGGGAAAAAGTTTGACACAAATGCCTGAGTTGAGTCAGGCCGCCGCTTCCCGGCAGGGCTTCCTCCGCCTTGCAAAACAATCTTCGCATGCGCGCGCCAAACAATCAAAAACTCTTGCTATCCGTTCCCTTTTCCTCTTACCTTTCACCCCTTCTGTCCGCTTGGGACCCCATCGTCTAGCGGTTAGGACACCACCCTTTCACGGTGGATGCACGGGTTCGAGTCCCGTTGGGGTCGCCACTCGACTCCGCCCTTACGGGCTCCGCTCGTGGCAAGCCACTCTCCATCCAAAACAATCCTCCAAGGAAACCGCTCGAATCAGGACGGAGTCGAGTGCCCTGCCGCAGGTCCTGAGCCCTGTCGAAGGAAGCAAAGTCGAGGGGCAGGGAGGTTTGACTTTTCCCACAGTTCAGGCTCATTTGCCTAGCTGAATGTACTTCCTCTACATCCTCCGGACCTCAGACAACCGCCTATACATCGGGATCAGCCGGGACTTGGACCAACGGCTCGAAACGCACGATAAGGGAAAAGGCGCCTTGTTTACCAAAGTTCATGGTACAGGAACACTGGTTTATTCTGAGGAGTTTCGGGATTATGCCTCCGCCCGCCAACGCGAAGTCCAACTAAAAAAGTGGTCGCGCGCGAAGAAAGAAGCGCTGATCTCCAGTGATCTTTTCCTGCTTAAGGAACTGTCCAAAGCTCACTTGTCCTGCCGCAGATCCTGAGCAGAGTCGAATGGGAACGAGCACGGCAAGCTCGACGGAGCCACGCCGCATCCCCGCCAAACGGCCGATTTTTGGCAGCAACTTCATGCTGATGGCGCGACGACTTTGGATTCGACCGCTCGGCATGAATCCGCTACTGATTGGGGAACGGAACGATTCCCCAACAACAGGGGGCGGGACAAGGTCGCATTTCAGGAGATCCCATTCACATCACCAACGACAAGGCAGAAAAGCGCTAAGTCTCTGAACCAGCTCAATCTCTTATGCCATCTCTAATTCTCGCCTTGCTCGTGACTTTTGTCTGCTACGCCAGAGCCCAGTCGGACTTTCGGTATTACGTGGGCGATATCATCAAGACCACAAATCTCTGCTACGAAGTCAGGCATGATGTCAGCGTTTATCTTCTGACGAAATCTGCACCTCGCCTGTCCTTTCGTACGGAATACCTGGTTGCTGGGTGCACCCAACCGAGCTTCTCCTACACCGAAGAAGATTTCAACGGCAACATAACCCCCAATCAGTACAACGAACTCATCCGGGCCGTTAAGGCACTGGGTCCGGAAGGACTGGATTCACGAGGGAACAAGCGAGATGGCACTTGGGGATGGCTCGATCTGGGAAGACAGCAATACCAGGTGACCTGCGGAATGGATAACCCCAAGCGGGCAAAGCTTCACAAGCTCATCCTTGCGTTTCTGGATCAGGTGGCCCCTAAGGCGAAACGAAATACCACCACGGAAACAACCGAGGGGGATTTGCAGCCCGCACTCGAAGTCAAACTGAACAGCCTCTTCATCAATCCGGTCAAGTATCACGGGAAAAGGGTACGGGTGGCGGGATATTACCATGGCGAGTTCGAATGCAGCAGTTTTTCAGCCGGCAGGGGCGGCTCGGATAGAACTGCCGATGATCGTTCGCTGTGGCTCGGTGGATCTTCCGCCTTTGCCAAAGAAGCCGATGTAAAAATCCCTAATGATTCCTGGCTGCAGGTGGACGGTGTGTTTCTAAAAGGACCCGCTGGGCATATGGGGATGTCCGAAGGGGAGGTTGCCCGTCTGACTCGCGTTTTGGCCATCCCGAAACCACCGCCCTGAGCCACGGAACTCCCCTGAATCGGGAGAGCTATGGGGGGCGCTGCACAACGTGGAAAGGCAAAAACTACACCGCCATGGTACAAGAGCAGAATTTCAAGTCGGAGCCCCAATGGAACAGCAACTCGGGCGAACCTGTCCTCGTCGTGAAGGATGCCATTGCCTGCGCTCAGAAGACCCTTCGAGAGGCCTTTCCGTCTTCCCAAGAATGGGCATTGTCCGCTCTTGAACTAAGCCGTTTCGAGAATGACCATTGGCTTTACCACGTCACCTTTGAAGAGCCGGGCCCAAAGCATCCCAGGCCGGAGAGTCTCTGTTTCCCGGTGTTCTTGTCGGGCAAGGTGATCAAGCCCCGTCATCACTGATCTTTGCGAATCAGGTCTGAACAGGGGCGCAAAAAGCGTGCCTTAAATGGTCGAGGATCCTGAGCCAATCAACAATCTGGTTCCAACTGGCCATCGCTAGGCTCGCCACTCGACGCGGTGCTTCGCACCTTGCTCGTGACTCCGCCCCGCGAAGCGGGACGGAGCCATTCGACTCCGCGAAGCCCCGCGTCGAGTGTCCCGCCGAAAGGCCCCGAGCCTGCCGAGGGGAGCGAAGTTGGCTCTTCAGGCCACCATCAATTGCCCCCGCTCGCTCTGCTGGAACACGAAGTCGTAAAGTTTGGTGGACAGGGCTTCTGCTTCTTCCTCGGTGAATGGCGGTCGCGGGAGTGAGGCGAAGAGGTTGTCGAGAATGAACATCTGCACGTCTGCTTGTGTAGTCGCGTTCATGAACCATGTTGGCATTGTGGCCAGATGCGCCTTGAGTGAGGCGAGCAAGCCTTTGCTTGCCTGCTTGAGCTTCTCCCGGTCGGCCTTGGAGATGTTCTCCTTTAGAAGCATATCGAAGAATGTGAGTTCCCCCTCCGACAAGCCTCCGCGCACGTGTCGCTGAAGTTCCTCGTCCATCTCGGCGACCAGCTTGGCCACTTTCGCGAAAGTCTCTTCCACCGTGGCGCGGTCTTTCTCGCGATTGTAGTCGGCGATGATCATCTGATACTTCTTGTAGTAGTCCATTCGTGTGGGATTGCGGGCCAGCATCTCGGCCAGCTTCTTTTCCACGAGTTCCCGGATGTCCTGCAACGCCGCGTGTTTGCGCTTCACTTTCTTTGCGAATTCGTCACGCAGTTTCTCGAAATCGATCTGGCTCAGGTCCACCTTGATCCCCTCGGCATGGTCCTCGCCGGGAGCCTGGGCGCGGATGGCTTCGTTGACGATCTTGTGAATCTCCTTGAGCACTTCCGTCACATCGGCGGTGTCGCGCCGCTCATTGAGCTTCTTGTAGATGGCTTCGATGTTGTCGTGGCGGATGTAGTAGGGGCGGATGGACGGTTCCAGAACGAGCGTCTTCATGCGGGAAAAAACCTCCCGCGCCATGATCTCAAAACGCCGCTTCGCCTCGTCCGTCGTGTAGAGTGCGTCCACGGCATCACGCAGCGCAGCGATGCGGGTGAAGCCGGTGGCGCCGGTCAGGCTGTTCGGTTCAAAGCCGAGGTCGCGCAGGTGTTTCTCCGCCGCCTCGATGGCTTGCACGAGCGCGGGCACGTATTCCTCCAGCGGGATGGCCGGGTCCGCGTCGCCACCTTCGCCGTCGGCGTCGCCGAGCGCGTAGTCCGCAAGGGCCGCGCGCAGGCTCTTGAGCATCCCGTTGTAGTCCACGATGACACCACAATCCTTGCCGGGATAGATGCGGTTCGCACGGGCAATGGCCTGCATGAGTGTGTGGGCTTTGAGCGGCTTGTCGATGTAGAGCGTCTGAAGGCATTCGACGTCGAAACCGGTCAGCCACATCGCGCAGACGATGGCGACGCGGAATGGGTGCTGGTCGTTCTTGAAGGCGTCCTCGACGTTCAGCCGATCGCCGTTGGAGGTTGCAAACCCGTTCTTCATCACCATCCGATGCGGGATGATGTCGAAGCCCCATTTTTTGAAGTCGCGCACCTCGTTCTGCGCCTCGCTGATGATGATCTCGATGATCGTGCTCCGCATCCACGCCACCTGCCCGCGCAGCTTCTCCAACGCCTGCGCGCCTTTCTCCCGCTCGTCGGCGTCGGTAATGGCGGCGAGTTCGGCTTCCTTGGACGGGATCAATGCCTGCAACTCCGTCAGCCGGGCGTCCCAACCCGTCTTGACGCGCTGGAGCATCCGAGCGCAGGTGATTTTATCTATACACACGAGCATGGACTTGCCGCACTCCCAGCGCGCGGAGCAATGCTCCACAAAATCCGCCGCCAGCTTGTCCAGACGGTCGTCGGCGGTGATGATCTCGTAATCTTGCCCCAGCAGCTTTTCCAGCAGCGCCTCCTGGTCTGCTTCCAGTCCGGCCTGGTCAATCTTCTCCGCAATGCGATCGTTCAAATCGAGCCGGGCGATGCCGAGCTTCTCGCCGCGGTTCTCATAGACGAGCTTCACCGTGCTCCGATCTTCCTCCGACCGCTTGAAGTCGTAGCGCGAGATATAGCCGCCGAAGATGCGCCTGGTCAGGTGGTCATACTTGAAGAGCGGCGTGCCGGTGAAGCCGAGGAACGACGCGTTGGGCAGCGCCAGCCGCATGTTGCGGGCGAATTTGCCCGCCTGCGTGCGGTGCGCCTCGTCGGAGATGACGATGATGTCGTCGCGCTCGCTGTAAGGCTCCCGCTCGTCCACCGGCTGGTTGAACTTGTGGATGAGCGTAAAGACGAAGCTGTGGTTCTTGTTCTGAAGAATGCCCTTCAACTCTGTGCCGGAGCTGGCGCGGGGCGTCGTCTTCGGGTCCACCATGCCGCAGCCGACGAACGTCCGCCAAATCTGGTCATCCAAATCCTCGCGGTCGGTCATAATGACGAAGGTGAAGTTCCCCGGCACATAGCGGCGGACCTTCTCGGTGAACATCACCATCGAGTAGGACTTGCCGCTGCCCTGGGTGTGCCAGAATACACCGAGCCGCCCGAGGTCGGGATGCGCGCGCTGCACGAAAGGCATCTCCTCGATCCTGTCGTCCTGCATGACGGTGGAGTGGGTGTGCCTTTCGCCGGAGCCCAGCTCGGCGGCCAAACGGACTTCGGAATCCGGCACGGTGTAGCGCACGATCCGCCGCGTGGCTGGATACTCGCGCTTCAACTCCTCCTGCCGCTTCACCGAATCAACCGCCTGGTTCACGCCGAGCACCTGATGATTGCGGGCCACGATCTTCCGTGTGCCGCCGGGACGGCTGTCGTCGAACAGGACGAAGTTCTCCACCAAGTCGAGCAGACGTTCCTTCGCCAGCATGCCGTTGAGCAGCACCATGGCCTCGACGCTGCCCTTTTCCTTCTCATCGTTGCGCTTCCATTCGGCGAAATGCTCCCACTTGCTGGTGACCGAGCCATAGCGGGCGCGGTCGCCGTTACTGACGATGAGGAAGGCGTTGTGGTGGAAGGCGTGGTTGATGCTCGTCTCGCTCAAGTAATCGGTCAGGTTATTATCGAAGCCCGCCCGCATGTTGAGATAGACCGCCTTGAGTTCGATGAAGACCAACGGCAGACCGTTGACGAAGCAGACGAGGTCGGCGCGGCGGTGGTAGTGCGGCACGCGCAGACCCTGAAGTTTCAGCTCCCGCACGGCGAGGAAGCGGTTGTTGGACGGGTTGCGGAAATCAAGGACGCGGGCGCGGGCGTGCCGGGTTTGCCCGCCGGCGTCGCGCCACTCCACCGGTACGCCGTTGCGGATAAAGTCGTGGAACTCACGGTTTTGCTGGATGAGCGAGCGGGCGAAGTCCACCCGCGTGAGCTTCTCGATGGCCTGCTCACGGGCCGACTCCGGCAGGTCGGTATTCAGCCGCTGAACGGCGGCGCGCAGGTCGCGGACGAGGACGGCCTCCCGTTCGCTGGAGCGGCCCAGCGTGCCGGCGGGGCCGAAGGTCTCCTCATTGTGCGCAAAGACGCTCTCCCAACCGAGGACATCACGGAGATGCTCGGCGAAGGTCTTTTGGACAAGCCGGTCTTCGTTGTTAATGTCGGTAATCATGATGGCTCAGTGGGATTGTGCCATGATTTCAGATTTTCCCAGCCAGTAGCAAGCGAGCGGCGCCGGGATTTTCACCACCTGAAGGGATGTGCCAGGCTCCAGTTCGCGTTCCATCATCCCGAAATCCTCCGTCTCCTTCGTCACCACATACCCGAGCGTCACTTTTCGCTCCGCGCAAAACTCCACCATCCCCTTCAGCTCGCCCCAGCCCGTCGCCTGATTCCGGTATTTCACCTCGAAAGGCACCAGCCGTCCATCCACTTCCGCGATGATGTCCACCTCCTGCTGCCGTTTCCCCCGCCAGTAGGAAAAGCCCACGCTCTGTTGGTAGTAGCGGGTAAAGACGTGCTTGAAGAACGCCGTCTCCACCGCCGCGCCCATCGCCGTCGCGTCCTCCAGCAGCGACTTTCCTTTCAGCAGCACGCTCGGCGCGATGGCCGCGTCCGCCAGATACACCTTCGAGCGTCCGCGCAGGATTTCCTTGCCGTAGCCGAAAGGCGGCAGCCGGTGGATGAGATGCGCCGCCTCCAGCAGCGCGATGTAGTTCGTCGCCGTCGGCTTCTTCACTTGCAGGTTCTTGCCGAGGTCGGCCATGTCCAGCAGGCCGCCATCATGCAGGCAGAGGTAGAGAAAGGTCTGCTCCAGCTCCAGCACCCGCCGCACGCCGTAGAGCGCGGTCATGTCGCGCTTCAGCACCTTGTCCACGATGTCCTCGCGCAGGAGCTTCTGCGCCGCCACCAACCCATCCACCAGCGCGCACTGCGGGAATCCGCCGCGCAGCAGGTAATCGTGGAAATGTCCCGTCAACGGTTTCGCCACCGCCGCCGTCCGGCCGAAATCCGCCGCGCTCCATGACCGCAACTTTTGCAGTGACGCCACCTCCGGCAGCTCCGGCGCAGCCACTTTCTTGATTTGCAGGTATTCGTAGAACGACAGCGTCGCCAGCCGAACCGTGTGCCAGCGCCCGGCCCCGCTCTCCTGCCCTTCCGCCACCAGCGGCGTCGCCGAGCCCGTCACCGCGATGCGCCGGTGCTTTTGAAAATCCACCTGATGCTTCAGCCAAATCTGCCAGTCCTTCGTGTATTGGATCTCGTCGAGAAACAGATACTCCGGCCCCGCCTGCGCCGGCTCCACCTCCCGCCACAACTCCAGCAGCCCGTCCAGCCCCGCCAGCTTCAGCAGCGGATGGTCAAAGGTCGCATACAGGATCTGCCCCGGCGGCACGCCTTCCGCCAGCAGGCTTTCGATAGTCTGGAGCAGCAGCGTCGTCTTGCCGATCTGCCGCGCCCCGCTCAGCAACACCGCGCGCGGCGCAGGCGGGCTTTGCACCCACTGCTTCACCTCGGCAAACGCCGCTCGTTGCCACGTCGGCAGTCCGCTCTGGCGCTCTCGACGCCACCACGGGTTGAACTGGCGCAAAACCCCGATAAGGTCTGGCTTGGTGTTCAACATGGGCAAAATATGACTGAAAACGGCCCGCAAGTAAAGTGTATTTACCTTACAGGCTCACAATAAGCTCAATTCAGCGTTTTCCGGGACGCTCTAGCCCTCATGATACTTCGACTTCCCCGCTCATCAGCCGTGGCAATAGCAGGTCGCGGGTGGCGCGGAGTTTTTGGTTTTGGAGTTGGAGAATCTCCCGCTGGTCAATCACCGGCTCAACAGTCTCGTGGAAGTCTCGTTGAATGCGCGGCGGCGGAACCAGAATCTCAGCTCCCGACAACACCCTTGCGTTTGCGTTCGGTTGCGCCGCACCACCGATTCGTGATTGGACGTAGCTCTTGTAGTCATCCGACTCGACGAATACCCCGACCATCAAGTTGTCCACATCGCGTTTCACTCGTAGCCGCACGAGGTATGACGCAAAAACCGCTTCAGGATGTCGCTTGTGTAGGCGCTTCGCGTAACCGACGGTTGCGCCTGTGCGAGCAATCACAATGTCCCCCTCGCGCAGTCGAAACTTGTTCAGTCGGTCATCTTCAATCGGGCAATGCGGGACGGCAGGCCAATCAATGAAGTCCGGCACGATGTCCGTGATGCGAAGGAATTTCGGCCCAATTTCTTCCACCTGCGCACTCGCGGTGTAGCCATAGTCGATGGAGTCGCACAATGCGCGCAGCGGCTTCCTCTCCCACCCTTGCGGGAGGCCGTGGGAGATGGGAGTGTGTTCGTGGCCGGGGAAGCGGAAGCGGACGAACCATTCCTCATACAGCAAGCGCGCCGCCTTTTCCAACAGCCCCATCCGCCGCCGGTTGTTCTCCATCGCCTCGTCGTAGGCGGAGAGGATCGCGGCGATGCTTTCTTGGGCTTTAAGAGGGCGCTCGATGACTCTGAAATTGCGAATGATTCCGTTGCTCAAGTTGCGCTGTGCACCAGCGACAACAAGTTTCAAGAGTTCGTGCCGGTGATACTTTAGCGCGTAGAAGAGGTAGAGGTAATGACACTTAATGGGATCGGCAATGAACGCGCAACAGGCTTGATTGGTCGCTGCTTCGTCACGGAGGATCCCAAGGCTGGTGATCGTTCTACCGTCACCATACATCGCCATCAACACGGTGTTTGGAGGAAAGAGTTTGGCCGCTGAATTGGCCAGCCCTTCCTCTGAAATCATCTCCTCCGCCTCGCCGAGATACCACTCTCGTAATTCTCCAGTCTTGAACCAAGGAATCGTCCCATTTTCCCAGTATCGGCTTTCGCTCCTCGAAGGCGTTCCGCCACTCGTGACAGTGCGACATAGCGAATCAATTGAAACTCTCCGGTGATTCGGTCTCATACCCCCAACTCCTCCAAGTTCTTCTGAATTGTCGCGGCCAGTTTCACCGCCTCCGCATTCAGTTCGGCGAGTTCCTCGTGAATCTCGGTGATGGCCTGCTCGAAATCGAAATCCTCGTCCACCTCCGCCGGAGCGACGCCGACGTAGCGGCCGGGGGTGAGGCTCCAGTCGGCGGCTTCGATGTCTTTGCGTGTGACAACTTTGACGAGACCGGGCACGGGCTGAATCTCCGCCTTGGGGAAGTGGTCCTGCAGCCAGACGATGTGGCGATGAAAATAGGTGGCGTGCTTGAGCTGCTCCACGGCGGCGCGGCGGGCTTCGTCGAGTTGCTTGATGAGTTTGCCGGTGGCGCGGCGGTCGCAGGCCTCGGCCACCGCTTCGGCCTCGGCGAAGTCGGCGCCGATGGAGGCGGCGCGGGAGGCAAGCTTGTAGAGCAGGTCCACCTGCTTGCTCAGCCCTTTGATGCGCTCGGCGACGGGGTCAAATCCTTTGCGGGCGGCGTGCTGCGCGTCGTTGGTGGCGGGCGGGTTTTTGACGGTCTTTTTATCGCAGGCCGCGAGTTCGGTGAGCAGCGCCTTGGCGTCGGCGTCGCAGGCTTTGCGCGCGTCGCGGAGTTCGGCCAGCGTGTCAGTGAGGGCCTGGGTTTTCTCGGCGTCGAGGTCGGGCGTGGCTTTCACCGCCTTGGCAAGTGAGGCGAACGGGGCATCGAGGGCCGCGATGGCCGAGTCGAAGGAGGCGAGCTTCCCCGGCGCGGCGGCACACTCGGCGGCGTGGTGTTTGAAGTAATCCTGTACGAGCGCGAGGAAACGGTCGCGCTGGCCGCGGTAGAGCCAGACGATGGCGGTGAGGTTGCGCATCTGCTCAGGCGTGAACTCGTGAACCTTGCGCGAGCCGCGCATGAGTTGGCCGATGCACCGCGCGTCCAACATCAGGACGTTGTCTTTCTGGTTCATCGGCGCGCGGCCCTCACTCCCGGCCCCTCTCCCAGCGGGAGAGGGGAGATTTGTGGCGGCGATCTTTTCGAAAACGGATTCGGGGGACGCAAAGAGTTGCTCGTTGTGGAAGCGGAGGACGGTCAGACCGAGAGACTCCAGATACTTTTGGCGTTTGGCATCCGTCTTGGCCTTGTCCGGCGTATCGTGGATTCCGCCATCGAGTTCGACGACGAGTTTTCGCTCATCGCAGTAAAAATCGGTGATATAGTCGCCAATCTGGTGTTGGCGGCGAAACTTCAACCCTGCGACCTGCCGGTTGCGGAGCAGTTGCCAGAGGAGGTCCTCGGCCGGAGTCTGCTTCTTTCGGAGTTCGCGCGCCTGTTCCACCAAACCCGAGAAATCGTATCCACCGCGATAGTGTGCCTGCTCTTTCCCCTCTCCCGCTGGGAGAGGGGGCAGGGGTGAGGGCGACGGTTTCGTGCGATCGAAAAACCAGAGTTCGCAGGGAACCGTCCTGGTGTAGAAGAAGCCGCCCTTGATGGAGATCATCACGTCCACGGCGCCGGTCTCGACGAGCTTCTGGCGGACGGCCTTTTCGTCGTTGCCGGCGCTGGAGGCCTGGGAGGACATGACGAAGCCGGCGCGGCCCTTTTCGCCGAGGTAGCTGAAGAAGTAGGAAATCCAGAGGTAGTTGCCGTTGGAGACGCGCTTGTCCTTGTTCACGCCGGGCAGGCCGAAAGGCAGGCGCGGGTCGGCCTTGATGCGCTCGGCATCCACGAGGTCCACGTTGAACGGCGGATTGGCCATGACGAAGTCGCAACTGCCGGGCGCAAGAGCCTTCGTCGGGGCGAGGTTGTGCTCGTCCTGGTAATAGGTGATGGCCTCGGCGATTTTCCCCTCCAGCCCGTGGACGGCGAGGTTCATCTTGGCGATGCGGATGGTGTCGCGGTTCTTCTCCTGCCCGTAGAAGACGACCTTCTTCGTGGTATCGCCGCCCGTGTGCTCGATGAAGTGGCTGGACTGGACGAACATGCCGCCGGAGCCACAGGCGGGATCGAAGACATTGCCGTGGTCGGGTTCGATGACATTGACGATGAGCTGCACGAGCGAGGAGGGCGTGAAGAACTCGCCGTTGTCGTGCGCCTTCTGGATGGAGAATTTGGCGAGGAAGTATTCGTAGATGCGCCCGAAGACGTCGCCGGTGGCGCGCTTGATCTGCTCGCTGTTGAAGAGGCGCATCAGCTCCTCCAGCACTTTCGGCTCGAAGATGCCATAGTCCTTGGGGAGGACATTCGCGAGCGGCTCGAAGCCCGCCTCGATGGCGGTCATGGCGTCGGTGACGAGCTTGGGCAGGCCGACGGGGTCCGTGGTGGCCTTGGCCATGATGGTGTCGAAGCGGGCGGCCTCCGGGAGAAAGAGCGCGCGGCGGCGGATGTAATCGGCAGGAAGAATCTTACGCCTGGGCATCCGGCCCGCGGCTTGGTCATCGGCGATCTGTTGCGTGGCGGCGTCGAAGCGATTGGCCGCGTGGCGCAGGAAGATGATGCCCAGCACGGGCATGAAGTAATCGCTGGAGGTGAGCTTGGAATTGGCGCGGAGGTTGTCGGCGGCTTCCCAAAGGTCGGCTTCAAATTTCGCGAGATTTTCCATGAGTGTTTCCGGTTAAGCTAGAGTGTGCCCCTTCGGAAGTCGAGACACGAGAACAACGGTAAGCCCGTCCCCAGCAGGCACCGCGCCCCTGATCGCGCTTTTTGGCATCGGGGTCACGCCGCCTGTGCAACCCCGCTCTTCACTGCTGTAAACTTTCGATTGACAAAAAGTTGATGTAATGCTATTTATTTAGCGTAATACACGAACAATAAATATCTTTATGCAAAATAAGATCACCAGTGAAACGTTGGATCGCGCTTTCAAATTGCTGGCTGGACGGCTGGATCTGGCGCGGAGTGAGCCGGTTCGGTTGGTCGTTTGTGGAGGGTCAGCGCTCCTCGCCATGGGACTGCGACAGCGAACAACTAAAGACGTTGACGTCGTGGCGCTGATGAATGCGAGGCGTACTTTGATTAATCCGGATCCCTTGCCGGTTGATTTACTCGAAGCCGCCGCTCAAGTGGCGCGGGATCTGGGTCTATTCGACAATTGGCTGAACAACGGACCCAGCCGGGGCGTGGGGGGACTGTTTCAGATTGCTGGAACAAATGGGCTATGAATCAGTCGCTCAAAACATTTAGGGAAGGGTTTCAGAACCTCCTGCTGAACTTCCTCTGGCGGCAATGGTCCGCCATGGGAGTGGCCGGACAGGCCAGCGGGGAGGATGTTTGGATCGTTGACCCCGAGGCCTTGCTCCTGCTCACCTGCACATTGGGCCGTTACGATCCGCGCCTCTTCGATGAAGTGCTCGACTG
The DNA here is from genome assembly GCA_028687435.1 of Verrucomicrobiia bacterium. Classification (GTDB taxonomy): domain Bacteria; phylum Verrucomicrobiota; class Verrucomicrobiia; order JABWAM01; family JABWAM01; genus JAQUAF01. The sequence continues at coordinate 26,396 of JAQUAF010000025.1, read as the reverse complement.
GCTTCAGGAAAATGGCCGGTTCATCAACATCATGCGTCTTAAGCGCATCCTCCGCACCGAGAAGTTCGCGGGCGAGCGGGCGCTGGCGGCAATTGCGGCGTACCTGAGCAAGGGCGCCGAGGCGTTGAAATGGAAGCTGCTGACGGAATCGGTCCAGTCGTCGTCGCCGCCGGTGGAGGAATTCTTCATTTCCACGGACGGCAAACCGCTGCCGTCGCTGGGTGGGACGGAGCCCCATTTTGGCCGTTACGGATTCAGACGCGGACCGCCGCGGCTCCGCGGCTACTCGCAGAGATTCCGCCCCACAGAAACCGCCAATCTGGCCCTTCAACTCCGCGCCCTCGTCGGTGTCAATACCCGGTGCGAGATTGTGCTCTACCTGTTAACCCATGAGGCGGCGCATCCATCACAGATTGCGCATGAGGCGTATTATTTCGAACGGGCGATCCAGGCTGCACTGGTGGACATGAGCCAGTCGGGTGTTGTGCAATTGCGTTCCGCCAGGCGGGAGAAATATTACTGGTTGCTTCAGAAGCGTTGGGCGGCGCTCCTGAATCGTCCTGAAACATTCCCTCAATGGATCACCTGGCCGCCCCTGTTCAGCGCGTTGGAACGGATCTGGCTGAAACTCAACGATCCGAAACTGGCGACGCTTGACCCGCTTCTGCAATCCTCTGAGCTGCGTCAGCTCATGATCCAGGTGCGCCCCGCCTTGGAACGGGCACGATTCGACAAGAAACTTTCCGATGATCGCCAGTATCTCGGCGAAACATATCTGCCGGTGTTCATGTCCGATGTGATGAACCTTTTGAAATAGATTGCCAAGGACGCCAGCAAGGAGCCGCACAAAAATAAATTCATATTCTGCTGGAGGGGATTTGCCCGATTGGCAAGGCGCGAGCGACGAGCCCTTCGGCAAGCTCAGGACTCGTCCCGAGCGGGAGTCGAGGGGCGAGCATCCCCGGATTTTCCATGTGGGATGCCGCTTCGTCCCCCAGGGAAAATGAACTGATCCCGGCGCGCCTTTTGGCACTTAGTACCCTGTTTCATAAATACGATAATGTATGGTGGGAGCGCCACAAGAGTCTGCGCGCGGCGCGGCTGGGATGCCAATCCCCTTCATGGGGCTTGGCTCCCAGCCGCAACAAAGCGTGGAGCTTGTGCGCCCCACCCGCAGCGGGCTGGAGGCTTTTGGCGATGGCCAGCGTTAGGCGTGGGAGGGCAAACTGCGGGGATTGCCACTCCACGCCTGCCTTGCCCAATCGCCAACATCCTCTCAGCCATACGTTATCGTATTTATGAAACAGGGTACTTAGCCTGAGACCATTGCGGCATTGAGATCCTGAAGAGTCTTCTTGGCATCTCCAAGCAACATGATCACTTTCGGATCTTTATATAGGGCATTGTCCACTCCGGAATAACCGGGTTTTGCGTCCAAGTTGCAAACAATTACTTGTTTGGCCAAATGAGCGTTGAGGATCGGCATCCCGCTGATCGGGGTGCCCTCCGTATTCGTCGCCGCAGGGTTGACTACATCGCAGGCCCCGACCACCAGAACCAGATCAGTTTCCGGCAATTCCCGGTTGATGTCATCCATCTCAAAGAGCTTGTCATAGGGCACGTCGGCTTCCGCCAACAGCACGTTCATGTGGCCTGGCATTCGGCCGGCTACCGGGTGGATGGCAAACTTGACCGTTTTGCCCATCTTCTCCAACTGTTTCATCAACTCCACAATCGCGAACTGGGCATGGGCCAGCGCCATCCCATACCCTGGAACCACCACCAAGGCGCGCGCGGCTTTCAATGCGCCCAGAGCGGCAAGCGCGGGAGACTCCGTTTGAACCGGAGAGGAAACGGCAGGCTGGATTTCACCGAAGGTTCCGCCAAGACCGGAGCCGCCCCCTTTTGAAGGCGCAATGCCGACAAAGACGTTCGCCAACCGGCGGTTCATGGCTTTACACATGACGTGCGTCAGGATCGATCCCGAAGCGGCCACCGTCGCGCCGCAGGCGATCAGCAATCGATTCTCGATGATGATGCCGCAAAATGCCGCAGCCAGACCTGCGGTGGCATTGAGAAAGGAGATCAACACCGGCATATCGGCGCCGCCGATCCGCATCGCAAACACCCATCCCAATCCCAACGAGAACAGCGCAATCGTCCCCAACAGAGTCATGGTTGCCCGACGATGGTCCACTCCAAAGATCCATCCGGCCAGAGCCAGAATAACCACCGCCAGCACCAGCAGAACAAGATTGTGCCGCGGCAGAACTTTCGGCGTTGGTTTCATCCGGTTTGAGAGCTTCCCGGCGGCAAGCATGCTTCCGGCAAAGGTGGCGGCGCCCAGCGCCAAACCGACCATTCCCGAGACTTTGCCGACCACCGAAACCGGTGTCCCTGCCGTCCCCAACAGCTCAACAAAAGAGACCAGCGCAACCGCCACCCCCCCGGCCCCGTGCTGGAAAGCCACCATGGCCGGAATCTGGATCATGTCGGTCCGGATGGCAACCCACCATCCCACCGCCGAGCCGGCCAACACTGCCGGCAGGAGAATCTGCGGTTGGGCCAGACCATGCCGTTGAAGGGTAACCGCCACTGCCAAAACAAGGGCAAAGGCGGCGGTCAGATTGCCATAGCGAGCTCCCTGAGGCGTGCGAAATAGGCGGATGCCGGCGATCAAGACGGCCAGGATCGCCAGATCGATCAGCATGATCGTTGCGTTGCTCATCTCAATTGCCCGCCAATGTTTGAGCGACGGTCGTCGTTGCGTAGTCGCCCGTCTTCGGCTTGTTTCCGTGAATCATGGATCGCTGCGGGTGGAGACGGCGGCGTGCTCTTCTTGAAGAGATGCACCATCCGGTGAGTAATGACGAATCCCCCCACCAGGTTAAATGCCGCGCCAACCACCGCCACCGCTCCCAAGGTTCCCTCCAGAACGCCCGTTTGATGCGCGAATATCATGAGCGCTCCGATGATCGTGACCGCGGAGATCGCGTTCGTCATCGACATCAACGGCGTGTGAAGCAGCGACGGGACTCGCGTGATCAGCAGATACCCGATCGCGAAAGTCGCCGCAAACACCGCCAACATCATCAACAGGTCAGGCATGTGGATTTACCCCCTTCCCAGAGCTTTCAGCGCGCCCTTATGAACGATCTTGCCGTCCCGGGTGACCAGCGAACACATTACAATCTCGTCTTTCAGATCCAGGTCGGTCCCGTTCTTGAAGGCATTCTCGAAGTAATGGAGCATGTTGTTGGCGTACAGCCAGCTCGCGTGCACGGCCATTCCTCCCGGGATATTTTGCAGCCCGGAAACCAGGACATTATCCAGCGTCACTTCCTTGCCCGGAACGGTGGCTTCACAGTTGCCGCCCTGGTCGATCGAGACATCGATAATCACCGACCCGGGACGCATGCCTCCCACCATTTTTCGGGTAATCAGCACCGGGGCGACTTCACCCGGAACCAACGCGCTCAGGATGATCACATCCGAATCGGCCACAATCGGAGCCAGCGCTTCCCGTTCTTTTGCCAGCCAGTCGCCAGGCAACGCTTTGGCGTAACCGCCTTCGGCCTTGGCAAGGTTCTGGGGCACGTCGAACCCGGCGATCTTGGCGCCCAGACTCCCGGCTTCCTTCTGGGCTTCCTGACGGATGTCGATCACGCGAATGACTCCGCCCAGTCGTTTGGCGGCGGCAACGGCCTGCAGACCGACTACACCGGCGCCGATGACCAGAAAATTGGCCGGTTTCACCATTCCGATGGCTGTTCCCATCATGGGAATGAACTTGGGCAGCCGGTTGGCGGCCATCATCACGGAGCGGTAACCCGTCACGGTGCTCATCGAAGTGAGGGCGTCCATCCGTTGCGCGCGGGAGATGCGAGGAATGCCATCCATGGTCAGGGCGGTCATGCCCTTGCTTTCCAGCATTTCCACGTTCTTCCGGCTGGTGGGCGCGGCCGGATGCAGAAAGGTAATCAGCACGGTCTCCTTGCGCATCATATCGATTTCGTGCCTTCCAACTTTTTCATTGAACTCGGGCTGCTTGACCTTCAGCACCACTTCCGCTTTCTGGAAAAGCTGTGCGGCGTCGGCCAGCACCTCCGCTCCGGCCTTCCGGTAATCCGCGTCCTCGATGAAAACCCCTTGTCCGGCGCCGGACTCCACCAGGACTTTATGCCCTTTCGCCACAAACTTGGCGACGGTTTCAGGTATGGCGGCCACCCGTTTCTCCTCGGCCATGATTTCTCTGGGAATTCCAATAATCATTCTGGTTGCTCCTTTTGGTAGGTCCGCTATATCGGCGCAGGGAACGGACGTTACATGGTTCTATCTCAATCCTTCGCGCGGAAGGATCCATTTGTTCTTGGCTTTCATAACGGCAAAGGACTCCGTTGAACGGATCCCCCCGATTTTCGGCAGGTCCTCGATCAGAAAACGATAAATCCCCTGCATTCCATCCCGTGTAACGATCTCGACGATGATGTCGTACTTGCCCGTTACCACGACGGCCCAGTGAACCTGTTTCAGGTTGGAGATCTGCTCGATCTTTCGGTCCAACTCCTGGTGAAGCTCCAGGTTGATCCCGACAATCGCCATCGTCAGGAAATCCGCACGGACAAAACTGAGCAGTCCGGATACCTTGAGCAGACCGCTGCCAACCATGGCTTCCATGCGGGAGCGAACGGTGGGAGGAGTGATCCTGAGTTTCTGGGCGATTTCTCCCGAGGACATGCGCCCGTCCTTGACCAGCAAACGAATGATGCCCCTGTCGGCGTCATCGAGGTCTTTCGATATTTCTCTTGGCTTCATCGGGGGTGAAAGCAAATCTGTTGATCAATACTTTTACTTTTAAAAAGTGTTATGACCAAATATTTATCAAAACGGAAATATATCGTCAACATCTTTTCTGAATGAGCAAGACGGTCCGAATCGCATCACAACCGGCGCCCTCGCGCGCGGGAAGCGGTCGGCGACCCTTCCCCCCGCAATGGCGGCGCGGGAACCCCGCCCTCCATTTTTTACCGTGCAGACAATGGAGGGCGGGCCGTCGCCACGCTGGCCTGTCCCGCCGAAGCGCTCGTGCGAAGGCGGAAGTGGCTTTGGCCACGCAGGCGGGGCTCCCGCACCGCCTCCATCAGAACGGAATGATCCCCGATTGGACAAATGTTAGCGGCGTTGGGCAGGACGCCCTCGTTCCCAGGAAAGGATCTCAATTAGGTTGACGCGAAAGCGCTTTCGCGGGAATGACGAAGAAAAAAAGAACAACGAAGAAAAAGAATGAGGAGAAAATGGGTTGAGAAGGTGAAATGGGAGTAAAGGAACCGCCGGAATTTCATCTCCACTCGTGCCTGGGATACTTGCGTTGCAGTTCCTGTTTGATGCGCGGATAGGATTCGCGCCAGAAAACCTCCAGGCTTTGGGTCACCTGCAACGGCCTGAAACTCGGGGCCAGCACCTGGATTGTCACCACAACCCGGCGATCCGCCACATACAGGCTGCCGCCAACGCCATAAAGATCCTGGATGCGGGCGCCCACCACCGGGGGCTGGGTCGCGGAATAGGTCACCTTGACCTTTCGGCCGTTGGGCAGGGTCATGCGTTCCGGCGCGTATTGTTCCACCCAAGCCTGTTGTTGGGCGGACAACCAGCCCTTGACCACTCCCCATACCGGTTTGTCCTTGATGTCCTTGTATCCCCCCGCCCCATGACAAATCTGTTCCACCAACGCCCGTCTGTCCTCATCGCCAATCCTGGGGATTTCCAACTCCGGCATCCACCCGGCAAGCCGGTTCACGCGCAAAATCCACTGTTCCACGGCGTCATCCCATTGCTTGAGAACACAACGCCCCTGCAAAACCTCCTCCGCCAGCAAATGGGCGGCCTCATCCAATGGAACCTGCTCCGTTTTTTTCGTTTCCAGCGTCAAATCCCGGAACCGCCGTTCGACCTGGCAAACCACCCGCTTGGAGGATGGATCAAACATCACCTGCTTGATTTCCTTGAACTCGTCCGGATAAAGCTCCCGCAGCCATTCCTCCTTCACGGCCGTGGCCAGGTTCAACAACACATTCAAGTCCTGTCCCCCCCGCCCTTCCACCTCGTTAATCTCGGCGGCCACCAGCAAATGGGCTTTTTGCACCACGCTCTCGCGGGCCAGCACCCCCGAGCGGCCATGCAAAATCCGGCAGCGCAGCGTCCCGGTGTCGCACCTCATGGCCAGTTGATCCGCAAAACCGGCCAGCACGCAACGGGCAACCGCCTCGTCCTCCGCCGCCTGTCCCTCAATCTTCAAACCCTCGCCCTGGGCCAGACGCAGAAACGCATCGAACAACGGCTTCACCTGCCGGGCGGTGGTCACATGAATGCCAAGCCGCTTGCACTTTTGAAAATCGTAATTGCACCGGTCGGCGTACAACCAGGCCCGGATCAGCCGGAAAAAATCCGAGGAATCGCTCCGCCCCAGGATGTCCTCGCGCAATTCATCCATCTGCCGCCCCTCGCAACGAAGCAAAAGGTTCCGCCCCTGCGTCAGGGCGGCAATCAAGGCGGCGGTACGCACGCATCCCAGTTCCCCGGCCGCCAGCAACATCCGGGAATAGCGCGGATGCATGGGAAACGGCAGCATCCGGCGCCCCGCCGGCGTCATGCGTCCATCCTCCCCCAGCGCCCCCAGATCCTGCAACAGGGTCTCGGCCCGCGCCAGAGCCTTCGGCTCCGGCGGCTCCAGCCAGCGGAAAGTTTTCAAATCCTCCACCCCGCCGGCTTTCAACGCCAGAACCACCTCCGCCAGATCCAGCCGCTTGATCTCCGGCAAATCCTGGGCCGGACGAAACGCATGCTCCTGCTCCGACCATAATCTCACGCAATGCCCCGGCGCGGTCCGTCCCGCCCGCCCCATCCGCTGGTCCGCCGACGCGCGGCAGATTTTCTCGATCAACAAGGTGTTGATCCCGCGGTGCGGATCGAAACGCGCCACCCGCGCCAGGCCGCTGTCGATCACCAGCGTCACGCCGTCAATGGTCAACGAGGTTTCCGCCACATTGGTGGAAACAATCACCTTGGGCTTGTCGCAGGCGGCAACCGCCAGATCCTGCTGCGCCGGCGGCAAATCGCCATGCAAAGGCAGAAGCGTCCAATCCCGTGCGCCGCGCAGATTTTGAACGGCAAGCAGGGTCCGGTTGATCTCATAGGCGCCCGGCATGAAGATCAACACATCCCCCCGCAAACCATTCGCGGACACGCGCTCCAGCTCCCGCGCCGCCAATTCCCATGGCGGCATCTCATCGTTGTCCGAGGACTGGGGCAGATATTCCACAGACACGGGATGCATCCGCCCCGCCGACTCCAGCACTTCGCACGGAGAGAGATATTTTTCCAGGGCGCCCAGTTCAAGGGTGGCCGACATCACACCCAGGATCAGATCCGGACGCTCCTTCTCCTGCGTCTGCAGCGCCCGCGCCAGGCTGATGTCGCCGTAAAGATGACGCTCGTGGAATTCATCGAAAAGAATGGCCGACACCCCGTCCAGGCGGGGCCTGTCCATCATCCAGCGCAGAAGGATCCCCTCGGTCACATACTTGATGCGGGTGGACGGGCCGGACACATCGTCGAAGCGGATCTGGTACCCCACTTCGTCCCCCAACCGCCCGTTGCGCTCCCGGGCAACCCTGGCGGCAAGCATCCGCGTGGCCAGCCGCCGGGGCTGCAACACCACCACCCGCCCTTCCCCGAGCAAACCCCGGTCCAGCAGGATTTGCGGTACCTGGGTGGATTTGCCGGACCCCGTGGGCGCCTGCAAAATGAAACGATGGGACTTCCGCACGGTTTGAACCAGGCGTTCCTCGACTTCATAAATGGGCAGATTGCGTGCGGCCATAAAACGCCCACCATGCCCCAAGCCGCCGCGAAGCGCAAGACAGGTCAGCTTCGAAAAGCATGCCCCACCGGATCCAGCAATGTCTACGTTCGCTGACATGCCAATAAAGTCTACGATCGCTTACATTTTTTACTTGTCAGCGATCGTAGACATGATATGTTGTTCCGATGAAAATCAACACATCCCATGACCTCGGCTCGCTCATTCGCGACAGGCGAACCAAAATTTTCCGCAGCCAGCAGGAACTTGCGAGCCGGGTGGGGGTGAGCCGGCTTTGGATTATGCAACTGGAAAAAGGAAAACCAACCGCTCAAATCGGCCTGATTTTGAGGACTCTGAGGGAGCTTGGGATGGCGCTGGATGCGTCGCCCCTCCAAACCCCGGCTCCACACCGATCTGGCGCGGCAGCCGTTAATTTGGATCACATCATCAAAAGCGCGCTTCCCGCCAAGCCATGATCGAGGAACTCCACGCGCTGACGAATGGGAGGATGATGGGCCGTGTTCTCTGGGACCGCCGACGGGACCGCCTCTCTTTCATTTATGAAGAAGAATGGCGGAAAGACGCCGAAAGCCATCCTCTCTCACTCTCCATGCCCCTAACCGCAGCCGAACACGGGCACAAGGTTGTGGATCCATTTTTGTGGGGACTGCTGCCTGACAATGATGGCATTCTCAAAAGTTGGGGCAGACGGTTTCAAGTATCGCCCCGCCATGCGTTTCAACTGCTCTTTCATGTGGGCGAGGAATGCGCCGGCGCCGTGCAATTGGCGCGCCCGGAACACGCGGCAAAATGGCTTCATGGGACAGAGAGGGGAACAATCAAGTGGATGAAGGACGATGAAATCATCAAGCGGATGCATCTGCTGCTGAAGGACCATAGCGCCGTCCGCACCGGCGCCGACGCCGGACAATTCAGCCTTGCGGGCGCGCAACCCAAAACAGGTTTTTTTTACGATCAAAAACGGAAACGGTGGGGAGTGCCGTCAGGCATGATCCCCACAACGCATATTTTCAAACCGGCAACGGGAAAATTCGATGGGCACGCGGAAAACGAACATTTCTGCATCAATCTTGCGAGGGAGTTGGAAATACCGGCGGCCTCATCTGAAATCCGCTATTTTGGCGGGGCTGCGGTTATTGTCATCGAGCGTTTCGACCGGATGCGCAACGGTGCGGAGGTCAAACGCATCCATCAGGAAGACGTGTGCCAGGCCCTGGCGCGAAAACCGCAACTGAAATATCAAGACCAGGGAGGCCCCTCGCCCAAAGAAATCATCAACCTCATTCGCGAGCACTCCTCCAATCGCAAAGAGGATGAGAATCGCTTCGTGGATTCACTCATCCTCAACTGGCTCATCTTTGGCACGGACAGCCATGCCAAAAACTATTCCCTTCTGATTGCTCCGGGGCAAATCCGTCTCGCTCCCCTCTACGACCTGGCCAGCGCGGTTCCCTACCCGCACCAAATTCAACCGCGCAAAGCCAGGCTCGCCATGAAAATCGGCAACCAATACAAGCTTATGTCCATCGGCATGCGGGAATGGAAAAAATGCGCATCTGAACTCCGGATTGATTTTTCGGCGCTCCACGCCCGAATTCTTCACCTGACGGAAAAACTTCCCGATGCCGCGTGGAAAGTGGAACAAAAAATCAAAAACTCCGGAATCAAACACAACGTCATTGACCGGTTGGCCGAGGCTCTGGCGGACCGCTCGGAAAAGTGCAAGGCGTCAATGAATTAAATCCGCCTGCGGAGGACAACTTTTTCCCGACATCCGTCTCCCAACGCCCTGCCCTTGCCAAAGCTCCTCAAATTCCTCTATAAGTGGCGGGATGTCCGCCCATTTTACCGCAACGACTTCCCGCGAGGGTTTCCGCCTGGGCCGCCTGACCACGGCCCATGGCGTCATCGAAACTCCCGCCTTCATGCCGGTGGGCACGCAGGGCACGGTCAAAACCATGACGCCGGAGGAACTGGCTGGCATGGGCTGCCAGATTCTGGTCAGCAACACCTATCACCTCAACATCCGCCCCGGCATCGACGTGGTCCGCCAGCTTGGGGGATTGCACCGTTTCATGAACTGGCAGGGGCCCATCCTCACCGACAGCGGCGGTTACCAGGTCTTCAGCCTTGCCAAACTGCGATCCATCCAGGAACACGGGATTTCCTTTCAATCCCATGTGGACGGGGCGCCCTGCTTTCTGGGCCCCGAATCCGACATGGAGATCCAGGCCGCCCTGGGTTCGGACATTTGGATGGCGCTGGACGAATGCCCCCCGTGGCCGTGCGAGGAACCCCGCGTCCGCGAGGCGGTGGAGCGGTCCATCCGCTGGGCGGGCGAGTGCAAAGCCGCCAAGGCGGCGTTGCGCGAGAAAAACGGACTTGGCGCCGACCGCCTGCTTTTCGGCATTATCCAGGGGGGAGGTTACGAATCCCTGCGCCGCGAATGCGCCCAACGGCTGGTGGAAACAGGGTTCGACGGCTATGCCATCGGCGGCGTCAGCGTGGGCGAACCGGAACCCGAGATGCTGCGAACCGTGGAAATGTGCGCACCCCACATGCCCGCCGGGGAAATCCGCTACACCATGGGCCTGGGAACCCCCCGCCAGATTGTGGAGATGGTGGCGCGGGGAGTGGATCTCTTCGATTGCGTGCTGCCCACCCGGGTGGCGCGCAACGGAGTGGCCTATACGCGCCATGGATACGTCCATGTCTGCGCCGGACGGTACAAGGCGGACCCCGGCCCCATCGACGAGGAATGCGGTTGTTATGCTTGCAAATCCTTTTCCCGGGGCTATATCAGACATCTTCTAAACACAGAAGAGATTCTTGGCTTGCGACTGATGAGCTGGCATAATCTGTTCTTCTACCTTGATCTCATGCGGAAAATCCGCGAGGCGATCAAGGAGGAACGATTTGCCGCTTTTCACCGGAAGTTCCTGGAGAACTACCGGGAACCCAACGACAAGAACCCCTCCTAACCCAACTCAAATCATGATTTCCTCTCTTCCTCAAATCCTGGCGATGGGCAATCCCTCCCCCCAACCCGGCGAAAATCCAACCAAAGGCCTGGTCGGCATGGCGGGCTACATGATCCTCATCTTCGCCTTCCTCTACCTCATCATGATCCGTCCCCAGATGAAGCAGCAAAAAGATCACCAGAAAATGCTGGATGCGCTCAAGGTGGGCGACCGCGTCCTGGTCAGCGGCAGCATCTTTGGCATCGTCAGCCAGATCAAGGAAAAGTCCGTCGTGGTCAAGATCGCCGAAAACACCAAGATCGAGCTGCTCCGCTCCGGCATCCAGCAGGTCGTCCGCGAAGACGCCAAGGAAGAAAAGAAATCCTGATTTCCCCGCACCCACTCACAACCATCCGCATCCGCGCCACACATCATGAACCCCCTCCTCAAACGCCTTCTCCTGGTTCTGGCTTTCATCGGCATCGCCATCTACTACATCTATCCGCCGGAGAAAAAAATCACCCTCGGCCTGGACTTGAAAGGCGGCACCCAGTACGTGCTGCAACTGGATCTGGCCAAGATCGACGAACGACGGCAGTCCAGCGCGGTGGACAAGGCCATCGAGATCCTCCGCAAACGCCTGGACAAGAGCGGCGTGGGCGAAATCATCCTCCAACCCCGCGGCAAAGACCGGATCGAAGTTCAAATCCCGGGACTCAAGGAAGCCGACAAACTCCAGACGCGGAAAAACCTCGAGCGGGTGGCCTATCTGGAATTCCGGCTGGTGCATCCCCAAAACAACGAAGAACTGGCCCGCATGAAACAGGAGGGCGGCCTTCCCCCGATCGGTTACGAATTGATGCGGTTGCAGGAAAAACGTTCCCAAGGCGCGCCCATCGACGAACAACTCCTGGTCAAACGCAATCCCGAACTGACCGGCAAACACCTGGTCCGCGCAGCTCCCATGAATTCCCAGGGCGGAGGCTACGAGGTGGCCTTCGAATTGAGTTCCGACGGCGGCGACATCTTCCGCCGCGTCACCCGCGAAAACATCGGCAACCGGCTGGCCATCCTGCTCGACAAAAAGGTGATGTCAGCCCCCCGCATCAACAGCGAAATCGGCAGCCGCGGCGTCATCACCGGCGATTTTGATTACAAGGACGCCTTTGAACTGGCCAACGTTCTGGAAAACCCCCTCGAAACCCCGGTCGCCATCATCGAGGAACGCAGCGTCGAGCCCACGCTCGGCATGGATTCCATCAAAAGCGGCGCCATGGCCGGCATCATCGGCATCGCCCTGGTGGTGGTCTTCATGGTTGCTTACTACCTGCGCGCCGGCCTCATCGCCAACGTGGCCCTCCTGATCAACGTCATCCTCCTCTTCGGCGTGCTGGCCATCTTCAAATTCACCCTCACCCTGCCCGGCATCGCCGGCATCATCCTCACCATCGGCATCGCCGTGGACGCCAATGTGCTCATCTACGAACGCATCCGCGAGGAGCTCCGCAAGGGCAAACCTTTGGCCGCGGCCATCGACGCCGGTTTCAACCGGGCCTTCGGCACCATCATGGACGCCAACATCACCACCCTCATCACCTCCGTGGTTCTCATGTGGCTCGGACGCGGCCCCGTCCAGGGATTCGGCGTCACCCTCAGCGCCGGCATTGTCACCAGCGTTTTCAGCGCAATGGTCGTCTCCCGGATGATCTTCGATTTCCTGCTCCTCAACAACAAGATGAACAAGCTGACCATGCTCTCCATGGTCTCCCAGACCAACATCAAGTTCCTCAGCTTCCGTCTGCCGGCCTTTGCGCTCTCCGCCGTCATCATCATGGCCGGACTCATGCTTTTCATTCAAAAAGGAGAAAAGGCTTACGGCGTCGATTTCACCGGAGGCGACGCGGTCAGTTTCGATTTCAAACGCGACGCGCGCGTGGATGTCTCCGCCTTGCGGGACGCCGTGCTGAAAGCCGGAATCAAGGACAGTTTCATCCAATACCAGAAGGAACTCAGCGGCGAAGGCGAGGTGCTCTACGTAAAAGTCAAATTCGGCGAGGGCGAAACGGTCCGCAAAGCGCTGAGCGACACCTTTCCCCAGGCGGGTTTCACCCAGCGCTCGTTCGACAGCGTGGGCGGCGCGATCGGCGGGGAAATCAAACAGATGGCCGTCCTGGGACTGGGCGTCGCATCCGTTCTGATTCTCATCTTCATCACCGCCCGGTTTGAATTCGCCTACGCGGTGGGCGCCATCGCCTCCCTGCTGCACGATGTGCTCATCTGCATGGCCTTCCTCTTCTTCACCGACCGGCAGCTCTCCCTGCCCGTGCTGGGCGCATTGCTGACCATCGCCGGTTACTCGCTCAACGACACCATCGTGGTCTTTGACCGGATCCGGGAGGAATTCAAGCTCAAGGGCGAGGGATACGGCTTTGCCAATCTCATCAACCTCAGCATCAACGAAACATTGAGCCGCACGCTCCTGACCTCCCTCACCACATTCATCGCCGCCTTTTCGCTCTATCTTTTCGGCGGCGGTGTCATCAACGATTTCGCCTTTGTGCTGGTGATCGGCATCATCACGGGAACCTATTCCTCGGTGTTCATCGCCAGCCCGTTCCTCCTGCTCCAGCATCCTTCCAAGCTGAAGCCTCAGGAAGCCCCCTCCACCCCCGGCGCGCAAAAGCAGAAAGCTTGAATTAAGCCGCGCTCCCGCCACGGCGGGACGACGGCTTGACGCTCGATGCTCGATCCGCCTTCGCTCTGCGAGCTTGCGCCTTCGCCAAAGCTTCGGCGTCACAAGCTGGCGGGACAAGTGCTCGACGCAGAAACAATCACTCAAAGGCGGGATACGACCGCCCGGAGCCGTCCGGGAGGCCGGCCCTCCATCATTTCGCGACAAATGGAGGGCGGGGCTCCCGCACCGCCTTTTTCGCCAAATATTGAAATAGGCTGAGGGCTGAAGAACCCCAAAGGCATGGCGGCTTGGAAATCCGCCCTCCATCATGTCGTGTTGCGAAGGCGGCAAGACACAAACTTCTGCCTTCTGTCTTCAGCCTTCAGCCTTATAATGCCGCCCATGCCCTCCCCTTCCACCTTTTCAACGGAAGAAACCGAACGTTACGCCCGGCATTTCCTGCTGCCGCAGGTGGGACAGGCCGGACAGGAACGGCTCAAAAAATCATCGGTTCTCCTGATCGGCCTTGGCGGATTGGGATCGCCCGCGGCCACCTATCTGGCGGCAGCCGGCGTGGGACGTCTGGGGCTGGTCGATCCGGACGTGGTGGATCTGTCCAATCTCCAGCGTCAAATCCTTTACACCACCCCGGAAACAGGAAAATCCAAGACCGAAGCCGCGGCGGCGCGGTTGCGGGCGTTGAATCCCCACGTGAAACTGGACGTCATCCCCCAACGATTCACGGCGAAAAACGCCATGAAGATCGCGCGGCCCTACGACGTGCTGGTGGATGGAACGGACAATTTCCCCACCCGTTATCTGGTCAACGACACGGCTTTTTTCCTTGGCAAACCCAACGCCTACGGCGCCATCTCCCGATTTGAGGGGCAAACCTCGTTTTTCAAACCGGGAAAGGAGACCGCCTGCTACCGCTGCATCTTTCCCGAGCCGCCGCCGCCCGAACGCGCGCCCAGTTGCGCCGACGCCGGCGTCCTGGGAGTCGTCCCCGGCCTCATCGGACTCATCCAGGCCACGGAAACCCTCAAAGCCATCATGGGGCTGGGCTCATCCCTGGCCAACCGCCTGCTGATTTACGACGCCCTGGCCATGAAATTCCGGGAGATGACGCTCCGGCGCAATCCCGAATGCCCCCTCTGCGGCAACCGCCCCGCCATCACCCGCCTCCAACACCTTCGCGGCGGATTCAACGCCTGGAAGAAACGGGATCATTCAACGTAGATCAAGCCTCTTGGCAAAAGCGCAACGGCTCGGGAGTCCGGCCCTCCATCATTTCGCAGCAAATGGAGAGGGGATCCCTCACCGCCTTTTCCTCAACCCATTGAAATTCCATAAAATAAACATATTGACATAAAACTTGACATCCATCCATAAATGGCGTACAGATATGGAGTATGGTCCACAGAATAATTTCGCCTCTTAAAACCAGAAGTTTCTTTCTTTTTGGCGCCAGAGGCACTGGTAAATCCACTTTTTTACGGCAATTTTTCAAGCCAGAGGAAGCCCTATGGATCGACTTGCTGGATATTGAACAGGAAGACCGCTATGCCCGGCGTCCCAACGAACTTGCCGAACACCTTCAGGCGCTTCATCCAAAGCCATCCTGGGTGGTGGTGGACGAAATCCAAAAAGTGCCCCGTTTGCTTGATGTCATCCATGCCCAGATCGAACAAGGTTCCGTTCATTTTGCCATGACCGGTTCCAGTGCGCGCAAATTAAAACGTCAAAGCACCAACCTGTTGGCTGGCCGCGCTTCGATTTATGATCTTTTCCCATTCACGCACACGGAACTTGCCGATGCCTTCAACCTTGACTCAGCTCTGAAATTTGGGACCCTGCCGGCGGTGTGGGCTTGCCCTGGGGAAGAGGAAAAAAAAGCTTTCCTGCGGGCCTATGCCCTTACCTATTTGAAGGAAGAGATTTGGGCGGAACATTGGATCCAGAATCTCGATCCTTTCCGGCGTTTTTTGGAAGTTGCCGCCCAATGTTGCGGTGAATTGATCAACTTCACCAATATTGCCCGCGATGTTGGGGCCGATGTCAAAACAGTGCAGTCTTATTTTCAGATTCTGGAAGACACGCTGGTTGGCTTTCTTTTGGAACCGTTTCACCAGTCCCTGCGCAAACGGCAGACGCAAGCGCCAAAATTTTATCTTTTCGACCCGGGGGTCAAACGAGCTTTGAACCGCACCCTGAATCTGGATTTGCTTCCGGGAACCTATGATTATGGAAAAGCCTTTGAGCATTTTGTCGTGGCGGAAGCCCTGCGCTTAAGTTCCTACCGCCAAAACGATTTCCGTTTTTCATACCTGCGCACCAAGGACGGGGCGGAAATCGATCTGATGATTGAAAGGCCCGGATTGCCGGATGCCCTGATCGAGATTAAATCCTCGGCTCAAGTAAGCGAACAGGACACACGGACGCTTGAAAAATTCCTTCCCTCCATGAAAAACGCCGAAGCCTTCTGCCTTTCCCGCGATCCTCTCGCAAAACAAATCGGTTCCGTCAAAGCCTTGCCATGGCGCGACGGCTTGCGCGCACTTGGAATCGCATGATTCACCTTCTCGAAGGCAGCAAAACATCATCTGTTGAAAATCCGACGGCCCGCGCGCCGCTTTGCCGCAAAACCCCGCCAAACATCCGAAAAATGAAAAAACATCTCTCCATTTTCAGCGCCGAACGGCGGACCGGACGCCTGCACGAAACCAGAATCGTCCCCATTTTCCGGGGCCTCAACTCCATCGAGGTGAAACGCGTCTGTGGTTATTGCCGCCATCAGCATCCGGACTATGAAGTCATCCTGGTGGATCGCGGCGTCTACCGCTGCACACTCAACAATCAGGAAATCCGGCTGAGCCCCGGCGACATGCTGGTCGTCAAACCGGGTGACTGGCATCAGGACTTCCTCCGTCCGCCCCTGCGTTATGCCGGGCTCAGCTTTGTCCTGGATCAACAATCCCTGGGCAAACTGATTCCCCCGCTCTTTGCGGAAAATGCCTCCCCCCGACAACAATGCATGCGAAAAAGCCGGACGGTTTTCCGCCCCATTCTGAAACGCCTGCAGGAGGAGCATCGGATCGGCGATCCCCCGGCCTGCCAGATCCAGGATGCCTTGATGAATGAGTTTTTCTGGCTCCTGGTCCGCCATCTGCCCCGCGCGGCGACACATCCGGAATTGCGCGACATCCAGGCAGAACACGGCTTCGCCACCCGGCTCATGCGGCTGTTTCAATCCCGGATCAACGACCGTTTCAGCCTGACCGCAATGTCCAGAGCCATGAACATGAGTTCCAGCGCCTTGTCCCACCGTTGCAAGGCCATCCTGCGCATGTCCCCGGCACGCATCTTCATGAAATACAAGATGGAACGCGCCCACACCCTGCTGCGACTGACCCGCATGAGCATCAAGGAAATCAGCTGTTTTCTGGGCTTCAAGGATCCCTATCATTTCTCAAAGGCATTCAAACGCCACCAGGGAATGCCGCCCTCAAATTTCCGTCAACGCCACCCATTGAAGACTCTCTAATCACCTTCAGTCTTCAGCCCAACGCCCCAACCGTCAATTCTCCGCCGAATGGAGCCCGCCTGTCCCGGCGCGAAAGGCAAGATTGGACCGCTCGGGATCGTTTGCCCGGGGCTGGGAACAATTCCACAAACAGGCGCCGCAATGCACGCACTTCTCCCGGTCGAAATCCGGCACGCCGTTCGGCCCCGGCGTAATCGCCTGCCCCGAACAAACCTCCACGCAAACCCGAAGCTTGCAGGTCTCGCAAAGACGGGCATCGAGAAATTCCACGTGATCCGCGCAACCCGCCGGCGCCTGCACCTTGCCCCCCATCAACAGGGCGTCCTGCTGCGACACCAGCAGCTTGCCGTCATAAGGAATCGCCGGCCACCCGCACCGCTCCATGATCGCCTCCTGCAGGGAGGTTTTCTTTTTCCGGCATTCCTCCTTGATCCGGCCAAGCTCCTCCGGGGAAATCTTCCCGGCGCAATCCTCCTCCAAAGTCCGCAACCGCTTGTAGGCCTGGACCGGCGTGGCCGGCACATTCAAAAGACCCCGGGTGAAACCGGTGATTCCCATTCCCACCAACCCGGGAATGACGCCGTACTGAAAACCGTCGCGCGATTTCTCCGCGACTTTCCCCTCCTTTTCCACCCAGCTTTCCCGCCGCCGCTTCACATAGGCCCGCTCCAGATTCTCCCTGGTAAAAGGCTTCTTTTCCTTCAGCAAATCAATCACCCCTTCCGCCAGCATCACCCCCGTGGCCCAGGCTTCGTCCACGCCCGACCCCGCCAGCACATTGGTGCTGCCCGATCCCTCCCCGATGCGGGCAAAACCCTCCCCCGCCAGAAAAGGCTCTCCCCGTCGTCCGGATTCCTGCATCGACTTGGCGCCCCACGAACGCAACTCCCCGCCTTGCAGATAACGCCACAAATAAGGATGCATCATCCAATGCTGGAGGTAACGATAAGTGGCGCGAACCGGCGTGTCGAACCACGTCGGCACAAAAATCCCTAACGACGCCACCTTGTCCGGATAAACGTACATGAACCCGAAAATCTCCGGCTCCGGATAACCAAAGGTGTGAATGACCGTCCCGGGCTTGAGATCCACATCGTCCCTCAACTTGACCACCATCTTCATTCCAACCGCCCACTCCCGTTGATGATTACCCTCCGGCAACCCAAGTTGCTCGTCCAATTGCTGCCCCACGGTTCCCACCGGCCCGTCGCCCACCACCGTCAAACCAGCCCGGATATCCATGCCAGGCATGTATCCCGCTTCCGGCCTGCCCTTTTTGTCCGTCCCTTGGTCAAGCAACCGCACCCCGGTCACCTTTCCCTTGTCCAGCAAAGCCTTGGCCACCGGCGTGCCCGGCCAGATCTGCACCGCGCCCGAACTCATCAACTGGCCGCCCACCCACTGGTTGAACTGCCCCATGGACATCACCAGCCCGCCATGCTTGGCCATGAACGGAGGAATGTAAGGCAGCTTCACCGCCTCATTCTCGTAAGGAAGCATCCACTTGAAGGAACGGATCATGGCATCCTTGAGCTTGAACAGCCAGGATCGCCTGCTGGCGCCAACCGGATCCAACAGATACAAAACCCTCTCCTCCGTCACCGGCGCAGCCATGGGAATCTGGGACGGCTCCAATCCGGGAAAACTCTCCCGGATGCTTTTGCCCTTGGTCACCACTCCCGAAACGCCAAACCCGATGTCATCGGCGCGCTCGTAACAAATCACCTGCAATGGCATGCCGGGCGCGGATGCGCTTTCAAACCGGGGAGAACCATCCTCCTTGAGAAGTTGACGGGATAACGCGGTCAAAAACCCTCCCGTCGCCGGGCCAAACCCCACGCAAACAATGTCCACATCCATGCCCTGCCGCTCAACGGCAGGCGTCGTCTCAGTTGTCATACTCATATCCTCCTCAGTGCCTTAGTGCCCAAGTGCCTCAGTGCCTAAACCGGATAATCCTGCACCTCCGGAATCATGATCTTCAGCAACGCGCCGCCCGCGCGATCCTTCGCCAGCCGGGCGCCGGTAAGACAGCCGTCCAGTTTGATGCGCCGCCGGACGAACTCCTCGTACCCGGCAAAATGCACGCACGGGCCCGCCTTTTCCTTGGTTCCCCCCGCTTTGGCGTCGGAACAACACTCTTCGCCAAAAACCAATTTTTCCACCGCGCCCATTTTTTCCTGACAACAGGCGCCGCCGCCGCTCCAGGCCGGATGGGCGTTGTACCCGAAAACCAGTTCGGCGCAAACGCGTCCCACTTCCCCCGCCGACCGGGCGCATTGCACATGGCAAAGATCAAAGTAAAAATTGAGAGTCCCCTTCAGCCCCTCGGCCACCACGGCGTTCCCGGGGCCTTTCTTCTCCAGTTCCAACGCGTCAAGAATCAGGCACCGGGCCGCCAGCAGCCAGCACAACGCGTCGGCCATGGAGAAACTCACCCCCTGACGCGAACTGGTATAGAGCTTGTTGCCGTTGCCGTCGGTTCCCTTCTGCAAATAATCCAGCGTCCACAGCCACAACTCCATCGCGGTCGCCAAAGCGCAGGCGCCGCTGCCAGGATGCGTGGCCGCCACATGGCGCATCTCCGTCACCCACTGGCGGTATTGGGCAAGGAAAATCTCGTTGGTCATCGTCACCGACATCTGCCGCCGCTGCACCGCCTCCGGCCCCTCATAGGTGGCCTCAAGCTGGGCGTCCATCCACTTGTGCCCCAGAAATCCCGGGCAATCCTCGGTGATGCCGTAGCCGCCCATCATGCTGACCGCTTCCCTCATCACCGTGGCGCC
Organism: Verrucomicrobiia bacterium; assembly: GCA_028687435.1. Classification (GTDB taxonomy): domain Bacteria; phylum Verrucomicrobiota; class Verrucomicrobiia; order JABWAM01; family JABWAM01; genus JAQUAF01. The sequence continues at coordinate 6,547 of JAQUAF010000025.1, read as the reverse complement.
AAAACCTGTGTTCCACAATTTGCAGGCCGGACAAAGCACATTTGCCGCCGAATCCGCCACCAGGAATTGCACCAGCACATTCGTCTGCAACTGTTCGATCCGTTGATTGTCACGCTTATCCGCGGGCAAACCGGACAACTGGATGTACTCCAGCACATCCTTTTCGACGCGCTTGAATTCCTTGAACTGGGCGCGGCCTCCCGTAATCCCCTTTTCAATAAAATAGGCCTCCTTCTTCCGCTCCAAGGGGTCCAACTCGTCAAACAACCGGGCCGCGGCAAATCCCAACGACGCCCCCGCCTCGCCCGCGCTCCACACGTCAATCAGGCGGTGCTGCACATCCTCCTTCTGCTGGATGCCAAAATCATAACGCGGCGTCCCCGGAGTCGCCGCCTCGCCTCCGCGAAAACGGTTGCGGGCGTAACGGATCACCGGCTCAACCGCCGAAAGCAGCTTGGCGGAAGTCATCAACCCCACCGTCACACGCGTGCGCCGGAAAACCGCCTCGATCACCTCGCCATGGCTGAACTTGGGCACGATCACCCCGTCCTTGATGGTGTAACCGCCAATGATGCGGCTGGCGGGAACCTTCAGACTCAAAACCGGATCGTTGGTCGAGGAAAGCTGATGCACCAGCTTCTTGGTCGGCGCTCCGCGATCGTAAGTGCCGGGATCGCCCTTCTCCAAAATGATCATGCAACTGGACTTGATCCGCTTGTCGGCGGTGTCCACCGCAGCGGTCACAAAATCGGCAAACCCCATGTTCGTGATGAAACGTCCGCGCTTCTCAACCAACAGGAGGGGATCGTTGCCGTCCTTCCAATCCGCCACCGAAACCTTGCCGCACAGAATACCCGTCTCAACTCCCACATACGGCAGCGGCTCGGTCAGCGCAAAAGCCCCGCGCAACGGAACCCTCTTCTCCCCCTCCTTGGCCGGCGCGGCCAGGCTCATGTAACGCGCCCGCTGCTCGTCCGTGCCCCGCTCATGAATCGGCGCCAGCGCCAGATTGCCCGCAAGACTCGATGTGGCCGAACCGCCATCCACCCACGCCAGTTCAAATGCAACCAACGCCAGAGCCAGATTCTTCGGCCCCTCAATGAAACCGCCATGCTCCGGCTCCATGAAAGCCGCCGTCACTCCGGACTCGTCGAACACCTTCAACAACGAGGCCTTCTGCTCGGTCCAGTCATGGGAATTCCGGGCGCCCTCCGCCACCAGACGCGCCACCGGCCCGCGCGCCACCGACCGGGCGGATTGCACCAGCATCTGCAAATCATATCGATCCGCAAACCGCCACATGATCTGGCGGATATCATCGTTCGGCAGGGTTCCCAATGTCTCCTTCTCAACAGCAGCGCTCTTCGTTTCCATGAGGGTTTCCTTTCTTAAATGGTTGAATTAGGCCGGGCCCAAGGCCCGGCAGCTCGACGCTCGATGTCAGACGCTCGACGCAAAGCCGACTGGATTCCCGCTTTTGCGGGAATGACGATGGTGAAATGGGCATAGTCCCCTTCCGTCATTCCCGCGGATGCGGGAATCCAGAGACGGTCGGAATCTCGTTTCGATCCGAAAACTTTGAATTTCCTTAACATTGAATTAAGCCGCGCTCCCGCCGCGGCGGGACGGCGGCTTGACGCTCGATGCAGAAAACCGGCAAGGCGGTGCGGGAGCCCCGCCCTCCTTTACCTTGCATAAAATGGAGGGCGGAGCTCCTGCACCGCCTTTTCCAACAAACTTTGAATTTCCTTAACATTGAATAAAAAGCCCTTTTCTAAAAAAAGGCCTTGTCTCTTATACATACCCACTCAACTTTGTCGAGCGAAGCTTCCAATAACCACACGAAATCAAAAAACAACCATTGACATTATTTTTTTCATTCCATGAGTGACAAAATGATAAAAACCCATTAACCAAGTACAGATGCAAGACCGGACATCGCATATCTTTAAACCCAAAATTTTTTGGCTGGTTCTCTGGGTGTTGACCTTGGCGGGCATGTGGATGGGTGCGCGTCATGCCGACCGGTTGTTTAACGATTACCTGAAAGCCGGTGTTCCTCAAAAGGAAACGGTCTATGAACTGTTGCCACGCGACGTGACCTATTTTGTCCAGAGCAATTCCTTTGTAAAAAAGTGGAAAAAACTGAAGCGCTCGGTCCTCAGCAAAAACCTCTCCCAACTCACCCTTTTTCGGGATTTGACCGCCTCCTGGCAGGTAAGCGACTCCAGCCTGCATCAACTTGAGGAATGGATTCTGAACTATTGGGGCCCCCAAATAACCGCAGCCTATTCCAAGGAGTCTCAAACGCTTTTCCTCTGCTCTCCGATTGGCGAACGCAGCAAATGCCTCGAGTGGCTGCTGAAAATGCAGGATTCCTCGAACACCACCGATGTTCAATGGGAACTGATCTACCTCGACAAACACCGGTGCATCGAAGTGGAATCCCCCACGCTGCCCAAAGGCTGGAAAATCCAATTTTTCGCCATCCATGGCGTGGCCGTGCTGGCCATCAGTCCAAAGCCCCGTCCGCTTTTGGAAATCTTCCAGGTTCTGGATGGCAAAAAGCCCAGCCTGGCCTCCACCCTGCCCTTTCAAGTCTTGCTAAAACAAACAAGCGCCCTCAACGATCCAACCTGGGGATTTCTCCGTCTGGAACGAACTCAACAAGAACAGGATTCGCTGGGATTGCAATGGATTTTGACCGGCGCAACAGGCAATCGTTTCCTGCTGGACGCCACCCTGCCCTCGCAAACAGTGACAGCCGCCTCATCGGATGATCCGGCCCTGCTCAACCTGGCGCTGCTCCGCCAGCCGGACGACGTTCTCTCCCTGGTGTCATCCTGGTCCGACATGGCCACCGCCTGGCGGGAATTGCTTCCCTTCGCCCCCGATCCCTGGACAACGGCTTTTTCCCAATTTCGCTTCGGTTCGGCATTCGGCCCTTACGCGCGCGAATGGAAAAACATCTGGGACCGTGTCGGGAAACAGGTCTTCATCAGCTTTGGAAAAAACGAACTGATCTCCGACCGGTTCAAAGTGCCATTTCCCCGGACGGTGATGGCCATGCCGTTCAATGAACAAAACCTGTTCATCCAATCCGTGGAGGCGTTCGTGTTGCGCTGCAACCAGCAGCTCAAAGCCAATCTGGTGGTCCGCAAATCAAACTGTCCCGGCGGCGCCTATTACGAAATCCGCATGGGCTCCTCCAAGTGGAGGGAAAACCATGGATTGAAGGAAATGCCGCCCTTTGCCTTCTCCAACGGCCTGTTGATCCTTGCCACCAACACCCAGACCATGGAAAAAGCCCTCTCCGGCCTGGCCGCCAATGCCGGACGTCTCGACAACCAGCGCATTGAAGGCGTGGACATCCGAATGAACACCAAGGAAGCGCCGGAGACCATCCGCATCATCATGGCCTCCACGGCCCTTTTCCAATCCCCCACGGACAACAGTTTTCTCAGCCCGGCCATGATGCGCCTGATGAACGAAGCCTTCGGCGTCCTGAAACAGTTCGGCGACTCCGAACTGCAGGTCAAAACCATCCCCGGCCGGGTCTTTGTGAAATTCCGCGGCACATCGCCGGAATGAATCAAGTCGCGCTTTCCAATCCCCCCGCATGCGCATGAGGATGGGAAAGACTGTGCGGACGTTCCAAGCCATGGGCCAGCATCAGGGATTCGTTGGCAAGAAGTTTTCCGGGAACATCCTCCTCAACCATCCTTCCGCCATCCATCAAAACAACCCTGTCGCAAATCTCCGCCACCATTTCCAGATCGTGCGTGGCCAGGATTTTCGTCATGGGCAGGGTTTTCAACAACGCCTTCAACTCCCTTCTTCCCCGCGGATCCAGATCGCTGGTCGGCTCGTCCAAGACCAGCACTTGCGGATCGCAGGCCAGCACGCCGGCCAGACAAACCCGCCGTTTTTCCCCGCGGCTCAACCGATGCGGCGCCCGATTTTCAAACCCTTTCAGCCCCACCCGCGCAAGGGTCTCCCGGACCCGAAGCCGCACCTCCTCCCCGCCCCTCCCCATCTGCGCCGGGCCAAAGGCCACATCCTCGAAAACCGTGGGACAAAACAATTGATCGTCGGAATCCTGAAACATCATGCCCACCATCTGCCTCACCCGCGGCAGGTTGCCGCCCCCCACCCCGATCCCCATCACCTTGATCCGCGGTTCCGCCGCCGGTTTGGCCGGCAAAAGGCCGTTCAAGTGCAATAACAGGGTGGATTTGCCCGCGCCGTTGGGCCCGATCAACCCCGCGCATTGCCCCTCGCAAACCGTCCAATCCACGCCATCCAGCGCCACGGTTCCATCCGGATAGGCATATCGCAGCCCGTCGATCTCCAACGCCGCCTTCATTTGCCTCCTCTCGCCAGCCTCGCGGCCTGCACCCGTTCCGCCCGTTCCAGCGAACGCAGAAAAAGCTGGCCGATTACCGAGGCGCCATTGCGCCACAAAAGCCGCCGGCTTCCCTCAAACGTGCGGCTCTGCCGCGCAAAACGCATGCGCCCCGCCTCATCCGCCAGCACAAACAAATAGCGGCAGGTCAGCGCCAGCACATCCACCATCATCCCCGGCATCCCAACCCTCCTCAAAACACGCAGAATCTCCGCCATCGGCGTCGTGTTGGCCAGCAACAAAACCGCCCCCGCGCAAACACCGCCCCGGACAAGAAACAGACAAAAAAAACGCCATCCTCCCGGTTGAAAAAACGCCAGCAAAGACACCGGCAATATGAACAGCATCAGCCCCAGCCACCGGGAAATGAAAAAACCCCAGGGAATCCGTCCCGCCGCCACCCCCGCCAACACCACGATCCCCGCCGTCATCAACACCTCCCATCCCGGCCACAAGCCCGCCGCCAGCAAAACCCCAAAAGCCGCACCCGCCTTGGCGCCGGCCGCAAGACGATGAACCGGACTGTCCAACCGGCTGTAAAGATCGATGAAACGCCCCGTCATGTCATTCCACCACGGGCGACATCCGCCGCCGTCCCCGGATCAACCATCCGCTCATGCTCCACATGACGCCAAAAACCGCCAGAGTCCCCGCGCCGCCCGCCAGGGCGGCCGCCAAACCTCCGTCCGGCAAACCGGGAAAACGATATTCCGGCAACGGCGCGGACAGAAGGCTTCCGACCGACCGGGTTTCAAAACCGAACCGTTGCGCCACCGATTCCAACCCATCCGGCCAGCCACAGGCAAAAGGCGATGCAAAAAGGGCCAGCCCCAACGCAAGAATCATTCCCCATCCCGCAACAACCCGCCAGCCGGCTGCGGACCGTTCCGGATCATCCTCCAAAAGATCCCGCCGCGCGCCGGCAATCACCCAAAGGACCAGCACCGTGATCGCCGCCTCCCCCAAGCCGATCAGCATGTGAACAAACACCATGGCCGGCAAGACCATCCCCGCCGGCGCCGTCCCCGAAAGCGCCAGTTGCCCCGCGCAGGACGCCGACGCCACGACCACCGAAACCCATGCGCCCGCCCCGGCCCCCGCCAGTTTTCCACGCAACCCGGGCAGCAAACCTCCGGACAAACGGCAGACCGCATACCCGCTCAAGGTTCCCAATACCGCCATGTTGAAAACATTCGCTCCCAAAGCCAGCACCCCGCCATCGCCAAAAAGCAGGCATTGCAAAATCAGCACACACGTCATCGACACCATCGCCGCCGCGGGGCCAAGCAAAACCGCCGCCAGCACCGCCCCCATCAAGTGTCCCGACGTGCCGCCCAACACCGGAAAATTGATCATCTGGGCCGCAAAGACAAAAGCCGCCGTCATGCCCAGCAACGGCAACCGCCGGTCCGCCCCATCACCAGAGCGGCATTGACGCAAAGCAAGCCCCACCGCGCCTGCCGAAAGAACAGCAGACGCCGCCAGGGTCCTGGCATCCAAAAAACCATCGGGAATATGCATTAAAACTCCTTGCCCGTGGTCGTCACCGTCAACTTGCCGTGCTTGATCCCCTTGATCCTCGTCAGGCGGTCCGCCATCTGCCGGATCTGCGCCGCCTTGCCCCGCACCACCAGCACCTCCAGGCAGTTGTGATGATCCAGATGAACATGCACCGAGGTGATGATCAGATGATGCCAGTCATGCTGAATGGAAGTCAGCGATTCCTGCAAATGAGCCTTGTGATGATCGTACACCAGCGTGATGGTGCCGGCGATCTCCCGGTCCTCCTGCCATTGCCGGTGCCCCACCAACTGATCCCTGATCATTTCCGCCATGAACTGGGACCGGTTCGCCCCCCCCTTTTCCCTCATCAAATCGTCAAGCTGCCTCAACAACCCGGGCGCCAGCGACATGCTGAAACGCTCCGCAGAACCGCCTTTTTTGGTATTACGCATGACAAAACCGGTAACACACGGTCATCCGGCTGTCAAATTCCATTCCTCTCCGCGGCTGCCCCCGGGCGCATGGCAGCTCCGTCGGGTTTTTCGGGTGGGTTTTAACCTGATGTGAGGGGATCCCCGGTCATGAGGCTGCGCAGGTGATCAGTTTAGGTGGAGGGAGGGCATGGAAATCTGTTTGGCG
>JAQUAF010000024.1 GCA_028687435.1 Verrucomicrobiia bacterium | reverse complement strand
AACTTCAAACGATTCAAAATGTTGACCCAAAAATGGATCGACCTCGCCCTGACGCTCTCCAGACTGGAAGTTGAGGAAGCTAAAAAATCACTGAAGGAGTAGTCCAGAATTCGGTACTCTCAAGTCATCAAGAATGGCGAATAATTTTTCATACACCCGCGGATTGTTGGGACAATAGGTGTTGGTTCCCGGCGCCTCGGCCAAATCCCTTGAGTTATGAAAAATGGAATGGCTGACATGCCCCAGCGACTGGATGCCTGGAGTGATCTCCACAAAATGCCGGCGCGCAAAATCAACCAAGCCCCGCATCTCCTCCTTGGACAAGGCCCACGACTCGGAAATGGACCGGTCATAATCGTACTGCAAGGCCGCGTCCACGCCAAGTTCCAGATAATTCATTTTGTTGGCGGCAATGGCTTTGATCAAACGCTTGACGAACGACAGATTGATCCGTCCGTAGTATTGAAAACACAGGTGAATTCCCCTCTTTTCCATGTCCGGCCAGTCGCAAATGTCACAACCGGGAACGGACCGCGTCTCTCCCGACGCATCAATCATCTGCAACAAGGTCTGCATCGCGTAATGCAAGCCGCTGGCGCCGTTTCCCGCCATGGCGATCGAATCCTTGGAAACCCTCAAAACATGGGCATCGCCGCTTTGGGACACCCCATCCAAACCTTGCAAACTGAAGGTTTCCGGCCAATGGTCTTCCCCTCCGGTAATCAGCAAGGAATGGAAAGGACGCTTTTTGGAAAAAGCCCCCGCCTCCATTTGGATGCCCGTCTTTTTCCGGATGGCCGCCATCAAATACTCCAAACCGGCCGGCCGGTTGGCCAAATCATCCGGCTGAACAAAAACCTTCACCCCCGGTTTGAAAACAAAACTTCCGCCTGATTGCCCATACCTTTTGGGGTTGGGAACTAAATTGAAATCATTCCTCACAACAACATCCTTTCATTGAAAAGATTGAGCGCCCCCCAAACCTTGAACAACACTTCACAACCCCGATAAGTTTTAAGTATAATTTACACATATAATACACACCCTTTAATATGTCAAATTTTTCAAAAACAATAAACAGCTTGACAATATCAAAACCAGAAAACATCCCCTTTTTCACTTTCAAATTTAAAGAGCGCCGGATTTTGTCTGGATCTCCAGATTAAGGATCTTTTCCAGATTCTTCCCGAAAACCAGATCCATTTCGCCAGGATTCAGTTTTATTTCATTCTTCATGAAATCGATCTGGCTTGTCAGATCCTCCACGCCATGGAAGGGATAATCCAACCCAAAAATCATGCGGTCGGGGCCGACCTCCTCAACCAGTTGCAGAACCTTGTCGCGATACTTGGCCTTGACGGCGCCGGTGATGCCCGCGAAAACATTAAAGCGTTTTCTGGCCTTGGAATGACTCATCAGAACCCCCAACGCCTGATCAAAAAAACATGGCAGACCGCAGTGTTCAATGATGATTTTCAACTCCGGATGCCTGTTGGCCACATTGTCCAGCAAAATGGGAAGGTAGGTTTCCAGGACTCCGCCGTGGGCGCCGGTATGGAACAAAATGGGAACCTTCAGCTTTGCGACCGTGGAATAAAAATCATCCAGCTTCGGATCGTCGATTTTTATCCGAAAGATCGGCGGATGCATTTTCACCCCGGCAAAACCCAGATGGATGTATTGCGTCAGAATATCAAGCACCTCCGGATTCAGGGGATTCACTGTCACAAAACCGTAAATGCCAGGATAAGCCTTCAACGACTGATACAGCCATTCATTGCATTCACGCTCGCTTTTCAGCGGGCAACGATACCAGGAATAATCATAATCCATACAATGCATGAAAGGCGCGAAAGCGATGCCCTTCTCCACCCCGCATTGGTCCATGATTTTCTTCATCCCCGCCAAACTGCCCATTTCCGGTTTTGCCCGGTCATACGTGCCCTCAGGCGCAACATGCCAGTGATTGATAAACATTTTTTTCGTGGCGGTTGAATTTTTCAATTATATCCATCTTCGCAACTGCTTGCGCTGAAAACAATCATTATGACGTTATAATGATATTATCTAAAAAACTATCTTTGTCAAATTTTCACAAAAAATAACTTTTCAGCGCCTATTTCTTGATCAGTCTATCCAACTCATCCGTCTTGTGCCCCTTGAAGAACCTGCGGATTTCCTCCCTCGCCCCAGCCACCGGCATCCCTTTTTGGACCATTCCTTCCACCATTTGATCAAAGAGGCGCCGCATCTGCCGGCCATGCTCAGACATGTCACGGCGGTTCAAACAGAGCAGGGTCAATGTTGAACCGCAACTGCAATTACGGAAGAGCGCAACCACGGGATTCGGCTGATTGTCGAAATACCCCATCAACCCGCTGGATTTTGGCAGCGGGATGGTGCTGTTCACAAACTCTTCCAAATTCACGTAAACCTTGCCGCAGTTGGCGCATGTTTTCGGAAAATACCGATCCTCCTTGATCCGGAGCCCCTCAAAAGGCTCAGGCAACGGTTGTTTTGAAGACAGTTTTTCAGGGGCTGCCACGCGCGGAATTTTCTCTCAAAACACCCAACAAGGCAATGCTCAACTTGGCGCCGGATTCCATCCAACGGCACGAAACAAATCAATGGTCTTCAAGTTTCGCGGCGTCTTGCCGGGAGGATGGCAAATCACCGGGTGAAGACGACCTTTCCTCCGATTCCTCCTGTTGTTCCGCCAGCCGCTTCAACATGAAACATGACCGTGATGTCAAAAAAGCCTTGAATGCCACATAGAGGGTGATGGTCGAATATGATTCAACAGAAGCCTCCTTGCCTCAGTCCATCGTCCCCTGCGCATCATATATTAATCGCTGCGTTTGCTTGACCTTGGCTTGCCCACAGGAGAAAATGACCGCGCATGAAACTTGAGTTGCACTCCGTCGATTACGTTATTCTGTGCGTCTATTTCATCTTCGTCCTGGGAATCGGCTGGATCCTGAGGCGCTATATCAAAACCGGGGAGGATTTTTTCATGTCCGGGCGCTCCATCCCGGCCTGGGTTGCCGGACTCGCCTTCATCTCCGCCAACCTTGGCGCCCAGGAAGTGATCGGCATGGCCGCCTCCGGCGCAAAATACGGCATCATGACCAGCCACTTCTACTGGGTGGGCGCCATCCCCGCCATGGTTTTCGTTGGCATTTTCATGATGCCCTTTTACTACGGATCCAAAGCCCGTTCCGTGCCGGAATACCTGAAACTGCGCTTTGACGAAAAAACCCGGGCTTTCAACGCCTGTTCCTTTGCCGTCATGACCGTCTTCTCATCCGGCATCTCCATGCACGCCCTGGCGCGGCTCCTGGAACAAATCCTCGGTTTCGATTATCATCTCTGCATCATTGTCTCGGCCCTCATTGTCCTGGGCTACATCTTCCTCGGCGGCCTGACCTCGGCCATTTACAACGAGGTGCTGCAATTCTTCATGATTGTCTTCGGTTTTTCACCGCTGGTTTTTCTGGGGCTGAAAAGCGTGGGCGGCTGGGAGGGGCTGACGCAAAAACTCTCTGCCGTGGCAGCCAACCCCAACAACCCCGCCGGCAAAGCCTTTGATCCGGGCGCATGGACTCATTCATGGGTCAACATGGGATCGTCCCACACCAACCCCATGGGAGTGGAATGGTTTGGCATGGTTTTCGGGCTGGGTTTCGTTCTTTCATTCGGCTATTGGTGCACCGACTTTCTGGTCGTCCAACGGGCCATGGCGGCCAACTCCATGTCCGCGGCGCGGCGCACACCCCTCATCGCCGCCTTCCCCAAAATGCTCTTCCCTGCCCTGGTCATCCTTCCGGGCATGATCGCCATTTCGGTGCAATACGACGTGGGCGATTTTCTTCCCAAAACCCCCGACGGCCAATTGGATTACAACATGACCATCCCCGCCATGCTGGCAAAATATTTCCCGACCGGCCTCCTGGGAGTGGGCATCACCGCCCTCATGGCCTCCTTCATGTCCGGCATGGCGGGCAACGTGACCGCCTTCAACACGGTCTGGACCTATGATCTGTACCAAAGCTACATCCGCCCGGGACAATCGGACAAACATTACCTGCACATGGGGCACATCAGCACGGTGGCCGGCATTCTGATCAGCATTGCCTGCGCCTACGCCGCGCGCTCATTCGACAACATCATGGACATGCTGCAGTTGGTTTTTGGTTTTGTGAACGCCCCCCTGTTCGCCACCTTCCTGCTTGGCATGTTCTGGCGCCGCGCCACCGGACACGGCGCATTCTTCGGACTCATGGCGGGAACCCTCACCGCAGCCCTTCATCACGGCCTGACCCTTCCTCACGGCGCCGTGGCGGGCATCAAGGGCGGATGGCTGGTGGCGGGACACGCCGTCCATGTTTATCCCGTGGAAATGGCCCAAAACTTTTGGGCGGCCATCTTCGCCTGGAGCGCGTGCTTCATCACCACCATTGTGATTTCCCTGGCCACCCAACGAACAAAATCCGACGAAGACCTCAAAGGCCTCGTCTATTCCCTGACGCCACGAATCACGGACCGCGACATCCCCTGGCACAAACAACCCGCCACCTTGGGAATCATCGTGATCACCGCTGCCGTCATCCTCAACTTCATCTTCTGGTAAAAATATGAACCTGGACATTCGACTCCCCATGGGACTGATGCTCGCCATCATGGGCGCCATTCTGACGATGTATGGATTGTTCACCCGTTCCGACCCCATGTACGCCCGCTCGCAAGACATCAACATCAACTTGGTGTGGGGCGCCTTCATGTTCATCATCGGCGTCATCATGGTCGTCATGGCCCGCCGGGCCATGCGCGCCTCCGGCGACAAGTAATCAATAACAGGGTTGGGCTGGCGTTTCCTTCGTCGTGTGGCATATTGCGGTCCATGGCAAGCACGCAAAATCATCCTTTCATCGTGATCGGCGCGGGCGTTTCCGGCCTGGCTGCCGCCGTCACCTTGCGCCGCCGGGGGATCGATCCGTTGGTTCTGGAAGCCCAATCCCACGTGGGTGGCGCGTCACACTCCGAATCGCAGTCCGGTTATCTCGTGGAATCGGGACCCAACACCATGCTGCTTTCCAATCCGGACACCGCGGCTTTCCTGAAGGAAAACGATCTATTGGACAAAACCCTGGACGCCGCTCCCCAGGCAAAAAATCGTTTTGTGGTTCGAAATGGAAAACCCCTTGCGCTGCCCACCTCCCCCTTTGACTTTTTTCAAAATCCAGTCCTCTCCTGGCCGGCCAAGCTCCGTCTCTGTCTCGAACCCTTCATTCCCCGCGGCAACGATTCGGATGAAACCCTGGCCGATTTCGTCCGCCGCCGGATGGGAACCGAACCCCTGCGCGAATTGGTGGGACCGTTCGTCTCCGGGGTTTATGCCGGCGATCCGGAACGTCTGATCGTCCGCCATGCCCTCCCAAAGCTTTACCGGCTCGAACAAGATTACGGCAGCCTCATTCTCGGCTCAATCCGCAAAGGCGGAGGTTCCGGTCCCAAAGGACGGCTGGTCTCCTGGGCGGGCGGCTATTCCGAACTGACCGCCAGTCTTGCCTCGCAATTGGGAGACCGCATCCGTCTTTCCTGCCCCGTCCAAACTTTGCGCCGCAAAACGGATGGTTTCGAACTCGAAACCCCAACCGGCCCCCTTCACGCCAAACAGGTCATCGTGGCCACTGATGCCGCCCATGCCTCCCGGTTGGTTTCGCCATTGATCCCGGAAACATCCGCCTTGGAACACATTCATCATCCGCCCCTGCTGGTTCTGCATCTGGGTTTTCCCCGCTCGCAGGTCAGTCATCCCCTCAACGGATTCGGAGTTCTCATCAGCCGGGCGCGGGGACTCCGCACTCTGGGCGCACTCTTTTCATCCACACTTTTCCCCCATCGCGCTCCCGAAGGACAGGTTCTTCTGACGGCTTTCATCGGCGGCGCGTACGATCTTGGCGTCCTCGAACTCGACGACTCCGACGCCCTTCGCGTGGCGATGGACGACCTCTCCCCTCTTTTGGGACTGCGAGGGCAACCTTCGTTTCACCGGATCACCCGCTGGCCCCAAGCGATTCCTCAATACGAAATTGATCATCCAAAAACCATCGCCGCATGTGAGAAAGCCGAAGCCGCCCTGCCGGGGCTTTACCTGCTCGGCAATTACCGCGGCGGAATATCATCCGCCGACTGCCTCGCCAACGGTTACAAACTGGGAAGAACGTCCTCCATGCGCACTTCCGCAAGAGATCCATAAACCCGGTCGGCCAGTTTTTTAATTTCCTCGGGCTGGGCGCTGGGAACTGCAAAACAATGCATCCCCGCGCTCTTGGCGGCGCGCACACCATTGAAACTGTCCTCGAAAACCAAGCATCGGGAGGGATTCATCTTCAACGCCTTCGCCGCCGCCAGAAAAACATCCGGACAAGGCTTGCCCTTGGGCACATCGTCACTGCTGACCAGCGCCTCAAAGCAATCCCTCAATCCAAGAACACTCATGGCATTGTCAATTGCCTGCTTCGGTGACCCCGACGCGACCGCCAACGGCAATTTTCCGCCCAGCTTTTTCACCAATTCCACCGCGCCAGGCATGGCTTCCACCTCTCCGCCAAATTCCGCCACCAGGGTTTTCACAAAAAGCGCCAGCGCCTGTTCACGGGGAATCGGCGCCCCCGTCACGCGCAACACCGTCTCCACCACCCCGACTGTGTTCATCCCCTTGTATTTCATCGCCAGATCAGGCGTCCACTCCACACCCGCCGCAGCGCACAACTCCCGCTCCGCCACCTTCCACAGCCGCCGCGAATCAACCAACAGCTCATCCATGTCAAAAATCACCGCTTGAATCGGATTTCCATTCATTCCCGTAACAAAGCCGAAAGCCCGCGGCTTGTCATCAAATTTCACATTTTTACCGCTGATGTCTTCACAAGAAAACCGACCATGAAAATCCTTGGGATTTCAGCGATCTATGGCGAGACAAGCGCTCGACGCAAAGCCGGCTGGATTCCCGCATTCGCGGGAATGACGTAAGGCGCCAAACTGGCGCATCAAGTTCACCGAAAATTCTTGTGGTTTTTCTCCGTCTGCCAACCTAAATATCCCTCATGCATGAATTTTGTTATCGGAAAGGGCAGCTTTGCTGCGAACAGGTCCCCCTCGAAACGCTGGCGCGGCGTCATGGCACGCCCCTCTATGTGTATTCGGAAAACACCATCAAAAAACATTTCCAACGCCTCGACCAGGCCTTGGCGCCCCTCGATCACCTGATCTGCTACGCCGTCAAGGCCAACAGCAACCTGGGCATCCTCAACACGCTGGCCAGGCTCAACTCCGGATTCGACATCGTCAGCATGGGCGAGCTTTACCGCGTCTCCCGGGCGGGCGGCAAGACCAGCCAATGCGTTTTCGCGGGAGTCGGCAAGACCGAAAGGGAAATCCGCGACGCCCTGCAAAAAAACATCTACTGCTTCAATGTGGAAAGCGAGGCGGAACTGCATCGCATCCACAAGGTGGCGCGAGCCATGCGAAAAAGGGCGCCGGTCGCCCTGCGGGTCAACCCCAACGTTGACGCCCACACGCACGCCAAAATCACCACCGGCACCTACGAAAACAAGTTTGGAATCGCTTTCGAACAGGTTCCCGACCTTTACCAGCGCGCCTCATGGCTGCCCAACGTGGAACTGCGCGGCATCCAGATGCATATCGGCTCGCAAATCACCACGGTGGCCCCCTTCATCCGCGCCGTGCGGAAGATGCTTCCCCTGGTGAGGGAGATGCAGGAACGCCACCGGCTCCAGTTCTTTTCCATCGGCGGCGGCATCGGCATCGTTTACCGCAGCGCGCTGGAAAGCGGCCACCCCGGCTGGTGGGGCGGACGCAAACGTGTGGGACGGAACCATCAACCCCTCACCATCGACCTCTTCGCCCGCTCGCTCATTCCCCTGCTCAAACCGCTGGGTATGCGCATCCTGCTGGAGCCGGGCCGATACATCGCCGGCAACGCCGGCGTGCTTCTCACGCGCGTCGAATACTTCAAGCTCACCGGAACCCGCAACTTCGCGATCGTGGACGCCGCCATGAACGACCTCATCCGCCCGGCTTTTTACGATTCCTACCATGCCATCGCCCCGCTCATGGAACCCCCGGCAAACGCAAAAGAAAGCCGGTACGATGTGGTGGGCCCCATCTGCGAATCGGGCGACTATTTTGCCAAGGACCGCGCTCTCCCCCCGCTTCGCGAAGGAGATTGCCTGGCGCTCATGAGCGCCGGCGCCTACGGTTTCACCATGGCCTCCAATTACAACGCGCGTCCACGTCCTGCGGAAGTGCTGGTCAAGGGAACCACCGCCCGTCTGGTGCGCAAACGGGAATCCCTCCGAGACTTGGTGCGCGGCGAAAAGAAATGATTCGAGATTCAAGATTCAAGATTCAAGATTTTGCGTGGCTTCTGGCCTTGCTGATCCTGGCGCCTTTTCTTTTCGCGCAAGACACCCCATCGTCCCCATCCGCCCCCGCCGGTGTTTCCCTGTTGGCCAACGGGGACTTCGCCATTCCGGACACCGCTGATCCCGGGAAACCCGCGCATTGGGACAAGCCGGACGGCTTGGGAGTGCAATGGATTGAAGTTCCAGCCACCCCCGGCCAACCCGCCCGCGGAAAAGCCATCTGCCTCAACACAGCCATTTCCGAACAGGCCATGGTCCAGCAATGGGCAAAGATGGGAATCACCCAGTGGGTAATCCCCAAGCCCGCAATAAATTCCATCTCCGACACCTATGGACTCTCCTTCTACTCCGACGCCATGCCGGTGAAAGCGGGGCAATCCTACCGCGTCACCTTTGATTTCATGAGCGCTGGTCCCAAGGGAAAGCTTTGGGTCCGCGGCTACGGTCTCAACGGCGCCGAACACCGGCGTCTCTATGAAACCATTGTTTTCTGCGATCCCACCAAAGGCGCATGGCAAACCTTCTCCCAGCTTTTCACCCCCACAAAATTCCGTCCCAACGTCACGGAAATGAAAGTCATGCTCTATGCCTATCATCCGCCCGGGGTCTGCTGGTACGACAATATCCGCATCGAGGAAGCATCCCCCAAATAACTCATCACGCTCATGATGCTGATCCTCATGGGAGTTTCCGGCTCGGGCAAGACCACAGTCGGACGGCTGTTGGCAAGCCAGCTAAACCGGCCTTTTCTCGACGCCGACGATTTTCACAGTCCGGAAAACATCCGCAAAATGTCTCAAGGGGTTCCCCTGACTGATGCGGACCGCCACCCCTGGCTCATGGCAATGAACCAACGTTTGCGGGAACTCGAAAAGAAAGGGACATCCGCCGTGCTCGCCTGTTCTGCGCTCAAGGAAACATACCGGCAAATCCTGATATCAGAAATAAAAGACGCCTGTTTCATCCATCTCCATGCCGATTTTGAGACGATTCACAAATGGCTTCGGGAACGCTCCGGCCATTTCATGCCTTCATCCCTCCTCCAAAGCCAGTTCGAGACCCTGGAGGAACCCGCACACGCCTTGAAAATAAACGCCAGCCAACCCCCTGAAGCCATCGTCGCAACCATTTGCCGCCATTTTGCGCTCCAATAAACCGGAGTCCCGCTTTTGATGGAAATCACGCCAGAAGACTGGCGACCAGATCATCCAGCTTTTTCATCTGAAAGGGCTTGGCCAGAACGCCATGAAAACCATTTTCCTCCGCAAAACGCTCCAGATCCCCCGCCACCACCCCGCTCATCAAAACCAGTTTTGCTCCGGGCGCAAGACGTCCTATGGCACGCAGGGTCTTTACTCCATTCATCCCTGGCATCGAATAATCGCAAACGGCCAGTTGAAAAGCCTTCTCCGGATGCGCCCCAAGCCATTCCACAGCCTCCTCGCCTCCGGAAAAAGCCATGACATCAAAATTGGCAAGGTATCCACAAAGCAACTCCCTCATTGACGCCTCATCATCAATGATCAAAATCGCCACGCGCCCCGTTTCATTCCCTGAATCCATGCAAGGGACAATACCACAACTTTCATCGGGTTGCACGGCCAATTTTGAAGCCCCTCCCGGGCTCCATCCCCCCCGCTCCCCTCAAAGTCCCAGCAATTTCACGGCGTTTTCCCGGGTCACTTTTGAAAACACATCCTGGCTGATTTTTTTCTCATCCCTCAATTTGACAAGGAAACCGGCCAGCGGCGCTGGTCCGTCCGGCTTGCAAATATCAATCCCAAAAAAGAGCCGATCCTGAAATTCAGCCAGAAAATGCGCGGCATAGTCCGGATCGCGTGTCAGGGCATTGCACCCGCTGCCCGCGGACAAATCCCCCAGCAGGTTCGGATAACGGCGAAACAGCTTGGGCACAACCCCTTCCTCATTGACCGGATAGGATGGATACCCCCTGCGATCCGCCGGCGTTTCCAACCGCGAAATCTCAGCCCAAAAAGTGGCGGAATGAGCCAGAAATTTCAGTTTCGAAAATTTTCCAAGACATTGCTCAAGCTGGGGCAACCCGGGGTCGTCATGGATGCCATAACACCCCCCCATCTGTGGCGCAATATGGAAGGTCAATGGCAGCCCGGCTTCCTGAGTGTGTTTGAAAAGGTTCTGCACCAACGGATGAAGAAACGGCAGATTGACAGTCACCTCTCCCACCCCCCGGCACCCCTTGTCCTTGTAGTATTTGAGGCATCGGTCCAACGGCGCATCAAAGGAATTCGAAACCACCCGCGGGTCAATGTTGCAAAACGGAATGAATTTTCCCGGAAACCGCTCCGCCATCTCAAGAATATCCTCGTTGGCCTGCGGCAAATAAACTTCCGGGCTGACCAGGGGCAGCAGGATTCCCCGGTCCACATTCAACTCTCGGTAACGGTTGAGCAACTGTTCGGGAGTTGGAAAAGTCTGGAACCCAAGGAAAGGCGCGGCGGGAATTCTGACGGCATGGGCGTGAATGTCGATAAACATGGTTTTGAGCGGGTTTATTCTGTCAGGCTGTTAAACCCTGAATCAAATTTTCACAACAACAAAATATCAGAAGCCCCGGAACTTATTGGGAATCAACCAAACAAATGGAGATTTGGACGCCCGCGCAACATTGATTGAACGGGCTTATTTTTCACCCCCTTCAATCTGGTCTTGAATTTTGAATTTTGAATCTTGAATCTTCACGCTTCATGAAAAAACTTCAAGCCTTGGGGGGGAAACTGCTGCTTTTGCTTTTAAGCCTTGTTCTCACGCTGGGCGCCGTCGAGGTCCTCGTCCGCATCGTCCGTCCCTGTCCCCGTTACGAATACATCAATGTGCCCGATGACCGCGTCGGACATGTTGTGCAAAGGGGATTCCGTGGCCGGGCCACCAATATGTTCGGCGAATTCGACACCCGGCTGGACATCAACAAGGAGGGTTTTCGCGACACCGACCATCCCCTGGAAAAATCGCCGGGCGTTTATCGAATCGCCTTTCTCGGCGACTCTTTCACCTTTGCGGAACAGGTGGAGGAACCCGATTGTTTTGTCCGGTTGACTGAAACCCTGCTCAACCGCTCCATGCCCCAACGCCAGCCTCCCGGCCCCAAAATCGAATGCATGAATTTCGGCATGGGCGGTTATGAAATCTATCAATACCTTCTCTGTTACGAGGCGTTTGTCCGGAAGTACAAACCCGACATGGTGGTGACGGTCATCTACACCGACAATGACCTGTTGGGCAACGCCTTCTACCTGCTGGACTCAAATGCCGGACGCCCCCATTTCCGACTGAAAAATGGACAACCTGAAAAGGTTTCAGCCAACCCTGAATTGCTTGAAGCCAATTACCAGAAATTTAAAAAACGCCTCAAAGTTCACTGGTATCAACATCTTCACTGCTACAATCTCCACAAGCTGGTCTTCTGGGAAATCCGCCAGAAACAGCGTCTGGCCAGGGCCAGAAAACAAAAGCTGCCATTGACCGAGCTATGGAAAGAGAGCGGCTACCGCAGCTATCGTTATTATGCCACAGGCATCAACGACCCCATTGTGGCCGAGGCCGACACCCTCAGCCGTCTTTTGCTGCAAAAACTCCAGCAGGAAGTGGAAGCGGACGGCGCAAAATTCCGCGTGGTCATGCTGCCCTGCGCCAACAGTCTTTTCCCGGAAAAATGGCCGGAACGCCTCCACTACCTCCCAGGTTTGGAAAACGTGCCAATGGATTTCAACCGTCCGTTCGACCAAATCCGCGCATTTCTGCCATCCCTCGCCGCCAACGGAGGACTTCTGGATACACGCCCCGCCCTACGCGACGCAGCCAAAAAAGCGCCGGTTTTCTATCCCCGCGACAGCCACTTCAACAAAAACGGACAGGCTGCCGTCGGCCAGGCCATCGCCGAATGGCTCTTTTTAGGCCTTTAGACTGTGACTGTTGGCCTGTAAGGAATTTTTCAGCCTTCCTGCAACAAAACTCCTGCACCGCACGTCTTATCTCTCTCGTCATTTTCGCGAAAGCGCAAAAGCGGGAATCCAGACACATGCCTGCCCTGACAGTCTAACAGTCTAATAGCCTAACAGTCTGCATCCCGATCCCCTGCCCTCTCAAAACCACTTTCGATCCGATGGCGGCGGGACATATTGCTCCAGATACCAGACGGCTTCCTTGGGTTGCCGGCAAACATGATAAAGCGCCCGGCACTCGGCCTTGGCAAAACGATGCTCATAAATGTGATCAAACAAAGTCAGAAGCGGATCATAGAAGCCATTCGTGTTCAAAAAAACCACTGGCTTTCGATGGTAGCGCAACAACTTCAACGTCAGGGCCTCAATAATCTCCTCCAAAGTTCCAAAACCGCCGGGCAGGGCAATAAAAGCGTCCGCCCGTTCATCCATGATAGCCTTGCGCTCGCGCATGGTCCTGGTCACCACCAATTCATCGGCCATGTCATAGGCGATTTCCTTTTTCTTCAAGGACTCCGGGATCACCCCCACAACCCGCCCGCCGGCCCGATGAACCGCCCTCGCCACTTCCCCCATCAACCCCACCTTCCCTCCTCCAAACACCAACGTCCACTTCTTTGCGGCCAGCAACGCTCCCAACTCGTCCGCAGCCGAAAAAAAAGCTGGATCGATGGCGTTGCTGGAAGCACTGTAAACACAAACGGAACGGATGGGCATGTCCCATTCATTCCATAAAAACCGTTTTTCGTCCATGCCCCTCCTGAGCTTTCTGCAAAACATCCGCCGCAACTGGTTGCGCAAGCAACCTTTCCCCCCCGCATGGATGGAAATCCTTGTCCGTCACATGCCCCTTTGCAGGCGTCTGCCGCCGGAAGACCAGCTTCGGCTTCAACAGGACATCCAAATCTTCCTGGCTGAAAAAAACTTCGAGGGCTGCAACGGTCTGGAAATCGACGACGAAATCCGCGTCACCATCGCCGCCACAGCCTGCCTGCTTTCCCTGCATCTCGACAGCTGTTGCTATCCCGGCCTGGAATCCATCGTGGTTTATCCCGATTCCTTTGTGGTGAAAACCGAACGCCCCGGCCCCGCGGGCACCGTCATCGAAAATCACGAACCCCGGGATGGCGAAGCCTGGCCCATGGGAACCATTGTCCTTTCCTGGGCTCATGTCCGGCGCGAAACAGGCATCCCCGGCAATGGGCGCAACGTCGTTCTTCACGAATTCGCCCACTGGCTGGACCAGCAGGATGGCGACATCAGCGGCTCACCCGAACTCAAATCCCGCGCGCGCTACCGTTCATGGGCGCGGATCCTCGGCCGCGAATACCTCAAACTGATCCAAGCCATCGAAGCCGGCGAATCCACCCTGATCGACGAATACGGCGCCACCGATCCCGCGGAATTCTTCGCCGTCGCCACCGAATGCTTCTTTGAACTCCCCCTCGACCTCCGCCAGTTCCACCCCACCCTCTACCGCGAACTCCAAACTTTCTACCGCCAGGACCCGGCTCAATTTTATTGAAAATTCAGGCGTTTCAATCTGACGAGAGAAATTCACATCAATGGACAAGGAACAAACAATTTGCGTCCGGAAAACATCAATCCTATCATTGGAAGTGTTATCCACTCTTGAACCATGCCCCAAAAAAGCAATTTTTTCACAAACCGGACGCCAGGGCTGACTCTTGTCAGTTGCGGCGTTGAGCCGGAGCAACTGCCGCCAACTCATCGCCAGGCGATTGCCTCAGCCGAAATCCTTGCCGGAGGCAGGCGGTTGCTATCCTGGTTCCCGGATTTTGACGGCAAACGCATCGTCCTGGCAGCCCACGCCTCCCAAACCGCCGGCCAACTTTGCCGGCTGGCCAAAACCCGGCGGGTGACCGTGCTCGCCTCCGGCGACAGCCTTTTTTTCGGCATCGGCCGGTTTTTTGCCGGACAACTTCCCCCGGAAAAGCTGCGAATCCTTCCCCACACCACCGCCGCCCAACACGCCTTTGCCGCCTTGGCCATGCCATGGCATGACGCCCGTTTCTTTTCCGTCCATGGGCGGAATGCGCCCCTGCCCTGGCGGGAAATTCTCCGAGCCCCGCTTGCGGCGGTTTACAGCGACAACCATCGGACGCCGGCCAAAATCGCCGCCGAACTGATCCAACGCCATCCCCCCGCCGCAAACCGCCCGGCGGCCATTGCCGCAAACCTGGGGGAAAAACAAAAGATCTTCACTGGTACTCTGCGTCAACTCAGCCGCCGCAATGTCACCGGCCTGGCCATGTTGATCCTTTGCCCCTCCGGCCACGGATTTCCCTCCCTTCCCCTCGGCCTTGACGATGAACTCTACGAAAAAGAACGCGATCTGATCACCCATCCGGAAGTTCGCTCGGTTGT
The DNA here is from genome assembly GCA_028687435.1 of Verrucomicrobiia bacterium. Taxonomy (GTDB): domain Bacteria; phylum Verrucomicrobiota; class Verrucomicrobiia; order JABWAM01; family JABWAM01; genus JAQUAF01. The sequence continues at coordinate 51,194 of JAQUAF010000024.1, read as the reverse complement.
CCTGGCCAAACTTCGCCTGACACCGGGGGTCATGTGGGACTTGGGCGCCGGCAGCGGGTCTGTCGGCATCGAGGCATCCCTTCTCTGCCACGGTCTTGCTGTTTGCGCCGTTGAGCAACATCCCGGACGCTGCCGCACGATCGAGCGCAACGCCCGGCGATCCGGCTGCGTCGCCCTGCAAGTTGTGCAGGGAAACGCCCTGACGCAAATCAAACGCCTTCCCGCCCCCGACGCTGTGTTTGCGGGCGGAGGCGGCGCCAAGGTTGCCGCCATTGTGAAAAAAGCCTTCCAATGCCTGAAACCGGGCGGCGCGCTGGTCGCGGCAGCCGTGACCCTCGAAACCCAAAATCTTCTCTCCCGCATCAAGGGCATCGTCCCCGCCGAAATCATCGAACTCAGCGTCCGCCGTTCCCGCCCCCTTGCCCGCGCAACCCTCCTCGCGCCCCAAAATCCCATCACCCTTTTTGTGTATCGAAAACCTTTTTGACCGCAACAGATGACTTCAACGCTAAACTTGTCCCTTTAATTAGCCCCTATCGCCCAACATGCACACACCCGCCACATACAATTCTCCTTCGCATGGACAGCTGCTTATTTATCCGGCCGAAGATGGACGGCTAAAAATAGAGGTGCGGTTGGAAAATGAAACCGTCTGGCTAACACAACAGCAAATGTCCGACCTCTTCCAAGTGGGCGTTCCAACAATCAATTATCATCTCAAGGAAATTTTTGAGAGCTGCGAACTTTCTCCAACAGCAACTATTCGAAAATTTCGAACAGTTCGCAGAGAGGGCATCCGCGAAGTTGCGCGAACCATGGATTTCTACAATCTCGATGTCATTATCTCTGTCGGCTATCGAGTCAAAAGCGCTGTTGCCACCCGTTTCCGAATCTGGGCTACACAAAAACTTCGCGAGTTTATTGTCAAAGGCTTTATCCTCGACGATGAGAGGCTGAAGAATCCCGACCGGCCATTCGATTACTTTGATGAACTACTCCGAAGAATTCAGGACATTCGCACTTCTGAACGGCGTTTTTACCAAAAAATCACAGACATCTACGCCACCAGCATTGATTACGATCCAACACTGGAGATCAGCATCCAGTTTTTTCAAACCGTGCAGAATAAAATGCATTGGGCCATTACCGGACAAACAGCGGCAGAAATCATTCATAGCCGGGCTGACAGCGCCAAACCAAACATGGGCTTGACCAACTGGCGGGGGGCAAAGGTGCGCAAGGAGGATGTCTCCATCGCCAAAAACTACCTCACCCAAGAAGAACTGGCTGCTTTAAACAATCTCGTCGAGCAATATCTCCTGTTTGCGGAAGGGCAAGCCATGCGACGCGTTCCCATGCACATGCGCGACTGGATCGCCAAGCTCAATGCTTTTCTATCCGTCAATGATCGTAATATTCTAATGCATTCCGGCAAAATTTCCCACCAGTTGGCCACGGAAGTTGCCGAAATGGAATATGCAAAATTCAATCTTGATCGGATCCGGCAGATTGATCTGAAGGATGGAGATTTTGAAAAGGCAATCAAACAACTACCATCCACTCTCAAACGAAAAAAACCAGCAAAATCCAAACCATGAAAACCGGCCTCGTCACCTTTGCCGGCGCCGGTCCGGGCGCCGTGGATTTGCTCACCCTTCGCTGCCGTGAGGCGATCGGCGAGGCGGACCTCATCGTTTTCGCCGGTTCCCTCGTCAATCCTTCGGTTCTGCAATTTGCAAAACCGGGCTGTGTCATCCACGACAGCGCCGCCATGGATTTGCCCGCGATCATCCGGACGCTGTCCGAGAGCGTCAAGGCCGGCAAAAAAGTCCTTCGTCTGCACACGGGCGATCCGGCGATCTACGGCGCCATTGCCGAACAAATGGATGAACTGGACAAGCTGGGTGTGGCCTATGAGGTCATCCCGGGGGTCAGTTCGGTTTTTGCCGCAGCAGCGGCCGCCAAAGTCGAACTCACCCTGCCGGAAGTGTCCCAAACCATCATTCTGACCCGCCGCGCCGGACGCACGCCGGTGCCTGCCGGACAAGAACTCGCCGAACTGGCGCGTCACGGCGCCACCCTGGCCTTGTTTCTCAGCGCGGGCGACATGGAGGGAACAGTGGCCGATCTCCTCGCGGGCGGATACTCTCCCGACACTCCCGTCATCGTTGTTTCGCGCGCCAGTTGGGACGACGAAAAAATCCTGCGCGGCCATTTGAGCGACATCGCCCGCCAAGTATCCAATGAAGGCATCTCCCGCCAGGCCATTGTCATGGTCGGACCGGCCCTGCGCCGGGGCGGCAAAGCCTCCCGCCTCTACGCCGCCGATTTCAGCCACGGTTATCGCGAAGCAACCGGCGTCCCCCCATCATCTGTTGAAAAAACAACATCCGCTGCCGCCCGGTTTCAGGGTTCCATGGCGATCTATGCGCTCACCGCTCCCGGCTGCCAGTTGGCCAACCGGCTCGGCCAATCCCTCGGCGCCACGGTTTTTCTTTCCGAAAAACATGCCGAAGACGCCGGATTGTCCACCTTTCCTCCAACACTTTTCGACCCCACCCGCCTGGATCAAATCATCAGTCAAAATTGGAACCGTTTTGCCGGACATATTTTCATCATGGCCGCGGGCATTGTCACACGAAAAATTGCCCCTCTCCTGCAAGGCAAAACCCATGATCCGGCCGTGGTGGTTTGCGATGAAAACGGGCGGCATGCCATCAGTCTCCTCAGCGGCCACATCGGCGGCGCCAACCGCCTCGCCGAATGCGTCGCCGGTCTGACAGGCGGCGTCCCGGTCATTACCACGGCCACGGACTGCCAGGGAATTCCATCCTTTGACGATGCCGCAGCCCAGCTTCACTGGGAAATCGTCAATCCCGCCGCCATCAAACCACTCAACAGCCTTCTGCTGTCCGGCAAACGCATCGGCGTTGTCTGGCCCGAAAAAGCATTCCGCCAATTCTTCGGCGCCCGTCCCAATCTGGTTCATCTTGCCGGAATTCCAAAGGCCGGGCCGCCCGCCGATCTGGAAGGTCTCTCGACTCTCGACATCCCTCCCGAACAAATCCCCTCCCATCTACCCGTCCTGCAATTGCGCCGGCAACCGGTGATGCTGGGCATTGGCTGCAACCGGGGCGCTTCCCGGGAAACCATTGAAACCAAGGTCAGACCTTTTCTGGACGACCTCGGCATCGTCAACTCCCAAATCGCCGGCGTGGCCACCATCGACATCAAGGAAAACGAACCCGGCCTGCGGGAATGGACATGCGCAAACAATTGGCCCCTGCGCGCCTTTCCCGCCGAACAACTCAAAACCCTGTCCGTTCCCAATCCTTCCAGCGCCGTCGAAAAAGCCACCGGCACCCCCTCGGTTGCCGAAGCCGCCGCGCTTCTGGCAGGCGGGGGACATCTCCTGCTCGCCAAACAAAAGGCCGGCGATATCACCCTGGCCATCGCCACGGTTTCCCGGAAAAAAACAGGCCCCGGACATCTTTTCGCAGCGGGCATCGGTCCCGGCCCCGCAATATGGCGGACTCCCCAACTGCTGGAAGCCATCCGCCAATCCGATGTCATTGTCGGTTATGACGCTTACTGCGATCTCATCGCCGACCTGACCTCCGGCAAACGGGTGCTTCGTTCCGGCATGCGCTCGGAAGTGGAACGCTGCACCCAGGCCATTGACGAAGCCCTCGCGGGCGCCACCGTGGCCGTGATTTCCTCGGGAGATGCCGGCATCTATGGCATGGCCGGCCTGTTGCACGAACTTTTGGAACAACGAAATCTTCCGGATCTCCCCTTGGAAGTCGTTCCCGGCCTGACCGCCGCCACCGTGGCCGCCAGCGTCCTGGGCGCGCCGCTATCCAACGATTTTGCCGTCATCAGCCTCTCCGACCAGTTGACCCCGCGAAAAGTCATCTTGCAACGCCTCCGCCAGGCGGCTGCGGGGGATTTTGTCTGCGCCCTCTACAATCCGCGCAGCGCAAAACGCACCGAACTCCTCGACACCGCATTAAAATTGTTCATCGAACACCGCGGCGGCGCCACCGCAGCCGGCTTGGTTCGTCACGCCGGCCGTCCCGAACAAACCCTCTGGCTCGGCCCCCTTGGCGATCTGCCGGCGGCCCGGGTGGACATGTTCACCATCGTAATCATCGGCAATTCTCAAACCCGCATCTGGAACAACCGCCTCTTCACCCGGCGCGGTTATGAAATCTGACGCCATGAATTTTTCCGCCTTTTGCCTGGCTGGCACGCAATCCGGAGTGGGCAAGACCACTCTTGCCCTCGGCCTGCTGGCGGCGCTGCGCAAACGCGGATTGCGGGTTCAACCTTTCAAATGCGGTCCCGATTATCTCGACGCCGGACATCACCGCCGCGCCAGCGGCGCCGCATCCCGGAATCTCGACCCATGGATGATGGGCGAAGACGGAGTCGATCTTTCCTATCGCCGCGCCTCAGCCCATGCCGATATCTCTGTCGTGGAAGGCGTGATGGGCCTTTTCGATGGCGCATCCCCCGCCGACATCACGGGCAGCACGGCGCATGTGGCAAAACTTCTGGCGTTGCCGGTCATTCTGGTCGTCAACGGGCGCGGCATGGCCCGATCCATCGCCGCCATGGTCGGCGGTTACGCCCGCTTCGAGACCGGCGTAAACATCATCGGCGTCATCGCCAACCGGGTCGGCTCCGAGCGTCATGCCAACCTGCTCTCCGAATCCCTGGCCGCCGCCCGTCTCCCACCTCTTCTGGGCTGGCTGCCGGGCGACAAACAATGGGAAATTCCCGAAAGACACCTCGGACTGATGGCTGACACCGAAACCCAACAGTCCGACGCTTGGTATGATTCCCTGGCGGAAGCCGTCACCCAACGCATGGACCTCAACCGTTTGCTGTCGCTGACCCGCCAGCCCCGCCCTGTTCCTCCTCCCGGTTCCACCATTACACCGGCCGCAAAAATCCGTCTTGGCATTGCCCTCGACGAAGCGTTTCATTTTTATTACGAGGACAACCTCGACTTGCTGCGCGAACAGGGCATTGAACTGGTCCCGTTTTCCCCTCTCAAAGACACAAGCCTGCCGGAACATCTGGATGGACTCTATCTTGGAGGCGGTTTTCCGGAACTTTTCGCCGAACAACTGGAAGCCAATGCCAGCCTGCGGGAAAGCGTTCGCGCCTACGCCGCGTCCGGCGGCCCCATCTACGCCGAATGCGGCGGGTTGATGTTTCTCGGACAAAAACTCATTGACCTGAAAAAACGATCCTTCGCCATGTGCGGCGCGCTGCCCATTGAAACCGCCATGCAGGATCGTCTCCAACGGCTTGGCTACGTCACCGCAGCCACCCTGGCGCCCGGACCCCTTGGCCCAACCGGCGCGGTTCTGCGCGGCCACGAATTCCACTGGTCAACCATCACCCGGTCAGATCCCTCTCTCGCCCCCTGCTACAAGCTCCGATACAACCGCGACCACCGGGAAGAAACAGCCGGCCTCCGCCTCAACAACATCTGGGCATCCTATATTCACCTTCATTTTTATTCCAATCTCTGGCGGCATTTGACCGACCGCTGACACGTGCCGCATCCTGCCTTTTCCTCCTCACCTTATTCAGGCAATTTGCATCAAAACTCCCCCCTGTTCAGGCTTTAATTTGCAAGGGAACATCATTGAGAGCGTCTAACCGGGACTTCGGTAAATTTAAATCCAGAACGTTTGCTGATTTCCTGTTTTGCATTATGAATAAATTCGGACAAAAACATTATTTTATGAAAATGCCCCTGAAATACAAACCCACTTTCATCATTGGCCAATTGAAGAATAAATTTATTGAGTTCTCGTGAGCTCATAATATGACGGGAGACAGGCACTTCCCCATAGTCCTTCTGTAATTTTACAAGAATTTCATCCAATCGCGGACTTCCATTTGAATATTTTTCAGCTGCCAAAATTAAATAACTAATGTTTTCGATAATATCATCAAAACCTTTTCCTTTTCTCAATTTTAATATGATTAATTGATCGTAAAAATTTTCAATATTTTTACATAACATTGTTTCATCTATCATCGGTGATTTTTCATCCGCAAGGGTCAAATTAATCGATAAAATTACAATAAAAAATAGAATATGTTTCATGAACTATTCAACCTTTCCAAATATTAGCGATGTGAAATCGAAGCTGTCCCCGTTTCCTTATTCGCAATTACAGTTTCCATTGCCTATGGTAAAATTGATTGAAATGCTTCTTGCATAATTTACAGCCGCATAACCCCAGTCAGGATTTATCGAACGCCATACACCATTGACTATATGACAATATGAATCAGCCGAGCTTTCATAATCAAGATCCTTATAAATATTCGCACGAAATAAATCAAAAGCCGTGCCGATGGCGCTTGAGATATCATTTCTTGCGCCATTAATCGCAGCATCCTCGCTTGTGTAATGTCCACTAAGATACGAGCCGGACCAACTTTCCAATACTCCATACGTTGATGCCAACAATGCAACCAGATAGGTCTGATGCCAACTTTCATGTATACCAGTTGTATTAAAAAACTCCTCATCAAAAAGGCCGTCTTTATACATCAACCCAACCTGAGGAAGAATAACATTGATTGCATAAGAAAATGCAAAAGCCTTATCAATAACAGCTTGATAGCAAGTCTTACCACCAGAATCTGTGTGAGATGTTGCTTTTAACGTTGCAAATTGCGTCGTTAGCGGTGAAATAAGACCAGAAGTACTCCCCGTATTCAATCCAGTTGTATAGGTAGTAGTAATTGCCACCAACCCCAGCGGATCCAATCCATTTGTCGGCACCGGTGCATATGCAAAATTATTCACCCCATCCGGGAACCCACTCGGATCAACCATGGTCCACCGGGCCAGGCCAGGCTGATAATTCCGGTAGAGGAAATTGTATCCCTGCAAATCGGCATCCCACGGCTTGCCCGTGTAAAAACTCTTGGCTTGGGCACCGACCTCTCGTGATGCTTCACCGAAAGCGGTCAAGGACATAGGAGTGAAGGTCTCGCCTTTCACGGTTCCGAGGGTGGTCCCCAAGAAATCACTGATGATGACGCCATCATTCGACACAAGAGGAACGCCACCGCTCACATGCGGCTCAACACTAAACGTCTCCTCGCCCCGTTGCAGCAAGGCCAGCCCGTCCCACAACATGGACTCGGTCTGCTTGAATTTATCCGAAGCGATCTCCGATTTACTCTCCTTAACCGCGTTCAGGAACGCCGCAACGCTCATGCCGCTTGCCGCGCCGAAGTCAGACGAAGGCGGGCCGTCTTCCCCTTGCTGCTGAATCATTGGCGGCAGACTCCCCTTGGCCGAAATCTGCCCGCTGGGCCAGTAATCAAATCCCACCCGGCTGCCATCCGGCTTGATCACGCCAGAGGTCTTCTCGAAAAGACCGTATTGATAGCGAGTCGATTTATCGCCGATCATTTCGGCAACCAATCTTCCCGCATTGTCGTATTTGAAATTTTTCTCCTCTTTGACGCCTGATACTTGATTCATGACACTCGCAGCCAGAAGCCGGTTGGCTGTATCGTACGTCATTGATGTCTTGATTCCGCCCACGGATTTCTCGACCATGTTCCCAGCCAGATCAAAGGCGTATTTTTCACTCGGCAATTTCTTGGGATCGGAGGATGTCACCGCCACCAACTGCCCGGCTTTATCATAGGAATAATCCTGCCGCACCCTGTCCCATGTTCGGCTGGTCAATTGTCCGGCTGCATCCCATGTATAGGTCACATTCGTCAGCGTCTTGCCTTTTTCTGTGACGACTGCCATTCCCGTAATTCTGCCCTGCGCGTCGTTGCTGTAAATGACGCGCGTCCCGTCCACAAGCTGCTTTTCCCGCAAGGTTCCGTTCTCCGCATAAACGTAATGCGCCACAGCCTTGCCGTCGGTGACCAAATCCGCCAACTGGCCGGCCGGATTAAACCGATATTCGGTCTTGCCAGACTTGGTGGAAACCCCATCCGAACGCGACCACGCCACCGACGCCTTTTTGCCCGAGGGCGTGTAGCCGTATTGCAGCGAGGCATTCTCCTTGCCGCGCGTCATCTTGATTTCGGTGATGCGTCCGAGCTTGTCAAAGCTGTAGCGGGCCGAGGACGTCGGCGTGGTCATCGCCGCCACGCGCCCGAGCGAGTCGTGTTCATATTTCAAAACATTTCCATGTCCGTAATCCACCGCCACGGTCTGCCCGAGCTTGTTGTAGCTGTACCGCACCGGCTGAACCCCGTTGTCTTTCCCGGCAAGCCTTCCCTGCTTGTCAAACTGCCATGTCTGCTCCTGCCCGATCGCATTGGTCTGCTTCAGGATCCGGTCAAGAGCATCCCTTTCAAAAGACACCCGTCCCATCATCGACTGCTCGACGCTCGACGCTCGAGGCTCGACGGAATTCGGGGTGGCCCGTTCCAGCCAGAACGCTTTCAGCCGCCCCACTTCATCTCTTTCATAACGAGTCGCCACTCCGGCAGGATTGATCGACGCAATCAAGTGTCCCTCCGAGTCAAACTCATTGCGGCTCGTCCGGCCAAGGGCGTCGGTCTGCATCAGCAACCGCCCATCGGCGTCAAATGTCCGCTTCACCACCGTCAACGCCTTGTCTTTTGCAGCGCCGGGAAGAAGCTGCTTCACCTCCGACATCTGCCCCGCATCGTTGAAAACAAACTCGTTGACCACCCCATCCGCTGAAATCTGCCGCGCCAGTCTCCCATAAGAATCGTACTCCAGCTTTTCGCAACGCCCGGCCGCATTCCGCACCGAGGTGACAAAACCCCGCGCGTCCCAGGAAATCTCCCGCTTCAAACCCTCCTTGTCCGTCAGCCCGATCAACTCGCCCGTGGCCGCATAACGCAATTCAACCGCCTGATTCAGGGCGTCCAGCGTCCGCACCAGATTCCCGCTTCCATCAAACAAAAACTTTGCCACGGTTTCCGACGCGCCGCCGCCTGCCGCCGCGCGATCCACACGAACCACGCGTCCCTTTCCATCCACCGTGTATTGCGTGACATTGCCCAACACATCCTTGGACCAGATCAGGTTCCCATCGTCATCATATTTGTTTTCCACCAGAACCTGCCCCTGTTCATTGCGAACGCTGCGCAATTTATAATCATAGACACAGCCAAGCCGCCGGTAATACTTCACGGTCGTGGTTTGTCCGGCCGCGTCGGTCAGCGTCAGCATGCCCCGCTGGCGGCTGAAATTCACATTCTGAGTGCGCCCCAGTTTGTCGGTCGCGCTCACCCCTTTGCGGCTCAACGGCCCCTTGGTGTCCACCCCGCAACTGTAGGCGTACTTCAGCGTGCCGTCCGAAACCAGCACGCTGTGGGCAATCTTGGGCTGATCCGGTTTTTTGGCATCGGCTTTTTCCTTTTCCTTCGGCGGCGCTTTCTCAAATTCGCATTGCAAAACCGTTTGCCGTCCGGAGGGCGCGGTGATGGTCCGCAAAACCCCGGCGGTTCCATACTCGAATTTCTCGGCCGGCGCCTTGCCTCGCGACCAGGACGCCAGACGCAACGACGCATCCTCGCCTTCCCTGGCAAAGGAAAATTTCGACACCACTCCGGCAATCTTGATGGATTGCGCCCGTTCCGTGGCCGGATCGGATACGATCTCCACCAACGGCCATTCCGCGCCGCCTTGCGGATTCACCTGAACAACGGCTGTCAGCAAATTCTTGCTCTGATACCGGAATACCAGCCTGCGGCCATGCGGCGCCTGGACTTCCTGCAAATAACCCTTGGCATAGGAAAACTGCCAGCCATCCTTGCGGCTGATCACAAAATGCAGGGTGCCCTGCCTGGCGGCGGTCCATTCGCGGGTATAATCCGTAAAATGATTTCCCGTCTTGCCCTTGACCATGCCCATGTCAGCGCCCCACGGGGTTTTCCACTCCATGACTTCCTCGGTTCGCGGAATCAGGCGGCTTTCAAGCTGCGGACTGCGAAACTGGAAACCGAAAAGCCCGCAGGTTTCCTTATTCTCCCAAATCAACTGGACGGGCATCGTGAATTCCGGCGCGGCGCGCGTGACGCCAATCACCCGTTCAATCCCCCACGATTGATCCATCACATTCACCAGCCCCAGTTTCATTGGCGTGGCCTCCCACGAAAGCGGCTCGGCGGAGGCGCGGGAAAACATCGTCAGGACGGCAACGAATAACAACAAGACAAATTTCTTCATAAAACAATTTTTGTTAAATTGAATTTCGCTTGAATGAAAAGGCGAAACTATGTCAAAAAAAACGCATGGATCAATAAAAATTTATTATCATTTTTGAGAATCATCACAACACATTGCGATTCAACAGGTTCCAGCGTCCTATTCACCGCATTTCAATCGTGGATAGATATGATCGTTCCAGCAACCGGCGATCTGTCTGCCCGCACCGGGAACCTCGAACCACATCGCTTGAGGATGCCCCACCCCGGCCAAGCGCATCCTTCCACCATCGGCCCCGTCCGTCCTCATCCACGCCGGGCAGAAACACCGTCAGGAATTACATCTGGCGCAACAAATGCCCCAAGTGATCTCCCATCACCCCAGAATCGCCCACAAAGAGAATCACCTTTTGAATCACAGCGTTCCAGGGCGCCATGCCGGTAAACCGCCCATCCGGCCATTGTCAGACAGATGCAATGCCTGGGCAGGAGGAAGGTGGCTTGCCACGAGCAGAGTCAAATGACAGGGCCAGGGGATGTCCGTGGGGAATCCGTGCAAAAAACGGGTTGTACCTGAAAAATATTTTTTCCCGCCTGTGCAGTGGTTTTCACCAACAATTTTGTCAAACACCCAGGACACTACCCTTGAATCTTGAATTTTGAATTTTGGATCCTATCATCTTCTGTCTGTGAACCCCCATCTTTTTCATTCCCTCATCCCTCGCGCAAGGATCTGGACTGTTTTCCTGTCCCTGTCCATTGCCTCATTCGTCTTCACCCTGCCCTGCCCGGCTCAACACTCCGCCAAAAAGGATTCCATGAAAAAAGGCATTCTCCTCGTCGCTTTCGGAACCAGCGAACCCGCCGCCCAGACCGCTTATGACAACCTCTCCAGGCAGGCCGCCAAACGTTTCGCCGATATTCCCGTCCGATGGGCTTACACATCCGGCATGATCCGCCGCAAACTGGCCGGACAAGGCAAACTCATCGATTCCCCCGTGACCGCCCTGGCCAAAATGCATGATGAAGGCTTTACCCATGTCGCCGTGCAATCCCTTCATGTCGTGGCCGGCATCGAATACGAAGAACTGCGCGAGGCGGTCCGTCTCTTTGGAAACGGCCCGTCCGCCTTCAATCGCATCACCCTCGGACAACCCTTGCTTGGCGGCAACGACGACCTTCAACGAACCGCCAAAGCCCTGCTGGCGGAAATCCCCAAACAACGCCAATCCAACGAAGCCGTCATCCTGATGGGACACGGCACAGGCAAGCATCCGGCCGATCTCGCCTACGTAGCCGCCGCCGCCGTCTTCAACCAGTTGGACCGCATGACATTCCTGGGCACGGTCGAGGGATCGCCCTCGTTTGAAACCGTGGCGCAACAATGCAAGGCGGCTGGCGTCAAAAAAGCCTGGCTCATGCCGTTCATGGCCGTCGCCGGCGACCACGCCCGCAACGACATGTCGGGCGATGACAAGGATTCATGGAAATCCCTCCTCGCCGCCCAAGGCATCCAAAGCGAATGCGTTCTCAAAGGCATCGCCGAATATGACAGCGTGGCCGCCATCTGGATGGATCATTTGGCGGAAGCAATCACCCGCCCGTCCGCGGACTCGCTCAACGCCCGATGAACAAGGATGTTTTCCGCTCACCGTTTGAATCGTTGCCTGAAATCGCCAATCTAAAATCATCAATCCAGTCTCCTCCATGTCCACCCCATTTCTCAGCAACCGCAGTCTGCCGCCCTTGGCTTTGGGCGTGATCGGAATCGGTTTGCTGGCTGTTTTGTTGCCGCTGGCGCTCTGGGTCGGCGCAGCCCAGACCTCCGGACGTGATTTGTGGACCGCTCTCACGGGCGGAGGCGACGAGCAACTCCGGCTCATCATCTTCCAAATCCGCCTGCCCCGCCTGATCCTGGGTTTCATGGTCGGCGCAGCCCTGGCTGTAGCCGGCGTGGTTTTCCAGGCTTTGCTGATCAATCCCCTGGCCAGCCCTTTCACCCTCGGCATTTCCTCCGGCGCGGCCTTTGCCGCCAGCCTTGCCATCATGGCCGGACTTTCGCTTTGGATGCTTCCTTTTCTCGGCTTGATCGGCGCCGGGCTGACCTTGGCGCTGGTCCTGCTGCTCAGCCGCGGCCGGGGCGGTTTCGATCCCCGCAGCCTCATCCTGGCCGGAGTGGTGGTAGGCGCCATTTTCTCCGCGGGCATCAGCCTGGTCAAAAGCCTTTCCGGCGAATCGCTCAGCGCCATTGTCTTCTGGATCATGGGCAGCCTTGCGTCCCGCGGCTGGTTTGAAGCGCAGGTTTTTCTCCCCTATTTTGTGATCGGCCTGGCCGGCATTCTTTTCCTGGCCAAAGATCTCGACCTGCTCTGTTTGGGCGGCGCGCAAGCCCGTTCATTGGGCGTGGATGTGGCCTTCGAACGACAACTTCTCCTGTTCTTCGCCTCGCTGCTGGCTGCGGCGGCGGTTTCGGTCAGCGGCGTGATCGGTTTTGTCGGACTGGTGGTTCCGCATATGCTGCGGATGGTGTCGGGTCCGCGTCACACGCGGTTATGCATGCTCTCCGCGCTTTACGGAGGCATTCTGCTGCTGGCGGCCGACACTCTGGCCCGCGTTCTTTCCCGAACCACGGAAATTCCGGTGGGCGTCATCACCTCCCTTCTCGGAGGGCCGTTTTTCTGCCTGTTGCTGATGCGCCGCGAACGATCGGATGAGACATGAATTTATCCGCAACCGATCTTTCCTTTGCATACGGCGCAACCCCGCTCTTCGAGCATCTCCATCTCGAAACGCCGGAAGGACGCATTCTCGGCATTCTGGGGCCAAACGGAGCGGGCAAAAGCACCCTGCTCAAGCTTCTTCACGGCGAACTCGTTCCCGGCCATGGCAAAGTCGCGCTCGCCAACCGTCCCATCGACGGCATGCGCCCCGGAGAAATCGCCCGTCTGCTTGCCATCATTCCCCAATCCGTTTCCATTTCCTTTGCCTTCACCGTGCGCGAATTCGTCGCCATGGGCAGGCGCCCGCACCTGGGCCTCTTTGGTCATCCCGGCCCCGCCGACCGGGAATGCGTGTCGCAGGCGTTGCTCGAAACCGGGTTGGAACATCTGGCCGACCGTCCGGTCACCCGCCTCAGCGGAGGGGAAACCCAACTTGCGGCGCTGGCCCGCGCCTTTGCCCAGCAACCCCGCATCCTGCTTCTAGACGAAGCCACCGCCAATCTCGATCTTGCCCATACCGCGCGGATTCTCACCCTCATCCGGCGGCGCGTGCGGGAAAACGGCCTCACGGTATTGGCCGTCCTGCACGACATCAACCTTGCTGCGGCCTTCTGCACTGATGTCGTCTTTCTCCATCAAGGCAGGCTTCTCGGCCCCCAATCGCCGGACAAACTGCTGTCCCTCGAAACCATCCGCCAGGTTTACGGGATTTCACCCGATCAATTAACCCTTCACATCGATCCCTTTTTCGTCTCACATCGGTTTGCATGAACCGCCCGAAAATCATCGCCATTGTCATCCCGATCCTGCTCCTCACGAGCGGCATTTCCTATTGGCTGGTTCATCCGCGGGCCTCCATTCCACCCGCATCGCCATCCGCTCCGCAGCCCGCAAAACAAAACACTCTCATCTTGACCGATCATCTGAATCGCCATGTGGAAATCGCTCTTCCCGTCCGCCGCATGGTCTCCTGTTTTCCAGCCTTCACGGAAATCCTCATTGCATTGAATGCGCAACCCTTGCTGGCAGGCGTCAATTCCAAGGACTCGGAAAAACTCGGCCTGCCAGGGGTGGGATCCCATCTCAAACCCGATTTGGAAGCCATTGCAGCCTGCAAGCCCGACTTGATCCTTGTCTCGGCTTTGCGTCCGGAAGTGGCGGACATGCTGGCCAGCCGTCTGCCCGAACTAAAAGCTTCCCTGCTGGCTTTTCATCCATCCACGGTGGACGGCTCATTGGAATTGATCCGCACCATGGGCAACCTGACCGGCCGCCAGAAGGAGGCGGATCAAATTCTCGAACAAGCCGCCGCCCGGCTGGCAGCCATCCGTTCAAACCTTCCCCCCCAACGGCCGCGGGTTTTTATCGAAGTCCGCTCCAGCCCCTCTCTGCTGACTTGCGGCAAACAATCCGTCTTATGGGACATGATCCGTTGCGCCGGCGGCGATCCCTTGTTTGAAGCCGGGGCGGGAGTCTCCGGGCTGGATCTGGAATCCGTCATCAAAGCCAATCCCGATTTTTATCTGCAACTGACCGGCACCATGAATCCTCATCCCACCCCGCCATCCGAACATCCGGTCCTTGGTCAATTGGAATGCGTCAAAGCCGGACACGTGGCGCAAATCAGCGACGAACTCGTCCGCCCCGGCCCCCGGGTGGCGGAAGCTGTCGGGGAAATTCAGCGGCTTTTCCAAACCGCCGCACCCCCCCGCTAAATCTATGTTTGGAAATTTCAATGTTGACTGGAAAAAGCGGTGCAGGAGCCCCGCCCTCCATTTGCTGCGAAATGATGGAGGGCCGGCCTCCCGGACGGCTCCGGGCGGTTGTATCCCGCCTTTGAGTGATCGTTTTTGCGTCAAGCGTCTGGCATCAAGCTGCCGCGCTCCGGCGCGGCTTGATTTACCAATTTGCGGCGAATCTTAAACCTTGAATTTCAAATCTTGAATCAATGAAACCTGCCTCTCGTAAAAAAAACGGCCGATTCTTCGGCATTGGCGTGGGCCCGGGCGATCCCAGGCTGCTGACCTTGCGCGGCGCGGAAATCCTCCGCCAGTCGGAGGTGGTTTTTCACGTCGCCGGCGCCCGCACTGACGAAAGCGTTTCCGGGCGGGTCGTCGACGCCGTGGACGGCTGCCGAGCCCGGCGCGTGGAACTTGTTTTCACCATGGCGCCGGACCAACGCGACCGGCAGGCCGCATGGCGGCGCAACGCCCGTCTGGTGGCGGCGGAACTCCGGCAGGGCCGCGACTGCGCCTTTGTCACCATCGGCGACCCCCTCCTCTACAGCACCTATATTTATCTGGTTAGGGAACTGCGCCGGTTGATCCCCCGAATTCGCGTGGAAACCGTTCCAGGCATCAGCGCCTTTCAAGCGGCCGCCGCCAAGGCCCATCTGCCGCTCGTGGAAAACCGGGAGGTTCTGACCATCATTCCCGCCTGGGCCGAAGACAATCTCGACCATCCCGCCATCCAAAACGCCGACACCCTCGTCTTTCTCAAGACCTACCGCCACCGCAATCAGCTCCTCTCCAAACTGCGGCAACACGGTTTCAGCAAAACCCTTTACGCCGCCCGCGTGGGATTGCCGGACGAAAAAATCGTCCATTCCCCCGCCCGCATCCGGCGTCTGGCCGATGAATACCTCTCTCTGCTCATCGTCAAAAAACGCCGCAAAATAAACCGGCGGCCGCCGCTCGGCGCTCCAAAATGAAAAGCGCGGAAACCATTTGGTGGCTCAGCCTTCTTCCCGGTGTTGCCCGGCTCTTTGGCTCCGTTTTTGCCGGCATCTTTATTGGCGCCCTCATGGAAACCGTTCCCATTCCTTCGCGCGGCCGCCGGTTGATGCATTCTTTCGTCCGTCTCAGCCGGTTGCCTCCGGCATGCGGCCCGGCCTTCATCGCCTCCTTTGTGTCGCCCCGCGCGGGCAACACCATGCTGGCTGCGGCGCGTGAAAACGGCGCGATCTCCCGGCGGGCCATGATTCTCGGCGCGCTGGCCAACAGTTTTCCGGCTGCCTTCGTCCATCTGCGTTCCACCGCTTTCATTCTCATCCCCCTGCTGGGCCTTGCCGGACTGGGGTATGTCGTTTTCCAAATTCTTGCCGGAATGTCCTGCGCCCTTGCCGCCATCGGCATGGCGCATTGGCTCCCATTGCCGGATCAAGAAAAAGAAACACCCCTCGCCCCTCCCGCTGTTCACCGGCATTCCTGGGGTTCGGTCTTCCGTCAAGCCTGGCGTCAGGCCCACCGGCTCCTCTGGCGGGTTTCGCTGATTACGCTTCCCCTGTTCATCCTCATTTCCTGGCTCGACCACAACCGCCATCTGGACCAGTTGGCCGGACTCCTGCCCGCATCCCTGACTTCGGTGCTGCCACCCTCCGCATTGATCGTGACCGCCGCCCATCTGACCAATGTCATCAACGCCGCAGGTGTTGCGTCCGGTTTTCTTCGCGCCGGCGAATTGAGTTCAACCCAGGTCTTGCTGACGTTTGTCATCGGCTACGGACTTTCAATCCCCATCCGCGCAGTACGCCACACCCTTCCGGCCACCATCGGCATTTTTTCCGGACGCGACGGCGTCTGGATCGCGACCCTCACCCAGATCATCCGTCTTCTCTTCACCTTTTTCACCGCAACACTGCTCGTTCTTCTCATCCAAGCCGCTTCTTGACAAAGAGATGAACGGAACTCAGCGTTGAAGCATCCTGCCATTATGAAAATCGACTGGAACATGCCGCCCGAGGAAATCGAACGCGAAAGTTTTCGCCGGATCGAGGCGGAAATGGGGCCTCATCCCTTCAGCCCGGCGCAATGGATCATCGTGCGCCGGCTGATCCATGCCACCGCAGACTTTTCCCTCGCCCAAGACCTTCATTTCGGCCATTCCCCCATTGAGGCCGGACTGGAAGCCCTGCGCCGGGGCGCGCCCATTTTCTGCGACTCCAACATGATCCGCGGCGGTCTTTCCCTCCCGCGCTTGCGCCGGGCCTTTCCGGGCTATAAACCTGACTCCATCCACTGCCGGGTGGCCGACCCCAAGGTGATGGCCATGGCCAGGGAACGCCGCATCGCCCGATCCCTTGCAGCCCTGGAGCTTTCCCGGAATCTTCTTGCCGGCTGCATCCTGCTGGTCGGCAACGCCCCCTTGGTCCTCGCCGGCGCCGCCCGCATGATCCAGGAGGAAAATCTGCGTCCCGCCTTGGTCATCGGCATGCCCGTCGGCTTCGTGCATGTGGTCGAATCCAAGGAAATGATCATGGAAACCTCCGTTCCTCATATCGTCTTGAAAGGCCGCCGCGGCGGCAGCCCCTTGGCCGTCGCCACGCTCCATGCCATTCTGGAAAATCTCGATGTTCCCTCAGCGTAGGCGCCAGGCCAGTTCCATGAGCAAAATTCCGCCATCCTCCTTGCGCGCCGGTTTCTCCACCGGCGCCTGCGCGGCGGCCGCTTCTGTGGCCGCATGGCGGACATGGCGTTCAGGCCATTCGCCCCAAAACATCCGGCTCCTCTTTCCCGACGGCAAACTCCGCCGCCTCGCCATCCTGAAAACCCGACGCTCAACCCGCGCCGCCACAACCACCATTCGCAAGGACGCCGGCGACGACATCGACATCACGCATCGGGCGCTGATCCAAGCCAGCCTTTCCCCCGCATCCTTCAACTCCTCCGATTCCGCGGATTTCATTCTCCCCTGCGGGAGCGCAACCCTGATCCTTCGCGGCGGCAAAGGCGTCGGGAAGGTGACCCGCCCCGGTCTGGATGTCCCTCCCGGACATTGGGCCATCAATCCGGTTCCCCGCCGCATGATTCTCGACAACCTCCGCCGCGCCGGATTGGGCCGCAAACCTGGAACCTGGCAACTCACCCTGGCCATCCCGCAAGGCGTCACGCTGGCCCGCCGAACCCTGAATCCCACCCTTGGCATTGTTGGCGGGTTATCCATTCTCGGCACCAGCGGCATCGTCATCCCCTGCTCGCATCAAGCTTATCTGGCCACCATCCGCGCCCTTCTGCGCGGCGCCCGGGCCGCGGGTTGCGACACGGTCATCCTTGCCACCGGCGGACGCACCCACCGCGCCGCCCGACGCCAATTTCCACGGCTGCCCGAAACCGCTTTCATTCGCATCGGCGATTTTTTCACCGAATCCATCGCCGCCGCGATCAAACTCGGATTCCGGCATATCATCATCGCCTGCATGGCGGGCAAACTGGCCAAATACGCCCAGGGCATCGACTACACCCATGCCCGCGCAAAAGCCCAGTCCATGGCGGACATCGGCCGTCTGTTGCGCCGCCTCCATCTGCCCCCCGCCCTTTCCCTTCGCATTCGGAAAACCCGCAGCATGCGGGAATTTCTGGAAAACCTCGACTTGGAACAACACCGGCAGATCCTCAAACTCCTCGCCTGCCAGACATGGCAACGATTGACCCGCAGGCATCCTTCGGGCAAATTTACCATCATGGTGTTCGACGCCGGCGGAAAACCCCTGGCCCGCCACCCCGCAAAATCAAATCGCCGCTGAACGATTGCCCAAAATCAAAAATCATCAATCTAAAATCACAAATCGTTCCACTTCATGAACGCCCTCCACCGATACACCAAACAAATTTACCCCATCGGCCTGCTCATCGAGCAGCGCCCCTGCCTGATCGTCGGCGGCGGAACGGTCGGCGCGCGCAAAGCCCTGCACCTCCTTGAAGCCGGCGCCAGCGTCACCATCCTCTGTCCGGATGTCTGCGCGGAAATGGGCGAGTTATGCCAGGCCGGCCGGGTCCAGCATCGCTCAAAAAAATTCGAAGACACCGATCTGGATGGTTTCCACCTGGTTTTCGCGGCCACCGACGACAAACATGTCAACCGCCGCGTTCTGGAAGCCTGCCACGTCCGTCGAATCCTCTGCTGCTGCGTGGACGGCAACTGGACCGAAAGCGAATTCGTCACCCCCGCCGTCATCCGCAAAGGGGAACTGACGGTGGCCGTCTCCACCGGCGGACGGTCATGCCGCCGGTCGCGCCTGATCAAGGAAAGCCTCTCCCGTCATATCGAAACAGTGGAAAACGCCGATCTGCTTGTGCTGGGCACCAGTCACAACTACCTCTCCCTCCAGGAACGGGAACCCTATCATCTGGCCGGCAAACGGCTGGAAAACATCGGCCGCATGATCATGCAGATCTGGGGAGTCCATGAATTTGTAATCCTCAACACTTGCAACCGCATCGAATTGCTGGCCGTTGTCTCCAACAATCCCGCCGTCGAATCCGCGCTCAAATGCATTCTCAGCTTCGACCATCTCAAAAAAGACGGCTTTTACCTCAAACGGGGACTGGACGCCTTTGAACATCTCTCCGCCACCTGCGCCGGACTCCTGTCCCAAATGCCCGGGGAATATCATATCGTCGCCCAAGTCAAGGAAGCGCTGGAAATCTCCGCCAAGGCCGGATGGGCCGAGGGAATGATGCAGGAATGGCTGTCCGCCGCCCTGCATATCTCCAAGGACATCCGGCAGGTCACCGGCCCCCATGTGCGCAATCTCGAAATCGAGGATCTCTGCATCCAATACCTGCAGGCCGAATGCGAAAATTTCGCCAAAAAACGGCTGCTGGTGGTTGGCTCGGGCATGGTGGGCATGGGCGTCGTCGATCGCTTCCTCAAGCTCAATCCCGAACACACCTGCGACTGGTGCTATCACCTCAACAAACCGGATTTGCCATCCGACTGGCAACAACGGGTTGCCCTTTGCAACTTTAACAACCTGCGGGATCGCCTGGCCAGCGTCGATGTCGTGGTCTGCGCCACTTCAAGTTCCGGTCATATCCTGCACCAAGGGCACGCCCCCTTCTTCGACCAGGAAAAAGACATCATCCTCGTGGATCTGGCCATGCCTCGCAACATCTCACCCGAATTGGATCACCTGGTCTCCAACATCCATGTCGCGGACCTGGACGGTCTCAAGCATTGGTTCCGCCGCGAAGCCATCGACATGGCGCGTCTCTTCGAACTCAGCCGCAAGACCGTGAAAGACCATCAGGACATGTATGAAAAAATCATCCGCAGTTTTCAGGGCGGCAACCGCGAAGACTGATTCACCGCCGCAATTCGCAACCCGGATATTGAGCCATCTGCGAACCATCCTGCCGTCGCTCCGCCTCCAATCTCAACAAATCCCTTCCCCTGACGCCGGTCTGGGCGCGCTTCGCGCCGGAAAACTCGACATTCTGATCTTGCGCTCCCCCGGCGATGCCACCCTTCATTCCGCCGGAATCGACTGGTTTCGACTGTCTCCTGCCGAAAACCTCTCCGCCACCGTCTTTTTCAAGGCCCGCACCCCCGGCCTCATGGCTTGGCGCGGTCTGTTCACCAAAGCCGTCACCTTCGTTGGCGCCGGAGTGGGCGACGCCCGCCATATCACCGTGGCCGGTCTGAATGCCCTGCGCCAGGCCGATGTCTGCCTTTACGACGCCCTGCTCGACGAACAAATCTTCGACCTCGCCCCCGCCGCCATGCAACGCATCAGCGTCGGCAAACGTTGCGGCCATCATTTGTGCGAACAACCCGACATCACCCAACTGATGCTGGATTACGCGCGGCAGGGACTCCGCGTCGTCCGGCTCAAGGGCGGAGACCCCGGCTTTTTCGGACGATTGGCGGAGGAAACAGCCGCGCTCGACCGTCATCAACTCGCCTATCGCGTCATCCCAGGCGTCAGCAGTCTGAACATGGCCACCACAGGCACCGGCATGCTGTTGACCCGCCGGGGCGTGTCGCGGGGATTTTGCGTCATGACCCCCCGCCATCACAGCGGCCAGGTCATTTCGGTTTCCCATCGCGAACGCGCCGCCCTGCCCATGGTCTTCTTCATGGCCATCCACTGTCTCGACGAAGTCATCCGCCAGCTTCGACGGGAACATTTTCCCGCCACCACTCCCTGCGCGCTGGTTTTCAACGCCGGCACACCGGACGAAATCATCATCCGCGGCCAACTGGATCGAATCTCCCAAAAAACATCCTCCAAGCTTCACGAACAACCCGGGCTTTTCCTCGTCGGCGAAATCACCCGGTTCGCCCGCGCCCGCCAATGGGGTCCCCTCGCGGGCAAACGGGTGCTGCTCACCTGCACCCCGGCTTTGCAGGAAATCGCATCCACCCATGTCACGGACCTTGGTGGACACCCCATTTCTTTCCCATTGGTGCGCCTTGTTCCAACCCCTTCCGCGGCGGACACTCTCAAACAAGCCGCAAATTATGACTGGCTGCTCATCACCTCGCCCTCCTCGGCCCAGTGTCTTGAAACAGTCATGCGCCGGAACGGCCTGGATTTGCGACGCATGCCCCGGATCATGACCAGCGGCAAGGGAACAGCCCGGGAACTCATCCGAATGGGACTGCAACCGGACGTCACTCCGCCAAAGGACGCCGGCGCCACCGGCATTCTGCGCATGGCCAAAGACCATTGCAAACGGGGAGAAAGGATTTTGAGACTCCAATCCGACAAGGCTGATCCCCATCTCACCGCCGCCCTGAGACAACTCGGCCTGAAAGTCACCGAAGCCGCCATCTTCCAAAACGAAACCATCCGGCATCCCTCCCTCCCGGGCTTTGACATCGTTTTTTTCACCAGCGGCTCCACCGTGGAATCCTTCCTTGGCCAATGGGGCGCCGCCCCGTTGGAAAACAAAACCATTCTGGCCATCGGCGCCCCCACCGCCCGGGTTCTGCGCTCGCATCAAATCCAGCCCACCCTTGTCAGCCCCGCTCCAGGCATTCGCGAAGCCCTGCTCGCCCTGGCCGCTGCCCAAATTGGATTCCCTCATTCACGCATGGGATAATGGTCTCGCCCGAAATCGATCCTGTTTATCCTGTCCATCAATGTGAATTTTATCGCAACTCAAGGCACGCCTCGTACATGGCATCGAGATTTTCCAACGGACAGCCGGGAGGCAGATTGTTGCCCTCGCGCAATTGAAATCGTCCGCCGTCCCTCACTCCGCTCAACAGGATCTGACGGGTCCGCGCATAAACCTCATCCGGCGTCCCCCTCTCCAAAAGCGCCACTTCCGGTCCGCCCAAAATCTCCACATCCGGCCCCAATTCCCCGCGCAATGCGCCATGGTCAACGGGAAACCCCGTGTCAAAAGAGGTCACGCCCAATTCCCTGGCAATGGTTTTGAAATGCCGCGTGGCGTCGCCGCACAAATGCATTCCTCTCACCGCATCCCGGGGACCGGTTTCATAAAACCGCTTGTGCAGGGGAAGAACCCTCTCACGATACATGCCTGGACTGATCAACGCGATCGAGTCGTCGGCCATCCAGTTGCCCCGGTCTTTTTCCGGAATCGCCCAAGCGTCAAAACAAGCCTGCCGGCGTTTGATGGCCGCATCCGTCAGGAATATCAGCAACCGGTCCGCATACTCGGGATCTTCGACCAAATCCGTCAGAAAATTGGTTCCGCGCAAATTGCAGGCCACGGTCACCGGCCCATCCGTGCCCACAAAAACCGGCGGCGACAGCTTGACCGGCCGGCCGGCATATTTGAGCGTCGAGCAAATCCGCCTCATCTCCTCCCATAAAGCCTTGTATTTCCGGTAGAAAGGACTGTCCAAGGGATGATCAATGTCTTGGGAAAAGATGTCCTCCTTGCGCGCGTCATCCAGGATGGGTGATGTCGATGGCACCTGGTTGGATGGAAAATCAATTCCCGCCCCCAGCCAGGCGGCTTCCACGATGTTCTGCAAATGCATGCCGATATGCCACTCTTCCGGCAAACCTGTCGGGGAATCCGTAAACCGATTCAACACGGTGCGGCAATACAACTGATGCCTCAAAACCACCTCCACATGAACCTGCGGGTCTGAAAACATCTGCTCGAAAGTGTATCCTTCCGGATTCCATTCCCTGTTGAACAACACCACCCGCGGATTGGTTCCCAAAATGACCGGTGTCCGCCCGGGTTGCCGCGCCGCATAGCGCCGCCAAAGTTCCGCCTTCTCCATATTGTCGGGGTGCTTGAGTTTTTTCATGCCCCAACCTAACCCGCCTGGAGAAAAATATCTTTCTCATTTCCCCGCCGCAGAAACGTATAAATTAAGCCTCGCTCCCGCCACGGCGCATACGCGTCAACCTAAGGAATCAATGAATCATATCTCTATCATAGGCGGTGCGGGAGCCCCGCCCTCCATTTTTTACCGTGCAGACAATGGAGGGCGGGTCTCCCGCACCGCCTTTTCCAGCAAACCGTGAAATTCCTTAACAACCAAATAAATGCTTGCTCCACACCGGGCAACCTGCTTTTCAGGCTGGCATGCAACTCTCCGAATCCATCTATGGAAAAACCCCGGAAGGTCAGGCCGTCCGCCAGTTCACGCTATCCAACAACCAGGGGATCACCGTCAAACTCATCAGCTTCGGCGCGTTGATCACCGAGCTTCAAACTCCGGATCGAAACGGCAAACCGGACGAAATCACCCTCGGATTCGACCGGTTGGAAGATTATCTGGTCAACTTTCCCCACTTTGGCTGCACCGTCGGACGGGTTGCAAACCGCATCAACGGAGGCACGTTCACGCTCAACGGCAAAACCTGTCGCATCCCGCAAAACGATCATGGACGCCACAGCCTGCATGGCGGACGCAAAGGGTTCCACAAATTCGTCTGGGACGCCGCGGGACGGCAACAGGCTGACAGCGTTGAAGTCGAGTTTTCGCGGGTCAGCCCCGACGGCGAGGAGGGTTTTCCCGGCAATCTTTCCGTCAAAACAACCTATTCTCTCAACAGACAAAACGAACTGGCCATCCGTTACACCGCAACCACGGATCAACCCACCCCGGTGAACCTGACCAATCATGCCTATTTCAACCTGGCGGGAAAGGGCGACATCCTGGGACACCAGCTTTTGATCGAGGCGGACCAATACACCCCTGTCAACGCGGATCTCATCCCCACCGGCGAACTGGCCGGTGTCGCTGGCACGCCGCTTGACTTCACCCATTCCCATGCCATTGGCGAAAAAATATCCCTGATCCCCGGAACCCCCGGGGGGTATGACAACAATTACGTCATTCGACGACAAGGCCCCGGACGGGTACGAGCCGCCCGCGTTCACGAGCCGGTGTCCGGACGGGTCATGGAAATTTTCGCCACCCAACCCGGCATCCAGTTTTATTCCGGCAATTTCCTCGATGGCACGATCGCCGGGCGCAAAGGGCTCGCCTATCAAAAACACGCCGGTTTTTGCCTGGAAACCCAGCACTTTCCCGATTCGGTCAACCAACCCCGTTTCCCATCCATCATCCTCCAGCCCGGCCAGACCTACCGCCACGAAACCGTTCATCGCTTCCCGGTGGCAGGCTGACTCCACAATTCCCCCGGCATTTGACGGCAACACCTTGAAATCAGCGGCAGGCGCTAGAGCGTTTTAAATTGAGGTGTAGCCAATAGATCGAACTGGTTTTATGGGAAGGCATTGCGATAGCCACAAAAAAACAGCGAAAATCTCCATGAATATTAGCCGCAAAAAGGCACAAGATTCACAAATATTTAACCCACGGCTTGGAACCATCTTATTTTGAGTTTTTTTGTGCCTTTTGAGGCTAAAAAAAGGTTTGTACTCATTGGCGTCATGAGCGGAAAACGGCTACAGTTTTAAGTAAAATGCTCTAACAGTCTAACAGCCTACAGCCTAACAGCCTTTTTTTTCGCAGCGTAGTCTGCGAAAAAATCTAGATTCTGAATGGCAAATGCCTGGCGCTGGCGGAGCCGGTACTCTCGCGGGGAAACGTCGAAATGCCGGGTGAAAACCCGGTAAAAATGGCCCAGACTGCGAAATCCGGTTTCCGTCAGCACATCCAAAATCTTGGCGTCCTCCATCAACCGGCGGGCGGCGTGGGCCATTCGGGCGTCGTTAACCAGTTCAGTCGGGGTCTTTCCCAAAAAACGCTTCGCCGCACGGGCCACATGGGGAGGCACACGTCCCGACAAACGGGCAAATGCCGGAGTGCCCTTCACAAAAAACTCCGGTTTTTGAATCTCACGACACGCTTTCTCCAGCCAGGACGGAATCCCCCCCCTTCCATCTGTCGTCCGCTCATAAGCATGGAAAAAGTTCAGTAAAAACCGATCGATCGCCCGGCGGTCACGCTTTCCCCCCGCCATCTCGGAAACCGCCCATTCCAAATCCATCACACCTTCCGGTGAAAGACACCGCATGCGTTGTCCAGCCGGCAACCGGAAAAAATCCGGCTGATCCGCAAAATACCGCTTTCGCAACTGGATCCAAACCTCCGTTGGAAACGCCACATTCACAAACGACAACCCGCCGCCGCCCGCCGAGGCAAGCGCATGTTCATCCGTCTCTCGAACCAAAAAACAGGAACCGGGAACCAATTCCAACCGCCTGCCATTCAACCCATGCCATCCTTTCCCCGCCTCAACCCAAAACAATTCCAGAAAATCATGATCATGAACCTGTCTCAATAAATCGGACGTCATCCTGATCCGGGCAAAATGACACCAATCGCCGGACGCCAAAAAATTGCGAATGAGAAGATGATCAGGCATTACGCAGTCATGTTAAATGTCATTTGAGGCTCTTGCAAAACTACGATGCGCGGCGTTGCAGCGGGTATGGATTGGCTGGCAAGGCGTGGAGTCTGGTCAATCCCCCAGTGGGCTTGGCCAGACGACACAACGCCGCCAGCAATCCATAGACGCGCAACCCCTTGGGCGACAATCACTTTGGCCAACTCCGGCGTTGACTCGGGCATCAAAGCCCGCTTCGGGGATTCTCAGCCCTCGGCGCCTTGGATTTGGCCAAAGTGATTTATCGCGCCGCATATCGTAGTTTTGCAAGAGCCTCATTTGACAAATATTTTAAAAAATTAGTTGCATTATCAACAATCTTAATATAAATTGTTGATAGAACAATGAAAACACCTCTCACAAAATCCGATTGTGTCATTCAAATTCTTCAGACCGCAACCGTCATCTGGCGCGAAAGCCGCCGTTTCTTTCGCCCGTTCGGCCTGACTGAGGCGCAATTTAACATATTGAACCTTCTGGGACAATCCCCCAATGGTCTCTGTCAGCGTGAATTGAGCGACCGCCTTGTGGTGGACCGCTCCAACATCACCCTGCTGCTGGATCGCATGACCGCCCATGGGTTGCTGGTCCGAAACGATGTCCCGGGCGATCGCCGCCGGTATCGGGTTTGCCTGACGGAAAAAGGGCTCTCGCTTTGGCGCCGTATTCATCCCCACTACGAAAAAGCATTGGCGCATCTGGTCGAAAATCTGGCTGCGGAAGACACCAAACAGCTCCTGAAAAACCTTCAGGAAATGGAACTCCAAGCCAAAACATGGAAGGAAGAACTCTCATGAACTCACCCACCCCAAACGGATCCCCCTCCTTCGATCAGGAGTACAACAAGACGCCCAAGGTCGTCCGGCGCCATGTGGCCGCATGGCTGAAGGAAGGGTTGATGGACGAATCCCTGGCTCGCAAACTTCTCGATTACAGCGCGGAACATCTTGCGGGAGGCGAAAGAAATCTGGCCGGTTTCCTTCTTGGCTCCATCGCGGGGCTTTTCGTCCTGACCGGCATTATTTTGTTGATTGCGGAACATTGGCAGGGCATTCCGGACGGCGTCAAACTGGTCAGCGCCCTGTTTCTCATGGCGGGTTTTCAATATGCCGGCTGGCGTCTGCGGGAACATCCGGATGCCGCCTGGCGCTGGTTATCCGAGGGATTTCTTGTGATTGGCGGCGGCATGATTTTGGGGACCATTGCCCTGGTTTCCCAAATTTACAACCTGGACTCGCGTCCGCCCAACGGTGTTCTGCTATGGCTGCTTCTTCTTGCGCCGCTCCCCTGGCTGACCCGATCGACCAGCCTGTGGGTCCTCAAGGTGGTCGTACTGGCAACATGGCTGGGAATGGAATTCTACACGGAAGACAGCCTGCTTCATTCGCAACATGACCAGGGCGCGGTCATGTTGTGGATCGGAATAGGCATGTTGCTATGGGCCTTGGCCGAACTCCCGCGCCTGCCCTTCCACTCCATCGGCCAGGGCATCATACGCTTTTGCGGCATGGCCATTTTTCTCGGCACAAGCCTCATCCTATCCTTTTGCATCCAACACCGCGAATACGACAAGCCGGACTTTGACCACCCTTGTGCCGTGGGAACATTCATTGCGCTTTGTCTGGCCTCATGGGGGGCAAGCCGCTGGACAACACAACAGGGATTTCGTTCCTACAGTGTTTTGGATGCCACTCTGGCCATTCTTTGCCTGGTCAGTCTGACGGCCATCGGTTTCAACTTCTGGTTCCTTGGCCTGCTCTTGTGGGCGATCCATCTTGTCATCTGCCTGATATTGATTCGCGAAGGCGCCGAACAAAAAAACACCTCATGGATCAATATGGGGATTCTCTTCATCCTCATCTCTGTCATGGCCCGCTACTTCGATTTCTTCAATGACTACCTCTCCGGCGGCCTTTTCTTCATCGCCACCGGACTCCTGTTCTTCGCGCTGATCTGGTTTCTGGAGAAACAACGCCGCCGATGGACTGCCGCAGCCCGGTCGGCTCACAATCCCAACCTCTAACCCTTGCGTTTTTATGAATGCCATCACTCCATCCCGTCTTCTTATCGGCTGGCTGATCCTTCAAGTAACCTTTCTGGGCGGCTGGGCCTCCATGCATGAGTGGCAGCGCCGGCACGCTCCCCGCGTCATGTTAAAAACCCGTCCCGTGGATCCCAACGATCTCATCCGCGGCCGTTACCAGAACGTCGCGTTCGAGATCGAACAAATCCCCTCCGACATCCTCGCCTCCTCGGGTTTTCCAACAAACTCCGCCCAGTTGTTCGTCACAAGGGAGGATTACCACCGGACCCTCTGGCTGGAGCTTCAACCTGGCACAAACCGCTGGCATACCGTCAAAGCCATTCATCGCAAACGCCCGGCAAACGGCAGCCTCTGCGTCCGGGTCAAACAAACCGGCGAATGGGCCGACTGGGATGCCAGACAAAAAACCTCCCGCCATATGGGACTAAACGTGTCACTGGGACTTCACAAGTACTTCATCCCGGCCAGATACGAGGACATCCCTCGGGACAACAAACACGAAGTGCTCGGGGAAATATCCGTCACCTCATCCGGCGTCCCCCAACTTGAACGCCTGTGGGTCGACGGCAAGCCGTATTAGCCGTTTGGACTGAAATTTCCTTCAGCCTATCAGCCTCCCCCAAACCGTGAACCGGTGAACCTTTCAAAACCATGAAAACCACCCATCTCAAAGCCTTTTTGTTTGGAAAATTCTCATGGAAAAGAATCCTTCTCTCCCTTGCGGAAATCTATCTGGGACTGCTGGTTTTCGCCTGGTTCTTTGCCGATCTGCTGATCCACCATCCGCCCACTCAAAAGTACGGCGCATTGGCCGGGGAAGTGACATTCACCGCCAAGGACGGGACAAAACTCTGCGGAGCCTGGATACCCCA
Source organism: Verrucomicrobiia bacterium (assembly GCA_028687435.1). Classification (GTDB taxonomy): domain Bacteria; phylum Verrucomicrobiota; class Verrucomicrobiia; order JABWAM01; family JABWAM01; genus JAQUAF01. Next base: position 22,793 of record JAQUAF010000024.1, on the reverse strand, counting down.
AAAAAAGGCATCTCTCACCATCCTCTTCAGCCATGGCAACGCCGAACACATGGGAAATGACATGCCCTTTTTGCGGGAACTTTGGTCGGCCGGCTTCAATGTTTTTGCATACGACTACCGCGGCTATGGACACAGCGAAGGCAAACCCACCGAAAAAGGACTCTATCAGGATGTCGATGCCGCATATAAACACCTGACACAAAATCTGCGCATCCCACCCGAAAATATTTTGGTCATGGGACGGTCCCTCGGAAGCGGCCCATCCACATGGCTGGCCGCCCATGAACCTGTCGGCGGCCTTGTGGTGGAAAGCGGATTCACCAGCGCCTTTCGCGTTCCCATCCCCTTTCCCCTCTTTCCCTTCGACCAATTTCCCAATTTGAAAAGATTGGACCAAATCCGCTGCCCTCTGCTGGTCATCCACGGGATGCAAGATGAGGTGATTCCCAACAGTCATGGCAAAAAACTCTTTTCCTCCTATCAAGGCCCCAAAAAGGCATGGTGGGTTGAAACCGCCGGTCACAACGATATTTTTTCCACCAATCCGGATGAGTATCTGCGTCAACTCCGGGAATTCGCCAAAGAAATTCCCCTTCACAAGACCGCCACGGACAACCGGCAAAATGCCATCACCCTCTACCATGGCCGGACCATCGAAAACCACAGCGTATGGCATCGGTGAAAGTTAAAAGATTGATAGATCAAAAGCTGAAGGCTAGAAGGAAATGCTGGATTTCTCCAATGAAACCTCCGTTTTTTCGATCCGCAAACAACACATTACCGCAATCAAGGTATCCCTCTCCAATTTTCCCTTAGTGCCCCAGTGCCTTAGTGTCTTAGTGCCTTTTATCCCCCTTACCCCACTCCCCTATGACGACTCCCCCATCTTCCAATCGTTCCCTATGGAGTCTGCTTGCGGCCCAAACCCAGGTGGTTTTCAACGACAATGCCGCAAAACTCATGCTCATCGGATTGGCGCAGTATTCACTCCCTGCAAACCAAGCCACCAAGGTTATCAGCCTTCTGGCCGCCGCGCTGGTGCTCCCCTTCATCCTCTTCGCCCCCACCGTGGGCTGGCTTGCCGACCGTTATCCCAAACAAAAAGTGCTGAATCTTGCCCTGATGGCGCAGGTGGCCATCATGTTCTGGATCGTGGGATCGGTCTTTTGCCAAAGCCTGTGGGGCGCTGTGCTGGGCTTCTTTTTGCTCGCCGTGCAGGCGTGTGTCTTCTCCCCGGCAAAGCAGGGCATCCTCAAGGAACTGGTCGGTTCGGAACGGCTGGGCATGGCCGTGGGCTGGCTTGAAATGCTCACCATCGTGGGAATCCTTCTTGGCAGCGTGGTTGGAGGACAGCTTTTCGACCATCTGTCCCGGTCCGCCCACAACTACTGGCTCGGGGGATTCCAGACAGCGGGCATTCTCACCGCCGGCGCAATCCTGGCCTGGAGCATCTTTCAAGGGGTGCATAAAACGGAATCCCAGAGTTCGGAACCTTTTGAAATCGGCATGCTTTGGCGGCACTTCTCCCAAGTCGGCGAACTTTGGCGGGAAAAACCCCTCCGTCTGGCGGCCTTGGGCATCGCCTATTTCTATTCCTTCGGCGGCCTCCTCTACCTGAGTTTTGTCCAACTCGGCAAGGAACTGCATGCCGGCCAGGTGGGTGCGGTAAGCGACACCGGCATTTTCCTGGGCATGTTGGGCGGCGGCGTGGCATTGGGAAGCGTGGCCACCGCATTGTTTTGCCGGAAACAGATCGAGTTGGGACTGATTCCCATCGGCGGCGCCGGCCTGACCGCCGGACTGGCAATCCTGAGCCTGACCGCCCCCAAATCCCCTCCTTTTTATGCAGGATTGATGATCCTCGGTTTCTTTGCCGGCACATTCACGGTTCCCTTGAACGCATTCCTTCAAAATCGGGCGGGCGACGACCGTCGGGCGCGCGTGATTTCCGCCACCAATCTCCTCACCAATCTTGGCGGCATCATCGCGGTGGGCATTTATTACCTGCTGGCCGAGAAACTGCATCTGAACGCCTGCCGGCAATTCATGCTCTTGATTCTGCCCAGCCTGGCCGTCGCCCTCTATGTCGTATGGCTGCTGCCCGAAAGTCTGCTGCGGGTGAGCGTCCTTTTTGTCACCCGCTGTTTTTACCGCATCGAAACGCTTGGCTTGGAAAATCTCCCCAAAGGCGGCGCCCTGCTGGCCTGCAACCATGTCTCCTACATCGACGCCATCGTGCTGCAAACCGTCTGTCCCCGCCCCATCCGTTTCGTGGCTTACGAGGGCTTTCATCGCAAATGGTATCTGGGATGGGTCTTTCGCATCCTGAATGTCATCCCCATCTCCTCCAAACACGCCAAGGACGCCATCCGCCATGTCGCCGACGCCCTCAAGGACGGCGAATTGGTCTGCATTTTTCCCGAAGGCCAGCTTACCCGCACCGGCGCGCTCATGGGCCTCCGCAAAGGCTTCGAACTCATGTCCCGCCATGGCAACGCCCCTGTGGTTCCCATCTTCATGGATTGTCTCTGGGGTTCCATCTTTTCCTTTTCGGAAAACCGTTTCTTCCTCAAAATCCCCCGCCACTGGCCCTACCCCGTGCTGGTCAACATCGGCAAACCCATTGCTCCGGAAGCGGCCGTCAAAGTCAAAGTCTGGAAGGACTTGCTGGATTTGAATGAGGAATCCTTCAGCCGGCGTCCGGAATTGCGGGGGCATCTGGGCTACGCCTGTCTGCAAGCCCTCTCGCGCAAACCGTGGAAAAACTATCTGGTGGACACTTTCCCCAAACCCCGCCGCCTCTCCCGAGCCATGACGCTGGCCGTTTCCATTGCGCTCGCTCAACGGTGGAAAAAGAACCTGTCCTCGCCGCGAATCGGCGTCGTTCTCCCCCCCGGCATCGGCTCCGCCGTCGCCAATTTCGCGCTCGCCATCGCGGACAAGGTCCCGGTCAATCTCAATTTCACCGTCGGACGCTCCGCCGCCGTGGCATCCCTCGAACGCGGCGGCATCAAGACCCTTGTCAGCGCAAAGCCCCTGCAGGATCGCTTCACGGAATTCCCCTGGATTCCCAACAACACCCTCGACATTGTCCAGGAAATCAAAGCGTGCGGCAAATTCTCCATCATGGCCTGGTTCGCCGCGGCATGGTTGTTGCCGTCCCGGGTGCTGGCCGCCATGATCGGCACCCCCACCAAAGGCAACGGCAGGGAAGCCATCCTTTTCTTCACCAGCGGCAGTTCCGGCGATCCCAAAGGCGTGGTGCTCACCCATCGCAACGTGCTGGGCAACGTCGCCCAGATCGCCGCCTCCAACATCATGCGCCACGGCGATGTCATGCTCGGCTGCCTGCCCCTCTTCCACAGCTTCGGCTACACCGTGACCCTCTGGTACACCGCATTGGAAGGCGTCCGGCTGGTCACCGTGCCATCGCCTCTCGAAGTCAAAAAAGTCGGCGACGCCATCCGCGACGAAAAGGCCACCGTTCTCATCGGCGCCCCCACATTTCTCCGCTCTTATATCCGGAAGGTGGAACCGGAACATTTCCGCTCATTGCGGCTGATTGTTGCCGGCGCTGAAAAACTTCCCCGCGATATCTTCAACGCGTTTCTTGAACGTTTCGGCAAGGAAATTCACGAGGGGTACGGCCTCACGGAAACCACCCCTGTGGTCAGCGTCAACCGGGAAGACCCTCCCCGTCCCCTCCCCGGTTCCGAACCCCAGATCGGACATTGCCTGGGTTCGGTGGGACGGCTTCTCCCGGGCATCACCGCCCGGATCACCGATCCCGACACCGGCAAGGAACTTCCCATCACCGCCACCGGCATGTTGCACCTGCGTGGCGCCAATATTTTCCCCCATTACCTCAATGACGAGGCCCGTACCCGCGAAGTCCTCCAGGACGGCTGGTTCAAAACCGGCGACTTGGGACGATTCGACGAAGACGGATTCCTTTACATCGAAGGACGCCTTTCCCGCTTCTCGAAAATCGGCGGCGAAATGGTTCCCCACGGAACCGTGGAACAACGCCTCATCGAATTGCTGGGGCTGCAAAATGCCGAAACCCAACCCCTGGTGGTCGTCGGCGTGCCCGACCCCGTCAAAGGCGAAGCGCTTCTCGTCCTCAGCGCTGTGGAAATCACCCTTGAACAAGTCCGCGAAAAACTGACCTCCGCCGGCCTCCCCAATCTCTGGATCCCCAAGGCCATCAAGCGGGTCGAAAAAATCCCCACCCTCAGCACCGGCAAACTCGACCTCAAAGGCTGCGAACACCTGGCCCGGGAAAACACTTCGGCGGATGGCCGCCCGTGATTGCGCGGAGATAATTCATGCTGGATTCCCGCTTTCGCGGGAATGACGAAAAACGGGTTTTCTTTCAGATTTTACGTCTGCATGCATCTCAATCCACCGTCATTCCCGCGAAAGCGCATACACGTCAACCTAAGGAATCAATGAATCATATCTCTATCATAGGCGGTGCGGGAGCCCCGCCCTCCATTTTTTACCGTGCAGACAATGGAGGGCGGGGCTCCCGCACCGCTTCCAACAGAACGGAATGGTCCCAGATTGGGCAAATGTTAGCGGCGTTGGGCAGGACGCCCTCGTTCCCAGGAAAGGATCTCAATTAGCTTGACGCCTATGCGCGAAAGCGGGAATCCAGAGGCAAAATCAAAAACCATCAATCTTAAATCTTGCACCTTTCCCTCCAAACCTTGAATCTCGGCGCCTATGAAACACGTGGTAATCGTTGGCCGGCCCAATGTCGGCAAGTCGGCTCTCCTGAACCGCCTTGTCGGCCGGGCCATTTCCATCGTCCACGACCAGCCCGGCATCACCCGCGACCGGATTTCCGCCACCGTCACCCGGCAGGGGCATCGTTTCGAATTCGTTGACACCGGCGGCATAGGCCTCTTTCACGAGGAAACCACCCCCAAGGTCATCGCCCAGGAAGTGGAAATGCAGGTGGATATCGCCGCCGCCAGCGCGGACATCATCCTCATGGTTGTGGACGGGTTGAACGGCATCACTTCCCTTGACCAGGATGTGGCGGCCAAACTCCATAAAAACGGAAAGCCGGCATGGCTGGTCATCAACAAGCTCGATCTGCCGCGCCACGAGGAACGCGCCACTGATTTTTACCGGCTCGGCATCACCCCTGTCTTCCTGGTTTCCGCCGCCCACGGACGCGGCATCGATTCGCTCTGGCAGGCGCTCGAAGCCGAGGCGGCAAAAGAGGCGCCCGACGAAACCCTTTCCGTCCGTGTTGTCGGGCGGTACACTCCCCTCACCTCGCGCGCGGCAAACCCCACGCCCCGCCTCACAGTCATCGGACGCCCCAACGTCGGCAAATCGAGCCTTGTCAACCAATTGCTCGGCGCGGAACGGGTCATCGTCAGCGAAATCCCCGGCACCACAAGGGATTCGGTGGATCTGGCCATCGAAGCCCGCGGCCGCAAATATATCCTGACCGACACCGCCGGCCTCCGTCACAAACGCAAGATCAAGACCCATGTGGAAATGTACAGCCGCCACTGGGCGGAAAAAAGCATCGCCCGCAGCGACATGGTTCTCCTGGTTCTTGACGCCAAGGACGGCCCCACCCGCCACGATCACGAAATTGCCAGCCTCATTCTGGAACATCAGAAACCCTGCGTCCTGGTGGTCAACAAGTGGGATCTGAATGAGGTCAAGAAAACAGTCACCCGCATGGCCACGCCTGACAAGGAGGCATTCTCCCGGCAAGTCAACCGCCGCGTGACCTCGCAATCGGAATACACCAAGGCGCTGCTGGAACATATGCCGTTTCTCGACTATGCGCCTGTTCTATACACCTCCGCCCTCCAAGGTTACCGTATTGCGGACGTCTGGAAAGCGGTGGACCAAGTTTGCCAGGCCCGGCGCTTTCGATTCACCACCGGCGTTTTGAACCGGGTCATTGCCCGCGCCCAGGAACGCGTCCAGCCCCCCATGCGCCAGGGCAAACGGCTCAAGATTTACTACGTCACCCAAAAGACCGGCGCCAACACCCCCACCTTCATGGCCTTCATCAACCGCAAGGATCTGTGGGTGGAATCCTATGGACGCTATCTGGTCAACCAGTTGCGCAAGGAAAATCCCCTTGTCGGATGCCCCATTCTCTTCGAACTCCGGGAACATGAGCAGCAGACCGCCACGGGCAAACCGGAACACTCCCCCAAAAAAACGCGCTAAAAAAAGCCGGCCATCCCTGCCGTCGCCCCCAAAGACGCGCCCTCATTTCGCGTTATTTAAGGCGTTGCAAAATATGCTTTTTGGCATGATATTGCAGACGGTTCGCCAAAACAACAGGAGGGTTCCATCATGCAAGCTGCTCCAAAAGAAATGATCGTGCTGGGACGCAACATTGCCCGGATGCGGGTCGGCAAAAAACTGAGCCAGGTCAAATTGGCCGTGCTGGCCGAAATTCATCCCCGCTATCTCCAAAAAATGGAAAATGGCACAGGCAATGCGTCGTTCTGCGTGCTCCTCGGTTTGAAACGGGCGCTCGGATGCCAGTGGAAGGATTTCTTCCGCGGGCTCAAGTAGCTTTATTTCAAAGGCTGAAGGCCAATGTTAGCGTTTGGGTGGGACGGTTTTCCGGGTTCCCAACCTGATCCAGTCCTATTTTTCAAATCTCGCGATACAAACTCGCTGTCTTTGACTTGCGATTGCGAACATGATACGGTAGGCAGGATTGTTAAAGGCGATGCAAACGCTAACCCAACACTGGTTAATTCCAAAAAATCGGCATGTGCGCATTGATTTGGATCTGCCGCCGGAAACCCCGGAAGGTGAAGCCGATGTCGTGTTGATTATCGAATCATGTTCGATCCCCAAGGACACTTCCCTTGACGATCTGATCGGTTGTCTAAGAGACTCCAAGACGTTCGAGGGAGATTCCATCGAAACGCAACGGAGGCTCCGGGATGAGTGGTCCTGATTTTCTTCTCGATACCAACATTGTCATCGAACTATTGAAGGGTGAACCGGCTGCTCGGACACTATACAAAGTCAATTTGGCCAGCGGACATTTGTTCGCAAGCCAGATCACCCGGATTGAACTTCTAAGCTTTCCGGATATCCAGCCTGACGAAGAACAACGCATTATCGCCTTTCTCAATCGAGTGCGGGTGTTACCCATTTCCACAAGCATCGAAGCCACCGCAATTTCCCTGCGAAAAAAACACCGTTTAAGGATACCCGATGCCATCATCCTGGCAACCGCCTCATGTCATGGGTGCATCTTGGTTTCACGAGATCTTTCTCTGATCCGCAAAGCCGCGGGCATTGTCTCCTGTCTTTCTCCTTAATCCAGTGGTTGCATCCTCTTGACAGGCAAATCCTATTTTTGAGGGTTGTTGGATTTCCGGGTTCCCAGCCTGATCCAATCCCATTCGGTTTGGGCGTTCGCCATATTCTCGATCCACACTTCCTTCACCGTTTTGGGCGGGGACAGGACCGAGAGAATCCTCCGAAGATCCAAGGTCACGGTCTTCCATTCCCCGTTGCACGACTCACTCCAGAGGCGGCTCCGCCACGCCTTTCCATTCTGATCCTCCCAAGCCACCCACAAGACAAAAGGCTCGGTCACAGCCGTCCGCTCATGCCCGGGATCGGCGGCCGGCTTGCGTCGCGAGCGGAAAGCCAGCGCAGGCGTCTTTTCAATCGGCAACCCCACCGTGGCAAAAAAACAAACGCCGGTTTTCTCCGCGGGCGCAATCGATGCAACGCCCTGGCTCGCCGTCAGGCTGCCGCCTTCATAAAAGGTGCGTTTCCACCGCTGAACGTCATCAAATTCCTCGCTCCAAACCACGCCGGCCATGTCCGTGTCCTCTCCAACATTCACCACATCCTTCAAGGGCGTCCGCGTCAGGGAATCCACCCAGTCATCCAACCGTTCCTGTTTCAAATTCCTCAAAATGCCGGATGCCACGGACATCACCATCTTGCCTTCCGCAGGTGGAACAGGCGCCAGCGGTTTGTCCAGCCAGTCTTTCTCGACCTTGCGAAAATCCGCCAGAAAAGCATCCTCCTTGAATTTGGCCTTTGTTTGAACAACCTTCCCGGCGGCATTCCAATAAACATCCATCCTGGGCCGGTAATAATCCCTTACCAACTCATACATGTCCTTGCTGGCATAATCCAGAAGCCATTCTTTCGAGGCATAGGTCAGCATGGAATCCTTGGCCATTTTCTCATAGTACGCATAAGGATGTTTTCGCTTCCCATCTCCCACTCCGGCCAGCAGGGTGCGGACCTGATAGGGAGGATAGGCTTTCAACAAATCCAGCACTTGATCCAGAATCCGATCCATCCGCGCCCGGGCGGTTTGCAGCGCCGCCGGATCCTTTCGCCAAATGGACGTCTGCGCCTGCATGAAATAACGGTTGTACAACTCGGTCAGATACTGGCGGGTGACATCCACCACGTCCCGTTCGTAACAAGGATTGTCCTTCTGTTCCGCTTGCATGGAAAGGAGAATCTCCAGGGCCTTCCTCAACTCCAACAACCCGCCTGACATCCAGCAGGACTTTGCGATCGGCGTCAGGTAAACCCCTTCGGGAACCGGCATGGGACGATGTTGATAAAAGGCTTCGGAACCATCAATCCCGCTGTAAACCGCGTCCGCAACCAACCTCATGGCCTCCGACGCCCTGGCAAAAGACGCTTCGCCATACCGATGTTTGACATAGTCCGCCAGCCATTGATCAAACGCCACATCCTTCGGATTCCAAGCCAAGGATGTCAGCAAATGAAATCCCACCGGATTGTAATGGGTGATTTCCGGGTTGAGATCCACGCCGACACAATGCGCCGCGCGGGCATCCCCTGCTGTTTCGGTCATCTGGCGGGCCAGATTTCTCAGGTCGCCCCTCATCGAGTCATCTCCGCCAAAGAGATAAATGACGCCATACAACCACTCCTTGGACCAAAACCAGTCCAACGTGTTGAAGAGCGGATATTTCTCCGCCCACGCATCCCCCACGGTGACCGAGCTCGAGGAAAATCCATCCAAAAAGGCATGGGCATCGGTTTTTCTCCACTTGCAATTGAAAAACATGAAACTCCATCCGTAGATGTAAATGCGCCCGGTCGGATCAGTCTGCCGGACACATTCCGTCACCACGCGGGCATAAGCGGTCCAGATGTCGCGCTCCTCCTGTTCAGGCAGACGGATCATCAATTCGCCGTACGGATGCAATTTGTAAACCAGGCCCGTTCCACACGCCTGCACATAGCTCCGGATCACATTGGAAAGACGCTCTTTGAAAAGCGGATCATCCGGGTGCAACAAACGCACCACCGGATCACCCCCTTGTTGCGCGGGCACCGTGCGCAGTTCCCGTCCGCCCACCGTTTTCTCGCTCTCTGCCAGATAATCCCATGGCGGCACAAACAGGCAAACCTCCAACCCCAGATTTCTGGCCTTTTGGGCGATGTCCCTGGGATGCGCCAGCAAACAATCGCAGTTCTGGCCAAGATCCGCGCTGATCAGCAGCGTGTTCAATTTTCTTTTCAACATCCAATCGATTTCCTTCTCCCAGTCCGGCAGGGTCCAAAGACGGCAGGTGTAGGCATAGGTGCACTCCTGCGGATACTGGCGAATCCGAAAACGGGAAACCTCCCGCTCGTCAACACGCCCCAACGCCAGACTCTTTCGAGCCGGCGCGCGGTCACCCTCCCAAAAAAATCCCACCCCAAAATGCTTCTCCAGCAAATGATACACCGCATAAAGCACCCCCCGATCCATCCGGGAAGACAGAACCAGGCGTTTGCCGTCCCGCGAGGTTTTCACCAAGAACGCGTCGCCGTCCGCCTCCTTGAACGCCCCGCCGGAAATCCCGCCGGCATCCAGCAACCGGCGGATTTCGGGATGTTTTTCCTGAAGCCCGATCACAATCGCATTTTGCCCGGCCGCAACCGTAGCGCCCCGGTTCACCGCCAGATCCGCCCCGCTCATCTGTTTGACATATTTCGCCAGTTCGGCCGCCGCGCGTTCCTCGGCGGGATTGGCCCCTTCCCGCAGCCAGATGACCGCCTGCGGCGCGCCATCCCTGGCCAGATCAAAGCCAAATCCCGTTGTCAGGCAAACAACCCATCCCAATAAAAACACACACTTTTTCATCATTGATCTCCTGTTTTTCGTTTCGGTTCCCTGTCTCCAATATCAGATCCCACAAACGCCATTTGGTTTTCCCGCCGCTCAATTTTCAACCGCCTTCAGGCTCAGGTCATCCACCCAGATCGAAGCGGCCTGCGCCCCGGCTTTCCAGTTGGCCATGAACAAGGATATCCTTGTTATCCCCGGCTTGATCCGGAATTGAACATTCACCGGCCGCCAATCATAAGTTCCCGCAGGCAGCCGGGTGATATGCGCATCGCTGAAACCGGAAAAAATGGCATAACTGCAATCCGTCACATTCTCTCCCTTGACCCAAACCGTGAGGTGATACCGTTTGGAACAATCCACCTCGATGCCTCCGGGCAGAAGCTCCACCCACTTGTAAGGTTCCAGACTCATGCGAAGCGACCGCTTCCCGGCATGTCCAACGCCGTCAACCCATTCCACCTGTTTTCCATCTGGAGCGGCCCATCCCGCGGGGCTCCTGCCATCCTGCCCGGCTTCTTCAAACGAAGGATTCGGAAGGATGTTCCTGCCGGCCAACAGGTCTGCATCGGTAAAAACCTCGATTTCAGCCGTCCGGCTCTCGCCATTTTCCTTTCGGGCCTGCACCTTTAAAACATGCCTGCCTTTCGCCATTCCCTGCCGGATGTCCTTCTGGCTTGTCCACGATCCCTGGCAAAAAGACGCAACACGCCCCTTTTTCATGGGCTGCATCTCTCCTCCATCCAGGGACCATTCCATCGAGGCGATCTTGTCATACCCGAAATCAAAATAGTTGACCCGCAGGATTCCGTCCCAATCCTTGGATGCGTTCATGTATGGAAACATCATTCCATCCAACACCATCCGATGCTGGGGCGTGACAAAGGTAAGCGGATTATCACCCTCCAGAGTCCGCGCGGCGCTTTCAACGATCCGGTCGCCTTCAATCCGGACAACGCGATAAGTCGGCGGATAACCGTCGTAAGAATTGCACCATCCGCCGCCATAATTGGCGGAAGGCGTACAAATCTGGGGAATCCCATTGGGCAACGGACAAACCATGATGCCATGGGTGTGTCCAAAGAAAACCGCCTTCAAATTGGCGCCCGCCACCGCGTCCATGAACGCTTCGAGATTGGGATGGCGGTCAGCCCCAAAATGCATGTGTTCCATGACAATCACTGGCGTGTCCTTGGGACAGGCCCGCAAATCCTTTTTCACCCATTCAAACATGGTTTTGAACGAGCGATCGGGAAAACCGTCGAAGAAACGGTTGAGGCAGACAAAATGAAACCGCCCGTAATTGAATGAGTAATAAGGAGGGCACAACTCGAGGATTTCCATGCCGTCATGATTGCCTTGGACCGTGTAAATCGTCGCATCGATCTGCTGCAACCGGTCGCCATATTTCCGGGTGTCGGCCGCCGGATCCGCGCTGCATTCCTTCAAACCGATGTCCCCCGTGTCCACCACAAAAGCGGGCGCGTCTTTCAGAACCCGGGGAATGATCGTTCCGAAAAAGGCATCCCACGTCCGGCTGCCCCTGGCGTACCGGTAGATGAAACTCGTTGCGCCGCTCACCGCCGGCTCCTCAGGCTGCAGGTGGGTGTCGGAAATGTGAGCCCACGAAAAATTTTCGCAGTTGCGGGTCACTCGTTTCAAAAGCAGTTGCGCGCGTGCCGGGGTATCCGGGACAACGGAAACGCTTTGGAACCATGACTTCCGATGCACAGGCTCGAATCCGGACGGAACCGACACAAAGACCTGAAAAGACTGTCCGGTTCCCCCGACCGAAACCGAATGTTTGAACTGAAAATTTCCTTTTTGATCCGTCACCGCCAGTTCCACCCCGTCTGAAACAACCGCGTTGGGAATCCCCGGATCGGATTCGTCAATCGTCCTGTTCTGGTTGTCATCGCACAAAACCCGGCCCTCCACCATCACCGCATCCTCGTCCTCCCGGGCTTCCCTGATCTGGAATTGACTCGCCTTGATGCGCCCCTTGGACCGATCCAGATTGATTCGCACCACCATGGTCGCCGCGCCTTCCGGCGTCTTCACTCGGAGCGAGAGTTTTTGTTTTCCATCCTTTTGTTTGCATGGCACTCCCAAGGATTCCTTGACGACTTTTTGCCCCGCATCCTTGAACGTCACATACCACCGGACCCCGTGCCCTTCCAAACCCCGTGTTTCCACCTCGCACGAAAAGCCGAATCCCCAACCTTTGGCGGTTACGGGAAAAATCTGATACCAGGAACCTGAATCCTCCGCAGAAGCGCCCTCAATGACCACCCCCCCGTCTTCCTGGGCAAAAACCGGCTTGCCGCGATAAGTGATATTCTGCCATTTGCCGGGCAGGAGTTCCTGCGGGAAAACATTTCCGGCCAAAGCCCCAATCAAAAGGAATGCCAGAAAACAGGCCATTCCATCCGTTTTTTTCGTATCAGGATACTTTTTCATTTTTTTATCAGGTGTTTAGACTGAAGACTGTTAGAAAAACATTAGCGGAATCACTTTTGCCGCCATCGCAACGGCACGTAGATTTCGGCCTGGCCGGCCTCCAACGCCACCCCGGATGAAACCTCCTTTTCATCGAACACCGCCCACAATGGTTCGCCGCCGGGCAGTTTCACCCGGCATTTTTCGCGGAGAAAGCTGGACGCCGCCCATGCCACGCCATCACCCGCATCCAACCGATCCACTCGCACGCCCGCAACCGGCTGCACCCCCATTTTTTCGCTGGTCCGCGCGCCGGATCGGCTCAAGCAATGTTCCAACACGGCATTGTCCCGCCACGGTTCACCTCTTCCAAAATCCGGAAAAAGCATCCGCAACCCCGCATAAACGATCTCCCCTGCGCCCGCTTTTTTGGCAATACAACACGGGGGACGCCCCTGACAAGCCGCCAATGGCACGGCATCATCCCCTTCAATCTCACCATAAGCGCCCCAGCCCCATATCTTTTCCCCTTGCGGAGTCAGGGCCTCCACCACGTTTCCAGACTTTCCTCCAAAAGCCCTTCGAGCCTTGGAAACGTCATCCGCCCCTCCCTGATCCGCGCTTGAACCTTCGGCTTGGGCAAATGCCAGATGCGAAACGGCTGTCGCGCCGCGTTCCCTGATCCCAAACGCCTCCGCCATCCCCACCCCTGGAAGCGGAACCCCGCCATACCGTCCAGTCTCCGTGTCATACGCGCCGGTCCGGGTTTCGGCAAACAACACCCCTCCTTGCGCCACCCACTCCCTCAACCGTTCAGCCAGACGCCGGTCCAGCGCCTCCATTTGTGTCAGAACCAGCAACCTCACCCCCCCGGGCATCCCATTGCGGCGAAAATCCTCCACGTCGAGCAATCCCACCCGGACATTTCGACGATACAAATACTCAATATAACCATTGCAAGAACGGCTCAAATGCGTCAGCGCGCCCTCCTTGCACCAATTGAAAATTTCATTTGCCGATGAACGCAAAATGAGCGCCTCCGCCGGTTCCGGCGGCGCCTGCAACAGACGGTCGGCAAAAGGTTTCAGTCTTTTCCAGAAAGCCGCAGCGCCTTCAAATGCCGATCCCTGGCTGCCGTCGTATTCCAGCAAACCCCACGCCGGCGATTCGGCGCCCAGGGTTTCCGCGCGATACTGCCAGTGAAGAAAACCGCGCAATCCCAAACCCAATTGGGGAACAAATGCCCGCGCAAAATCCCGAAGGGAAAGCTGCGCCGGATACGCGGACGTGTCGCCATAGCGCAAATGGCTTTCCACATTGTAACAAAGACGCCCTTTTGCCGCTCCCACCGCGGCCAGCGTTGAAAAAGCGCCGCCATTGGTCGTTCCGCCAAAACAATCGCACCCTTCGGCCAGTTGAAAATCATCCACTCCTGTAATACCGTTCAGGGCGGAATGGGTGTTGGGAACCGGATGCAAATAAACAGCGTGACGCGGATCCAACGCCTTGGTTTCCTCCACCCGCCAGCGGGCTTCCCCGGCCAACGTTTCCTGGTGAAACAGCCGCCAATCGATCATCTCGGGAAAAATCCGGCGGTCGCGCGGCAATTCCACCTCATCCCAATCGCGATAGGGTTTGCCCCAAACCGCGTTCAAACGCGCCAGCTCTCCATACTTGAATTTCAACCAGGCCAGAAACCCTCTCCGGCAGGCGTCGCAATAGCAAAGCAGGGTTTCCTCCTTCGGCTCCCTCCAGATGGCTGAATATTCGGGTTCGTTCCACACATCCCACATGTCCAGCGCCGCATGGCCCCGGTATTGCGCCACCACCCGCCGCATGAATTCCCGGCGAAGCTCCAGGGCGTCCGGATGACGGTAACAAGGCCCCGGATATCCGCCAATCTGCCGGCACATGATGGGGCGAGCCTCCACCACCCGTCCGTCCGCCATGATCATGCGGGCGCCGGGATGTTTCGCAAACAGCCAGACCGGCGCCACGTCGAAAATGACATTGATCGTCACTCCCAATCCCGCCTCGCGCGCAAGATCCATCAACTCATCCAGATCGTCGAAGACAAACTCCCCCGGCGCGGGATTCATCCAGCGCCACTGGGCCCAGAACTTCACCTGGTTGAACCCCTGATCCGCCATGGTCCGCAGGTCTTCGCTCCAATGTTCCCGCGACGGCGTGGGAGCGCGGTAATACTGGGCGCCGTAAATGAAAGGAAGTTTCACGTTCTTCATTCCCATTTCCTCGGATGCGCCGGCAAATCCTTGTAACATTTCTCAGCCTCCAACAATCCCGCCTTCACCTCGTCAAAACACGAGACATCAACAAAGTGCGGCGTGCATTTTTCGGGCTGGGACAAAAGCCGCCGGTAATCCTCGATCCATTTCAGGAAAAATTCCACATCACCGGCACAGGGTTTGATTGGTTCATCCGCCAGTTGCACATAAACAGGATTGGCGTGGGCAAACACTCCAAAGAAATTGTTCGATTTTCCACAACATCTGGCGGCCAGCCAGCAGGTCTTCTCAATCGGAATTTCGCACCGATCCTCCTGATGCTCCCCGCGCCCTTCGAACCGCTTGATCACCTGTCCATTCTGGATCAACTCCACGGCATCAACTCCGCCCTGCGCATGGGTTTCCAACTCCACAACCGCGGTCTGTCCGCGTTTATCCATCCGCACAACGGCGCCAGGGTCCTGTCCGTTCACCTTCAACAAAAGCAGCGGCCCGTTCGTCCCCATCATCCGCCCCTGGCGATACGCATCCTCAATTTCCTTCCAACTCAACGAAGCAATCTTCACATAGGTTCTGCCCGTGCCGGGAAATCCCCCTTGGATGTTGGGCAGATTGAGATCCCCATCGGTGAATCCGCTGCCCGCCACCCGGAAACCACAATTCAAAAACCGATACCAAGCCTGCTGAAACCAAAGAGATGTCACATCCTTTCCGTTCGACTCGGGCCTCACCACATCCCAAATCGCATGCTTCCCCAGCGCCGCAGCCACCACCATATCCCGGGCAAGGGTCAATCCCGGCTGAAAAATTTTCGCCTCCCCCCATTGTTCGCCAGTGCCAAAAACTCCCGCCATATTCAACCGGGCCGCCTCGCGAAATCCCCAGGTGATCGCTCGCGGATACTCGCGCGCTCCCATGAAAACATAATGCCCGCCCATGTTCATGTGGCTCCGGCCCTCAAAACCGCCCTCGCGCGCCAAAAAGTTTTCCTCGTTTACCGGAGGATTTTGGGGAGATTCAGTGTAACTCACATACTTCAATCCCCCCGCCTTGGCCGCCGCGCAGACTTCCGGCCAGGTCGGCGACACCCCGTCAATCTGATCCCCATGGGTGCGGAAATGATAATGATGCTCCCCGGCGGCCCACCCCTTGGACGCCATATCCACAAAAGGCGTCAGCCGCAATGCGCCCTGGACAGGCGCGTCCGGACGCGCAACCAGTTCCGTTTCAGCCGGACGCCATTCCGGCCCGCGCATGGCCGTCACTTTGCATCGACCGGATGGCACACGGACCTCGAATTCGCCGTTGGTGCAAACAAAACCGCCCCGGACGGGATAAAAAAGTTTTTCCGGCCCATAAAACCGGCCTTTTTCATCCCGGATGCTGACAATCGCCGGAGTTTTCACGCCCTTGTCATCCTCAACGCTTCCGCGCACAACGGCATTGCAACGCTTCAACCATCGATCCCGATAAACCTCCCCTTGAATCGAGGCCACATCCCGGGTTGACTGGTGCAACTTCGCCACTTCCCCATCCGCCAGCGCACGGTCAAAAAGCATGACATTGCGAATCAACCCGCCGTAACAGTTGGCGATACAATAAGTGAGCCGTCCCACATGCAAAGTGGCGCCAGCGCAAACCGGCTCATACCGGATTTTTCCCTCGGATGGAGTTTTAAAAATCTCCTGTCCGTTATGATAAAGGCGCACATTGCCATCCGCCTCAAAACTGGCCGCCACATGACTCCACACCCCCGGCGTCAAAACCTGTGGGGAATAGGCCGCGAAATTTTTGTTTTTTCCCAGATTCGCCCCAAAACCGATTTTTCCCTTTTCAATCAGCAAGGTGTACCCCGAAACCCCCGGTCCGCCGTTGGCCACGATCGCCTGGCACAAATCCACCCGGTCCGGCTTGATCCAGGCCGCCAAGGTCAATGCCTTTTCCATTTTATAAAGCGATGCGGCGCGCACCGGCAAGGCCACCCAGCCGGCAAAACGCACAAGTTCCAAAGCCGGAAGCGCCGAACCTTGCACCCACTCGGGACGTTGAATCCCTCCATCAACCCGGTTCTTCGATTGATCCGTCGCCTTTTCCCCGCTCCCCTCGTCCAAAGGCCAACAGCCAATGGGCGGCGGAGAACAAATCTCACTCAGCCCCGAGGCCAGACAACCGGTGGCCAGGGTCAGACAGCAGAGGGAACTTATTTTTCGTTTTGCCATGAGAAGAATTTTCATTTCGGTGCAAATTTCGAGCAATTTCCTACCTGGGATAGAGGTTGGCGGCAACAGTCAGGGAATCCTGTTCGACCCAACTGCCATGGCCGTCCCAGAACACGGCATTGGCGCCCTTGCCATGGCCCCAAAAAATATAGGGACCGGTAAAATTATAAAAGCTGGCGTAACACCATGCGTAATTTTGTCCGGATTGCAGAAGCTGGGCGGCATCCATGACGTAAACCAATTGGGCTGGATTGGTCTGAATCTGGGATTCGGATGAGACATGGTGATCAATGACGGAGTCGTAATACCCCATGCACCCATTGATTGAATAAGTGCAAACCACGGTGGCGCTGCCAGCCAGCGGCCGCGCATAGGCTTTTTCAGCGGTTGGACAAACCTTGGCGCCACTGCGAAATCCCTGTCCAAAAAAGGAGGTGGTAATGGTGCTGTCGGAATTCCATTGATCCCATCCCCCCACGTTGCCGCCGTTGGGCATCAATTGGCCATCCCAACTGCCCATGTAGAGTTGTGCGCCCAGATGCAACTGGCGAAGATTGTTGAGGCATTGGGTTTGACGGGCCTTTTCCCGGGCGACCGAAAGCGATGGCGACAGCAAGGCGGCCAACAGGGACAAAATTCCTATGACCACCAAAAGCTCCACAAGCGTGAAACCGCGGGAATTCCCCATGAGAACCTCTGTTTTTTTGGAATATCGG
Source organism: Verrucomicrobiia bacterium (assembly GCA_028687435.1). Taxonomy (GTDB): domain Bacteria; phylum Verrucomicrobiota; class Verrucomicrobiia; order JABWAM01; family JABWAM01; genus JAQUAF01. Next base: position 5,047 of record JAQUAF010000024.1, on the reverse strand, counting down.
AACTTCATGGATCACCCATATCGTTTCACATGCGCCCTTGCACGGAATTTCTATCTGGCCGCCGTATTTGTTTCAGCAGCCGGATCAATGACGTTTTTGCCTTCCAACTCCTGCAGGCTTCGCGTCACCAACACCCGGTCCACCCAGAGTTTGCGGATCTTGTCCGGATTTTTGCAGGGCGCCAGCCAGAAAATCGCGTCCTTCAACTGGGCGCCCGTCAAATCCGCCACACGGTAAAGCCGGTACTGGTCGGCGCGGATTTCATTCAACGCCACCTTTCCCTGCCTTCGGATTTTTGCGTTGCGATCAGCATGAATGCCATGCGCGAAACCGGGATCATTCCCCGGCGAAAACCCCTCCCCCCGAACCGCCGCCCACACCGTCCATTTGGCCTCCATGTCCTTTTCCCCGCCAACCGGCGTCGGCAATTTGACCTGCACCACCCATTCCTGGTGATTCGTCTCCAGCCACACCGCCACACCGTCGGATGCCTTGTCGTCAGCCGTCCCGCTGCCCCAATGAGGGCGCGAGTCGTAAATCCTCAAAACATAGTCCTGGAGATCATATCGTTCATTCCTCGCAAGCCCCTCAAACACCTTGGGAAAAACCGGCGCGGTTCTTGGCAACGTCAAGATCGGACGCCAGGCATCATACCGGAGAGTGGCTTCGGAGACATGGGTCACGGCGTTTTCCGTGAAAACCGTGTCCAAATCCCGGCAAACCTCCCTGACCCCCTCGATTCCAGGCCATTTTTCCCCTTTGCTCCAAGCCTCCTGTTCCAATACCGGCCAGCGCAACAGCATGGCGTAACGCAGCCCCGCCTGAACAATCCGCGCCCGCTTCAGAAAATCCGGCTGGTTTTCAACTGCCTTGACCGCTTTTTCGAGCAAATCCCCGCATTCCCGCACGGTTGCGTAATCAAGAAAACCATAAGCCTCCTCCATGGGAAAGGCATAAATCGTCAGTTCCTTTCCCGCGGCAATCGCCGCGTCATACAAGCGATTGATATAATGCTCAATCCACGGTCCGGCCGCGCCATAATAACCGTTCACAAATTCCTTCACCAGCGCCTTGTCGTCCAACGCCGGATTCCACAACAACCTCGCCAGCACCCACGCCTTCAACTCGCTGAGATCCCCGCACTTCGACTGGCAACTGCCCTGTTCAAAAACCCCCTGAACTCCATTGTCCTTGAACAACCGGACATTGGGCGCCAGCGCGCGCAAATCCGGAAACGGAAAAGGGTAATGGCTGAAATTGGTGCAGTAATCCCAGATGTACAAACGCTTGGCGATCTTGAACCAGTTTTTAAGATCGTTCGCAAAAGTCTGGTTGCTGGGATGATCCAAGCCAAAAAGAAAATTGCACTCGATGCTGCAAAGCCGGACGCAAACATTGGGACGGGGCCGGACCAGACGGGGCGGCTGGCGGGTGTAAAGATAGGCAAAGGTGTCAAAAATCGCGAGGGGATACTCCTTTTCCAGCGCCTGCGCAATGGCGTTCACAAAACGCAACACCGGCCCCGAGGGACTGCCCTCCTCGTCCTCAACCGCCTTGCACCTGGCGCACAAACAACGGCTGTTTCCGCCATGATCATTCTGCGTCACAGAAACAATCGCGTCCGGAGGCGCCGTCTTGAGCTTCTCCCGGATCCGCTGGATGCAATACTCCAACAAAGGCCCATTGGTCAGGCAAAGTTGGGTGGCTTGAGGCGGCCCCACGCGCTTGCCATTGATCTCCGAAAACCACTCCGGATGTTCCTTGAACATTGCCCCCGGAACCAATTCGCCAAAAGTGTGGGCAAAGCCCGGCACATAAACAAAACCGCCCCCCATCTCCTCGGTCAGCTTGTAGTGCCGCCCGTTGCACTTGTTGCGCGCAGCCCATTTGGCATCCATCACCTCGTAGAAAAACGGCTCCCGGTACTCGAAGGGAGGAATATGCTGGATCATCCCGGGCGCAACCCGGATCTCCGTCTTTTTCGGAAGATAAGAAGCCTGCGCCGTCCACCAACGGCATCCAACCGTTTCCTCCAAAAAGTTATAAACCGCATAAACCGTTCCGCGGCGCGAATCCTTTCCGCCCGTCAAAATCAAATTCTTCCCTTCCACCGCCTGGCAAATGCCATCCCGCCCCAAATCCGGCAGGCGCCCGGCCAGTTGCGGCGCAACCGCCTGGGCCGCCCGAAATCCCACCGCCACGCATGGGCGCGCCCCCCGCTCGGAAGGCGCCACCACGGGAATCTTCGCTCCGCTCACCTCGCACAGGACAGACGCCAGTTCCTCCGCGGCAAAGCGGTCAGATGGCGCGCCATCGCGATCAACCGCTATCACGTATTCGCTGGCGCCGCGGCTCGTCAACAACAACTCCCGCGAGGTTTCCCCGCACCATCCCAACGTGAAAACGCCGGCCATCAGCAGCCCGAAAAACAAAATCCCATGCTCAGTTTTTTTCATGATACTCCTCTTTTTTAAGCGGCAATAAACGCAATTCCGCATTCTCTTTCCCGTCATTCCCGTTCCCTTCCCGCAAAGCCGGGGAACCCGCAGTTTCCATCAACCGCCAATCCTCCGCATTCCACCCCTCGGAGGAAATCCGCATCGGCTCGGACGGACGCCGCCCCAGCCGGACATATTGAAACAACAAATCCACCAAGACATCCGCCACCCTCCGGGGCGAGTATTCGTAACGCAACACCGGCGTTCCGTAAAAATAAGGAATGTTTTGGTTGGCCATGACCGCCAGCCAGAGATCCTTCGGAACCCCCAACCCGGCCCGTTGCAACGCCATGCAGCAAGCCAGCGCCGCCACGTCATCGGGAATCATCATCCCATCCACGGAACGCGCCCCCGAACAAATGGCCTGGCCCAACGAAAAAACAATGTCATGGACTTCGCGATGACGCGCCGCAGCCGGCGCATCGCTGGAAGTGGCCAGTTGGATCACATCCAATTCCACCCCCTCATGCCGTTCCGCCTCCAAACGCGCCTCACGCACATCGTCATCCATTGGGTGACGACTGTCGATCGTCCGGATATAAACCAACTTCCTTCGCCCCCGTTCGGCAAAAAACCTGACCGCATCCCGCCCAAAAGCCCCAAAGTCCAGCATCGCATCGCTGCGCTGCCCTTCCAACGGAGGTCCAAAACAGATGCCCGGAGGGTGCGAGGAGGCCTCTTCTCCCGGCAAAGGATTCCTTTCCCCAAAAAGCTTGATCACTCCAAGAAAAGAGCTGTTCTCCAAATCATGCAGGTAATTCTGGTAATTCGGCGCCGTGGCAATGTCATCTTTCACAGCCATTTCGTTGATCCCATCATAAACCCGGATCGCCAGTTCCGGATGCCCCTCCAACAAACGCGACATCAAATGATGACAGATGGACCTCGGAAACGCAGCCCCTTCCTGCGTCAATCTCGCCCCCACAAGAATGGCCACCGACAAACGCCCCGCCTCATGAAGCACAAAAGTCCCCCGTTTGCGGCTGCGTCCGAGAAGCCCTTCCGCAACCAAAGGCGCCATCGCCTTCTGAACCACCGAAACCCCAACCCCCCACTGCCTGGCCAATGCCGCAGTGGTCGGCAGACGCGAATTCGACGCCAGTTTCCCAGACACAATCAACCGCCGCAAAAACTGCTCAATCTGCCGATGCGCCGGCTCGGAAGTGGCGGACTCGATCTTGAAGGATGTCAAATTTTCAAACATGAATACTCAGGTTGTCATGCTGAAGGTTGTTCACCGGGCAGGAAATTCACACCTTGAAAAAACGGTCGAAATTTTTTCGGGCAATCTTTTCAATTGTGTTTTTGCCCAGTTTCAATTGTCTGAAAAGAGATGAATCGCCTCGTTTGATTCTTGCCGAGTCCATGATCCCATCAAAATTGGCATCCGTGCCGTACAACATGAAATCTTCGGCGCCAAAAGTGATCAGCCGCTCAACAACCTGCCGCCGATAATTTGGCGGCGTGCCCGGCGTCAGATCAATGAACATCTCCGCGGAAGCGCATCCTTGGGCGCGCATGCAGCGAAATTCGCCAAACAAGGCCAGACACTCGTCGGTCCACGGCCAGGAAACATGCGCCAGGGCAAAACGGAAATTTTTGATGGTTAACAAGTCCTCATAATAAACCGGACGGCAAAACCGGGAGGAAAATGTCTTGAAATACAGAATTCCCGAGTGAAACAGACAAGGGACATCCAATTGCGCCATCCTTTCCCCATAACGCAGAATCCGTTCCTCGTAAGGATACCAATGGTTGGGAATCATCTTGAATCCCCGGCACCCCTTTTTCTCGACCGCCCAATCCAACATATCCAACGGGGTTTTTATTCGCGGCTCAATCCAGGCCATGCCATACAACCGGTCGGGGCATACGGCAACAAGGGAAGCCATTCTTTCAATGTTCTCCCTCTGCTTTCGCAAATCGTCTCCATACCAGGAAAGAAGCGCCACTTTTTCCACCCCCAGTTTATCCATATTCTTTAAAAGCTCCCTCGCCGAAGAGGTCTGCTTTTCATACAAATGGACATGAATGTCGTTGAATCTCATAATTTGCCTCCGAATTCTCTAGAGGCTCTTGTCTAGGTAGAGCCGCCAGTTCCCCGGCGGCTCCCCTGCGGACCCGGACGAGCCCAATTAAGGCATCCGGTTCTTCGGTTTATGGTTTCGCTGCATAGATGGAATGAACTACTCTTGGAATCGGTAACGGCATAAACTGTTCGATCATCTCCCCAAATCGTTCCCAATTCAGGTCAGAGCGCGATCTGGATCGGCGATTGAGCCAGTAATGCCATATTTTCTTGGTTTTATCGAAGACATTTTGAAGGCTCGCGCCGTTTCCGGTAATCCCGAAGTACGCGTAGTGCCCCTTCAATTTTGCCCCGATTTTTCGGCACTGCTCCGTGAGCTTGACGTGGCGGTTCTCCCGACACCATGCCGACATCCCCTTAAGTGTTCGCACGATTCGCTTGCGCGCCGTCTTGCGTTGGATGACCTTTCTCCCCTTCCGCGAGATTCCCCAATAGTGGGTAAATCCCAGAAACTCGAATG